>JACRKC010000067.1 GCA_016235555.1 Verrucomicrobiota bacterium
AGGTGTAACTCAAACTGATGTCAGCGCGCTGTAGCGGCGGTCTACGACCGCCGAACGAATCCCCTTGGCGCAACGTCGGCGGTCATAGACCGCCGCTACAACCAAAGTCTTCGTTGAGTGACATCAGTTTGAGTTGCACCCGCCGGCGCCGGGGCGGTCACAAGCCGCTTGTTTTCGCGCAACGCTTGCCGCAGGCTGCCGTGATGTTCCTCCGTGTGCTTCTCGCTGGCGCGCTCGCTTCGGGTGCGGTGGCCCAGACTTCGCCGCAAGTCGAGCTGGCCAACCTGCGCGAGGACGTGCGCGGTCTCACGCAACGCGTCGGCGAGCTCGCGCTGCGCGTCGAGCAGCTCGAACGCGAAAACACCGAGCTGCGCGCGAAGTCCGGCGCCACGCAGAAATCCTACGCGACGGTGGCGCAACTCCGGGAGGCCGTCGCCGACGTCCAGCGCACCCTCGAGGCCTCGATTTCCTCCTCGAAAAACGAGACGCTGGAGCGGGTGGCCACGCAGATGGCCAACCTCGCGAAGCAGACCAATGCCGCGCTCGACTCGCTCGCCCGGACGCAGCCGGCGGGGCGTGTGGCGGCCGCTCCGCCGCCGCCGGCCCCGGCCACACCGCCCGAGGCCCCGCCGAAAGACAGCACCAGTTACGTCGTGCAGAAAGGCGATACGCTTGCGCTCATCGCGAAAAAGACCGGGGCGAAGCAACAGGACATCATCAACGCCAATAAACTGACCGATCCCTCGCGCATTCTGGCCGGCCAGACCCTTTTCATTCCGAACGCCAATTCCGGAGCCAAATAAGATGTCCGCAGCACCCAAATCCCGTCTCGGCCGCGGCCTCGGCGGCCTCATCGCCGCCGCCAAAACCGCCCCCCAGCCGCATGCCGACGCCCAGCTCGATCACGGCGGCCCCCACGCCGCCCCCGTGCCCCCGGCGGGCGCGCCCGGCTATGCCGAGATCGCCGTGACGGCGATCGAGCCGAGCCCGTATCAGGCGCGGCGGGAGATTCCGCCCGATCAACTCAACGAGCTGGCCGAGAGCATCCGCAGCGAGGGACTGCTCCAGCCGATCGTGGTGCGCAAGGTCGGGGAGAAGTTTCAACTCATCGCGGGCGAGCGCCGCTGGCGGGCGTTCCAGCAGCTCAGCCTCAAGGCGATCCCGGCCCGCGTGGTCGAGGCGAGCAACGCCTCCTCGGCCGCGCTCGGCCTCATCGAGAATTTGCAACGCGAGGGGCTCAACCCGATCGAGGAAGCGCACGGCTATGCGAGCCTCATCCGCGATTTCGACCTCACACAGGAGACGGCGGCGGAGCGCGTCGGCCGGAACCGCGCGACCGTGGCCAACGCGCTCCGGTTGCTCCAGCTCGATGCCGAGCTCCAGGGCTTCGTCGCCAAAAGCCTCCTCAGCGTCGGCCACGCCAAGGTGTTGCTCGGCGTCGAAGACGAGGCGCAGCGCACGGTGCTCGGCCGCCGGGTGATCGAGCAGGGGTTGAGCGTGCGGGCGACGGAAAAGCTGACGCTCGCGGCCAAGGCCTCCGGCGGCGGTGTGCCGGCGAAGCGGGCCAAGCGTGGCGTGGGCGCCAAGGATTCCGCGGCGGTGGAGGCCATCGAGAAAAAGCTCACCTCGCATCTCGGGGCGCGGGTCGGGATCGTGCATACCCCAAAACGCGGGCGCATCGTCATCGAATATCGCGGCAACGACGATTTGCAGCGGCTGCTCGAAAAGCTGGGGATCGAAGCGTAGCGCGGCCGGTGGGGTGGAAGCGCCGGGGACCGGCCGTGCTGTCCACGTTCATGCCCGGCGCTCGACAGCGGGCGGATTCGTGGCAGTTTCGGCGCGCATGAAGGCCCCACTCATGTTTCTCCTCGCGGTTGCGCTCGCGGCCACGGCCGGCGCCGGCGTGAAAACCGATATCGAATACGGCACGGCTGGCGGCGAGCGCCTGAAGCTCGACGCTTATGTGCCGGAGGGCGCGGGGCCGTTTCCAGCGGTGATTTTGGTGCACGGCGGCGGCTGGACCGGCGGCGACAAATCGGGCGGGCCGAAGAAAGGCTACATGGCGCCGCTGCACGCGCCGCTGGAGAAGGCGGGGTTCGCGTGGTTTTCGATCAACTACCGGCTCGCACCGCGGCACCGGTATCCGGCGTGCATCGAAGATGTCGAGACGGCGATCCGCTGGGTGAAGGCGCGGGCGGCGGAGTATCGCGTCGATCCGCGGCGCATCGCGTTGGCGGGGGAGTCGGCGGGTGGACACCTCGTGGCGCTCGCGGCCGTGCGGATGGACGAGAGCACGCGCCTCGCGGCGGTGGTGCCGATCTACGGCCTGTTTGACCTGACGGCCGGGCTGGCGGACGGGGAGCCGTTGCGGAAGAACTTCGTCGCGTTGTTCGGCCGGGAAAAAGCTGACGCGGAATCGCTCGCGCTCTTGCGGCAGGCCTCGCCGCTGCACCAGGTGCGGCCGGGGCTGCCGCCGATGCTGCTGCTGCACGGCGACGCGGACAAGACGGTGCCCTATGATCACTCGACGCGATTGCTGGCGCGGTTGCGCGCGGCGGGAGTGCCAGGCGAGTTGATCACGATCCCGGGCGGCCCGCACGGGATGCTGCCGTGGGACGCGCTGGCGCCGGACTTCAAGGACCGCGTGGTCGCGTGGCTCGGGAAGACGCTGGGCCGGTAGCGGCGCGACCCGGAAGTTGCGTGGCAGGTAGCCGCGAGCGCCGGCGAGCGGACCGGACGTCAACCGCGCGTTGGCGCGGGAGGCTCGGATGGGGGCGGAAAATTCGCGGCGAAAAAAAAGTTCGCGTGGCGGACGGCCTGATGTTCGCCTCGGAGTTACGACTCCCATTCTCCCCGGCGCGAGTCGCGTTTGCGGCCACGCCGGTGTTCAACCCTACCTACCCTACATGACTACCTGTAAGTTGGCTTCGGCCGTTGGTGCGCGGCGCTTTGTGCGGCCGCTTTGTTTCATCGTCAGCCTGATCACCGTCGCTTCATCGGTCGCGCTCCGGGCCGCGGATGGCGGCTCCATCACCGGCACGGTCAGCAATCCGGCGACCGGCAACCTGCTGCCCGGCGCGAAAGTCGAGATTCCCGCGCTCGGCCGCAGTGAACTCGTCGACATCACCGGCCGTTACGTGCTCACGGATATCCCGGCCGGCGCGCACGAGGTGGTGGCCTCCTACATCGGCCTCGATTCGGCCAAGTTCGCCGTCACCGTCACCGCGGGCCAGCGCACGACGCGCGATTTCGATCTCACATCGGGCGTCTACCGCCTGGACGCGTTCAAAGTCACCGGCGAGCGCGAGGGTGGCGCCGCGGCGATCACCGCGCAGCGCAACGCCCCCAACACGATGAACGTGGTGGCGATGGATTCCTTCGGCCATCTGCCCAACATGAGCGCGGGCGAGGTGCTCATGCGCCTGCCGGGCGTGGCCGGCAGCCCGACCGACGAGGGCCTGGCCTACAATTTCAGCGTCCGCGGCATGCCGGCGGGCCTCAACACCGTCACCATCGATGGCGGGCTGGTCACGCCCTTCGGCACCAACCGCGCGTTCGAGATGCAGAGCATTTCCGCCGCGCTGTTCGACCAGCTGGAACTGACCAAGGGCCACCGCCCGGACAAGAACGCCGATTCGCTCGGTGGCACGGTCAACCTCAAGAGCCGTTCGTCGCTCAACATGAAGGAAAAGCGCCGCCTGACCTACAGTCTTTCCACGCGCATCGCACCGTCCTTCACCGACCAGATTCCGCTGCGCGAGCAGCATCGCGAGCATCCGATGCTCAACTTTGGCTACCAGGAGCTGTTCGACGTGCTCGGGGGCAGCCGCAACCTCGGGATCATCGTCAACGCCTTCTACAGCGAAAACGCCGTCGGTTTCTATCAGACCGATCGCGACTACCAGAACACCACGGTGCAGCCCGCCTATGTCTGGAGCTACCAGACCTTCGACAACTACAACAATCGCAAGCAGCAGAGCGCGAGCATCAAGGCCGAATACCGGCTCTCCCCGTCCACGCGCATCTCCGTCGGCGGGACCGCGAGCGACAACTTCGAACACTCCCGCCGCCGCTACATCACCCGCGCCTACAGCTCGCAGAACCAGAACACCGTGCCGAGCGCGACCACCAGCGTCGTGCCGGGCTGGACCGACAAGATCACCACGATCCGCCCGGTGGCGCAGTCGTTGATCGACATGCAGAACCGCGGGCCGAATCACTACGACACCCGCCAGCGCCGGCTCGATCTTTCGATGGAGCAGGACTTCGGCCCCCTGCAGCTCGACTATGCCGCCTACTACGCGCGCAACAACCTGAACAACGGCAACGGCCAGGGCGGCGAGCTCACCATGCGCGTCGCCGGCACCGGCTGGATTCTCGACCGCACCAATTCGGAACTGCATCCCAGCTTCCGCCCGAACGGCGGCGTCGACTTCACCGACTGGCGGAACTACCGCCCGAGCGGCGCGCTGCAGGTCAGCGACGGGCAGAACGACCAGCGGGTGCGCGAGGCCCGCTTCAACGCCCAATACAAGCTGCCGACCACCATCCCGATCGCGCTCAAGACCGGCGCGCAATGGCGCGAGACGCTGGCGCAGTCGATCAGCAACAGCCACCGTTATAATTATGTCGGCACCGGTCCGCTGCCGGCGGATCCCCAGATCATCACCTACGATGAAGTCAAAACCGGCCGGAAGATGCCGCAGTGGACCACCTCGATGTATGTCAACAACCGCAAGCCGCTCGATGCCGCGCTGTGGACCGAGGATGTCTATTATGGCCTCCAGCAGCGCTACACCGGCGCCAAGGACATCACCGAGACCGTCAAGGCCACCTACTTGATGGCGCAGGGCAAGTTCGGCAACGAGGGCATCCTCGGTCGCACGAGCTTCCTCGGCGGCGTGCGCTGGGAAAAAACCGAGGATGAGGGCCTCGGCTGGGTGCGCGCCCGCGTGGGCAGCACGACGGCGCAACAGGTGGCGGATCCGCTCGGCTCCGTGACCCGGGACTACGCCAACACCCGCCGTGAAATCAACGGCAGCTACACCAAGGCGTTTCCGAGCATCCACCTCACGCATGATCTCACCAAAAACCTCCGGGCGCGGCTGGCTTGGTCCACGAGCTTCGGCCGGCCCGGCTACGGTGAATTGCTCCCGAGCGAGTCGATCAACGAGACGACCAGCTCCCTGACCATCAACAATGCCGCGCTGCTGCCGCAAAACGCAAAGAACTGGGACGCCTCCGTCGACTACTACTTCGAGCCCGTGGGCAATTTCTCGGTCGGCTTCTTCAAGAAAACGATCACCGACTTCATCGTCCGCAACATCAACGCCGGCACGATCGCCTCCGGCAACGACAACGGCTACAACGGGGAATACGCGAACTGGACGCTTTACACCTCCGCCAACGCCGGCACGGCCTACGTCCAGGGCTGGGAGTTCAGCTACCAGCAGCAGTTCACCTTCCTGCCCGGCCTGCTCAAGGGCCTGAGCGGTTCGCTGAACTACACGATCATCGATACGCACGGCAACTTCGGCACCAACATCAATTCGACGGGCCGCGAGGTCGTCGGCTTCATCCCGAAGGCCGCGAACGCCATGCTCTCGTGGCGCTACAAAAAGTTCAGCACCCGCCTGCTCTACAACTGGACGAGCGACTACATCGTGGAGTATTCGGCGGCGACCGTCGGCCGCAACCGCTGGCGCGCGGCGTTCGACACGCTCAACGTGGGCATTGCCTACCAGATGCGGCCCTCCGCGTCGCTCACGGTCGATGTGTCCAACATCCTCAACGCCTATCAGGAAATCTACCGCGGCTTCCGCAACCAGCCGTCGACGATCAACTACAACTTCATCACGATCAATGTCGGCGTGAACGGCCGGTTCTGACCGCGGACGTCGCCTGATGACTGACGCCCGGATGAACTCTCGCGGAGCGCGCGCCGGCAGTAGGGCGGGTCTGTGACCCGCCTTCGAATAATTGGCATGCGAAAGGGCAGGTCACAGACCTGCCCTACCGCGCGGGGTCCGTGGCCGCCAAGTTAACGACGCCGTTTTGATTGAATCCTCGGCGGCTGGCCCCTACGCCAGCCGCCGATTCTGTTTATGTCGCAACCCGCCGCCAAACCTCGTCGCTCGCCGGTTTTTCGCCTCGTCCGCGCTGCCCTCGTGGCGATGGCGCTCGGGCTCGCGGGTATCGCGGGCGTTTTCCTGCTTTCGTTCTGGGGCCGGCCATTCGACTCGTCGCGCGGCGGACGCGTGCCGCTCACGCCGCCGTGGGCGCTCGAGTGCTGGCTCTGGGAGGACGATCGCAACACGGGCGCGGCCGTCGAGGAGTTGCTCGCCGGCTACGCACGGCACGACCTTCCCGTGCGCACCGTCGTGCTCGATAGCCCGTGGAGCTGGCGCTACAACGACTTCAAGGTCGACGACGCCCGCTATCCCGAACCGGAGAAATTCTTCCGCGGCCTCCAGGACCGCGGCTACCGCGTGGTGCTCTGGATGACGTGCATGGTGGACAGCTCGAGCAAGGACACGCGCGTGCGGGAGTCGCGGGAGTTTTTCGAGCACGCGCGCGCGAATGGTTTTCTCACGGGCGGCGGTGCCGAAATCAAATGGTGGAAGGGCCGTGGCGGATTCGTCGACTACACGAACCCCGCGGCGATGCAGTGGTGGCACGGGCTGCAGCAGCAGGTGTTCGACTGGGGGATCGACGGCTGGAAGCTGGACGGCACCGACACGTTTTTCCAGACGCCGCTCGGCAGCGTGCCGCTGCCGATGGCGCGGACGCATGCTGGTTGGACCACCACGCGCGGCTACATGGATCTCTACGCCCGCAGCGAATACCAGCACGGACTCACGCAGAATCCGGAGTTCGTCACGTTGATCCGCTCGATGGACGGCCGGTGGACGCATCCGGAGGGATTCGCGCCGCGCGATGCGGCGCCGGTCACCTGGGTCGGCGACAACCGCCACACGTGGAAGGAAAAGGACCGTGGTCTCGAGGCGGCGATCCGGGACATCCTCGGGAGCGCGCGGCTCGGCTACGGCGTGATCGGGAGCGACGTGGCCGGCTACCATGGCCGCAGCAATCCCGAAGATATCGGGGCGGGCACGAGCGCGTTGGTGGCAGGCTGGCGCACGGCGGCGGACGCGTCCGCGACCCCGGCGCCGGGGGCCGCGTCGAAGCCGGATGAAATAGCGCCGATCATCTACATCCGCTGGGCGCAGTTCTCGGCGTTCTGCGGGCTGTTTCTCAACGGCGGCCACCACGAGCGCCGGCTGTGGCTGCGCACGCCCGCCGAGCTCGAGATCGTGCGGAAGTTCTCGTGGCTGCACACGGAGCTCGTGCCCTTCATGTATTCCCACGTGGTGGCGTGCCACCGGGGCGGCGCGCCGCTGATGCGACCGTTGGCCGACGGGAAGTATCACTACCTGTTCGGCGACGATTTGCTGGTGGCGCCGATTCACGAGGATAAACCCGCACGCACGGTCACGCTCCCGCCCGGGCGCTGGCGCTACCTGTTTCACGACCGCGAGGTCCTGACCGGACCGGCGACGATCACGCGCGAGTTTCCGCTGGATGAATACCCGGTGTTTGTGCGCGACGGTGCGATCGTGCCGCTCAAGGTGTCGCGGCCTTATACGGGCTGGGGCGATCGCGATTCCGCCGACTACACGACCTGGCTCATCTATCCGCGCGGAAAAAACGCGTTCACGCTGTGGCACCCCGAGACGCATCCGCGGCCGGAGTCGACGACGGTGACGGTGGACGCGGGTGCGGCGCTCACGATTCGTTTTGTGGGGCGGAAGCAACCGCACCTCCTGCGCATCGCAGCGGCCCGCAAGCCTGGTCGCGTCGCGCTCGACGGGCGGGAACTCGCGGAAGGCGACGCGTGGCGCTACGAGGCGAAGGAGCGCCGCCTCGTCATCACGACCCGGGATTACGCCGGCGGTGACTACCGGATCGAAGGCTGGTCGGAGCTGGCGGAAACAAACTGAGCGGAACGATCATCCGCGATCGAGACTCGCGCGAGATGGCGCTGACGCAGTTTGGGAGGGAGCAGCGGAAGCCGTCAGCCTTTCGCCGACCGGGCGAAACGCTCATGCGTTCCGCTACGTCGTGGGGCGTCCGGGGTAGCGTGACTATTGATACCAGCGGCTGCTGAAGAATGGACGATTGGGTCGGGTGGGTAGGTCGGGGTTTATCCCCGACGCCTGCGGTCGGACGATGTCGGGCGTAAAGCCCGACCTACGATCATCCAAATCTCAACAGCCGTTGGTATGAAACCGACGCGGCAGATGGGTTGAGGGAGGATTGGGAGTCCCCTCAAAAACCCTCACCTGGGCTCAGAAAGTATGAGTCTCCGAGGTGAGTCCGGCCGCTTGAAACGAGTCCGCCGACCGCCGGGTTGATTGGGAGAGTCCGGGCCGCTCCACCCCGGCATTCGCAGAGGTTTGGGAGTGATTCTGTGAGTCCGCCGCGCTCGTTTAACGCGTCGTTTTTGCCCAGTTTGAACATTAGAAAAACGTGGTTTGGCCGCAGTCTTCCTTCCGAGTCTTCGTCGGCCGCTTCTGGCTGGCAAGCACCCGATGCGCGGCCGCCAGCGCCTCCATCGGGTCCGGCCCGGCCGGCGCTCTCCCGATCGCGCCCTTGAGCAGCGCCAGGTCGATCGAGTCGCGGAGACTCTTCTGGCGGTAATACAGCTCCTCGCCGTTGTGGACGAACCAGAGGCGGACGCACTGCTGCAGGTAGCCCGGAAAGTATTCGATTTTGGCCAGGTCTCCGTGCGTCGCGATGCCTTCGACGATCTCGCGCATGATTTCGCGATAGCGGGCCACGGAAAGGCTCACGCCGCGCTGTTTGAACCACGTCGCCGGCCACGTCAGCGTCATCATCAGCGGCTTCTGGTCCTGCCCCCAGCGCTTCGCGCCCTTGCCCTGGTAGAACCGCCGGCCGATTTCGGCGAGCAGCTCAGCAACCATGCCATCCGGCGACTCGACGGCCGCCACGCCGTCGCGTTTCGCCTGGTGCGCGGCCGCCGAGGCATCGCGCTCCCGCTGGTCCAGGTAGTCCTCAAGCACGCGGTGGCTCCTCCCGTGCCTCCGGCGCGCCCCGGAAGCGTTTGTGATAGGCGCGCCGATAGAGGATCGCCCGCTGAAACATGTCTTTGCCCTGGCTCTCGAACGCCTCGATGCAATGCCCGATCTCGTCGATCGTGCAAAGCTGCCAGAGCTTGTAGCCCTTCGATCCGGGAAAGCTCACGATCGCGGGACACGCGGCGCTCGCGATCTTCCGCACACAGCGGTCACTCACGTCTTCGCCGAGCTGCTTCGCCAGCTCCTGCGCCGTCGCCCAACCCGCGCGCTTCTCGTGCTCCGCTTGCCAGCTCTTCAAATCGGCCAGCAACGCGACCAGCCGCTCCACCTCGGCCGCGGAGACTTCCGGCTCGGGCATGGCGACCAAAAATTCCGCGCCCACATTCATTTTTTCTTGAGCTGCCACGCCCACGGACTGCTGCGGTCGAGCGCGTCGACCGGTGCATAAACCACCTCCACCCACTCCAGCGGGCTCTCCGGATTCTTCGGATCGCTGCGCTTTTGCACGAAACGCCGCATCGCAAACGGCAACGCGTGCATGACGACGGTTGCCTTGTCGACGTTCTGTTCCGCGAGCCGGTCGACGTTGGTGCAATCGCCGACGACTTCGACCTCCGACCAGGCCATCGTGCAGAGCGTCACTTTATACGGACGCTTGCGGCGAAACTCGTCCTCGCTCGCGCGGACGGCCGCCTGCCAGAGCGATTTCTTCGCGTCTTCCGCGCCGCCGGCCGTTGCGTTCGCGCTCGCGATGATTTCGCCCAGCGACTTCACGAGAGGTCTCCCGCGCAGCACGGCGCGCCTTGACGTCGGCTAACCTCGCGGCGTTTCGATGCGAACCAAACGCGCCGCTGGCCGTCATCAGCCTGCACGCGCTCGAACTCTGCGAAGCACGTTTCACAGCACGGGAAACCGCCCCATTCGCCGGGCCAATTATGCGGCACGGGTTCGCCCTCAAACATGGCAATGCCCTTGTTGCCGTCCACGATCACACGCTCGCACACCGCGCATTCTTCCTCGCGAGGCGATAGATTGATGGAGATCTGACTCATGATTAGAACGGCACGTCGACCTTCGGCGACTCGTTGCGCACCGGAGCGGCCGGCGCGGTGCTGGCCGGCGTTTGGCTGGCCAAATCTTGGCCAGCGCGCCGCTCCTGGCGTTGCTTCCGCTGATGCCGGCTCGCGACCGTCAAATGCCGCTTGCGCACCTCGTCGGCGTCGAGCGTTTCGAGCGGGCCGCCGGCCGCCGACGCCTTCCCGGCGAAGCGATTGCGATCGAGCTTGTTCTTGCCGGGACCATAGAGCTCGCGCTCGTGCCAATCGGCCTGCTTCGCGCGGTTGAAGGTTCGATAATCCTCCTGGCACGTCACCCAGCGCGCCGATTTGTCGAGGCTCGCGGGATCGGCGAGATGGCGCAGGTAGGTGAAGAGCGCCGTCACCTCATCTGGGCCAAACGCCGCGGAGCTGGCCGTGGCCATCGGCCCGCGCACCAGCCTCATGCATTCGATCGTCACCGCGCGCCGCTGCGCGTCATCCTTCGGATTCCAATCGCAGACTGCGCAGGCCGCCGGCCAGAGCCGGCCGAAGTATTCATTGCGTTCGCCGGGAGTCATGTGAGTGCGAGGGTTTGCTCTGCGGGCGCTTTCACCGCGCTGCGAATTTCGGTTTGCGGCCGCGGATGAAACCGGCCCATCGCGCCGCGTCCGCGCTCGGATCGGCCATGCCCTTCGATTCGATCTTGCCGATGTGCTGCGCGATATAGCCGTCCATCGACAACGCGAGCTCCGTGCCCTCCGCCTGGCGCTCCGGGGCCGGCGGCTCCGCCTCGACGAGCTTGTGATAAAGCCCCTCGAACATGCCGTGAACATAGCTGTAGCGATTGCGCAGCCGTCCGCGGTGCTTCCTCCAGCAAAACGCGAAGTGTCGCACGAGGAAGTGATACACGTAGAGCGCGATCTCGATGTCGCTCGTCGTGCCGACGAATGACAACTTTTCGCCGGCTCTCGGCCAGCCATCAACGACGTGAATCGCGCCACGCACGATCGGGCGCACGCGGAAAAAACGCTTCACGATCAGGGCGGCGAAATTGCGATCGTAGCCAAGCCGCGCCAGCGAGTCGGTGTCCTGGTGCGTGATGAGCGGCGTCGCCGCATCGGGATTGAGCCCATCGACCGCCACGCGGTGCTCTTCCGCGAGTTGCAGCGCGCGCTGCATAGCGAGCTGCGCCTCGTGCGGGTTCGCGCTGCGCGCGAGGCGGAGAAGTTTTTTGATCTTTTCGACGATTTCAGCGGGCGCGCTCATGCGGCCTTTCCAGCGACCAGCGCCGAGACCTCAGCGAGATCGCGTCGCGCGACGTAGGCGCGCAGCGTGGACCAATTCTTGAGCCAGGGACCGTAGATCACCTCGCGGATTTCGTCGTCGTCTTCCTCATCGACCGCCGTCTCCCAGAGATAGCGGCCATATTCCTCGCCATAGTAGGAGACCAGACGTTTCACGATTCGCGCCTCCAGGCCGGCGAGAAGGTTGTGCAGCAGGAGCGTCGATGCCTTCTCCGTCAGCTCGACGAAGAATTCCCGCGGGTGCTGGCTGTCCCACCAGCCGTAAGAAAGAATTTCGCCCAGGATGATCATGCCTGCCTCCCCAGCGCCAGCACGCTGAATTTCCCGGCGACGAAGAGGAACGGCGCCCGCTCGCGTGCCCAATCTTCGATCATCGAGCCGCGCAGCTCGGCGCTGCAGTTCTCCGTGCGTTCGATCGCGCGGCGCGCGTCACGTCGCTTCAGGAAGTGCGCGATCGTGTCCGTCTCGACGTCCGCCGGGCGGAGCACGCCGCCCTTCCGCTTGCCCGACACGTTCTCGATCGTGCAGAGCTGCGCATCCTTCACGACGAGGAACCCCGTCGCGATAAACGACGGGGCGATCGGTTTTTCCTCTGCCCGTTTCTTTTTCATCGCTCGGGCATCGGGTAAACCGGGCTCGCCGGCCGGAAGATTTCGGGATCTCGCGGATCGGATTTTTGCGGCGGCGTGCCGCAGGCACCGAGCGCGAGCGTGAGCGCGACGAGGAGCGCGCGAATCAACCCATTCGACAGGCTCAGGGATTTCATGCAGCGAGGCCGAACCATGACGTGCTCCTTTCGTTGGTGGTGAGGTCGACGAGCTGGCCCATGCCGGGCTCGAAGAAGTTCACGCGGGATTCGTAATCGACGAACCAGTTGATCGCATGGCCGCCCGCGACCTGGAAGTTCTCGGGCCGTGCCGGGCCGGCCTGATAGAAGAGAAACCCGTAGGCGAGCCCGCCGCGTGCGACGCCGGTGAGCTTCGCCTTGCGCGCGTTGCCGACCTGCGCCCACGCCATCGTCCCGATCGCGAGGTTGTCGCAGTCGCTCGATTCGGCCTCCCATAGCGGCCGCAGGCGCACGCGCTTGCCGCCGGCGTCGCCGAAGACGACGAGTTCAGCGGGGCGGGATTCCAGCCATGCCTCGAAATTGCGGCCGACAAAGTCGGAGCTGCACGGATCGTAGCTGACATCGGGGAGCTGCCAAAGCACGGCGGGCAAGCCCGCTGCGGTGAGAATCTGACGGAGGTCGGATTGTGTCATGGTCGTGAAAGAGAACCGCGATGGATTTTGGCCAGCACCGCGTCGCGATCGTCCGCGGTCTGGAATGTGAAGCCGTCGCCCGGCAGCATCAGCGCGCCGAATTCGCCGGTGTTGATGGACTGCACCTCGATGACATAGAGAAACCGCGCTGGCGCCGAGTTGGGCAGCGACACATCGATGTTGCCGCCGCGCACCGCATGGCCGTTGCGTTGCGCCGTCTCGCGCACGATCGCGATCCACGCGTCGGGCACCTGCGCGGCCGTGATGGCGGGCTTGGCCAGGAGCGGATTCATCACGAGTAGCCGCACTGCGGGCAGATGTCGCGGTCGAGCCGCTCGCTATATTCGAGCTGCACGACTTCGTTCTTCCACGCGCAGCGCGGGCAGCAGCCGTCCTCGACATCGGGCAGATCGTCCGGCGTGCCGGCCTTCCGCGCCGGCTGCGCGGCCTCGCGTTGCGCGACGCAGAGCGCGCGCACCACGGTGCGACACTTGAGCGTATGAGCGGTCGAGCCGCGCTGCTCTTTATAGAGGCGATACACTTCCTGCTGGTCGGCGAACGGCACCTTCGCCCAGCATGTCGCGCAGACCAGGTGCCAGCGCTGGTCCTTCGGCGCGCTGCAGACGGGGCAGCGGTTGGCGCTCACGCTTCGCCCTCCGCGGTCTTCGCGCCTTCGTCGAGGAGCTTAGCGACCAGCTTGTCGATCTCGGTGTCGGCGGCCTTGATCACGATCTGGTCGCCGGTGTCCGCGACCGTGCAGCCGAGCTTCTTCAGCGTGGCTACGTCGAGGTTCATCAGCGCGTCCTTCACCAGCTCGAATTTCACGCGCACCGCCGTGTCCGTGAGTTCGGGAAAGTTCTTCGAGATACGCTCGACGACCTTGTCGGCGTCGTCGAATTCGAGCCGGCCCTTGCCCTTCTGGTAGCCGAGCTTGATGCCGTGCAGCGTGAACGTGCGCGGCTTCACGAAGAGATCGGGCGAGCCTTCGACCGCGGAGCGCAGCCGCGCCTGGGCGTCGGCGGCCGTCGCGGCGGCTTTCTTGATCCGCGCGATGTGCCGGCGCTTGATCGCGGCGAGTTCGTCTTCGAGTTCGGTGACGTGCGCGGAGAGCTGCTCTCGCGCGACGGAATAATCTTTCGCGAGCGAATCGATCGTCGCGAGCGTGATGGTGGTGGTGGAGACGGTGGACATTTTGTTGAATGGGTTGATAGCTGATGGGTCAGGAGGCGCGGGCGCGCTGGCGGGCGAGGGCGAGTTCGGCCGGCGTCAAGCGTTCGCGGTTGGGCTTGGCGCGGCAGCAGTGCGCCGTCAGCCCGCGGCTGGAGAAGTTCGTCGTGCCGCAGCACGGGCACGTGAGCAGCACTTCCGTGGCCGCTGCGGCCATGCCGGGAGCCTGCGAGCGCGCACTCAGGCGCGCTTGGTGGGCGGCGATGAAATCGGCATTGTTCATCGGGAAGTGACGATCATGCCGATCGTCCAGATGGCGGTGGTGAATCCGGCCGCGAACGCGCACGCGATCGCGAGCCAGGCGGTGGAGCGACGGCAGCGGAGCAAGCTTTCAGGCTGAAAGCTTGAAACGCGGTGCCACCCCTCGATGCCGCCGATGTGCGGATGGAAGCGGTGCGCGGGGAAGTGTTTCATCGCACGCCTCCTTTCGTGAGCCGCGCAGCGAACCGCTCGGCGCTCGCGAGCGAAGCCTTCGCGCCCTGGAGCGCATCGATGGCGCACGCGATGTGATGCGAACGCTTCGGGTCTTCGGCCGCGCAGGTCGCCAGCGCGGCGAGCCGCTGCTCGCACACGCCCGCGTCCCACTCCACGCCGAAGAGCGCCGTCTCCAGAGCCGACTCGATCACCGCGCGGTTTAGACGACGTGGCATGGCGCACCTCCTTCCGTTGTCTCCTCGGTCGGAGTTTCCGGCGTGCCTATCAGCACGCGCAGCGCGGCCGCGAATGCCTCGTGCATGTCGGCCGATGCGTGAAGTCCATGACCAGGCGGCACGCGCTGCAGCCGCGCACCCTCACGCAGACGCAGCGCCATTTCGTCATGGTATTCGAGGGCGTCGAACACGGCCTGCGTGCGCAGCGCCAGGCGCACCGCGCCGAGCGCGGCACGCGCCTCGGTAAGTTGCGCGCGCGCGCGACTGAGCGCCGCGATCGATGCCGGCACGGAAGGACGCGGATCGTTGTTGGCACGAATCCCAAAGGCGATTTCCGCATCAGCGTTCAGGATTTTGTGGGCCGCTTCGCCGAGATGAAGAAGCGCGCTCACTATGCACCGCCTTTCACCGATCGCTTTTTCAAGACCGCAGTCGCGGAGATCACGGTGCTTTCGCCGAGCGCCTCACGTGCGAGGCGATCGGCCGCCTCGATGTCGTTGAGGTTGTATTCGCCCTGGTAACGCGCGGCATTATTCACCGCGAAGCGGATCGAACGGCAGGCCGCGAGCGCGGTCTCGACCGACTTGATCGCACTCTCGATTCGTTCCGCGCGCGCCGTGTAGGTCGCTTTAGCCTTGGGCGCGTGGATGCACTGCGCCGCGCACGAGCGCTGCTCGTCGGCGATTTCGCGCAGAGTGGCGATGACAGCGCTCATGACGCACCGCCTTTCTCCGCCGCGACCATTTCGTCGGCGATCGCGTCAGCCGTGCGGGCTTCGGCGAGTGGCACGTAGCTGAGTTCGCCGTAGCCGCTCACCGAGTAGCCGATGAGTTGCGCGAACTGCGCGCGGTCCGCGTCGCTGAATTGCATCCGCGCGAGCGCGTTCAAGTCGAAGCGTCCGTTGCGCAGGAGAAAATCGACGATCTCGTTTTTCTTGAACCGCACGACGTCACGATCCCGCACCATCGGCTGGAACGTGCGCCGTGCGCGGTCGCGATAATCGCTCTCTCCGAGCACTGCTGTGCGCGTATTCCAAGCCGCGATGGCCTCGGGCTTGGTGTCGCCGAAGCTCATCGGCGTCGCGGTGCACGCGACGGGTTTGCCCGGACAGCCGAGCGACCAGTAGGCGTGATCGATTTCCGGGACGGCCTCTTTCTTCGAGTGAAACGAGAACTTCGGCTGCTGCCGGCAGAATGGACATGGCAGAGGTTTCATGACCGCAGCGCCTCCACGCGTTTGATGGCTGCCGTCACGACATCGAGCGACGCGTCCTTGCCCGCGCCTTCGCTGCCCACCTCGGCGCAGATGCGCTCCAGCGTGTCGTAGAGCCCGAAACGATTCGCGGCCGCGACGCACACCGCGACGATCTCCTTTTCGTCGCCGGCCTTCGCGTCGTAGCCCGGCAGGCGCGCCGCGAGAAACTTCCGGCAGTCGCTGGCCTCGACCTTTTCGACGACGATCTTCGCGTGCGTGCGCCGGCGTAGCTGCCTCGCCTCGTCGTAGGCTTTCTGCTCCATCCGCGCCCAGAGTTGCGGCATCGCCACCATCACCACGCGCGAAGTCGTCTTGTTGAGGATCGCCTTGATGAAATTGAGCGCCTGCGGGCCGCAATAGTGGCACTCGTCGATCACGACGATGCGCGGTGTCACCGCCAGCGCGTCGATCACGGCGCGCTCGGCCGCGCGCGGGTTGGTGAACTCCTCGTCGAGACCGATCCACTCGGCGACGTCGGAAGCCGCGTTGAGGTAGGAGCCGCGCCAGGTCTCGCCCGCCTCGCCGCAGATGGCGGCGCTGCGGTAGGTTTGCTGCAGCTTGAGCGCGAGCGTGGTCTTGCCGCCGCCGGTGTCGGCCAGATAGACGACGAGCCGGTTCTGCGGCACGCCGTAGCAACCCTTGATGCCGGCGATCGCCGCTTTGATGTGGGGCAGGTCGATAATCGTGCCCTTGTTGCCGCCGGTCGTGTCGGCGCGCTCGGCCTCGTCGATGAGCACCTGCAGCGCGGCCTCGCATTTCTCCAGCATGGGCGACGGGTCTTGCGCCGGGTAAGTGCCGCTCTGGAGCTGGCTCCAGGTGGTCTTGCTGATGCCGATGTAGCGGCGCGACAGGATCGTGTCGCTGATGTTGAGACGATCGCGGTGCTCGATGAGCGCCTTGACCGTGGGATGGTTCTTCGTGTCGATTTTGTCGGACATGGTAGCGGTGTTGTTTAGTAGCGGTATCGTTGCTGTGTTCGGCCGCGCGGCGGTTCGTGATAAAAAGCGCCGCGCGGCCACCTAAATGGATCAGGCTTCGTCGTCGTGACTGGCCTCGCGGGACAAAAGGAGATCGGTCGCGTCCTTGTGCTTGGTCTTCGTCGCGATCTCCGCGCGCTGGCCAAGCTGCGCGAGCATCTCGGTCGCGTTCTCGGCGGCCTCGGCGTCGCGCCGGATGAGCGGCGCGGCCGCGCGCAGCACCGGCACCAGGCGCTGGCGCGCCGACGCCGTGCGCTGGCCGCACGCGCGCGCGTGGCCCTCGGCATCGCCGCGCGTCGGCACCAGCGTGCGCGGCGCCCAGCCCAGGTAGCGGCCCTTCGCGTCGCAGACATACATGCGGCGGGGATCGAGCATGGAAACGAACGTCGCGTATTTCTCGCCGTCCTGGAGCACGTGGTGCTTGCCCTCGGCGTCGACCACGTGGCCTTCATAGTGGTGATCGCCCGGCCCGAGGTTCTCGTCCTCGAAGTTGAAGCGGCCGTCCTTGCCGACGCGGTGCGTCTCCGCCAACTCCATGCCGAGCAGCTCGGGCACGAGGTGCGCCGGGATCGTCACCAGATGCGGCTGCACGCGCTCCGCGAAAACTTCCGCCGGGCTCATCCGCCGGCACGTCGTGAGGCGATGGTCCGTGCGGAGCGATTGCTCGATCGCGGCGCGCACGGCCGCCGGATATTCCAGCAGTGCGCTCTGGCGCTTCCACTCCTCGTTCGGCGATAGCCGAAACAGCGGGGCCATGAAGCCGCATTGCTCCCAGCCTTCGAGGTCGTGCTCCTGGCGGTGGTTGATGCGCTCCTGGATGAGATCGAGCAGCTCGACCACCTGGGCGAACGGCGGCGTGACGTTCGCCGTGATCATTTCGCGCAGCGGAGCCGGCACGAGCAGCGCGGCCCGCTGGAGTTGCAGCAGGTGCTTTTCGCGGCCGTGCAATTCCTCGGGCTCGTTGACGCGGCCGATGCTGCCGCTCTGCGCCGGCAGCAGCAGGCGATCGCCCGTCTCGTTGTGGATCAGGTTGCCGAGCGATTCGAGCGCGGCCTTGATCTTGAAGTTGCCCTTGCTCGAACCGGCGTAGAGTCCCTCGGCGAGCGGATTGCCGGACGTATTGCCCTTTTCGACGCGCAGCTTGCCGCCGCTGTGATCGTGCAGCAAGCGCACGACGCGCTCGTCGACGGTCGCGGTGCCGCGCTCCATGATGAGCGTGCAGCCGTCCGGGTTGTAGCCGCGATTGCCGAGGATGTGCGCGAGCAGGAAAAGCATCTCGCGCTCCTTCAGCCGCTCCATCTTGCCCGTCGAATCGTTGAGGATTTCCGGCTTCATCCCGCGTCCGATCTGCGAACCGGAGAGCAGCTCCGCGCAGTGGAACTGCAGCACGCGGCGCATGCCGGTCTGGCCGGGCACGCTGCAATAGATGTCGTGCCAGATGTCGTCGAAGAGCAGGAACGATCCCGGCTTCATGCCGAGGCGCGTCGTGAGCACGCTCGGCAAAAACTCCTCGGCCGCGCGGAGCCCGATGCGCGCGACGCGCTTCGTCGCGGCCGTGGGCCGATACTTGTCGCGCATCAGGTTCGGGTAACTCAGGCCGCCCGGCAGATCGGGACCACGGCCCTTGTCGGGCAGGCCGGGAATCGGCGCGCCCGCGCGCCACTGGCGACGCAGCTCGCGATGCGCGGCGCGAGCGCGGCCGCTCTTCTGGAAGAAGAGCTGGTGCCAGTAGACGATCGTCTCCTGATCGAGTCCGCCCGCTTCCTTCGGCGCGCGCCGGCGATCGATCATCGTCTTCCAATCGCGGTTGCTCGCGCGCCACTTCTCGAAATACAATTTCCGGATCGCGCCCTCCGAGTAGCGCTCGCCGTTGTGCGTGCGCAGCACCTCGGCCTCGATCGCCGGTTGCTTCTTCGGCGCGGCGTCGATGCGCTCCATCATCGCGATGCGTGCCTTGACGTGCGGCTTCTCCTCGTCCGGCAGCGCGCCGTATTCCTGGTCCGCCATCATCGCGCGCACGATCGGCGACGCGGAGGATTGGGAGGAAAGACCTTCTGCGAGAGAGAGCGTCATCATGACTTCGCTCCTTTCTTGAGCGTCGCCGCGATACGTTCCTGGGCGTCGACCAGATTGCCGTGGAGCGTGCGGCGATGCTCCTCGGTGCAATCGTTCCACCAGCCGTCTTTCAGCGCCTCCTCGATCAGTGTGTTGAGCCGATATGCACGCTCTTCCCAGCCGTGTGGAATCTTCGACTCCGCGGGCGCGGCCGGCGTCGCGTCTGCGGTGACGTCGCCGCTCGCGGCCTCCTTCGCGGGCTTGCGCGTATTGCCGCCCTTGGCCGCGCCACCCTGCTCCTTCTTCGTGATGCCGAATTCGCGCATCACCTCGGCGGCCGTCTTGCCGTCCGTCACCTTCGCGACCGCGCGGAGCATTTTCTCCTGCTTCTCCTCGGGCATGTCCGCGATCGACGTCGTGAGCAGCGCCTGGCCGTCGAGGAGCGCGACGCGCTTCTTCGCGCCCTTGAACATCTCGCGGGCACGCCACGCCTGCGCCTCGGAGCAGCCGACGTGCTGCTGCACCACCTCGGCCCATTTCAAGCTTTCAGCCTGAAAGCTTGAACCGTTGCGGGCGCCGCCGTGGCTCTTCCCGTAGGTCTTGAAGAGCCGCTCCAACTCCGCGCCCATGAGCACCATGAACGCGGCGGATTGGCCGGCCGCGACGCGCGCGGATTGCCAGTATTGTTTGGCCTGGGCGAAGTCCGACGCGATGGCCGGCGCCGCCGAGGGTTTGAGAGCTGGGGAATTTTTACTCATTTCGGAAGGGAGATTTGTTCGGCCGTCGCGATCTTCCCGGCGATGAACGCGAGCTTCATCATCGAGCGGAAACCGGTGACGGGCATTTCGAGGCTGCCCGGCGTTTGGAGATCGGGGTTGCCGCGCACCAGGTCGTCCCATAGCGCGTCGAATTCTGCGTCCGGCATTTCCAGGAGCGGCAGGAGGTGGGAGAAGCGCTGCGTGCTCATGGTTCAGCACGCGATGGCCGGCGTTTGGATGTCGTCGATCACCAGGACGCCGGTGCGCTCCGCGCGGAGCCGGTTGTCGGTGTCGATCACCTTCGTGAGCGCGGCGATCATCGCGACGCGGCGGAAAGCGCGCAGCGCGCGGTCGTGCGCCAGCTCGGCGCGGATCAGCGCGAGGTAATCCGCCTCCTGGTGAATCCGCAGCCAGGAGCGCGCCTGCTTGCACGTGAGCTTGTGCCTGTAGGCGAAGCGACGCAGCGCGCGGCGCTGATCGTCGGCGGCTTCGCGGGTGTCGCGTTCGAGCGTGCGGGCCTGTGCGAGATCGTCGAACGCCTGGGCAACGCTGGGGTGGATGATTTCTGTCGTAGCGGTAGCGGTGTTCATAGCGGGTGGTTCGGGAGAAAGATTCCGGCGCGATGGGTCTCGTTGGTTATCCGCGTGCGGCCGAGACGGCCGATGCTGACTTGGTTGCGGTCGCGCCCGAAAAAGGTGTGCCCGCGGTCGCGAGCTGGCGGATGCGATCGGCGAGGTTCAGCAGGCGCGCCGCGGAGAGCGGCGTGAGCGCGGCCAGGAAGGCGTCGTCCAGGCTCGCGTCATCGTAGTCGGCCGTGCGCAGCGCGTAGGCGAGGAGCGAGGCGCGCAGCACGCGCTTGTGGTCGCGCTCGCCCCGGCCGGCGTTGTGCGAGTGCCCGGTCAGCTCGCCGCGATCGTAAAGGCGCTCGATCGTGCTCTCCGTCAGGCCGAGCACTGCCGCCGCCTGGCGGAGCGTGAACCATTCCTGCGCGATTGGAAACCGGAACGGCAGTTCCTGCGTGGATTGCGCGGCGGCCTTGCGGATTCTGGCGGCGACGGCGGACATCGTTAGGATTGCGCGCCTCCATCGGCGCAGTCAGTGTCGCGGCCATGCCCACTCTCACGATGATCACCGCGATCGCCGGGTTGGTGTTTGGCCTCGTCGGTGCGGTGCTCGGCGTGATCAACCTTTGGCGCGCGCTGGATCGCGACCGCATCAAGCTGCTGGTCGTGCCCCGGCCGTGGGCCGACAGCACCGGTCAATCCGGCCTCTGCCTCGACGTGATAAACCGCGGCGAGTATGCGGTGACGATTAGTGCCGTGGGCATCCTCCTGCGCGGCGACGAGAAGCTTGAGTGGCAGTTCGTGCCGATCGACGAGAAGCGGCGTTGTCCGTATCGGCTCGAACCACACGACGCCGTAACCTTCCGCGCGAAGCCGGGGGCTGAGCAGGACAAGAAATTGGTCGAGTGCGGTCGTTGCGCCTTCGCGCGCACCGCCTGCGGCCACACCGCCATTGGCAGCTCCGGCTACCTCCGCAGCGTTCTCCGGCGAAAGTGACCGCACGTCGATCTCGTCGTCGTAAACTTCGACGATCAGGTCGTTGATCGGATAGCGTTTCACGGCTTCGGCCCTCCGTTGCTGCTCCGCCGAAAATCTAGCACGAGCTGATCGTGCGCGTTGATGAGCGCCTCGCAGTTGGCCGCGAGTTGATTGTATCGGCCGGCGAGTGCGGACGTGCCGGATATGAGCGCTAGGTCGCGATAAAGCGCGGCACGCCGGGAGAGCGGCTGTGACTCAATCTGCTCCAGCACAAAACAAGTGATGTGAGTGAGCGGTTTCATCGAAGTGCTTCCACGGCTGCCGAAATCTTCCGCGAAAGGTGGCTGGAACGTTCTCCACGGACGGCGGCTTTCACGCTGCGCGTCTTGTAGCCGTGCAACGCGGCGAATCGCGCGTATGTCAGGCCGGCGGCGACGAGTTTCGCGCGGAGCTGACGGGTTTTGTGGATTGACCGAGAGTCCATATTTCTTTGATGTGTCTAATCAGACACAAACAAACTGGATACTTTGCAAGATAAATTAGACACATCTCCGGGGTTTTTTGGATTACGCCTGCGTGCCCACGTTGAAGGAAAAGGCACGATCGAGCAGGCCTATCAGGACATCGGCGTCAGTCGTGCGACATTGTTCAATTGGTTCGATCGCAAAACTCCGCCTCCGGGGGAAGAGAAGCTGGAGAAACTTAGACGGTATCTAGGAAAACATGCAGCGTGGATATTGGATGGCATCCAGAATCGCGAGGCGCCCATTTCGCATGTCGTCGTGGAAACGACCCCCGTGCGCTACGTGCCTCTGGTCTCATGGGCGCATGCTGGGGCGGCTGTTAGCTACGAGGAAATCCCGCGCGATGAGCGCGAGCGCGTGGCTACGATGTGCACCGATCCACGCGCGCTCGCGGTTACGATCGAAGGCGAATCGATGCTACCGGACTTCAAACCGGGCGATCGCTTGATTGTTGCTCCATCTCGCGATCCCCGCAACGGCCACCCGGTTGTAGCGAAGCTCTCTGATGATGGCATCGTCGTGCGGCTTTATCATCGGCTGAATGCACGCACCGTGCGGCTGTCGAGTTTGCGCCCAGAGATCTACCCATCAATCGACTACGCCGCTACCGATCTTCAGTGGTGCTGGCCGGTCGAAGAATTGAATCGCAAAGTCTAGTCCGATGAAAACCAAGCACCTCGCTTCGCTCCTTTGCCTGTTCGCATGCACCGCACCCGCCCAGGTCACGTCATACCAACCGCCGTCGATTCAGAGCATCACGCAAGTCTCGAAGTCAGGCGGTTCGGCAGGAACCACGCTCTCGTTGACCGTCACGATCGCGCGCGGCACCGACCCTTCGCCTTCAATCGTTGGGCTCTCCTACGAATTTGGTCAGAATTCCATTTCCGCTTCTGAGTTCCCGCAGGGTCGCACCGTGATCCCGGTCGCAATCGAAATCAAAACTACAAGCGTCGTCGGCGCCTATCTCCTTGATCATATTTCGATCACCCATTCGGCCGGCATCACCAGCTACTGGCGCGACGGCTCGATCACCCACCTCGGCTATCCGGCCGCCGGTCTACCCACGCGGCACTCCTTCAACCTCGCCGCTGGCGATTTCAGCGTCGTCGCACCGGGCACGCAAGTGCCGACGACGCCTCCGGTCGTCACGCAATTCACGGGCCGCGCGATCAATCTCTCCACGCGCGGCTTCGTGGGCACAGGCGATCAGGTGATGATTGTCGGCATCGTAGTCGCATCCGGCACGAAGTCCTTTCTTTTTCGCGCCGTTGGGCCGGGGCTTGGCGCGCTCGGCCTCTCCGGTTTCGTCCGCGATCCGAAGATCGAGTTGAAAGATCAGACCGGCGCCACGATTGCCGAGAACGACAACTGGTCGTCACAACTCCTCGGCGACATGCAGAGCGTCGGCGCATTCGGTCTATCCACCGCCAGCAAGGACGCTGCGCTCAAAGCTACGCTCGCGGCCGGCAACTACACGCTCACCATCAGCAGCGCAGATGGCAGCACCGGCATCGCGATTGCCGAGGCCTACGAGCTTCCTTGATGCCACCGCTGGGAAGTTTTCCGCCGGGAAGTAAAAAATAATCGTTCAGCAGCCCCAGCAACGGCTCTAGGCCAACCGGATTTTCGCGCGTTCGGTTAGGGTGGTGGCAGTTACATGCCGCCGCCCGCCCGCAAGCAATCCCATTCATCCGAATTTCTCGCGCAGCAGCGCCAGATCGTCCGCGATTTCCTGCGCGACACCGGCTACCACGCTACGGCTTCTGCGGCGGCTTCCCGCGGCGCGGCGGTTCAACCGGAAGCTCGCCTTGAAACGGCGGAGAAATTTTCAGGTCGGTCACTATCTGCCGCACCGCGCAATACCATTGGATCATTTCTGCGAAAGGCACCTGTAGTTCATGCCTTTCACCTTTGTGGTCAATGTAGCGTAGACTCAGGAGCATATCCTCCGGGCTCCGTCCTCGTAATAACGCTGCACCAGTGGCCTTCTGCACGGCAGGTGGCGGCTGAGATTCGCTCATTCTGCGAGCCTGCCAAAAAACACCGTGGAAAGCGAGGCCAGCGGTGAGCGGCGAACTCGCAACCGTCTTTGGTCACAGCGTCGAACGTAAGCGCGGCAGCGTGCATCTGCTCCTGCGCACCGATCTCGGCGCGCAGACGTTCCGCCTCACGCCGGCCGACGCGCAGCAAGTCGGCTCCGATCTGCGCATCAAGGCCGTGCATCCGCCCGGCGAACGCGCGCCCGACCCATCCGCGCCCGTGGAAAAACCCGGCGGCGGCATTCTCTGATTTTTTTTCGTCCCATGAACAAAACCATCCATCCGATTCGGTTCGTTGCCGCGGTCATCGCGATCGCGTTCGTCGTCATGCTCGCCCTGTTCGTTGTTCAGTCCGCGCACGCGCAGGCCGCGCCGGCCGACAGCACCGCAGCGATTGCTCCTGCTCCCGCGCCGGCGGATTCGAGCGCTGGCGTCATCGCCTCGTTCATCACCGGCCTCGCGGGCTCGCACCCGTGGATCGTGACGCTCGCGACGATCATCGGTGCGCTGCGCCTGGTCTTCAAACCGATCGTCAGCGGCGTCGAGGCGTATGTGAAATCGACGCCATCGAGCACCGATGACGAGTTGGTCGAGAAGGTCGAGCACTCGGCCGCGTTCAAGTCGTTCGCCTGGTGCCTCGACTTCTTCGGCTCGATCAAGATCGGCCCGCAGTTCACCGCGAAGCCCAAAGGCGAAAGCCCGAGCGCCTGAATCATGCTCGCGCTGCTCACGTCGATCGCGCGCGCCCTGGCGGCGTTTCTGGAAATTCGTGCCGTCACCGCCCGCTACGATCTGCAGCGCCGCATCGAAAACGACATCGCGGCCGATGAAAACGAAATCGCTGATCTCCGCGCTCGCGGTGATGACGCTAGCCAGCGCCGGGCTGACCTCCTGCGCCAGCGTGTCGTCCGCGCCGCCGGCGTCGCAGCAAATCTATCAGCCGCGAGTGCTCCGCCTCCAGGCGGGCCAGGCGGTGATGACGCGGGACGGAACCTACGTGCCGCAAACGGATGAGACCTGGCACAGCGCCAGGGCCTTCGAGCAACTCGAACAAGAAAACCTGAACCTCGCCGCCGCACTCACGCAGGAGCGCAACCGCACCAAATGATCCATTCGACTCTGGCCGAAGCTGCGCCCTCGTTCACTCCCGGCGAACTCGCCGCCTTCCTCGGCATCGTCGCCTTCCTGCTCGGGCTCTACGTGCTTGGAAAAAAAGCCTTCGGCCACGAACCGCCGCTGCACAAGGAATACGCGCCGCGCACGGAGATCGAAAAGCTTGAGAAGAAAATCGACGCGGGAATCGCCAAAGACACCTCCGCCCGCAAGGGCATCTACGGCACACTCGACGCCCACTCCGCTCGCCTCGCCGCGCTTGAGGCCGACAAGCATACCACCGCCGAGAAGCTCGGCACGCTCGACGATAAGATCGCGGAAAACACCGCCATCACCTCCGACACGAAGGCCAAGATGGAGGGCGTGGCCGCGAAGACTGACCTCACCCATGCCCAGGTGCAGCTCATCGACGGCAAGATCGAGCGCATCCTGCGCGAAATGCCCCGCAACACATGAATCAGATTCTCGCCCAATTCATCTTACTCGCCTTGCAGGAGCAGGGCTCGCTCGGCATGGCCGAGACGCTGCTCCTGCAGCAGGCACGCACCGAAGTCTCGGCTGCGCTCACGCTCCCCGAACTGCAGGCCATGCTCCGCGCGCAGGCCGACGAAGGTCTCCTGATTCAATGGACGCCGCGTCTCGCCGCGCTCCGTTGGAAGATCACCGAGCAAGGCACGCTCCTGCTGCGCGAAAAGAAGCTCGCATGATCGTGTTCAAAATCTTTCCAGCCTTTCGCTGCGGGCGGGAGTTCATCCGCGGCGATATAGTGGGGCTAGTAACAACCTCCGCGGGCGGCCTCGTAGCGGGGAGCCGCCCGCGGAGCAATTTCTGATGGCCGGTCTCTCCAATCAACTCTCCGGCCCGCAATTCGAGGCGATGCTCGCCGAGCTGCGCGCGATCTCCGCGGAGCCTACGCTGGAGCAAATCCGCGCCGTGATGATCCGCTACGGCATCAAATCGCCCACGGCGAAGGATGGCCTGCCATCCGCCCAGGCCGCGACCACGCTGCGCGACGGGCCGTTCAAACGTTATCTCGATCGGCTCAACGCCGGCCGCGAGGCGCGCGAGCAACTCTGCTCCGCGGCCGGCGCCGGCAAGCATCCCGTCGATGCGATGGAGGAAATGGCCGCGATTGAGCTGCAGGACCATTTCACCAGCGGCGCGGCGATCGACATCGAGTGGGTCACCAAGCAGCTCGTAAAGCTCCGTGCCTCGATCTCGATGCGTGAAGAGTCTCGCCGGAAGACCGAAGACCTGGAGCGCAAGCAGCGCGAGACAGAGGCGAAGCTCCAGCTCGCCGAGCAACGCGAGCAGCTTTACCGCGAGCAGATTGCTTCGTTGACCGCCGAGCGCGAAGAGCGCGAGCGCAAGAAATCCGAGCTACTCGCGAAGATCGAGGGCGCGAAGAAAAAAGGCGGGCTCACTAAAGAGTCGCTCGCGAAGATCGAAGAGGAGGCGCGTCTCCTATGAGCCAGCGGCCCGGCTACGTCCCCGGCGCGTTCGGCGGGAAGTGCAAAAACTTTCCGCCGCGCGACACGCTCATGTTGAGCTACCAGTCGAAGTGGATTCGCGACAACTCGCGCCTGAAGTTCTGCGAGAAGTCGCGCCAGATCGGCTGGACCTGGTCCACGGCCTACGAGATCGTCAGCAAGACAAGCCAGGCCGACGCGGCGTGGGACGAATGGATTTCGTCGCGCGACGAAATTCAGGCGCGGCTCTTCCTGGAGGACTGCAAGAATTTCGCGAAGCTCCTGAAGATCGGCGCCGACGATCTCGGCGAGCGAATCATCGACGACAAGGGCCACAGCGCCCAGGTGCTGCAGTTCGCCAACGGCCGGCGCGCCCACTCGATGTCGAGCAACCCGGATGCGCAGGCGGGCAAACGCGGCGGCCGCAAGATCGACGAATACGCGCTGCATCGCGAGCAGCGGAAGATGTGGGCGATCGCTTATCCTGGCATCACGTGGGGCGGCACGCTCGCGGCCTGGAGCACGCATCGCGGCTCCGCGACGTTCTTCAACGAGATCATCACGGAGATCCGCGAGAAGGGAAATCCCAAAGGCATCTCATTGCACCGAGTCACGCTGCAGGACGCGCTCGATGCGGGCTTCCTCTACAAGCTCCAGCTCAAGCTGCCGGCCGACGATCCGCGCCAGCAGATGGATGAGACGGACTATTTCAATTACACGCGGTCCGGCTGCGCCGACGACGAGTCGTTCCTCCAGGAATACATGTGCGTGCCCGCCGACGACAACTCGGCGTTCCTGAGTTACGAGCTGATCACCTCGTGCGAATACGCCGTCAGCGAAACATGGAAGCTCGATCTCGCGGCGTGCAAGGGCCAGCTCTTCATCGGCGTCGACATCGGCCGCGACCATGACCTCACCGTCATCTGGGTGTTGGAGCGGCTCGGCGATGTGTTCTACACGCGGCGCGTCATCGAACTCAGCAAGCAGACGTTCGAGGCCCAGGAGGCGGAACTCTACGCTCTACTGCGGCTGAAGAATGTCCGGCGGTGCTGCATCGATTGCACCGGCATCGGCCGCCAGTTTAGCGAGCGCGCGCAGAAGCGGTTCGGGAAATACAAAGTCGAGGCCGTCAACTTCACCGGTCCGGTGAAGGAGGAACTCGCTTATCCGCTGCGCAGCACGTTCGAGGATCGCGCGGTGCGCATCCCGAGCCGCGGAGAAATCCGCGCCGATCTGCGCGCGATCAAGAAAGAGACGACGGCCAGCGGAAACATTCGCTTCACCGCGGATCGCGGGAAGAACGGCCACAGCGATCGCTTCTGGGCGCTGGCGCTCGCCATCCACGCTGGCAAGACGCGCGGCGCGCTCTTCGTGCCGGCCGCCTTCGATCGCGCACGCAGCGCTGGCGGCATGGGCGGGCGCGAAAGTCGTTTTGCCATGAGTCGGAAACGGGAGGTGCTCGGATGAGCCGCGAGAAAAAATTCAGTCACCGCGTCGAAACCGCGAAGATCGTCCCGCGCCGTCTGCCGCGCGGCACGATCCTCAACCGCCAGGGCCAGCCCGTGCAGGCGCTCGTCGCGCCGGCCGGCGGCTCTTCGTATCTCGATCGTCTCAACCGCATCAATGCGGGGCGCGAGTATTTGAATCCGCTGCGCGGCCTCACGATCGCGCGCGCGATCGCGCTTCTGGAGGAATACCAGCTCGGCCGCATGGCCGATCTGCAGTGGACGTGGTTCTTCGCCGAGCAGACCGATCCCGACATGATTGCGCTGCTCGCGCTGCGCGTCGCCGGCCTGGTCGAGATGGATTACAATCTCTCGCCGGAAGAGGACAGCGACGACAAGCTGGCCGAGGAGCAGACGGCGTTCCTCGCGGAGAAGCTCGCGAAGATCGACAACCTCTACGAGGCGATCGAGCACCTCGCGATGGCGCCGTTCCGCGGCTTCGCGCACGTGGAGAAGCACACGGATGCCGCGGGCGAGATCGTTCACCTGGAGCCCGTCGACCAGTGGAACGTCGTGCGCGATGGCATGCGCGGCCCGTGGAAATACAATCCCACGGCGCGCTCGATCGATTATCTCTCGATGACCAGCGTCGAGGATTTGCCGATGGAGCGGTTCCTCTATCGGGAGTGCCGGCGGCCGATCAACCGCTTCGCGCTGCTGAAGTTCGTCCGCAACGGCCTCACCGAAAAAGATTGGGACGCCTTCAACGAAATTTTCAACGTGCCGGGCGGCGTCGTGATCGGCCCGCCCGAGGTGCCGGAGGGCGACGAGGAAATCTACGAGGCGGCCGCGCGCAAAGTCGCCGAGGGCGGCAGCGGCTATCTGCCGCACGGCAGCGAATACGTGCCGAACGAGATGCCACACGATCCGCAGACGTTCAAACTGCGGCTCGATTTTCTCTCGGAGAAACTCGTCCTGGCTGGCACCGGCGGGAAGCTCACCATGCTCACCGCGGCCGGCTCGGGCACGCTCGCCGGCTCCGCGCACGCGCAGGTTTTCGCCAGCATCCGCTCGGCGGAGGCGATGCGCATCAGCGAGATCGTCACCAAGGGGATGATTAGCGGCTGGCTCGACGAGGGTTTTCCCGGCAAGCCGCACGTTGTCTATTTCGGTCTGGCGGCCAACGAGGAGACCGATTCGGCCGCTGCGGTGGAGCAGGTCGCGAAGCTTTCGCTGGCTGGCTTCCAGTGCGATCCCGAGCAGGTGACGCAGAAGACGGGCTGGAAGGTCACGGTGAAGCCCCAGCCAGTAGCCGGGCTTCTCGACAATCCCGATGCCCCGGCGCGTTCGCCGATCGCCAACCGCGCCAGCGACAGCATCGCGGCCGGCAACGAGGCGCGCTTCATGTCGGAGTCGGAACGGATGCTGGCCGAGGCCGATCTCGCGGTGCTCGCGCCGGTCATCGATCGCGTCCGGCCGATTCGCCAGGAGCTGGTGCGCATCGACGGCCTGGATGATGCCGGGTTTGCCGCCGGGATGGCGGCGTTGCAGCCATCGTTGCGCCGACTCCAGACCGACCTGCCGGAGCTGGAGAAGCAAGTCCTCACCGCCCGCCCGGACCTGGAGGAGGCGTTCACCGACATCGTCGGGACGGCGTTCCTGAGCGGTGCGGCCGAGGCCAGCGATGCCCGCGCGAAAATGCTGGCCCGGAAGGCCCGTAATCGGGCCGGCGGGCATCAACGGGCCAATCGGGGCCGTTCGGGCCGACAGCGGCGGAATTAAACGGGGCTTAAACGCGTTTTACGAACCAATGAATCCACGAATTCTCAACCGGGAGGGCAAACTGCCGAGCGATGGCTGGTATAATATCGAGGCCAACGGCGAGCACATCAACCACCGCGCGCGCGTCATCCAGGTCATCGACGCAAAGGCCGTCACATCGATCGTCAACCGCTTCAGCCAGGAGGCAGCCGTCGAGCACTTCGCCGGCCAGCGCATCGACAAGGATCATCTCAGCCAGAGCGAGGACAACTCCACCGAATCCCTGGGCTGGGCGATGGAGCTGCGCAATCGCGATGGCTTGCTGGAGGCGAAGATCGACTGGACCGGCCTCGGCCTGCCGTTGATCGAGAGCGCGCCCGGCAAGCCTCCCGTCTATAAGTTTTTCTCGACGGAATACGAGCCGGCCGAATGCGAGCCGATCGGCACGCGGAAGATCAAGAACCGCACCTACGACGTCGTGCGGCCGCTCCGTCTCGACGGCCTCTCGCTGACCAACGATCCGAACAATCGCGGCCAGCGCCCCATTTCCAACCGCAACCCTGCGGCGACCGCAGAACGGGAAGAAAACCAAACCACGATGAAAACACTGCTCAAGAAAATGGGCTTGGCGGAAGACGCTTCCGAGGAATCGGCCGTCGCCGCCTACGACAAGATCGCCAACCGTGCCACCACGGCCGAAAGCCAGGTGACGACGTTGACCGCGGAGCGTGATGCGCTCCTCAAGGACCAGGTCGAGTCCGACCTGGCCAAATACCAAAACCGCATCAAGCCCGACAACGTCGAGAAGGTGCGCAAGCAACTCATCTCGAATCGGGCCGCGACGATCGAGCTGCTCGAATCGCTCAGCGATGAAGCCGGCGGCGCGGGCGGAGGCGAGGATCGGGAGAAAAAACCGATCACGAATCGCCGCGAGGCGCGCACGCCGGCCGGTGGCGGCGGTGGCGACAAAGCCGCCGAGGCCGAAGAAGAGCGCGCCGCGAAAATTCAGAATCGCGCGCGGGCGCTCCGCTCGGCCGACAAGAGCCTGAGCATCTCGCGCTCCTACGAACTCGCCGAGGCGGAGTTTCCCGCCCCGGCCGCGAAGTAACCCGGCGCAAGCCGTTCCACTCTCACTCTCACTCTCACCTTCACTTTCACTTTTCAGAAAATGAATCCCGACCAATCCAACACGAAACCCGTTGGGCCAGTCATCACGCTCGCCGGCGAAGACCTCACCGGCAAGCGCTCGCGCCTCGTCGTGCTCACGCACGACACCGGCGTCGGCGAGGTCAAGCTCCCGACCAGCAACAGCGCGCTCGCGCTCTTCCTCCTCAACGACGAGGCGGCCGACACCGAGCGCGTGGAAGTCGAGCCGCTCATCCCCGGCAAGACCTACCGCACGACGCAGAAGGACGCGGTGAACCCCGGCGACGAGCTGGTGCTCGCCGACGTCGGAACCGCGGCCGACAAGGGCAAGCTCCGCAAGCTGCCCGCCGTTGCCGGCGTCTATCTGCGGCTCGGCTTCGCCGAAAAGAAATGCGGCGCCGGTGAGCTGGTTGAATGGCGCTTCGCCCCGGAACTCGTGCACGTCGCCAGCGCCGACACGATCACCGGCGCGGCCGATCTCGCGGCCACCAAGGCCGCCGTCCTGGCGATCCTCCAGGCCCACGGGTTCGTCGTCTGAACCGCGCGGCTCTCAACCCTCAACTCTAAATTCTCAACTGCGGCCTCCCGGCCGCCCGACACATGCCAAATCGCATCGCTTCTCTCGGCACGAATCCCGTGCTCCGCAACTTCGCGCGCGACGCCTCGCAATCTGCGATCCGTCCCGTGGCCGACTTCCTCGCGCCCAGCGTCGAAGTCCCGACGCTCACCGGCAAATACAAGATCTACGACGCGAAGCACCGCTACAAGCGGCCCGACACGCGTCGCAGTCCGAACGGCGTCGCCACGCGCATCGGCTTCACGGCCCAGGATGCCAACTACAACCTCGAACCGAAGGCACTCGATTTCCCGATCGCGAATGTCGAGACGCTCAACGACGAGGGCCTGCTCAACCAGGCGAAGTATGGCACCACGCTGCTCGCCGATGCCGCCGGCCTCGATCACGAGGCCGAGGTGATCAACACGGCACTCGCGGCCGTGGGTGCCGGCACGGACGCTAACTTCGAGGCCAATGGCTACGATCCGATCAAGGTGCTCGACGGCCTGATCCTCGACGTCATGAAGCTCGCGAAGAATGGCGCCGGCGTGCGCATGCTCTTCGGCCCGACCGCGTATCTGCGCACGAAGAACAACGCGTCCGTGCTCGGCCGTTTCAACGGCGGCGCCGGCAAGGCGCTCAAGGTGCCGAGCCTGGACGACATCCGCGCCATGCTCCTCGGCAATCCCGAGGTGCAGATGGCGATGATGGTGCAGGACACCGCGGCGGAAGGCGCGGCCGAGGCCATCAACTTCCTGCTCGACGACCAGATCATCGTCTTCGCGTGCAATCCCACGCCGAACACGATGGACGCGTCGTTCATGAAGACGCTGCGCCTCATGGGCCAGTGGATGAAGCCCGGCTCCTACAAGAGCACCGATGAGCGCGACGACGTCCTGAAGATGGACTGGATCGAGCAGATCCTCGTCACCAACTCCGTCGCGGCCAAGCGCCTCAACGCGAAGAACGCCTGATCTCGTTCGTGATTTCTTCGAGCCCTGGGCGCGTTGAGCGCAGCAGGGCTTTTTAGAAACCATGCCCGCTATCACCTGGACAACTCTCACCGCCGCCGATCTGCCGGTCGGCAAGGCGGCCGCGCTGGTCGCCGCGCTGCAGTCGGCCGCGCTTGGCGACGGCCAGGCCGATCCGATGCCGGGCATCGTCGCCAACGTCATCACGCGCATCCGCGCCGAGATCGCCGCCGGCGGGCGCAGGGTGCTCGATGCCGACGCGACGAAAATCCCGCCGAGTCTCAAGCCGCTCGCGATGCGCATGGCGCTGCGCGAAGGCCAGAGTCGCATCAATGTCGCCGGCTCGCTCGAGCTGACCGAGCAGGAAAAGGAAGAGTGGCGCCAGGATGTGCGTTACCTCGAACGCATCGCGAAAGGCGAAATCACCGTCGAGGAATCCGACAACCCGGAGTCGTCGCCCAGCGTGCAGAGAAAAACCACCCGGCCACTTGTCACCGAGCGCACGCGCGCCTGGGGCTCCGCTAACCAGGACGGGATCTGACGATGCAGCCCTGGCAATATGAAGAGCCCGGCGAGGAAGCCGCATTGCCGCACGCGCGGCCGGTCATCGGCTGGCCGGGCGGAAAGACGCGGATGCTGCAGCACATCCTTCCGCTCATCCCGGAGCACAGCACTTACTGCGAAGTGTTCGGCGGCGGGCTCGCGGTGTTCCTCGCGAAGCCGGAAAGCGACGTCGAGATCATCAACGACATCAACGGCGACCTGGTCGCGTTCTATCGCTGGTGCAAATTCCACCTGGAGCCGCTGCTCGACGAGATCGATCTGGTGCTCAACGCGCGCCAGGAGCTGCGCGATTATCTCTCGCAGCCTGGTCTCACGGAGCTGCAGCGCGCGGCGCGCTGGTTCATTCGCAACAAGATTTCCTTCGGCGGCATGGGCACCGAATTCGCGGTGTCCCGCGCGCAGCCGCTCGGCTCGCGCGTGAAGCGCCAGCTCGCGATCCGCGCGCTCAACCGGCGGCTCGATCGCACGGCCGTCGAGAATCTCTCCTGGGAGAAGTGCCTCGATCTCTACGACTGCGCGCACGGCTGCTTCTTTCTCGATCCGCCGTATCTCGACAGCGGCGGCCGTGCCTATGGCGGCTGGTCGGAGCTGGAGCTCGCGCGCTTCTGCCAGAAACTCCCGGCGCTGCAGGCCAAGTGGGTGTTCACATTCCAAGACTGCGAGCAGGTCCGGGATCTGATGAGCGGCTACGAAATCCTCGGCGTCGAGCGCGCGAACGGCATCGGCAACAACTCCGGTAAGACGGGCCGCAAATATCGAGAGGTGATCATCACGAGCGAGCGGCGCGCTCCGGTGCGCGCGCGGAGGACGAAGAGCGCATGAAGTTCCCGCGTCCATTGCCGTTTCGCCAGGCCGTGACCGCCGCGCAGGCGCGCACACTCCTGCCGACGAACATGCGCACGGCCGAGTTCGCGCAGCTCGTCGCCGATGGCCACGCGGCCGTCCTGGAGCGCGCGCGCTTCTCCGCCGGCGTGCGCTCCGTGCAGCACCTGGACGTGATCGACAGCGGCATCAACGATCTCGTCGCCGGCGTCACGGACCTCGCGACACAGCGCCTGGCCGTGAAAAACTTTTTGCGCGGCACGGGCTACATGGCGCCGGAGAGCGAGCGCGGCACACTCACCGATCTGGCGAGCGATGTCCGCATCAACCTGCAGCTTTCGGTCGGCGTGCAGCAGGCGCAGGGCTATGGTTGGTGGAAGCAGGGCCAGCAGGCCGACATTCTCGACGCGTTCCCCGCGCAGGAATTTCTCCGCGTGGAGGATCGGATGGTGCCCCGCCAGGATTGGCCGCAGCGTTGGAATGCCGCGCGATCGGCGACCGTCACCGATGGCGCGACGGACAGCAGCTCGGGCCGGATGGTCGCGCTCAAGAATCATCCGATCTGGGTCGCGCTGTCGCGTTTCGGCACGCCCTACGAACCGTTCGACTACAACAGCGGGATGGGAGTAGAGGACGTCGCGCGCAAGGACGCGATGAACCTCGGGCTCCTCGGCCGCGACACGCAGATTTTTCCGCAGGACCGGCCGTTCAACGAGGATCTGCAGGCGACGGTCGATGTGCGCGCCGATCGGCTGCGTCAGCTCCTCCAGGAGACCGGTCTCGGCCGCTTCGATCGCCAGGGAGTGTTCATCTACACGCGGGAGGGCGGCAACTGACATGGCCCTCTCCGTCCTCATCGAATTCGACGACCCGCGGAAATATCCGCCGCTCCTGCGCCTCTCGAACGGCGTGCAGCGGCCCGACATTCGCCGCGTGATGGGCCGCGCGATCGCCGGCGCGCTGCGTCGCTATTTCACGAAGCTCGATCGCGAGCGGCCGAACCAGCTCGGTGGCACGCGCACTCATTTCTGGGGTCAGGTGCGCCGCAGCGTGCAGCAGCCCGAGCTGGTCGGCGGCGACGGCGTGAAGGTCGCGATCAACCACGTCGGCATCGCACAGCGTTACTTCGGCGGCGACATCGAGGCATCGCCGGGAAAGAAGCTCACGATCCCGGTCAATCCCGAGGCTTACGGCCATCGCGCGCGCGAATTCACGGACCTGCATCCGATCTGGTTCGAGGATGGGTCAGGCGTGCTGGTGCGAGATCACACCGAATCGCCGGGCGACATCGGCGAAGTGTTTTATCGCCTGGTGAAGCGCGTCCACCAGGACGGCGACGAGACGGTGCTGCCGCCGGAAGATGGAAAGGACGGCCTCGAAGCGATCGCGCTCAATGCCGGCGAGGAACATCTGCAGACGCTCGTCGCGCGCGCGGCGTAAACCCATGCCCTACGATCCAAACAAAATCGAGGACCGGCTGCTGATCGTCGCGGACAAATTCGCGTCGCTGATCGCACAGGACGCGTTTTTCACGAGCGCGCCGGCGATTCCCGTGCTCACCGAGCGCGTGGGTGACATCAACAACAAGATCACGACGTCGCTCAACAAGCTCGGCATCGCGGTCGCGGTCATCATGCCGGACGGCGACCAGGGCCAGAGCAACGGCGAGAGCATCTCGCTCCGCGTGCGCCTGGTCGCGCAGATCGAGGAGCTGGTGCTCGTCAACCAGGCCGCCGCCACGGCCGCGAACGTCGCGTATCGTCCGGCACTCGCGGCCGCGATCCGCGCAATGAAGGCCGTGCATCGCAAACCCAACGGGCTCGATGCCGGCGCGCACATCGCCGGGCTCAACGAGTTCGAGTGCCCGGAAGTGCAGCCGTTCAAGCTCATCCCGGCGAAGTCATTCGTGACGTATCACGTCACCGCTTTCACGACCGTCGAACTCTGACCCATCGCTTTTTCCACGTTCAGGAAACTCAAACCAAAACAAGACCATGCCACTCGACAGTAACCTCAATCACACGCGTGCCGAAATCCAGGGCACGGTCCGTTTGCTCCTCTCGCTCGATGCCGCGTCGAAAGCGGCCGCCATCGTCTCCGGCTTCGAGGAATTCTCCGACCTCATCGGCACCGAACTCCAGGGCGAGTCGAAGACTGAGCCGGTGCTCAAGCCCATCAACGGCGTCATGCGCCAGACCGACGAGACGCCCGGCCTGCTCACGCTCGGTTACGAGCTGACCACGCGCGCGATCGCCGATGCGCGGAAGTTGAAATACTTCCTCGCGGCCGCCGCCGGCCAGGACCTCGCCCAGGCCGCGATCAACGCGCAGGCCGCCGACAACATCGTGTTCTCCGCCCAGGTGCCCGCGGTGCTCAACCGCTGGTATGACGTGCTGAAAAATGGCGCGCGTGTGCGTCAGCTCTCCGCCTTCGCGATCGCCGGCAAGGTCGAGGGTGTCGACTTCATCGTCGACTACGAGAACGGCGCGGTGCGTTTCCCGAGCGCCGCTTATCTGCCGGCCGCCAACGTCGCGCCGACGATCAGCGCGCCCGCGATCGACGCCGCGCACGCCAAGTTCATGCGCGGCCTCCGTCCGATGCAGAACCAAATCTGGCGCGGCTATGCGCGGCTCTACGCCTACGATCAGAACCGCGCCAACCGGCTCGTGATGGCGCATGAGGATTTTTCGTTCACGCTGACGATGGGAAAAAAGTTCGGCGTGAAGCACGACGGCCAGAGCGAAGGCAGCATCAAGCTCATGGTCGCCGCCGACGAAGGCACGATCCTCCACCGCGACTAAGCCTCTGCGTGCGCCTCAACCGAGGCGGCTCGATGCCGCCGCCGAATCCTGAGTGCGCAGCGCGAAGGATCAAATCCATCAGCCCATGAAACTCATTCTCGAAACCACGACCGGCCAGCTCGTCCCGGCCGGCGTGGCTCCCAACCTGCCGCGCGGCGGGCTCGAACCGACCTTCCTGCAATTCGTCACGAACAGCGTGGCGGGCTTGCTGGTCGGCGGCGCGCCGATCGCGCTCAAGCTTTATTCGCCGGCGGACCTGGTGAATCCGATCGCCACGTTCAACGTGTGGACGGCTTCGCCGGCCGACGTTGGCTACACCGCGCAGCTCGACACGCTCGCCGAGAGCCTCGCCTACCTGCAGCGCGGCACGCTCGTCGCGAAGATCAGCTATGCGAATCCGAACGTGGACTCGCAGAACTTCCTCGTGAACTACGGCACCGGCGCGAGCGGCGGCGGCGCGCCCGTCACGCCGATCGTGATCACGCAGCCCACCGGGCCGGTGAACTACGTGCAGCCGATCGGCCAGTTCGGCGGCCGGCTCGCGGTCAACCAGGTCGAAGGTTTCTGGCGCGTGAAAGCGCCGTGCAATCTCCTCGGCCTGCAGCTCAACGCCCAGGACGCGCCCACCGGCGCGAACCTCCTGGTGGACGTCGTCAAAGGCGGCGTCGCGCAAAACAAAATCGCGCAGCTCACCGCCGCGCAGAAAAACGAAGAGACCATCTTCGGCGCGCCGCTCGCGCTCGCGATCGGCGACATCGTGCAATTCAAGCCCACCCAAGTCGGCAGCGGCAAAGCCGGCACCAACCTCGATGTGAAAGGCATCGTGCAGCTCCTCTGATCGTTCTCCTCGAGTAATTCGATCCTCCTATGTCCCGAGCGCGAAGCGCGACAGGCCGACCGGCTTTCGCGGCGAGCGATCCGAGACGGGGAACCCATATTATGAAACAAACAATTCTCTCCATGTTCTTCATGATCACGTGCGCGGCCTTCGCACAAGTGGTCACCGAGTCCGACGCGGTGATTGTCACCGGCACCGGCGGCAGCGGCTACATGCAGCTCCCAAACCAATCGTCCGCGCCCGGCACTCCCACCAGCGCGGCTCGATTGTTTTTCGACAGCAGCAACCGGTTCTCATGGAAAGGCATCAACGGCTACGTGCGCACATTCGATAGCACGGCGAATACCGCGGATCGCGTTTATACTTTGCCCGATCTAAGTGGCACGGTCGCGCTCAGCGGCGCGGGGCAAAGCGTCAGCTTTTCCTCCATCACTGCGAGTGGCCAAACAATTATCGGTTCTGGTTCGATACTCGCGCTGCAGGTGGGCGCAGCCTCCGTGCTCACTATGCCGACGATCGTTCGCACGACAATTGTCGCGCCGCAGACCGGAATAAACCAGCCAACCATCGCTTTGACCGGCGCTGCAGGTGGCTACGGCGCCGGCATCGATTTCAACTCGGCGTTGAGCGACGCCACATCAACCTATAAGACGATGGCGCGAATCGTCGCCGATGGATCGGATGGATGGAATACTACGGCGGGCACGCAGGACGCCGCCCTCACATTCTGGACATCGCTCAACGGCACTCTGACCAAGGGAGCGGGTCTTTCGAGCGATGGAAACTTATCCATTTATGGCACCGGAACGAGTAGCATCGCCGGTTCTCTCAAGATCGGCTCAACGCTTTCGGTTAATGCGACCGGAAGCATTCTCGTTCAACCTCATCAGAGCGGGTCCGCCGGGCAACTGGAACTCACGACGACAACATCGAGCCTCTACAAGAACGACGGCACGGTAAAATGGAGTGTCGATAATTCAGGCAATTCTTTTCAGAGTGGCTACATCAGCACGGGCATCTCCGGCTATGTGCGTCATTTTGGGCAGCAGCTCTACAAGGTCGGGACGGCTTCCGGCAGTGCGGCAAATCTGAGATGGGACATCGAAACATCCGGATCTGAAACAGGCAGCAACGTGGGCTCCGACTATGTCATATTTGGCTATGATGACAGCGGCACCTACCTCTCAAATCCGTTAACGATCAAACGCACTGGTGCGGTGGCGGTGGCGGGCACAAGTTCGTTAAAGGGTATTCGCACCGCGACGGCCACCTTCAATTTCGGAACCGTTGCCGCCGGCGGGACATCTTCTCAGATGTCGGTCACGATCACCGGTGTGGCATCGGGCGATTCGATAATGGTCGACGATGCCGAGGGAAACTTCTTTCCCGGCGCGGCGCTCATCGTCGAGAAATCAGTCGGAGGGAACGCCGGCTATGTCCGGCTGAAAAATCCAACGGCGGGAGACATCGTTGTCGGCTCCAAAACTCTCCGGATTACCGTCTTCAGTTTCTAATTTGAACCCATGAAAAAACTAACTGCATTCATCCTGTTGAGTTGCGCGGCCCTCGTCGCCGCTCCCACCTACCGCGTCGATAACCTCGGTAACTGCTACGAGATCGCTGAGGACGGCACCGAAACTAATCTGGGCAAGCCGATCGACGCGATGGCGAATAATCCGCAAAAGGCGCCCGGTATTCAAAAGGCAGCGGAAAAACTGCTCGCCGATTTCAAAGCCAGCACGGCCGCACAAATCAAAACTGCTCAGGACGCAGCTGCGAAACAAGTGGCAGATGCAACACTCGCAGCCGAAAAGGCCATCGCCGCAAACGCCGCCGAACTCGCCGCCGCCAAGTCTACCGTGGCGATGCAGACGCAACAGGCAGCCACCAAGGACGCCGCCATCGCCGAGCGAGATGCGCGCTTGGCCGCCGGTGCCGCCTATATCGCGAAATTGCAAAAGGCGATCCGCGACGCGGGCGGGACGCCACCGCAGCCCGACAATTGATCGTCTCTCAATCCTCAACTCGTCTCTCCATGTCCGCTACCATTCTCCGTCCGAAAATCACCGTGCCGCTCGAAAGCGGCCCCGTCGAGCTCCGCGACCTGCCCTGGCAGGACTCGCTGGAATTCCTCCGCCGGCTCTCGTCGCACGCGAAAGACATCATGGCGGCCGCGACCAGCGACGACGGCCGCGTCGATCTGCAGGCGCTCCTGCCCAAGCTCACCGAGCTGGTCACCAACGTCGGCGAGCTCTCCACGTTCCTGCTCACGAAGAGCGCGGGCAAGGATGAGGAGTGGCTCAAGCAGTTCGGCACGCTCGAAACGATGGCGCTCCTGGACGCCGCGCTCGAAGTCAACCTCTCGGACGGCCTCATCGAGCTGGGAAAAAAGGTGGCCGCACGGCTGGCGCGGGTGACGACCGGGGCGCAAGCGCGGGCGGTGACGGCCACTTCGACGACGAGCGCTACGCCGGCCTCTGCGACTTCCTGATCTCGCAGGGCCATCCGGCTGACGCAGTGCTGTGCCTTCGCCCCTGGGGCTACACGCTGCGTCAGCTTGATCTCTTCACCCGCACGGCAACCGAGCGCCTGAAGCAACAAGGCCCGCGGTTGTTTTAACCGACGCGCCGGACGCGCACGCACTTCTTCACCGCCCACAGCGCGAACAACCCGCCGAGAGTCCACCGCAGCCAGGGAAACACCATCAGACCGATGACCGCGAACAACGCCACGCCCAGCAACGCCGACCAGGCGGCGGTGCGATCGTAGTAATCCGGTTCACGCGACATGGCCGCCAATAAACTCGAAGTTACCCTCAGTTTCAAGCCGCTGATGGACGGCTTGAATCGCTTCACGTCTGCGATCCAGCAGCGGATGGAGGCGGTGCGCGCCTTCAACCAGCGCATCGAAAACGGCGCGAAGGCCGTGAACTCGCTGCTCGCCCAGGGAGCGGCGTTCTTCGCGGTGGGAAAGCTGGAGAGCTATATCGGGAAGGCGGAGGAAGCGGCGCGCGCGCAGGCCCAGCTCACGGCCGCTCTGCAGCGCACCGGGCAGTTCTCGCCCGAATACGTCGCGGCGCTCAACGCACAGGCCAAGGCGCTCAAGCTCGTCACCGACTACAGCGGCAACCAGATCGCCGCCGTGCAGCGCCAGCTCGTCGCCGCGCGGCTCTCGCGCGAGCAGGTGCTGCAGATGACGGAGGCCGTGCTCGACCTCGCGGCCCAGCTCAACGCCGATCCCGATGCGGTCGCGAAGCTCGTCGGCAAATTCTTCCGCGGCGATGCGGAGGAACTCAGCCGGCTCGGGCTCAAGATCGACGAGACCAAGGATCGCTACACCGGCCTCCTCGAAGCGATGCGACGCTTCGCCGGTGGCCAGGCGCGCGCGGCTGTCGTTTTTCCCGATCTGCATCACGCCGCCGTCGAAATCGGCGCGTTGAAAAAGGAAGTCGGCGCACTCGTCGCCAACGCGATCGGGCCATTCCTGGGCGGGTTCGCGCACGGGCTGCACGAAGTCCACGACTGGCTGAAGGAAGTGCTCGGCCGTATGAAAGAGTTCACGCCTTCGGCCGAATCGCTGCGGCCGGTGGGCGAGGTGCTCGGGAAGATCGCTGTCGCGGCGTTCGCCGTCATCGCTCCGCTTCTGCTCATCCGAGCGATCGTCACGTCGCTCCCGGTGCTGATCAATCCGGTGCGCATGGGCTTCGTGGCGCTCGCTGGCGTCGATTTCATCGACGCGATCCGGGATCTGCAGCTTTTCTCGAAGGAGCTGGGGATCATGCAGGCGATGAACCTGGCGAATTGGGGCCAGCGCTTCGCGGCGTTCGGTGCAGTCGCGGCCGCCGCCTTTGCCGGCGTCGAACTCGGGCTGTTTCTCAACAAGCTCGAAGTCGGCGGCATGACCATCGGTGACTGGGTGGCGCGCACGATCAACTGGTTCATCGGCTGGGGCGATCGCATCGGCGCGGCGTTTCAAACCGCATGGGTGCTGTTCAAATTCGATTTTCTCGATCGGCTCGCCCAAGCGCGGATCACGATCCTGGAGTTCGTCAACTTCGTCGCGGAGAAGCTGAACGTCATTCTGCCGAAGAAATGGCAGATCCCGACCGACAGCGTGAAGGCCGCGATCGCGGAATACAAAAAGGAGCTGGGCACGCTCGATGATGAAAAGACCGCGGCGCTCGCAGCGATCGAAACGCGCCTGCAGGGCAACCTGAAGTTCCGTGCGGATGTCGATGCCGACCTCGCCGCGAAGGGCCGCGCCGGCGTCGCCAAGCCTTCGACCATCCCCACGCCGATGGGCACCGGCGATACCGGCGATCTCGACCGCCAGGAGTTGGAGCGGAAACGGAAACTGTTCCGCCTGGAGACGGACCTCATCCGCGCGAAGGCGGAGCACAACCAGAAGAAGATCGATGCGATCCAGCTCGATATCGACGAGCTGAAGCTGCAGGACGAAATCCGCGCGCTGCAGCTAGGCCCGGAGGCGAAGGCCGCGCTCGATGCACGGCGCGAAGCAATGGCGGCCGCGCTCAAGGATGAACGCGGGCTGCAGCAATCGCTCTTCGAGATCGAAAACCAGCGGCAGGCGGCCGAGTTGGCCGGCAATCAGCCGGAAATGGATCGGCTCGCGCGGCTGGCGAAAGAGAAGCAGCTCCAGATCGAGCTGCAGGCGCTCGGTGCGGCGGCCGGTCCGCTCATCAAGGCTCGGCTCGATGCCGAGGACGCGCTCCTGAAAAAGCAGCGCGAGCGCACCGAAGCCGAGCGCAAGATGAGCGAACAACTCGGCGCGATCGGCATCAAGCGCGCCGACATCGAGAGCGATGTCTATAAGACGACGGAGGAAAAGCAGCGCGCGATCCTTCCGCTCCTGCGCGAGGAGGCGAAGATCATCCAGGACCGGATCAGCCTGCTCGAACAGGAGCTGCTCCTTGGCGCGGACGAAAAGCGGAAGGGCGAGATCATGGGCTCGCTCGATCAACTCCGCGCGAGCCAGGCGCAGAATCGCCGCGACCAGGCCGTTGCCACGCCGCAGACGTTCGGCCAGGGCATCGAGCAAGGTGTCTCCGGCCAGGGCGGGTTTCTCGAATCGCTCGGCACGGCCGCGCAGAACGCTGCCAGTGCCGTCAGTGGCACGCTCAATGGTGCGCTTACGGCGACGCAGGGGCTGCTCTACAATCTCGCCTCGGGCGCGATGAATTTCCGCCAGGCGTGGGGCACCGCAATCCTGGCAGTCGGCCAGCAATTTCTCCAATCCACCACGGAGATGGTCGCAAAGATGCTCTGGCGCGCGACGATCGAGCGCGCGCTAGTGGCGCTTGGCGTGACGACGCACGTCGCCGGCGAGCAAACGAAGACGGCTGCGACGCTCGGCGGCATGGCGATTCGCATCGGCGCCACGATCAAGGAAGCTTTGGCCAGCGTGTATCACGGCGCGATCGAGGCGTTCAAGGCGCTCGCCTCGATCCCCTACGTCGGCCCATTCCTTGGGGCGGCCGCAATGGCGGCCGCAGTTGCTGGCGGCCTGGCGCTCGTGTCGAAAATTGGCGGGCACGCGGAGGGCGGTTTGATCACCGGCCCTGGCACCGGCACCAGCGATTCGATTGTCCGGCGGCTCTCCGATGGCGAATTCGTGAACCGCGACGCGTCGGTGCGGAAATTTGGCGTGCCGTTCTTCGAGTCGCTCAACGCCGGCATCCTCGATCTCGCCGCGTTGCCGGCCAACATCTCGCGCGGCATCGCTACGCCGCCGGCGGCGGCCTCGGCCGTGGGCTCCGCGGCCGCGCCTGGCGCGAGCGCGGCGGCAGCGATGCCGGCCGTCAATGTCGCCTACTTCAACTCCGAGGCCGACGCGATGCGCTGGCTCGAAAGCAAGCAGGGCCGGAAGATTCTCTACCGTCGCCTCGGCCAGGACCGCAGCGAACTCGGCGTGGAGACCTGAGCGATGCCGATGTTTTATCGCACGGTTTTCCTCGGCCACGATCTGGCGCTCTTCCTGCCCGATCCCAACTGGCGCTGGTCGCTCGAAATCACGCACCGGCTGGTCGCCGAGGTCGAGGCGGGCCAGACCGGCCGCGAGAACCGGCGGCCGAAGCACTACGCGCTGCGTCACGAACTCGCGGCGACGTGGACCCTCCCGAAAGCGCAGACCGCCGAGCTGGAAAACGCGCTGTGGAATCTCGGCACGCCGGCCGAGGGCTGCGAGCGCGTCTATGTCGGGCTGCCGATCTTCGTCGACCAGCTCGTGCCCGGCCGCTGGCCGGAGAAAATCTACGACGCACAATGGGTGCTCAACTACGACGAGACGGGCTACGCGATCCATGCGAGCGACGATTTGCCGGACGCTCCCGTGCGTCGCTGGTTCGCGCCGCTGATCGTCGGCCGGCTGCAGCAGCGGCCGAAGCTCAAGGCCCTGAGCGACGAGCGCGCGCAATATGCGCTCCGGCTCCTGGAGCGCTCGCCGTGGGATTTCCGGATCGCGCCGGCGCCGGAGCTCGTCGAGGTCATCGGCGCCGACTGGCCGCCCTCGCTCGAAGCCAACTGGAAGGAGCTGCCCGAAGAATGGACGGAAGACGTGCTCGTTTACGACGACGTGGGCGGCGGCCGCGTCGAGGCGCTCGACGGCCAGGAGGGCAACGTGCGGCGCGCGCAGAGTTTTCTCGTGACGATGAAGACGCGCGCCCAGGTGCGCGTGCTGCTCAACTTCTTTCTCGCGCGAAAAGGCATCGTGCAGTCATTCGGCGCGCCTTGGCTGCTCCAGCCCGGCGACGATCTGCCGCAGACGCCGCACACCACGAAAGCGCGTTTTTCCGAGAACGCGGTCAAGCTAACGTTCACCAGCGACCAGGCGGCCGAGGCGAAGATCGCGATGCTGCAGGTGCCGTGGGAAATCGCCGGCGTCGAGGGCGAGAATCCGGAGCAGGCGCCTGACGCCTATTTCTACAAGCTCTGGCTCGACGTGCCCGGCGGCCCGGTGGTGTGGCGGTTCACCAATTGGGAGCACGATCTTGTTCGCAGTGATTGGAGCGGCGTGGGTTACGAGGAAGCGACCTACAAGGGCGACGTGAACGCGCTCTTCCAACACGACAAGATTTCGCACGCGATCGACCTGTCGGACGATCCCGTGACGATCGGCTCCTGGATTTTCCAGGGAAACCCGCTGGTGCGCGTAGTGCAGCGTGTCCTCGACGTGCCGCTGCAGATCGAGATTCGGCGCGGCGATCCGGCGAATCCTAACGCGGCCGCCGTGGTCTATAGCGGCGAAGTCCTGGAGGCCGACAACGAGGGCCGGCGCTTGTCGGCGTCGACGGCCGTGCTCGGCGGGCTCCTCGACGTGAAGGTGCCGAACTTCTTTTTCGGACCGGTGTGCAATTATCAATTCACCGGGCCGGGCTGTAACACGAACGGCTCGATGGACCCGGCGGATTGGACCTTCGCCGGCACGATCGTCAGCCAGGTTGGCAGCGATCTCACGATCGCCGTGACGAGCAATCCGCCGGCGGCCGCGCTGGTCGCCGACTACTTCGCGAAGGCGTGGCTGAAGTCAGGCGACGGCGACAACTTCGAGCTGCGCCAGATCGTGCGCTCCGAGGACCTCGGCGGCGGCCAGCAGAAATTCAAACTCAAGCGGCCGCTCCGCAACGTTGTCGTCGGCGCAGCCGTCACGTTCCGCCCTTATTGCTCAGGCACGCGTGCCGAGTGTGAGGTGAAGTTCGACAACTACATCAACATGGGCGCGCACCCGCATATCGGGAGCCGGAATCTCTCCGTGCCGTCGCGCGACGTGAACACACCCACCGGAAAGAAATAATGAAACCGTTCTTTCAACTGCCGTCGCGCCAGGAGGCACTCTGGTCCGAGGCGAAAAAATGGGAGCACACGCCATTTTTCGCGAACGCCGCATCGCGCGGTCACGGCGTGGGCTGTGTCGAGCTGGTGCACGAGCTGATGACCGCGCCGGCAGTCGCGGCCGCGCCGCGCCTCGATCCACTTCCGCGCTACACGCTCGATCACGGGCATCACGCGACTGAGACGCAGCTCCTCCGCTTCCTCTTCGACCACCCGGCGCTGCGCGGCCGCCTGGTGTTCGTGCCCTTTGAATCGCCGCGGATGCCGGGCGACTTGCTCGGCGTGTTGAGCGGCCAGCTCGATCATCACCTGGCGTGCGTGCTGCCGTGGCGGAAGGTGATTCACGCGATGGAGAATCACGGCGCGGTGATTCACGATCTGGATGAGGACAAGCTCACGCGCCGCACGCTCTACGTGCTGCGGTTACTCGAGGCGAAATGAGTTTCGGAGGAAAAGCCAACGTCCCGACCAAGTCGCCGAAGACCGCCGGCCTCGATGCCAGCGACACGTCGACCAACGAGCAGGCCGTTCCGGTGCCGTGGTGGATCGGCGTCGACGCTCGGCCGCTCACGTGGGTCGTCCCTGATGTCTATAACCAGCGCACAGTCGAGGTGCGTCAGAAGGTCAGCAAAGGAAAGGAGCAGGTCGTCGGACACCAATACTACGGCGACGTTGCCGGCATCGCCGGCCTCGGCGTGCTGCGCTACATCCGCTGGATCGAGAGCAATGGCGAACTCGTGTGGATCGGCGACAAGGCGCGGCCCGACGATCCAGGGCATCCCGACTACTGGCGCGCGCTCATCACGACGAGCGTCGGAAAATTCTATATCTACTGGGGCCGGCCGGACCAGCCGATCGATGACATCCTGCTTGGCCCGCTTGGCGATGCGAATGCGACGCTGAAGCATCCGGCTTATCGGAACCAGATTCTCGTCGTCATCAAAGACTACTTCCTCGGCGAGGGTGGCGGCACGGTGCCGAACACGCGCATCGGCGGCGACCGCGCGCCTCTGCCTGCGCTCGGAAATTTCCCGGCGCAGGAAAACGGCGTCCAGGGCGAGAGCATGGTTGCCGGCATGCTGGAGCTGGCGACGAGCCCGATCTTCGGCGCGGGCATTCCGACGACACGCTTTACGGCCGCGGAGTGGGAAGCGCTCTCGGCCGCGGTCGTCGCGCGCGTCGGCTGTCACGCGCCGTCGCTCGATCGCGCGCGGCCGCTGCGCGATGTGTTCAAGGACTTCATGACCTATTTCGACGGCTGGTGCCGCATCGAGAATGGTCTGCTGCGTCCCGGTTTCTTCCCGCACGACGGCACGATTCCGGCCGGGCTCACCGAACTGTCGGTGCATGATTTTGTGGAACGGCCGCGCGTGAAGGCGGCCACGCCATCGAAGACGGTGAACGACGTGGTGATCGTCTATCGCGACGGCCACGACATGCTGAAGAAAAAGCCGGCGAACGACTCCGCGTCGGACAACGTGGAGGCGCGCCGCGCGCATGAGACGGCGGCCGTCGAGATGCTCGGCATCATCGATCCGGAGCAGGCGCAGGCGTTTGCGGCCGAGGCGGCCGCCACGGGCGCGGAAGGCGAGTGGGACGGCACGATTAAGGTGCGTCGCCCGCGTGCGGTGTGGGCGGACAGTTCGCCGCTGCAGGCCGGCGACAACTTCAATCTCGATCTGATCGCACCGCAGGTCGACCAGGTCTCGCGCATCACGCGGCGCACCGATCCCTATAGCGGCTCGCCCACGCTGGAAATCGTCGCCGAGCGCGGCGTGTTCCCCACGCCCTACCGGCCGCCAGCGGACTTGCGGCCGAACATCGGCAAGATCGTGCCGCTCGAAATCGCGCACGCGCGCGTCCTGGAACTCACGCCGGCGCTGGCCGGCACGCCGCTCGGCCTGCCGGTGAGTTTTCTCGCGATGCGGCCCCGCGCGCAATTCGACGGCGTGCCGCTCAACGCGGCGAACGTGCTCGGGTTCAACGTGTGGTATTCGGCCGCAGGCGCGTCCTACGATTCGCTTGGCCACATGGTGGGCTGGGCCGTGCGCGGCACGCTGCGCGTCGCGCTCGCCGAGGACACGGCCGACGTGACGGTGCAGCTCGCGATGGATGCCGACAATTTGGATCTCGGCCGCCTCGCGTCGCAGAGCGCCGAAGGCCAGGCCAACGACAACCTGCTGCTCGTCCTCGGCGATGAAATCTTCTCGGTCGGCGCGATCACGATCGCGGCGCTGAATTGTGACTTCGCTTGCAAACGCGTGCGGCAAGGCTCGCTGCCAGCCGCGCACGCGCTCAATGCCGAGGCGTGGCTGATCTATCGCGACGAGCTGGCGGTGTTCACGCACCGCCGTTTCGTCGAAGACCAGGACCGCTACTTCAAGCTGCAGCCCTACACGGCCTCCGCGGCCGTCGAGCTGGCCGACGTCGACGCGCTGCTCTATCACTTCCGCGATCGCGCGGACGAGCTGCCCGTTGTGGTGATTGATGTTCTGCCGGCGGCCATGCGCGCCGGTCTCATGTATTTCATCTCCGGCTCCATCTCCGACGTGAACGGCGATCTCACGAACTACGAGATCACCGCCGCGCGAATCGTGGGCGGGAACGTCGATTCCGAAATCACACTGCGGTCGGCGAGCTTCGCGCCCGACGAGAGAGCGCTCTTCGCGTTCAAGGCGCCGGTCATCTTTCCGCAGGCTGGCACATGGCGCATCGTCGTGCGTGCCTACGACGAGCGCGTGGGCTTCACCGAGGTGCAGACGGCCGATTTCGTCGTTGCGGCTGGCTCCGGCCTGGTCGGCCCCGACGATGGCATCACGCCCGACGCGGCGAGCAACGTCACGGTCACGCCGGGCTTCGGCATGCTAGTCCTGGAGTGGGACAACCCGGTGAACACACCGCTGCTCACGGTCCGGATTTACGAGAGCGTCAACAACGTGCGGCCGGCGAGTCCGACCTACGTGCTCACCGGCACGCAGGACATCTTGTTCCGCGAGGGGCTCGGCAACAACGTCACGCGCTACTTCTGGATTGAAGTCGAGGCGACGAACAAGCGGCTCAGTGCGATTGCCGGGCCATACAACGGCACGACGATCGACGGAATCACGCTGTCGCATCTGGTGCCAGGCATGGAGCTGGTGAGCATCGTGAACGCGCTTCCAAATCCGGTGGGTTACACCGGCGCGAAGGTCGTGTTCCTCACTACGGACGGGAAGCTCTATCGCCTCGTCGGTGGGGCGTGGACCACCGCCGTCGCCGCGGTTGATCTCACCGGCCAGATCGTGAGCGGGCAGATTGCCGACAACGCAATCCTGCAGGCGAAGCTCGCCGACAACTCGATCTCCCAGGCGAAGCTCCAGGACAATATCGTCAGCACGGCCAAACTGGTGGACAGCGCGATCACGAACGTAAAGATTGCGGCTGCTGCCATCGACGCGAACAAGCTCGCGGTCGACGCGGTTACCTCAGCCGCAGTCGCGGCCGGCGCGATTACGAACACCAAGATCGCCGACGATTCGATTTCGACGGCCAAACTCTCTGCCGGTTCGGTGACGGCCGCGAAGATTGGCGCGGGCGAGGTAGTCGCGGGCAAAATCGCGGCGGGCGCGGTGCGCACGAACGAACTGGCCGCGAACTCGATCACCGCTGCGAAGATCGGCGCGGGCGAGGTGACTGCCGGCAAGATCGCGGCCGGTGCTGTGTCGACCAACGAGCTGGCGGCAAACGCGGTGACGGCCGCAAAGATCGGGGCGGGTGAGATCACCACGGCGAAGCTGGCGGCGGGCGCCGTGACGGCCAATGAGCTGGCCGCAAATTCGGTCACGGCCGCGAAGATCGGGGCTGGCGAGGTGACAACCGCCAAGCTCGCGGCAAGCGCCGTCACGGCCAACGAGCTGGCCGCGAACGCCGTCACAGCCGGAAAGATCGCGGCAGCCGCGGTGACTGCGACCGCAGTCGGTGCAAACGAGGTGATCGCCCAGACCGCAAACATCGCGAATGGCGTCATCACGAGCGCGAAAATCGCGGACCTGGCGGCCGGAAAGATTACCGCAGGCACGATCGCGGCCCAGGTGGCCCTCAGTGCCCCGCTAATCGCGACGGCGGGCGCTTGCTTCAATACGGGCTATCCAAGCAGCACCTTCCCGACAGTCGCCTGCCAGATGGATTCCGACTCGACGCAACGAAACAACTTTCCCGCTGGAGGCACGGTTGTGAGTTTCTTCTCGTTCTGGGGTTGGCAGACTGGGACGGGCTATGCGAATGACCGCTACGGCCGATCCGATCCCCGCTTCTACGTCGCAGCCGTGGTGGGCTTCTCGAACATTCCGAGCGGCAACTATGCTTCGGTGGAACTGGTCTACTCCACGGACGGGGGCACTACTTGGGACCAGGTGAACGGCATCGAGGCGTCAATCCACAACCCCGGCACCTTCGTCAACGTGTCCGGAGCGTTCGCCTTGGCTGGAATGAGCGCCAATGGGCGGGTTGACCTGGGCATCCGGCTCAAGTCCCCGTCTTCGGCCAGTCAGTTTGAGTATGGGCAACTGATGGCCCTGTGCTTCAATTTCTAGGCTTCCGGCGGCCGATTAAACACGGTTTAAGGGACCAATGAACGCGCACCAAAACAGCGGCCTAAAACGGCCGGGAATGGGTCAGGACTCCCAAACCTCTGCGAAACCCTCCCAATTCTGACGGCGCGTTACTCGGCGGGCCGACGCTGAAGACCGATCCCGGCCCTCACGGGCCGGGCTGCTCATCGCCGCAGCCCGCTTCGTGAGAAACGGGAGGGCGCCACATTGCTTTTGGACTGTAGGCCCGGCCGGTGGCCGGGCTGCCCGCCCAGCGGGCGGGCCTACAACGGAAAGTCTGAAAGCTACGGGACGTTAGGATTACTTGGCCCCAGCGGGTTTGCCGGCGGCCTCGAAATCGCCGGCGACCACGATCACGAGTCTCTGCGGATCGAGGTGCTTGCGCAGGGCGGCGTTGACGGACTCGGGGGTGAGGGCGGCGATCTTTTTCTCGAAGTCGGACTGCCACGTCATCGTGCGGCCGACATAGCGGTAACCGGCGAGTGAGTCGTTGATGGCGGCGTCGCTGGAGCGCGAAACTTTGCGGGATTCGAGATAGCCTTGACGCGCCTTCGCGAGTTCCTCGGCGGTGATGCCGTCCTTGAGCAGGCGGGCGAGTTCCTCCTGCACGCAGACTTCGAGGCGGGGCATGTTTTGCGGGTTGCAGATGGCCGTGATCGAGAAGGTCGCGCGCTTGTCCTGGGACGAGGTGGTGAAACTGGAGCTCACACCGTAGCTGAGGCCCTCCTGCTGGCGGATGCGCACACCGAGGCGGGAGGCGAGGGTGCCGGCGCCGATGAGGTAGTTGCCGATCACGAGGGCGGGATAGTCGGGATCGTCGTCACGCATCGCGAGGTTGAGGCCGGCGGAGTAGGTGGCGTTGGCCTTGTCGGGCGTGTTGATGACGTGGCGCGAGCCGGGCACGGCGGCGGGCGGCGGGTTGCCGATGCGCGCGTAGGCTTGCTTTGGTTTCCAATCGGCGAGCGCGGTCTTGGCGATCATCAGGCCGGCGTCGGGATCGAAATCGCCGACGATGGTGAGCTCGCCCGTGGCGCCGCCGAGATAATCGCGATGGAGGCGGGTGACTTGGGAATGGGTGACGGCTTGCAGGCGCTCGAGCGATTCCTCGATGGTCGGCTGGTAGCGGATGTCGTCCTTAGGATAGGGGTTGAGGGTGCGTTGGAGGAGGCGCGGGCCGAGCATCGCGGGCTCCGTGCGCATTTCCTCGAGCGCGGCGAGGCGGGCGCGCTTGGAGATTTCAAACTGTTCGGCCGGCAGCAGCGGTTCGCGTAGCACCTGACCGAGCAGGTCGAGCACGGCGGGCAAGGTGTCGCGTTTCGCCTGGATCGAAAACGTCGCGGAGCCGAGCGAGCCGCCACCACCTCCGCCACCGCCGCCACGACGGCCGCCACCGCGGCGACCACCGCCGCCGGCGCCCGAGCTGATGGTCGCGCCGAGGCGGTCGAGTTCGTCGCGGAGCTGCTGGGCGGTGAGCTTCCTGGTGCCCTGCATCATCAAGTCGGGCAGGAAACCGGCGGCACCTTCGAGGTCCTTCAGGTTTTGCTCGTTGCCGTAGCGGAGCGTGAGCGTGGCGTGGACCTCCTGGCCGCGGGATTTTTTCGGGAGCACGGTGACCTTGAGTCCGTCGGGCAGCTCGGAGCGCGAGACGCGCGACTCGATGTTGGCCGGCGTCGGATCGAAGGCCTCGCCCTCGGCGATGGCGGCGCGGCCGGAGTAACCGGCGACGAGCGTCTTCAAGTCAGGCGTGGCCGGGATGGCGGCGCGGTCGGGTTGGTCGGTCGGGATGAACAGGCCGACGGTGCGGTTGCTTTGCTTGAAATAGCGTTTCGCCACGGTGCGCACGGCCTCGGGTGTGACCTGCTCGATGCGGTCGCGATAGAGGAAGTAGAGGCGCCAGTCGCCCTGCGCGGCCCACTCGCTGAGCGAGATGCCGATCTGCGCGGTGTCGGTGGCGGAGAGTTCGCGTTGTTTGAGGATCTGCTGCTTGGCGCGATTGACCTCCTCGGCGGAGAAATCGGTCGCGCCGGCGCCCTCGATCGTGGCGAGGAGCACGTCGCGCACTTCGTCGACCGAGCCGTCGCGGGCCACGTCGGCCGAGGCCATGAAGAGACTCGGGTCATGCTGGCGGGAGGAAAACGCGGCGGCGCTGGTGGCCTTTTTGGATTCGATCAGCGCCTTGTAGAGCCGGCCGGACGGGCGGGCGTTGAGCGCGCTGGCGAGCACCTGGAGCGCGGCAGTGTCCTCGTGCGGCCCGGCGGGGATGTGGTAGGCGAGGCCGACGGCGCTGTTCACGCCGACGCGGCGGAGCGTGACGGTGCGCTCGCCGTCCTGCACGGGCTCCTCGGTCCACGTGGCGGGGAGTTTGCGCGCAGGGCGCGGGATGGCGCCGAAGTGTTTCTGCACAAACCCGAGCGCCTTCGCCTCGTCGAACTTGCCGGCGAGCACGAGCACGACGTTGTCGGGCTGGTAGAATTTCTGGTAGAACGCGCGGAGGTTTTCGATCGGCACGCGCTCGATGTCGCTGCGGTTGCCGATGGTGGACTTGCCGTAGTTGTGCCACTCGTAGGCGACGGCGGAGATGCGTTGACTGAGGACGCGGGAGGCGGAGTTTTCGCCGCGCTCGAATTCGTTGCGGACGACGGTCATCTCCGAAAGGAGGTCGTCGCGCCGGACGAAACTGTTCACGAGCCGGTCGGCCTCGAGGTCGATCGCGAACTCGAGATTCTCATCGGTGGCGGCAAGTGTCTCGTAGTAATTGGTGCGGTCGTCGTTGGTGCTGCCGTTGAAGACGGCGCCGTGCTCCTGCAGGGCCTTGGGCACGAGGGGGTGGCGCGGCGTGCCCTTGAAGACGAGATGCTCCAACAGGTGCGCCATGCCCGTCTCGCCGTAGCCCTCGTGGCGCGAGCCGACGAGGACGGTCATGTTGACGCTCACGCGCGACTGCGACTGGTCGGGGTAGAGGAGGAGGCGCAGCCCGTTGTCGAGCTGGTATTCCGTGATACCTTCGACGGTGGCGATTTTCTTCGGAACGTCGGCGGCGGGGGAGAGTGCGGTGACAGCGCACAGGGCACTAACAAAGGCGGCGACTTGAGCCGCGCGGAACCACGGGGCGGGGCGAAGCGAATGAGGCATCGCGGCAGGCTGCGGGAAGCGGTGCGTGACTCAAGCCCTGAGCGGCATGCCGCGGCCGTTGCCGACGGGAAAAGTGAAATCCAGCGGTGCATTCCCATTGCCGTTGCTTTGGTCTCCTGACCTCTCTTGACCCTTCCGTGCGCTTGGGGGACCATCATGCCGAACAACAAGTATGGTCTTCGCTACTCGGGAATCGTCCGAGGCGCGGTTAAGCGGTCTACGGCGAATCCGTGAGTGTCACATGAGAACAATCCAGAAGCAGTCGCACCGTCGCGGTTGGCTCTTTGGTAGGGCGAACCTTGGAGGGAGCAGCTCAGGCGCGATCATTCTCTGCCTCGCCGTGATTGCGGCTGACCTTCGGTGTCAAGAGCCAGCACCGGAGCGAATTTCAAACACGGTCGTGGATTTCGCGATTCGACGAGAAGTGGGGCTTCCGTTGCTACCAGGGTTTACCGTGGTGTTTACCGCTGACGGTCTGGTCCACTCCGTCGGCACGGGCAAAGTCGCGGGATCGTTAGGCCAGCCAAGTCCGTATTCCTGGCGCAAGACCGGCCCGACGACAGCGTCATATTCCGTCGACGGCGAACCCGAGCGTGTCGTCACTTTCGGGAGCAATGGAGTCGGAAGCTTCGTGACGAACCTCGGCACCAACCTGATGACGATAACGCCGTTTCCAACGCGGTCCGAGGCGCCGGTGCGCAACGGCTCGACCCGGCTGATGTTGGCTGCTGGTCAGGCTTCCATGATGGGATTCGTCGTGGGCGGAGCGATGCCCCGTCGCATGTTGGTGCGGGCGATAGGGCCCTCACTGGCGCAATTTGGGGTTGCGAATCCAGCGACGAATCCGGTGCTGACCGTGCAGCGGGGCAACGCGGTGCTGGCCACGAACAGCGGTTGGGGCGGATCGACTGCAATTGCTGCTGTCTTCACTGCGGTGCGTGCTTTTTCGCTACCAGCTGCGAGTCGGGATTGTGCTCTCGTGCTCACATTGCCGGCAGGAGCCTATACGGCTCAAGTAACCGCAGAGACAGCGGGTGAAATTCTGATCGAAGTGTATTTTGTCGATTGAACTGTTTCCCATGAGCGCGACTTCCATCCGACTCCTCGCGTGCAAGGCTCCGCCACAGCGGTTAATAGCGGTCGGATTGCTTGCGAGCATCTTGGCTACGCGAATGCACGCCCAGGATCTCGCGCCAGATTCGATGGTGGATATGGGCTACTATTTGCTCGCGACCAATCCGGGTTTCGATGGAAGCCGGTTTGGCCCTCGTGCGGGCATCCTGTCCGCCGACGGAAGACGCACTTCGATCACCGTGTTCGGTGGGCCAGAATTTACCGGCGTCGCCAGCTATGAATGGAACAAGACCGGACCTGATACCGGCACGCTCACACTGACGAGGGCCGGCGCGAGTTCCCGACTGGACATTACGTTCACCGTTTCGGGTGAGGGCACATACCGGGAGCTGATCGCGGGAAGCACGACGGTGGCGACGGGGCGAGTTTTTGTCGGTCCGCTTCCGCGTGATCCGACGCCGCCGCTGTTTAATCTCTCGACCCGCACGATGTTGGTCGCGGGTCAGCCGGTGACGATGGGATTTGTCGTTGATGGCGAGAAGCCCCGGCGGGTGCTCGTGCGCGCGGTCGGGCCGACGCTGGCGCAGTTTGGTGTCGCGACCCCAGCGGCGAATCCGACGCTCACGGTGTTCAAGAACTCGGCGCAGGTGGCTGCGAATGCCGCCTGGGGCGGCGCCCCGAGCCTGGCGTCGGTCTTCGCCACGGTCGGCGCGTTTGCGCTGCCGGCGAACAGCCGCGATTGCGCATTGCTGCTCACGCTCGAACCCGGTGCCTACACCGCGCAGGTGCGCGGCGAAGCCGGCAGCGAGGTGTTGGTCGAAGTGTATTTCGTCGATTGACGAGCTTCGACCGACCGGCGCCTTGATGCCCGTGACCTGAGCGACCTTACGGCCGGAAGAGATTTTGCCATCCGGCCGCGTGTGCGCCCGGCGGGCGGAATGAAAGACCGGCGTCATTGACGGACTAAAATCCGACGTCATGCTCGCCGACATGACCAACCTGACCCTTCGCGTTCCGACCAAGTTGAAACGTGCTTTGGCGAGCGCAGGGCGGCGGCAGCGGCGCACGCAAAGCGACATCGCGCGGGAAGCGATTGCCGGGTTTTTGCACGGCCAGCGCGTGCGGACGCGCGACACGGGCGCGATTCCGATGCGCCCCGCCGGCTATTTCAATTTCGATGACGAGTTGACCGATCTGGCCAACCGGGCCGAGCCTTCGTTCACACTGGCGGATGAGAATTGAGCAGTGGGACATCGTTCGGTTTCGCATTGGGGCGTCGGATCGTGACCTGCATCCCGGGGTCGTGATTTCGGCACCCGAGTGGTGCGCCGACGACCGCAAGCTTCGCCTGAATGTGCTCGCTTGTTCAAAACGCGTTCCGGCCGAGGGAGCGCGAGCGCATCAAGTGCTTCTCAACGGCGCGGATGGACTTGAGTTTCCCAGCGTGTGCGGCTGCGAGTTCGTTCACGTGATTGCGCGTGACAGTGTCCACGAAACCATCGGGCGCGTGACTCCGGCGAGAAGGCGGGCGATCGGCAGAAAGCTCAACGAAGTGCTGCGACTGCCGCTGTGACCGGCTGGCGAGGTGGGGCGTTACGTTTTCCGAAACACGATGATATGCTGCTGGGGCAGCAGCGAGAGCGTGCGCTCGAAGGTCACGGGGTGGACGCTCATCTCCTTTTTCACCTGCGCCTCGGTCAGCTTGTGGAGCGGCTTGATGGGCACGGCGGGATCTTCGCCGCGGTATTCGACGAAGACGAGGCGGCCGCCGGGCTTGAGGGCGGCGATCATTGCACGCGCCATCTCAAATGGGAAATCGAACTCGTGGTAGACATCGACCACGAGGATCGTGTCGATGCTCGCGGGTGGGAGTTTCGGGTCCTGCACGGTGCCGAGCACGGGGACGATGCGGTCGGCCACGCCGCGGCGTCGCATGTTGGCCATGAGCAGGTCGAGCATTTCCTGCTGGATTTCGATGGCGTGGATTCTGCCGGTGTCGCCGACTTTCTGCGCCATGCGCCACGAGAAATAGCCGGTGCCGGCGCCGATGTCGGCGACGATCTCGCCGGGTTTGAGCGCGAGGGCTTCGAGGAGGAGATCGGTGCGCTCCTCGGCCTCGCGGGACGGGCGTTCGAGCCAGCCGGCGCCTTGGTGGCCCATCACCTGCGCGATTTCGCGGCCGAAGTAGATTTTGCCGATGCCGTCGCGCGTGCGGGGGCGGGTGGTGTAGGCGGCTTCGGGCGGACGCGCCGGATCGGCGGCGAAGGCGACGGTGACGGCAAGTGCGAGCGCAAGAATGGAACGGGCAGAACTCATGGGACGCATGGGCGGAGGAGGGGGCGGTCCACGCAACCCGACGAATCAGCATTTGTCGAGAAGGTGGGCCGGGGTGTAACTCAAACCGAGGTCAGGGAATTGTAGCGGCGGTCTATGACCGCCGACCGTATACCCTTGCCGCCACGACGGCGGTCATAGACCGCCGCTACAGCCGAGCAGCCGAGAACCGACATCAGTTTGAGTCACACCCGGTGGGTCGGGCGCTCCGCGCACGGCCTGGCGGGAGGTGAGTGGAAAGGCCGCGCACGGAGTGCACGGCTCACCCTTGGATCGAGGGCGCGGTGGAAATCGGGGAGTGGCGTGCGGTTGGTGCCGTCACTTTGTAGCCGCGAGCGTGACCAGCACCGGGCGATGGTCGGAGGCGACCGCCTCGGGGAGCACGGCGCTTGAGGCGATAGCCCAGCCAGACGGCGGGCGCAGGAGCACGAAGTCGATGCGTCGCGTGGGTTTTCCGGCCGGGATGGTGGGCGCTGGCGCGGGGGCGGAGGAGTCGGCGAAATGTTCGAGCAGCAGCTTCATCGTGCGGGAGTCGGGCACGGAGTTGAAATCGCCGACGAGCACGGTGGGGAGTGGATCGGTGGCGAAAAGCTCCACGAGTTTCCGGCCTTGCAACCAGCGGTGATCGTCGTCGCGGTTGGCGTCGAGGTGCGTGCCGACGAAGCGGAAGGGTTTCATCCCCGGCGCGCGGACGATGGCGGCGAGGGCGATGCGCGGTTCACGTTTCGCCGGATTCGGCAGCGCGTGCACGGTGAACTCGTCGAGCGGCCAGCGGCTGAGCAGCGCCTGACCGTAGGCCCCGCCTTGGTAGTCCATCGCTTTGCCGTAGTAGGCACGCAGGCCGGTGAGGCGGCCGAGTTCGGCGGCCTGATCGACGCCGTCGGTGCGCGTGGTCTTCTGGTCGACCTCTTGCAGGGCCACGAGGTCGGCGCCGGAGTCGGCGATGACCTTGGCGAGGCGCGGGAGGTCGAGGCGGGCGTCGACGCCCTCGCCGTGGTGGATGTTGTAGGAGAGCACGTGCAGGCTCGCGGTGGGTTCGGCGGCGAGAGCGAGGGGTGCGAAGGCACGGGCGAGGAGGAGCAGGCCGGCGGCGAAGATCGGGACGGGGCGGAGATTCATGGGGTGAGAATTGGATTCTGGAAGGTGGAGCGCGTTGACCCCAACGCGCTGGTTTGAAGGTGGGAGCGGGTTTACCCCGCGACTTGTCGGGGCGTAAAGCCCCTCCCACAAAAGCGCGTTGAGGGCAACGCGCTCCACCTCAAACGGAGGACGTGCGGTTCGCTCATTGCGGCTTGTGCGCGCCGCGGCCGGCGGCGGCGTCGCGCTCGGCGGCGCTGAGAGTGGCGTTGAATGTCGCGCCGAAGCCCACGGTTTGCCGATACGGATAACTGGCCCACGGGTCGCGACCGGCGAGGCGGGGATCCCCGGTTTTTTCGAGGTAGGTGTGGAGTTGCTGCCAGAGTTTCTCACGCGTGGCGGCGTGGGCGGGGCTGGTGGCGAGGTTGTTGATCTGGTCGGGATCGGCGCGCACATCGTAGAGTTCCTCGAGCGGGCGCTTGCCGTAGCAGAGGGCGAACTCGCGCGGGAAACGGCGCTGGTTGGCGGGGTCCTCCATGAAGTCCTTGATCGGGGCACCGTCGACGTCGCCGTGGAACGTCTTGTTGGAGGAGACGAAGTCCGGCCCGCCGGTCGGCCAGCGGTCCGGGGCGAAGTTCCGGATGTAGAGAAAATCGCCGGTGCGGATCGCGCGCATCGGATAACCGGCGCCCTCGGGGCGGCACCATGTGTGGCGTTCCATGGCGGTGAAGGCGGCGGTGCGCGCCGGGTCGACACGACCGGTGGCGGAGGAGGCCAGGACATTGAGCAGGCTGCGGCCGGTGACGACGGCCGGCACGGGCAGGCCGGCAGCGGCGAGAAAGGTGGGTGCAAAGTCGACGTGGCTCACCAAGTCGTCGACGACGCGGCCGGCGGGAACACGGGCCGGCCAGCGGATGGCCAGCGGCATGCGCACGCCGGGATCGTAGAGCGTGGTCTTGGCGCGCGGAAACGGCATGCCGTTGTCGCTGGTGACGACGACCAACGTGTTGTCCAGTTCGCCGATGGCCTCGAGCTGAGCGAGCACGCGGGCGAGGTGAGTGTCGAACCAGTCGATCTCGTTGGCGTAGTCGAGGATGTCGCTGCGCACTTCCTCGGTGTCGGGCCAGTAGGGCGGCACCGTGACGTCGGCGGTGCGTTTGCCGGCGCGGATGCCGGCGCCCTTTTCATAAACGCGATGCGGCTCGGTGGCGCCGAACCAGAAGAAGAACGGAGCGCCGGTCGGACGCGCCGCGAGAAAGTCGGCGAAGTTTGCGGCGTAATCGCGCGGGTCGATCGCGTCGTGGGGTTTCGGTGACACCAGCCGGGCGTTGAACTCGGGACCGATCGGGTGGCGGGTGAGGCCGCCGGCCTGCCAGTCGCCTGGGCCCCAGCCTTTGCCGGTGAAGCCGACGAAGTAGCCGGCGTCCGCGAGCGCATGCGTGAACGGCGGGTAGTCCGGATGCAGCGTGCCGTAGAGCAGGCCGGCCTCACCGATCTGCCAGATGTGCCGGCCGGTAAGCACGGCGCTGCGCGAGGGGGTGCAGGACGGACTGGCGCAGAACGAATGGGTGAAACGCACGCCCTCGCGGGCGACGCGGTCGAAGGCCGGTGTGCGCACAAGATTGGAACCGGCGACGCCGGTGTGGGCCCAGGACTGGTCGTCGGTGATGGCGAAGAGGATGTTGGGGCGGCGGATGGCGGCGGTCGTCGGTGTAGCCGCCGAGGTGACGAGGCGGGCGGCGGCAGCGTCCGGCGTCGCGGCCTCCGGCCTCCTTACCGCCTGTCCTGAGCCCGTCGAAGGATCGGCCGCTACGGATCGGCCGGCAAAACGCGCGAGATCGACGGCGATGGCGTCGATCTCATCGCTCGAGCGTTTGCCGGTGGTGGGCACGAAGCGGTTGAGCATCACGCTGAAGAGCAGGCGCTCGCCTCCCGCGCTGGTGACGTAGCCTGCGATCGACGTGGCGTAGCGGAGCGTGCCGGTCTTCGCGCGCACGTTGCCCTCGGCGAGGGTGCCCTTGAGACGGCGGCGCAGCGTGCCATCGACACCCGCAATCGGAAGCGATGCGGCGAACGCGGCCGCCTCGCGGTGCTTCGCCATGAACTGGAGCAGGGCGACGGTGGCGTTGGCGGTGAGGAGATTGTTGCGGGACAGGCCGGAGCCCTCGTCGAAACGCACCTCGTCGGCCGCGAGGTGGTTTTTCGTCAGAAAATCACGTAGGAGACGCAGCGCGGAATCCTCGGCGGTCAGCAGGGCAGATGCGTCGGGGGCGCGGAATTTTTCGCCGAGGTGGCCGAAGATCAGATCCGTCTCGAGGTTCTGCGACGGCTTCATGAACCCGGTGACGAGATCGCGCATCGGGGGCGACGTGATCTCGCCGAGCGGCACGCACGACGGAGTGACCGCGCTGGCGTCGGGCCAGCGGCGGCTGCGGGCCACGCCATCGGTGCGGATGCCGCGGCGGGCGAGCGCGTCCTTGAGCGCCGCGGCGAACCACTGGGCGGGACGTGGCACCGTGAGATCGACCAACTCCTCCTTGTCGCCGGCCGGGAGTTCGCCGGTGAGGTGGACGACGTTTTCGCCGAAGAGGCGCAGGGCGGAGACGCGTCGCGGCGTGCCCTTGGCGGTGGTGATCGTGCGGTTGTCGATCACGAGTCCGGTGTGCGGTTGGACGAACTCGATCCGGCAGGGCGGGCCGGCGGTCGCGGCGGGGGTGACCCGCAGCTCGGCGTAGTTATCCTCGAGCGAGAGGGCGGAGATCTCCGCGCCGTAGTAGTCGTTGAGATCGTCGACGGTCCAACTTGAGCCGTTCGGGAGCGAGCGGAGCCAGGTGGCGTCGGCGACGATGTCGCCGGTGATGTGGCGCACGCCGGCTTTGGTGAGTGCGGCGACGAACGGCTCGAACGTGGACCAAAAATCCCGCTTGGCATCGCGGGCTTTCCAGCTCGGGTCGCCACGCCCGCTCACGATGAGATCGCCGCGGAGGGTGCCGGCGGCGTCGGGTTGGGCGGTGCCGAAGAGTGGAGTGACGATACGGTAGTCGCCGCCGACCTGATCGAGCGCGAGTGCGGCGGTGTAGAGTTTGCTGTTGGAGGCCGGGCTCAAGTAGCGGTCGGCGTGGTGTTCGAAGAGCACGCGACCGGTATCAAGCGAGGTCACCTTGACGCCCCAGGCGGCGCGGTTGAAACGGGGCTGGGTGACGTGGGCGGTGAGGTGGGTCCGCAGATCGTCCGCGGTGGTGAGAGGAGGCAGCTCCGGCGGCTCCGCGCCGAGCAGGCGAATCGAGATGAGGGCGAGCGCCAGAAACAGCGCAGGAACGGCGCGGCGAGGGAGGTGGGGCATGATCGAGGGTGGCGGCAGGATGGCGAAGGATGAGGCCGGTGCAAAGAATTCTCCTCGCCAAGTTCCAGGTGATTTCGCTCTGTCGTGCCTCGCTTATAACCACCACCCACCATGAAAAAATTCATCTCACTGCTTGCGATTTCCGGCGTGCTGCTTGGCGCCGCTCCGATCCTCTCGGCGGCCGACTCGGCGCCGAAGTCGGTCATCCACATTGTCACGGTGGCCTTCAAGGAAGGCACCACGCCGGCGCAGATTCAGGCGGCGCTCGACGGCGTGCAAAAACTGCCCAGCCAATACAAAGGCATCACGCGCGTCTGGACGAAGGCCGTCAAAGTTCAGAACCTGAGCGACGCGAAGGTGAAGAAGACCCACGTGATCGTGATGGAGTTCGCCAGTGAAAAGGCGCTCGCCGACTACAGCGGCAGCGACGCGCAGAAGGAGTGGTATAAGGTCTACGAAGGCATCCGCCAGCAGAGCACGACGTTTGACGTGACCAACTGACGGCAGGCCGTGTTGCCAAGGGATTCCGGGCCACCGAACGGTGGCCCTTTTTTGTGTCGTCATGGCCGACGCTCCGCTTGCGCCTCGCCCAAAATCTCCGCTCACTTCCGACATGAGCCCCAAGCCCCGTTGGTTGCCGTTGCTTAGCTGGTTGATTCTGGCCGTCGGTCCGCTCGCTGCGTCCGATAGCCGCCTCAACATCCTGTTCGTGTTTGCGGACGATTGGGGGCGCTACGCCAGCGCCTACCGCGGCCTCGATGGACGCCCGACGGTCAACGACGTGATCAAGACGCCCAACGTCGACCGCGTGGCGCGCGAAGGCGTGCTGTTCCGCAACGCGTTCGCCACGTCGCCGAGTTGCACGCCGTGCCGAAGCGCGTTGCTCTCGGGTCGCTACTTTTTCCAAACCGGTCGCGCGGCGATCCTGAACGGCGCGGTGTGGGACGAGACCATCCCGAGTTTCCCGCTGCTGCTGCGCGATGCGGGCTACCACATCGGCAAGAGCTTCAAGGTCTGGAGCCCCGGCACGCCGGCCGATGCGCCGTTTGGCCGCCAGGAATATGCCTACCAGTCGGCGGGCAACGCCTGTAACAACTTCTCGGAGGAATCCACGGCCATGGTGGAGTCGGGGATGACGGTGGCGGCCGCGCGCGAGAAAATCCTCGGGCAAGTGCGCGGCAACTTCGACTCGTTCCTCGCGGCGCGCAAAGCCGGCCAGCCGTGGCACTATTTTCTCGGCACGACGACCACGCACCGGGCGTGGACGCGCGGCAGCGGCAAGGCGCTGTGGGGCATCGAGCCCGACTCGCTCAAGGGCAAGCTGCCGAAGTTTCTGCCGGACGTGGCTGAGTTGCGCGAAGACGTCGCCGATTACCTCGGTGAATGCCAGGCGGTGGACGCGTATGTGGGCGTCCTGTTGAAGCGGCTCGAGGAAATCGGCGAGCTGGACAAGACGGTCGTCGTGCTCTCGGGCGATCACGGCATGCCGGGCGTGACGAACGGCAAGTGCAACCTCTACGACCATGGCAGCATGGTGCCGCTCGTCGTGCGCTGGCCGGGTGCGAAAGCGGGCCGGGTGGTCGACGATCTGGTGCGCCTGCCGGACCTCATGCCGACGTTTCTGGAAATCGGCGGCGCGAAGATTCCGGAGAATCTCTACGGCAAGAGCATCGTTTCGCTGATAAAATCCGATCGTGCCGGCCGGATTGATCCGACGCGCGACTGGGTGATCGTCGGCCGCGAACGGCACGTGTGGCTCGCGCGCGAGGGCAACCTGCCGTATCCGATGCGCGCGCTGCGCACGCCGGATTTTCTCTATGTGCGCAATTTCATGCCGGACCGTTGGCCGATGGGTGCGCCGGGGCTGGCGGCGGCCCAGCCGCTGGATCTTAACCGCATCGGCGCCGAGACGCGGATCGCCTACGCCGACATGGATGCGAGCCCAACCAAGACCTGGCTGATCGCACACCAGAACGACGCGGAGTGGAAATGGCATGTCGACATCGCGTTTGCCAAGCGCCCCGGCGAGGAACTCTACGACCTCAAGAACGATCCCGACCAGATCAAGAACCTCGCGGCGGATCCGGCGTTTGCGGCCAAGAAGAAGGAACTCGCCGACCGCTTGATGAAGACGCTGACCGCGGCCGGTGATCCGCGTGTGACCGGCGACGGCTCGACCTACGACAAGTCGCCGTTCACCGATGCGGAGCAGCCCGCGGCGGACGGCAGTAAGAAGAAGGGCAAGAAAAAGGCGGGGGAGTGAGATGCTGAATTGTTCTCCGCAACGTGGCACGGGTCTCCTGACCCGTGAGTTCGCTCGTCACGGGTCGGGAGACCCGTGCCACTTTCCCATCGCATGAACCCCCATTTCAACGCCGGCGACTGGATCGTCATCATCGCCTATCTGGGCGGCATCGTTGCGCTGGGCGTCTGGTTCGGGAAGGACCAGCGCAACACGCGCGACTATTTTCTCGGGAGCAAAAACATTCCGTGGTGGGGCATCGGCGTCTCCATCGTCGCGGCGGAGACGAGCGCGCTCACGATCATCGGCGTGCCGGCGTATGCGTTCGCGCAGGGCGGCAACATCATGTTCATCCAGATGATCGTGGGCTATGTGATCGCCCGCCTCATCCTCGCGGTGGTGATGGTGCCGCACTACCTGAAGGGTGAAATCTACTCGCCCTACCAGTTGCTCGAGCAGCACCTCGGCCAGGGGCCGCGCAAGCTCGCCGGCGGACTGTTTTTGTTTCTCGAGACGATGGCGGCCGGTGTGCGCGTTTACGTGGCGTGCATCCCGATTCAACTGATGCTCGGGCCGACAATTTGCAGTCTCGGCTTGCCCGGTATCGTCAATCCCGTGCTCGGTGCCATCCTGATCTTCGTCGGGCTCTCGCTGCTCTACACCTACATCGGCGGCGTGAAGGCCGTCATCTGGACCGATGCGGTGCAGTTCGGGCTGTTCCTCGCGGGCGGGCTCTTTGCGCTGGTTTACATTCCCACGCTCGTGACGGGCGGCTGGGGTGAGGCGTTCAAGCTGGCGGGCGAGGCGGGGAAACTCGCGTGGCTCAATACCTCGTTCACGTTTTCGGCGCCGGTGAACATCTGGATGGGCATCATCGGCGGGACGGTGATGGTGCTCTCCACCCACGGCGCCGAGCAGCTCATCGTCCAGCGCGTGCTCGCGTGCGGCACGGTGAGCGACGGGCGCAAGGCGCTGTGCCTGAGCGCGGTGCTGATTTTCCCGCTCTTCCTGATCTTCCTGCTCGTGGGCGTGATGCTGTGGGTGTTCTACCAGGGCACGGGGCATCCGTTCCAAATCCCGCTGCCGGAGACGCGGCCGGGCATCAAATCGAACGACTTCATCTTCCCGATTTTCATGATGACGGAGGTGCCGCATGTGCTGAAGGGCTTCCTGATCGTCGCGATCCTCTCGGCGGCGATGTCGTCGATCTCCTCGGCCATCACTTCGCTCGCGTCGGTGTCGACAATGGACTTCGTGAAGCAGGTCGTGAAGGGACGCGACGAGGAGTTTTATCTGCGCTGGAGCAAGTATTCGACGGTGCTGTGGGCGTTGATGCTGGTGCTGACGGCGTGGCTGACGCGCGAGGTGACCTTTGTGCTCAACGCCGCGTTCTCGCTGCGTGGGCTCACGGCGGGTGCGCTGCTGGGTTCGCTGATCATCGCCCTCTTCTGGAAAAAACTCGGCGCACGCGCCGCCATGTCCGGCATGATCGCATCCGTCACGGTGATGTGCCTGATCTACTGGCCGGCCAACATCCCGGCGCTGCCCGGGCTGCGGGAATGGTGGCTGCGGACATTCGGCGGCGAGGTCTACTGGCCGTGGTTCACGCTCATCGGCACGTGCGTGACCTTGGGCGTGGCGTGGTTGGTCGCGACGGTGTGGCCGGCGGCCGAGGAGCGGCGAGCGTGAGCAAAGTCCTGCGGGGAGCGGTGCTGTGGTCCGGACTCGTCGTCGCGGCGTGGGCCGAGGTCACGCGCGTGGACATCGCGCAGCGCATGGATGTCGGCGCGTCGGGCTACGAGAAACTTGTCGGCACGGCGCATTTTGCCGTGGACCCGGAAAACGCGCGCAATCGCGTGATCGCGGATATCGACCGGGCGCCGCTGAACAAGGAAGGACGCGTCGAGTTTTCCGCCGACCTCTACATCCTGCGGCCGAAGGACGCGGCCGACGCCAACGGCACGGCCATCGTCGAGGTGTCGAATCGGGGCGGGAAAGGGCTCATCACGAGTTTCAATCGCGGCGGCACGCGCGATCCGATGACGGAGGCGGACCTCGGCGATCGGTTCTTGATGCAGCAGGGGTTCACGCTGGTGTGGGTGGGCTGGGAATTCGATGTGCCGCGCACGCCCGGACTCCTGCGCATCGAAGTGCCGGTCGCCACCGACCGCGGCCGGCCGATCACGGGCATGGTGCGCGCGCTGTTCACGGTGGATGCGCCGACGAATGCATTCACGGTGACCGATCTCGCCGCCTACACCGCGACCGAGCAGGGCAACCTGCGCGCGGAGCTTTCGGTGCGCCCGTCGCGCACGGCGGGCGAGCGGGTGATCTTGCCGAAGGAGACGTGGCAGTTGCGCGGCCATGTCGTGTCGCTCCTCAGCGGCTTCGAGCCGGGCAAGAGCTACGAATTGTCCTTCGAAGCGGCGAATCCGCCGGTCGCCGGACTGGGTTTCGCGGCGATTCGCGATATCGCCGCGTGGGTGAAGCACGCCGACGACGCGCCGGCGCGCGTCAAGCGGGCCTACGCGTTTGGCATTTCCCAGAGCGGGCGGTTCCTGCGCGACTTTCTTTACCACGGCTTCAATACCGATGAACGCGAGCGCCCGGTTTACGATGCCGTGATGGCGCACATCGCGGGGGCGGCACGGCTCGATCTGAACCGCCGCTGGTCGACTCCGCGCGATCAGGGCAACTATCCGGTGACGGGTTTTCCCTTTGCCGACACGGCGCAGACCGATCCCGTCACGGGAGCGCGGGAAGGGCTGCTGGAAAACCCGCGCGTAACGCACGCGCCGAAGATTTTCTACACGAACACCTCGGTGGAATACTGGGGCGGCGGCCGCGTGGCCGCGCTCGTGCACACGGATCCGGCGGGGACGAAGGACGTCGCGTTGCCGGAGAACGTGCGCTTCTACACCTTCGCCGGCACGCAGCACGGGCCGGCGGGATTTCCGCCCGCCGCGCCGACGACCGCGCAGCAACGGGCCAACCCGGCGAATTTCTGGTGGTCGATGCGCGCCTTGCTGCTCGCGCTGGATGGGTGGGTAAAAGACGGGAAACTGCCGCCCGCGAGTGCCTACCCGACGATGCGCGAGCGCACCTTGGGGCCGGCGGCGGCGGTGACGTGGCCGGCGATCCCCGGCGCGGCCACGCCGCTGGCGCTGACCGGAGGCGTGCGCGCGGCCAACGCGCTGCTACCGAAAAGTGGTGGCGGCGCGCCGCTGCCGCTGCTCGTGCCGCAGGTGGACGTCGACGGCAACGAACTCGGTGTGGTGCGCCTGCCGGAAGTCGCGGTGCCGTTCGCGACGTTTACCGGATGGAATTTCCGCGCGCCGAAAGCCGGCGCATCGAATGACCTCGTGCCGCTCGCCGGCGCGTGGATTCCGTTCCCCGCCACGGCCGAGGCCCAGGCGGCGGCGAAGGACCCGCGCCGGCCGATCGCGGAGCGTTACGCTTCGCGGGCCGACTATCTCGCCAAAGTCGGAGAGGTCGCCGCGGCGCTGGTGGAACAACGTTTCCTGTTGGCGGGCGATGTGGCGGCAGTCGTCGGCGCGGCGGGGAAGCAGTGGGATTGGATCGCCGCGTCCTCGGCGAATGCAAAATAGGGTGTTGTCCTGACGCGGCGTTCACGACGGGTCCTTTACATCGCTGGTGGCCTCCGCTTCCTTGGTCGTGTCTGACCAACCACCCCGGAGCCGCTGCGCGAGAGCGCGCGGCTCAAAAAAACCCGGCTACCATGAAAAAGTCTGTGTGCGTTGTCCTGCGCGCGCTATGCGCGTGCATGTTTCTCTCGGCGCGTTTCGCCATCGCCCAACCCGTCGCGACCGGCACCATCGAGGGCCGCGTCTTCAATCCTGCCAACGGCGAGTATATCGAGCGCGCGCGGGTGACCGTCGAGGGCACGACGCTCGAGGCGTTCACCGACTCCAGCGGCCAATACCGGCTCACCCAGGTTCCGGCCGGGACCGCACGCGTGAAAGTCTTCTTTACCGGGCTCGATGCGCAGACGGTCGCCGTCGAACTCGCGGCGGGTGCGACCACGCAGCGTGACTTCGATCTCGCCGTCGGGCCGGGCCGCGCGCCCGCCGCGCCCGGCCGGACGGGTGAGATCGTGAAGCTCACTCAGTTCGTGGTCGCCACGACGAAGGAGATGGACGCCGCCGCGATCGCGATCAACGAGCAGCGGTTCGCCGCCAACATCGTGAACGTCGTCTCCGCCGACGAGTTCGGCGCCGTGGTCGAGGGCAACGCCGGCGACTTCCTGAAATTTCTGCCCGGCATCACGGTCGACACCGGCGGGGGCGATATGCGCACCATCTCGATGAATGGCGTGCCCGCCAACAACGTGCCGATCACCGTCGCGGGTTTCAGTCTCGCCAGCGCCGCGTCGTCCGGCACCTCGCGGCAGATCGAGCTCGAGCAGACCTCGGTCAACAACGTGGCGCGTTTCGAGGTGCATCACTCGCCGACGCCGGAATCGCCCGGCTCCGCGCTCGCCGGCTCGATCAATCTGGTGCCGCGCTCGGCCTTCGAGCGCTCGCGGCCGGTGTTCAACACGAGCGTATTCCTGATGATGAAGGACAACTACAAGGAATTGAAAAAGACGCCCGGCCCGCGCGTCACGCCGACCTACAAGATCCGGCCGGGCTTCGATTTCTCCTGGGTGGTGCCGGTGAACAAGCGGTTCGGTTTCACCATGTCGGGCGCGCACAGCAACCAATACACGAGCGAGGACTACTCCCAGATCATCTGGCGCGGGGTCAGTTCGACGACCAACGGCGGCACGCTGCCCGACACCACCGTGGACAAACCCTACGTGACCGACTACGCGGTGCAGGACGCGAACAAGTTCAGCAAGCGCACCTCGTTCGGCGTCACCGCCGACTACAAGCTCGCCCGCAACGATCGCGTCTCCTTCTCGTTTCAGTGGGCGTTTTTCGACGCCGAGCTGAGCAACCGGATGCTCACCTTCCTCGTGGGCGGCGTCGCGCCGGGCAATTTCGACACGGGCTTCACGCACGGCAACGCCGGCGCGGGCACGATGCGGCTCAACAACAGCGGCATGCGCCAGAAGTCCGGCACCACCTACACGCCCACGCTCACCTATCGCCACGACGGCCCGGTCTGGAAGGCGGAGCTCGGCCTCGGGAATTCGCATGCGAGCAACCACTATCGCGACGAGTATCGCGGCTTCTTCAACAACTCGGTCGCGACGCGCTCGGGCGTGACCGTCAACTTCGACGACAATTTCTACCTGCGTCCCGGCCGGATCACGGTCACGGACGCCACCGGCCGCGCCGTCGATCCCTACAGCCTCGCGAACTATTCGCTCACCTCCGCGAGCATGGGCGACCAGGAGTCGATGGATTTGCAGCGCAGCGCGTTTGCCAACCTGCGCCGCGACCTCGTCGTGCGCGGCATCCCGCTGGCGCTCAAGGCCGGCTTCGAGATGAAGCAGTCCGTGCGCGACATCCGCAAATTCTCGCCGTCGTGGAGTTTTGTCGGCGCCGATGGCCGCACCAGCACGACGCCGATCGGCAACGACGACAGCGCGGCGGTCGTGCTCGACGAGACCTTCTCACAACGCACCGCGCCCTATGGCTTCGGCAAAATCCAGTGGGTCCAGCAGGAGGCGCTCTATTCCCTCTACAAGGCGCACCCGGAATATTTCGCAATCAACACGGCCAACAACGCCTACCGCTCGCTCATTGATCAGTCGAAACACGCGGCGGAGATCATCTCGTCGGCCTACTTGCGGGCCGATGTCGCGTTTCTCGACCGCCGCCTGAAGTTCGTCGGCGGCCTGCGCATGGAGCAGACGAACGTGAAGGCGGAGGGACCGCTCACGGACCCGACGCTGAATTTCCAACGCGACGCCAGCGGCCGGGTGATCGACGGCAACCCGAACTTGGCCGGCGTCCAGACGGTGCCCATCGTGCCGGCGAGCGATGCGCTGGGGGTGTCGCGGCTCACGTATATCGATCGCGGCTACCACGCGCAGAAGGAATACCTCCGCTACTATCCGAACCTCAACGCGAGCTACAATCTCCGGGAGAATCTCATCGCGCGCGTCTCGTTGTATACGTCGATCGGCCGGCCGAATTTCGACCAATACTCCGGCGGGGTCACGCTTCCCAACACCGAGGCGCTGCCGGCCAGCAACAATCGAATCGCGGTGAGCAATGTCGCGATCAAGCCGTGGAGCGCCAACACGGCGAAGGTCCGGCTCGAGTATTACTTCCAGCGGGTCGGCGCGGTCTCGGTCGGGGCCTACCGGCGCGATTTCAAAAACTTTTTCGGCAGCACGGTGTTCGATGCGACGCCCGAGTTCCTGGAACTCTACAACCTCGATCCCGCGGAGTATGGCCCCTACCAGGTCTCGACGAGCTACAATCTCACCTCGCGCGTGCGGATGGAGGGCCTCGAGGCCGACTACAAGCAGGCGCTCACGTTCCTCCCCGAGTGGGCGCGCGGCGTGCAGGTGTTTGCCAACGCGAGCGCGCAACGGACCACCGGCGACGGGGCCAGCAATTTCCAGGGCTTCGTGCCCCGCAGCGGAAGCTGGGGCGTCAGCCTCTCGCGGCCGAAATTCAACGTGAAGCTCAACTGGAACTGCCGCAGCCCGGCCCGGCTTGGCGCCGTCACCGGCCGCGGCATCGAAGCGGGAACTTACGAATGGCGGTCGAAGAAAATGCTGATCGATCTCTACGGCGACTACGCGCTCACGCGGCGCATCGGGCTGTTTGCGAGCCTGCGCAACATCAACAGTGCGCCGGAGGACGTGAAGCGCTTCGGCCCGAGCACGCCGGCGATCGCGCGCTTCCGGCAGCGCCAGGACTACGGCTCCGCGTGGATTTTCGGCGCGAAGGGGACGTTTTGAGTGTAGCCCGGCTCGTGAGAGCCGGGCGGATTTCGGGCTGCGGCGATCGAAGGCGCGCCTCTTGCGCGCGTCGGCGCTCGTGCGGATTAAGTTGAAGTGCAGCCGCGACCGACACGTAGGTCGGGCTTTACGCCCGACGTCCTCCACAGGCGGACGAGTGTCGGGGATAAACCCCGACCTACGCAACGGCTACAGAATTTCTGAAAATCGGACTAGTCGGTGGATTTGCGTCTCGGCGGGACGACGAGATAGGCCAAACCACAGCAGCGATTGGTATTACCCCCGTATCGACTCTATGGGGCCTGATAGATTTCGATCAGGGCGACACCTTCAGGTTGAACGAGGTTGACGATTTTGGCGGTGTAGGCGCCGGGCGGGAGCGAGGTGAGGAGCACGGCGTCTTTGCTGAGGTCGGGCAGAGCGAAGGCGCCCACGGTCGAAAAGCGCTGCGGGAAAAGCGGCGCTTGCGGCGATCGTCCCCAGTCGTCGTTTCGCTCCACGAGGGTCCCGGCGGAGTCGTAGATTTCGAGCACGGGATCGCCGAGGCCGTCGTTGAGGCCGAACCCACCGAGTGTGCCGCCGCCGATGGCCCGGACGAGGACGGTGCGGGACGCGGTGCCGTCGATCACGAAGCCGGCGATCATCTGGTTGCCGTCGCGGCCGGCGAGGCCGCGGGTGGAGAGGTTGATCAACTTGCTGCCGGTCGCGGTGGGGTCGGCATCGTAGACTTCCAGGAGCGCGGTGCCGGTGGCACTGCCGGTGCCTTCGACGCGCACGGTGTAGCTGCCGGGGGCGAGGGTCGCGACGGCGGCGGCGTCCTTGCTCGCGGTGTCGAGCGCGAAGGCGCCGGCGCGTTGCGAGATCGCGACGAGGTTGCCCGCGGCGCTCCAGTCGTCGACGGACAGCACGGTCTGGCCGCGGCTATCAAAGAGCGTGAAGCGTGGATCGGCGAGGGGACCGACGATGCCGAATTTTTCGAGCGCCGGGCCGAGCGCGCGAATCAGGACGCTCTTCGGTGCGGCGCCTTGAATCACAAAACCCGCGATCAAGTTGCTCTCGCCCGGACCGGCGAGGCCGCGCGTGGAGAGGTTGGCGAGGCGGACGTCGCCCCAGTTGACCGGTGTGCTGGCCACGGTGAGGATGACATCGGCGGAGTTGCTGCCGGCTGGGTTGGTGGCGGTGACGGTGATTTTCGTGACGCCTTCGGCCGTCGGCGTGCCGGAGATCACGCCGGTGTTGGCGTCGACGGACAGGCCGGCGGGGAGCGGGCTCGCAGCGTAGGTGATCGGCAAGGTGCCGCCCGATGAGGCGATCGTGTAGGTGAAGGGCGCGCCCGGCAGGCCGAATGCCGCCGTGGGGCTCGTGATATCGGTGGGTTTCGCGACGACGGCGGTTGCGAAAAGCATCTCACTCGCACTCGTCGTGGATCCGGCGGCGTTGGAGACGATGCAGCGAAACACGGTGAGGTGATCGGCGAGGGTGGTGGCCGGCGTCGTATAGGTCGCGGACGTGGCGCCGGGGATGTTGACCATGTTGGCCGTGAACGAGCCCTTTTGCCACTGGTAGCTCAGCGGTGTTGGGCTCCACGCCTTCACGGAGAACGTGCCGGTCCGGCCGACGAGCACGCGCGCGCGCTCGACGCTGGCGAGCATCACGGGCGCACCGCTGGCAGGCGGGACGGTGAGGGTCGCACTGGAACTGAGCGTCGCGCCTGCGCTGCCCGTGACATTGACGCTGAACAACGCGCCGCTGTCGGCGGTGATCGCGGCGGGGAGGGTGAGGGTAGCCGCTGTGGCGCCGGCGAGGTTCATGCCATTTTTCCGCCATTGGTAAGCGAGCGGACCCGAGCCCGTGGCGGTGACCGAGAACGTCACTGGCTGGCCCGCGACGACCGTTTGCGGTGTGGGCGGCGTGGTGATGGCCGGGTCGGCGGGCGCGGCGGTCACGGTCAGCGTCGCCGCGGGGCTCGTGACGCTGCCGTTGGCGTTGGTGACAACGCAGCGGAACGTCGCGCTGTTGTCGGCGGCAGTGACTGCGGGCGCGGTGAGCCAATTCGCCGTCGCGCCGGGAAGGTCCGCGCCGTTTTTCTGCCATTGATAACGGAGGGGCGCGGTGCCGGTCGCGGCGACCCAGAAGCTCGCGGGCTGGCCAGCGGGCTGGATGTTGTTCACGGGTTGCGAGGCGATCTTCGGTGTGGGTTGCGTGGTCGTGAGGAATTGCGCGAAGAACGCCCAGATGCCGTCGGTGCTGTCGTAGCCGGTCTGCGCGTTCGGCAACGCCCAGCGATGATCGCTGCCAATTAGCGTGACGAAGGCGACCTGCAGGCCGTTCGTGGGATGCCGCCACGTCGCTTGCGTGGCGCGACCGGGAAAGAGCGGCGACGCTTCATACGTTGTGACTGGAGTCACTCCCATGAGACCGTCCATCGCGCGCCAGGCGTCGAGCGAGTCCTTGCCCATCGTGTAGGGCACGTTGGTGTCGCCGGTGCCGTGGATCGCCATGACGGGGAGAGGGGCGACGGGGATGTTCGATGTGAGGCCCATGAACTCGTCGATGCTGCACGCGGCGCGAAGTGTGGTGGGACGCTCGCAGGCGTAGGCATAGGCGATGTGGCCGCCCTTCGAGAGACCGCAGATGAACGCATCGACGCAGTTCTCCGCCTGGGCGACGCGGCTGATCACGGTGCTGATGTAGTCGTAGTCCTCGAAGCCGGTGACGCGCGGATTGTCGCTATTCCAGACGTTCTGGAGCGTGTTGCCGATGATCGAGCACGAGACGACGACGAATCCGGCTTGATCGGCCTTGCGGTGAAAGAACGTGGCGGCGTTGCTGCCCGCGGCGGCTTCCATCACGAGCACCATCGGCACGGCCGAGGTGCGCGGGAGATTGTCGGGGCGGTAGACGTAATAGAAGCGGCTTTCGCGCAGCGGCCCGCCGTAGGCGTCGGTGGTGTCGAGCGTGAAGCTGATGCGAACGTCGGTGGCGGCGCGGGCGATGGCGGCAAAGCCGGCGAGAAGAAAAATACCACGGGCAACGGAGAGTTTCATCGGCTGGATGCGTAACAGACGCCGATGGATGGCGACGCGCTACACGATGGCGCTAGAGCGGTTTCAGAAACTCTGTAGCCGTTGCGGAGGTCGGGGTTTATCCCCGACACTCGTCCGCCTGTGGAGGACGTCGGGCGTAAAGCCCGACCTACTTACTGAGTCTCGCGAAATAGAGTGACAAAAGTTCAGCGGTTCGGGGAGCGCACCCGTCTCGGGTGCTCGTGTCGGCGTCTCGCCGACACCTCCGAAGTCCTCGGCGGGACGCCGAGGACGGCCCGCGGGACGCGGGCGC
>JACRKC010000068.1 GCA_016235555.1 Verrucomicrobiota bacterium
CGAAACGCCGGGAACGGACCAGACTTCATGACGGGTATGCGCCCAGGACACAGAAACGGTCGCGTTCCCTTCGTGATCATCGACGCTTCATTCCCTCGTGCTGACTCCCCTGCAATTCGACCTTTTCGTTGGTGTTTTCACGTCTTCGGCAAGTTCACTCCTCGCGGCCGACGCGCGTTATGCCAAACGTGGACAACTCGCGCGACCAGGCTACGGGGTCCACTTCCCTGCTCCACTGGCTCACGCCACTCGCGGATAGAGAAGAGGAATCCGTACTCGTCTTGTTTCGCCCGGGCGACTGGTTTTCAGCCGCGGGATATTGGGCCCCGCGTCCGAGGTGCCACAGCCGGATCGCCAGACGTCGCATGCTGGCCACCACGGCGATTTTCTTCTTCTTGGGATTACGCGCTTTGATCCGTTCGTATGCCGCTTTTTCTTCCTCGTCGTTGCGAACTCGCGCCCAGGTGGCTTGGCACAACACGCGACGCACGCGCGAAGAGCCTTGGTGCGTGATATGGCCCTTGCAATCGTTCTTCTCGCCCGACTCGTGGCACGTCGGCGCCAAGCCCAAATAAGCGGCGATCTGTCGACGATTGGCGAACCGGCCGAGGTCGCCCATCTCCGTGAGAAACACCATCGCCGTCAGCACGCCCACTCCGCACAGGCGCGTGGTTGCACGCGTCTGTGCAGCGTAACGCGACGACCAGGCCAGCTTGTCGACCTGCGCGTCCAACAGCATTTCCTCTTCTTCCAGCGAGCCGAGTTGACGCAGCAAACTGGACAACGCCGCGCGCGTCCCGCCGGCCAACGGACTCTCGGCCGAGACGATCAAGTCCTGTTGCAGCCAAACGCGAAACGTCTTGGTCCAGCCTCGGCCCACGGCCGCGGGACGACGCAACTGGTTGCGTTTCAACAAGCATTGCACTTGCGCCTTCAACCCCGTGATCTTCTCGCCCACGTCCATCCGCGTGCCGACCAGCTCGCGATCGTCGCGGGTGGCGGCGTCGGGAATCCACACCGTCGGCAGGCGATTGCCCGCCAAAATGTGGCCGCGCAGCAACTCCAGCAACCACAAGGCGTCCTTGTCGTCGTTCTTCTCGCTTCGCTGTCGCCGCGACCGGGCCATCTTCGTCGGGGCCAGCACGCAGCACTCGACGCCGGCCGCCGTCAACTCATCGTACAGGCCGAACCCCTGCCCTGATGCCTCGTAGGCGAAGATCACCCGGGCCCCCCCTTCCGCCTGGGCACGCCGCCGCAGATCGGCCGCCAGCGCCTGGCGGCCCTGAGGATCGTTTTTCACGCTCTTGGTTTCCGGGGCGTTCCGATCCACGGCGATCTTCAAAATCATCGAGGCATCGTGCAAATCGCAGCCAACCATGATAACCTTACGCATGGCCAGTTCCTCCAGCAGGACGGTGTTGGGAAACGTTCGTCACACTACTTGAACTTTCCTACCGCCTCGCCCGTCTTGAGGCAACTGGCCCTTGTCTTTCACTACATGGTAACTTCATGGTGCAATTCGTTCTGTTTCCTGCGTTCATCCGCGTCCATCCGCGGTTCCCTTTCCTTCTGCGTCTCGGTGATCTCCGCGCCTCCGTGGTCCTTTACCCCACGTCCGACAACTCCAGCAACTCGCCGTAGCGCGTGAGCATCATGCGGCGGAGGGCGGCGTGCGGGGGCTGGGAAAGATCGGGGTCAGTGGAGACGAGGGCCTGGGCGTCGCGACGGGCTTCGATCACCACGGCCTCGTCGCGCACGAGGTCGGCAATGCGGAAGGGCGGAAGGCCGTGCTGACGCGTGCCGAGGATTTCGCCCGGACCGCGCAATCGAAAATCCGTCTCGGCCAGCTTGAAGCCGTCGGTCGTGGAAACGAAGGCCTTTAGACGTTCTTGCGACTCTTCGGTCTGCGGATCGGCGAACACGCAGCAGAAGCCGGGATGGCTGCCGCGGCTGATGCGTCCGCGAAGCTGGTGCAGTTGGGCCAGTCCGAACCGCTCGCCCCCTTCGATCGTCATCAGCGTGGCGTTGGGCACGTCGACGCCCACCTCGACGACCGACGTACACACGAGCACTTGGATCTGGCCGCGACGGAAGTCGTCCATGACGGCGTCTTTTTCGGCCGAGGTCATGCGCCCGTGGATGAGCCCCAAGCGGAAGGCTTCCAGTTCGCCGTTGGTCAGCGATTCGTACGCCTCTTGCACGTTGGCCACGTTGAGTTGGTCCGACTCCTCGACCAGCGGCACGACCACGTACGCCTGGCGTCCCTCGCGCAGCTTGCGGCGCAAGAACTCCCACCATCGGGCGCGTTGCTCCTCGGTCGCGTGATAGGTGTTGACCTTCTGCCGGCCGGGCGGACTGTCGCGGAGCGTCGATATCTCCAGGTCGCCGAACAGCGTCAGCGTGACCGTGCGCGGGATGGGCGTGGCGGTCATCACCAGCACATCCGGGGTCCTCCCCTTCTGGAGAAGTTTCAACCGCTGGATCACGCCAAAACGGTGCTGCTCGTCGACGATCACCAGGCCGAGCCGGTCGAAGCCGACGCGCTCGGCCAGGAGCGCGTGCGTGCCGATGAGCAGGTGGAGGCGCCCCGCGGCCAGCAGCGTGAGGATCGACTCGCGCGACCCGCGCGGCGTCTGCGCCGTCAGGAGCGCCACCTTGAGGCCCAGGGCCCGCGCCCACGGCTCGACCGTGCGCAGGTGCTGCTCGGCGAGGATCTCCGTCGGCGCCATCAGGGCCGACTGGCAGCCGGCCCGCGCCACGAGCAGCGCCGCCGCGAACGCCACGACGGTCTTGCCCGAGCCCACGTCCCCTTGCAAGAGGCGGTTCATGGGCTCGGCGCCGCCGAGGTCGGCCGCGATCTCGCGCGCGGCGCGCTCCTGCGCGCCGGTGGGCGCGAAGCCGCGGCACGGCCGCACCTCGGCGAGCGGATCCGCGGTCTTCGGCAGCGCCGGCGCGCGGTCGCGCCGCCACCGTGCGCGCCGCCGCGCGAGCCCGAGCTGCAGGAAGAAGAACTCGTCGAAGACCAGGCGGCGGTGCGCCTGGGTGTCCCCCGCGCCGAGCGCCGCGACCGCCTCCGGCGTCAGGTCCGCCGGCACGAGGTGGAGCTGGCGCAGCGCCTCACGCACTCCGGGCAGCTCGAGACGATCGCGCAGGTAGCGGGGGAGCCCGTCGCGACAGAGCTCGGCGTCGCGCTCGCAGGCCGCACGGCAGAGGCGCGCCACGATCCGGGGCGGCACCCCCTCGACCTCCGGGTAGCGTACCCAGATACCGGCACCGCCGCCCCCCTCGTCGCCGATGACGACGTCGGGGTGGGCCATGGCCGGCTGCCCCTTGAAGCGC
>JACRKC010000070.1 GCA_016235555.1 Verrucomicrobiota bacterium
ACCTCAACGCGCTTGGGCTACGACGTGAATCCTGCAAAGCGCGTTGGGGTCAACGCGCTCCACCGCTCCACCGCACGGTCACGAATAAACGCGCGTTCAACTTCACGATTCCGCTGAGACAAGCCCGGGCGTGCGAGACGAATCGCACTCCGCAAACCGCCCGCCCGTGACGATCCGGGCGGATCGAGGTGGAGCGCTTTCTCGTTCTGGTAGCCGCGAGCGCCAGCGAGTGGTCTGTCCTCCCCGCGCTGGCGCTCGCGGCTACCCCAACCCCGGCAATGCAACCTTCGCGGTATCGACCACCCCGCGAATGAAGATTGGACGACTGAGCCGAGCAGGCCGAGCTTCACGCCCGACGCTTGTCCGCCTTCGGCGGATGTCAGGCGTGAAGCCCGACCTACGATCATCCAACGATCAACCGCCGCCGGCCTCACTTCTCGCGCACGGTCGTCAGGTGCCAGAAACCGCACAGCGGACACCGATACGCCGTGCGTTGCCGCGCGTAGCCCACGAGCGCCGCCGCATCGAGCGCATCGCCCTGCGAGCGGTAGCGCCGTTTGTCGGTGCACATCCGCCGGCGTTCGTCGTGAGTGGGTTTCTTCACGAAAGAAAAACGCCCGCCTCGCGGCGAACCGCAGGCGGGCGTGCATCAAGATTCAATCAGACGAGATCGGTAATGCCCGGGACCGGGACCTTCGGGAAGACGCCGGGGCCGGGGCCGGGATTCTTGGGGAAGATGTCGAGCTTCGAGCCGTTGACCGGATCCAGCAGCCACTGCCACTTGATCTGACGACCCGTGTAGGCCGACATGCGGCCGCCGATCGCAGTGAGCGTGCTGATGGCCACCTCCTCGCCTTCGTTGAGCGGATTGTTGCTGCGGATGCTGTTGATGAGGTCGGTGTGCTCGACCACATACGGGTCGGGCGTCGGTCCGGAGTAACTGAACGCCTTCGCGCCCTTGATCGTCGCGGTGTTGGACTGGGTCGAATCTGCGACGCCTTTGGTGCCGACGATACGCTCGCTCACGCGCTGGGTCGATTTCGGCGCGTGCCGGCACATGCTGCTCACGCGCACGCCGTTGGCGTATTCGAGCTCGACCGCGAAGTTGTCCCAGACGTTGCCCGGCTTGTCGCCGCGGCACTGCCGGCCGCCCATGCCGTAGATGTTCACGGGCGGGCCGCCGAACGCCCAGTTCATGACGTCGATGTTGTGCACGTGCTGCTCGACGATGTGGTCGCCGCAGATCCAGTCCCAGTGATACCAGTTGTAGCACTGCCACTCGAAATCGGAGAGGTTCTTCAACCACGGCGTCTTGGGATCATCCTTCGCGCGGAACCACGGCTCGGTGCCGTTCCAGTAGCACTGCCCGCCCACGAGTTCGCCGAGGTCGCCCGCGTGGATGCGTTTGATGAGCTCGAGGTAGCTCGCCTGATGCCGGCGCTGCGTGCCCGCCACCACGGCGAGGCGCTTTTCCTTCGCCTTCTTCGCCGCCGCGATGAACTGGCGGATGCCCACCGGATCGACCGCGACCGGCTTCTCGCAGAAGATGTGCTTGCCGGCGTTCACCGCCGCCTCGAACTGCACCGGCTTGAAGCCCGGCGGCGTCGCGATGATCACCATGTCGATGTCCGTCGCGAGGACCTTCTTGTAGTTGTCAAAGCCGGTGAACTTCTGCAACGGGCCCTGCTTGGTGCCCTTCTTCTGCGCATACTGCTGCAGCCGCTTCTCGACGTTATCGACCTGGTTCTGGAAAACGTCACCGAGCGCGACGATCTCGACGCCGGGTGCCGAATCGAGGCAGTTGATGGCCGCACCGCCGCCACGGCCGCCGCAGCCGATCACGCCCACGCGCAGTTTGTCGGAGCCCGGATTGGCGCCGAGGGCGCGCGGGATGGCGGAACCCGCCAGCGCCGCGGCGCCGGCCGCCGCACTGGAAAGCTTCACGAAGTTACGACGAGACAGATCAGGAGTATTCATGGGTGAAAGGACTGGGAGGCCAGGGGGTTGATCGGGGCAAGGATGCAGAACAACAGTCGTCGGGCGATTGAAGACAACCCCGTTTTACCGGTCAGCCGCGGAATCGTCTGGGCGCATCTTGCCGGACACGGCGCACATCTTGCGAGTCGGCCGGAGTTAGGCGCGACGCCGCCGGCCGCACGCCAGCTCGATGTGGAATAACGTCAGCCGCATGTGTGTCACGCGACCTTGTTCCGCCGCGTCAGACACGCACTAATCTCTCCACCATGTCCGTCGCAACCCCCATCCGTCTGCGCGTCGGCCTGCTGGTCTTCACCCTCGCCAGCTTCAGCCGCGCCTTCGCCCAATCCGCCGCGCCCGCCCCGGCCGCGCGATCCGCCACTCCGGACGAACCGGTCGAACTCTCGCCGTTCGTCACCACCGCGAGTTCCGAGGTCGGCTACGTCGCCACCAGCTCGCTCGCCGGCAGCCGGGTCAACACCCCGCTCAAGGACATCGCCGCCCAGATCGACGTCTTCACGCCGGAATTCCTCAGCGATCTCGCCGCGATCAGCATCGACGAGGCCATCGTCTTCAGCACGAACAACGGCGGACCGGCCGAACAAAACACCGGCCCCAACGACGGCACGCAATCCACCCGGCAGGGCGGCCGTGCCCGCGGCTTCGATGCCATCACCAACTCGTCCGATTTCTACGCGACGAATTTCCCGAGCGACCTCTACCACGTCGAGCGCATCACCATCGCCAACGGCCCGCAGTCCATCCTTTTCGGCCTCGGCAACGCCGGCGGCGCCATCGACATCGCCACCAAGCGCGCGCTCATGCGCAACCGCGCCGAGGTCGGTTTCCGCACGGACACCAACCACACGCTCCGCACCACCTTCGACCTCAACCAGCAACTCGTCCCCCAGAAGCTCGCCGTGCGCCTCGTCGCCCTGAAGAGCAATGTCAACGACACCGTCGACGCGGCCTACAACGACCAGCAGCGCCTCTTCGGCACCGCCACGTGGCGCCTCAGCCGCGCGACCACGCTGCGCGTCAGCGCCGAGCGGCTGCAACAGCGCGCCTCGCTCGCGACCAACCGCCTCGCCTTCGATTTTCTCAGCCCATGGGTCGCCGCCGGCCGGCCGCTCTACGACAACTCCACCGGCAACACCTCCATCACCGCCGGTTTCCCGCTGCTCAATCGCAACGCCAACGTCCTTCGCGTCGCCGCCTACGACGGCACCGGCCCCGCCACCGTCCTCGTTTGGAACGGCACCGGCCAGACCCGCGGCCCCCACCAGCTCACCGGCGCCGTCGACACCCGCGCCGGCTCCCTCACCGACGGCTCCATCTTCCCCACCGATGCGGAACCGCGCGTCGGCGGCCGCATCAACCGCCTCGCCGGCTCGCTCCTGCGCGGCGCGATCGAGCACAAGTTCACTGACAACCTCTTCGTCGAATTCGGCTTCAACTACGAATCGCTCGCCGAGCTGCGCGGCGGCCCGTTCTTCAACGGCGAATCAATGAACGTCCTCGCCGATCCCAATCGCTACCTGCCCGGCGGCACCACGGCGCGACCCGTCACCACACCCAATCCCAACGCCGGCCGCCTGTTCATCGAGACGTTCCCCGCCGGCACTGAATTCCGCAACGTCACCAAGGAGGCGCGCCTGACCACGTCCTACGAATTCGACTTCGACCGCCACTTCCGCTCCGCCGCCCGCTGGCTCGGCCGCCACCGGCTCGCCGCGCTCGTCTCGCGCCGCGTCGATCAAGACCGCACGCAGGACTCGCGCGCCGTGCTGCTCAACAACCACTCGTTCACCACGGGCGACCTGCTCAACAACAGCCGCTTCATCCGCGACCGCTACTACTTCAACCCCGCGGCCGGCCACTTCACCGCCACCGGCCTGCCCGGCGGCGCCGACCGCAACTTCGGCCCGTGGACCTACACCGATGGCGCGACCGGCGAGGTGTTCACCGCCACGATGTTCGACCATCCGGCCGGCCGCACCTCTGCCACCGGCGGCTCCCGCAAGGACATCACCACCTACATGGTCGCCGTCCAAAGCTTCTTCTACCGGGATCGCGTCAATCTCTTCGCCGGTCGCCGCATCGACGATTTCAAGAGCTACCTGATCGACCCGGTCTACCTCGTCCGCGGCGACCAACTCACCGCCGGCGATCGCCGCGGACTCTACACGCCGCTCGCGCAAACCGGATTCGATTCGCAGCCCGCCCTCGACGATCGCGGCACCACGTATTCCTACGGCGGTGTCGTTCACGCCACGCGGTGGCTTTCGCTGTTTGCCAGCAAGTCCGACAACACCGCGCTCCCGCCCGGCTTCCTCGATCCCGACAACCGCCCGCTGCCCGGGATCTTCAGCAACGGTTACGACTACGGCTTCCGCGTTTCGCTGCGCGACGACGCGATTTCGCTCCGCGTAAATTTCTACAAGGAGCACCAGCACGCGCTCATCGGCGACGGCCAGGCCGTGCGCAACGCCAGCGCCGTTGTCGAGCAACGCCTGCGCGGCAGCGACCGCCCCGCCGGCATCGCCAACGTCCCCGCCGACGGCTTCGATCCCGTCTCCCGCGGCGACGCCTACCGCTCGGTCGAGGACAAGATCGGCCGCGGCCTCGACCTCACGCTGGTCGCGCGGCTCACCAAGAACTGGGACGCCCGCCTCGCCGTCGGCCGCCAGCGCACGCACGTGTTTAACAAATCCGCCGAATTCAACGCGTGGGTCGCGCGCCGCCTCCCCGTCTGGCAGAGCTTCGGCGGCCTTGGCTGGGATCGCGTCGCGATCTCCAACACCGACTCGCGCACCGTCCACCAATACTACGATCAGGACATCGCCGCCGAAATTCTCCGCAGCCAGCTCCGCAACGATCTCCCCCGCTACCGGCAGCGCGAGTGGCGCGGCAGTCTCTTCACCAACTACCGTTTCAGCGAAGGCGCGCTCAAGGGCCTCAACCTCGGCGGCGGCGCCCGCTGGACCGAGGCGTCGATGATCGGCTTCGTGCAACGCGCCTATCCCAGTGGCGCCACGGGCGACGACGTGACCAAGCCGCTCTACGGCCACCCGCAGACCTTCGTCGACCTGCTCGCCGGCTACGGTGGACGCACCAAGTTTTTCGGCGGCAAGCCGATCGGCTGGCGCGTGCAGCTCAACGCCCGCAACCTCCTCGCCCCGCGCGCCATCGAGCCCGTCCGCTCGCGTTACGATCTGACCGTCCTCGAATGGCAGCGCGTCGAACCGCGTCAGGTCATCCTCAACACGACGTTTACTTACTAAGCCCGCTCGCAAACGCTTCGAATATGCGCCTAGTCCGCCTTCTCCTCACTCCGGTCGTGCTGCTCGCCACCGCGATCGCCGCCGACACATCGTTTCGTTACCAAAACCCCGTGCGCGCTGGCGACTTCCCGGACCCATCAGTGATCCGGGTGGGTGACGAATACTGGGCCTCCGCGACCTCGTCCGAGTGGGCGCCGCACTTTCCGCTGCTGCGCTCGCGCGATCTCGTGAACTGGGAACTCACTGGCTACGTGTTTTCGACTCCACCCAGCTGGGCCAAGTCCAACTTCTGGGCGCCCGAGATCGCGCAGGATCGCGGCAAGTTTTTCATCTACTACGTCGCTCGCGAGATCGCCAGCAATCGCCTCGCCGTCGCGGTCGCCACTGCCGATCACCCCGGCGGTCCCTACACCGACCACGGCCCGCTCGTCGCCCAGGAAGCCGGCTCGATCGACGCCCAGCCGTTTACGGACGCCGAGGGCGTGCGTTGGCTCCTATGGAAGGAAGATGGCAACAGCAAGAAGATCCCGACGATCATCTGGCTCCAACGCCTGCGCGACGACGGCCTGGCGCTCGTCGGCGAGCGCCGCGAAATCCTGCGCAACGACAAACCCTGGGAAGGCGCCGTGGTCGAGGGACCCTTCGTGCTGCGCCGCGGCGACACCTACTACCTCTTCTATTCCGGCGCCGCGTGCTGCGGGAAAAACTGCGACTACGCACTCGGCGTCGCCCGCGCCAAGTCCATGACTGGCCCCTGGGAAAAGGCCCCGACCAATCCCATCCTCGCCGGCAACGCCGCGTGGCGCTGCCCCGGCCACGGCAGCATCGTGACCGATCCCGACGGGCGCACCTGGCTGCTCTACCACGCCTACGCGCAGAAGGGCTTCGTCGCCACCGGCCGCGAGATGCTGCTCGACGAAGTCGTGTTCGGCGCCGACGGCTGGCCGACGATCAACTCCGGCAAAGGCGCCAGCACCCGCGCGGTCCCGCCCAAGGCCGCGACCGCCCAGGCCGACAGCACGCTCATCCGCGATGATTTCTCCCGCGACGGCAACCTCGGCGCCGGCTGGCAGTGGCTCATCGGCCGCAAGCCCGACGCCCGCATCGCCGGCGGCGTGCTCTCCCTCAAGGCCAGCGACACCGTGCGCTCGATCACGGTGCCGACGTTTGTCTCCGAGACCGCGATCGACCCGAAGCGCCTCGCCGCCGGTGCCTCCGCCGGCCTCGTGATCTACGGCGACCGCGCCAACCACATCGCACTCCTCACCGACGGCACGACCGCGCAGGTGTGGAGCGAGCAACGCAGCAACCGCACGAAGGTCGCCGAGGCTCCCCTCGCCACCGTCGCTCCCATTCGCCTGCGCATCGCATGCATCGACGGCAACCGCTTCCGCTTCGCGATCCAAGGCGAAGGCGGCGCGTGGAAGGAAATCGCCGGCGAGACCGACGGCAGCTTTCTCCCGCCCTGGGATCGCGGCGTGCGCTCCGGCCTCGGCGTGCGCGGCGCCGCCGAGGCGACCGCGAGTTTCGACTACTTCACCGCCACGCCCGGCGACGAAAAATTCCTAAGCAGATAATCCCACTCGTAGCCACGAGCGCCAGCGAGTGGAGCGACTGACCACTCGCTGGCGCTCGCGGCTACCTGCCGCAAAAACCATTCGCCCATGAAAACCCTCGCCCGCCTTTTCGCCATTCTCACCGCCGTGGCACTGCTTTCCATTTCCGCTCACGCCGCGAACTCCGCCCGGCCCCACATCATCTTCATCCTCGCCGACGATCTGGGCAGCGCCGATCTCGGCTGCTACGGCGGCAAACAGTCGCCCACGCCGCGCCTCGACCGGCTCGCGACCGAGGGCACGAAGTTCACCAACTACTACTCCGCCTCGCCCATCTGCTCGCCGTCGCGCTGCGGCCTCATCACCGGCAGGTATCCCGCGCGGTCGAACATCACGAGCTTCCTCCAGACGCGCGCCGGCAATGCCGGCTGCGAGATGGCCGACTACCTCGATCCCGCCCAGCCCGCCCTCCCGCGCCAGTTGAAAGCCGCCGGCTACGCCACCGCGCATTTCGGCAAATGGCACCTCGGCGGCGGCCGCGACGTCGCCAGCCCGCCGAAGTTTGCCGCCTACGGCTACGACGAAAATGCCGGCACCTGGGAGAGTCCCGAGCCGCACCCCGACATCACCGCGACCAACTGGATCTGGTCCGATCAGGACAAGGTGAAGCGCTGGAACCGCACCGCGTTCTTCGTCGACAAGACCCTCGACTTCCTCGACCGCCGCGGCGCTGCACCCTGTTTCATCAACGTCTGGCTCGATGATGTCCACACGCCGTGGGTCCCCGACGAGGTCTCCGACAAGAAGGATCTCCCGAAGAATTTCCACCCCGTCCTCACCGAGATGGACCGCCAGATCGGCCGGTTGCTCGACGGACTCAAAGCCCGCGGCCTCGAGGAAGACACGCTCGTGATTTTCGCGAGCGACAACGGCGCGCTGCCCACCTTCAACGGCCCCAACTTCGCCGGCACCGGGATCGGTTCGCGCTCCGGCATCTATCGCGGCAGCAAACTCAGCCTCTACGAAGGCGGCATCCGCCTGCCGTTCATCGTGCGCTGGCCCGGCCGCGTCCCCGCCGGCCGCGTCGACGATCAGTCCGTCCTTAGCGCGACCGACGTGTTTCCGACCCTCTGCGCCATCGCCGGTGCAAAGCTGCCCGCAGGCGCCAAGCTCGATGGCATCGACGCCTCCGCGATCTGGCGCGGCCAGCCCGCCGCGAACCGCGCGCCCATTTATTGGGAATACGGCCGCAACAAGGAGTTCTTCAAATTCCCCGGACCGGTCAAAGACCGCAGCCCGAACCTCGCGCTACGCCGCGGCCAATGGAAATTTCTGATCAATGCCGACGGCTCCGGCGCCGAACTCTACGACCTCGCCGCCGATCCCGCCGAGAGCCACAACGTCGCCACCGCCCAACCCGCGCTCACGCGTGAGCTCACCCAGCTTGCGCTCGACTGGCGCCACTCGCTGCCGAAGTTGCCCGTCGCCGCCAAATGAAGCGCGTTGCCGCCAACGCGCTTTCGGGAAATCCACTCGCGCGAATGCCTCGCTCGCCTTCAGCCAAACACGAGGCGGGACGCCTCGTCCACGACGGCTCGAGGTAGTGGCTGAGGCGTCCCGCCTCAGTCAGAAAACCAAGAGGCCCGCCCTCGCCTGGACCAGCGCGTCGCGGTCAACGCGCGCCCCCGTCACTGCCTCGGCTCGCGGACGAACTCGATCTCGAACGACTGCTGCATCGCGGGCTGGCGGTATTCGCCCGTGAGTTTGTCCGCCTTCGCATCGTGCGACAGGATGTAGGTCGCGCCCGGATAGCCGGTGTCGTTCAGCTCCACGAGCACCTGCAGCTTGCCCCCGCCCTCATACCACGCGGCACGCGAGACATTGATCGAACGCGGATTGAAATACTTTGCCTCCAGCACGCCGCCCGTCGCACCACTCACGATCTCGAGCACGTAACCACCGTCCTCGCGCAGCCACCGGCCCGTGATGCGTTTCACCTGCTCGGGCACGGCGGACGGAGCCGGCGCCGCGGCGGCCGCCGGGGCCGCCGCCTTCGGCGCGGGCGCCTCGTCGCGTTTGGTGCAACCGGCCGCGGCGAGCGAAGCGGCGGCGAGCAGCAGGACTGAACGAAGCGAACGGACGGAAGTCGGGGGCATGGCGAAACGTGAGCGGTTCCCATCCCGGAAGGCAATCCGCGTCACGCCAGTCCGGCCGGCCGGGCCCACCCGGCACTGCGCGGATGCCTTGGCTGTGGCGGCGGTCCATGGCCGCCGTCGAACGACCATTCCACAGACCTCGGCGGTCACAGACCGCCGCTACAGCTGGCCGACCTTGCTTCCTGTCGCACCCGGCCGGCTCCGCAGAATTTGCGCTGGGCGTTTCGCCCCGCTGATACCTCGCGGCGCGGCGCACGTCTACGGTTGTCACGCCGCTCCGGCCCCACCTTCGTTTCGCAACCCCGCATGACCGTCGTCCGTTCACTCACGCTCCTCGCCCTCGGCGCCCTCGGCGCACCCCTCCCGCTCCCGGCCCAGACGCGCGAAGATTACGAAAACCCGCCCGTCAGCTACTCGACCACCGCGCCCAACGACGCCGCGCAACGCATCGAGGCCCGCCTCGCCTCCGGCGCGCTGAAACTCACCGGCAGCGACAAGGACATCATCACCACGCTGCTCCGCGAGTTCGGCGTGGCGGCCTCGAGCCAGGTGATCGTTTTTTCAAAAACGAGTTTCCAACGCGGCCGCATCAATCCCGATCACCCGCGCGCGATCTATTTCTCCGACGATTGCTACATCGGCTGGGTGCCTGGCGGCCTGATGGAATTCACCACGATCGATCCCGTGCTCGGACCGGTCTTCTACGCCTTCGATCCGCACCCCGCCGCCGGCGCGAAGGGTCCGCGCTTCGAGCGGGACAGTGACTGCCTGCGCTGCCACGGCGGCTCGTTTGTGCGTGAGGTGCCGGGCGTGTTCGTGCGCTCGGTGTTTCCCGACGTGCGCGGCGAGCCGCTGCTGCGCCACGGCTCGCTCGTCGTCGATCATCGCACGCCGTTCGAGCAGCGCTGGGGCGGCTGGTATGTCACCGGCCGGCACGGCACCGCCCTCCACCGCGGCAACGTCCTCGGCCGCGAGGACCACAACGACCAGCTCGTCTTCGAACCGGCGAAAGGCGCCAACGTCACCGATCTCGCGCCGCGTTTCGAGGTGTCGCGTTACCTCGCCACGACGAGCGACATCGTCGCCCTGCTCGTGATCGAGCACCAGACGACGATGCAAAACGTGATCACGCACGCCGCCTTCGCCGCGCGTCGCATGCTCGCCTACCAGCAGAACCTCCAGCGCGACTTCAAGGAGACGCCGACCGCCGAGCCCACCTACGACAGCGTGAAATCCGTGTTCGAAAGCGAAACGCGTGCGGTCGTCGACGCGCTGCTGTTCAAGGACGAGGCGCCGTTGCCCGCCGGCATCGCCGCCTCGCCGGATTTCGCGCGCGATTTCCAGGCCGCCGGCCCGCGCGACGCCCGCGGCGGGTCGCTGCGCACGTTCAGCCTCGACGGCCGCATCTTCCGCAACCGCTGCAGCTATCTGATCTACTCGCAGCAGTTCCTCCATTTGCCCGCCCCGTTGAAGGACCGCGTCTACCAGCGCCTCGCCGTCGCGCTCAGTCCGGCGGGTGACCCGCGTTACCATTACCTTCCGGCCGACGAGCGCAGCCGCATCGCCGCGATCCTGCGTGCGACGCATCCGGAATTGAAATCGCGACTGTGAGCCAAGTCGTGGACGAGGCGTCCCGCCTCGTCGCTTCGACCGAACTGAGCCGGGACGGCTCAGCCACGACTCAAAATCGTCCGCTCACGCCGAAGGTCACGGTCGTGCCCGGGATGCGGTATTCGGAAACCTGGTCGGCGATGCCGCGATAGAAAATCTGCGGCGTGTCGAACAGATTGCTGACGTCCATCGAGAGGCTCAGCCACGGCCGCACCTGGTAGGCGACGCCGCAGTTCGTCACCGTCCGCCGCTGCGTGTATTGATTGCGACCGGAGCCCGCGGCCGTGAACGCGTTGATGAACTCGCCCGTGCGGTTCCAGATCACGCGGGCGCTGAACCGGCGGTGGCGCCAGCTCAGATTTGCGTTGGCCGTGAACGGCACGAAGCCCGGCACTTCGCCCGATTTGCGTTCGACCGCGCCGCCGAAATTTCCGTGGGCGTCGAGGATCGTGAAATTCGCCCCGCCACCGAGTCCCTTGAGCCAGCCCGGCAGAAACGTGAACTGCTGGTGGTAGCTCAGCTCCCAGCCCTGCACGATCGCCGTGCCGAGGTTCCGGCTCGTGAGGATGCTCCAGCCGGCATACTCGCCGTTGTAGCCGTTGTCCGGACCGGTCGCGACCGTGCCGGAGAGGATGCCGCTCACCGAGTAATCGCGGATCGTCTTGTGAAACCAGCCGACGGTCACGCTGCCCACCGGCTCGAAATAATACTCCAGCGACGCATCCCAGTTCTCGGCGAGCCGGGGCTTCAGGCTGGGGTTGCTGATCGTGATCGTCTGCGCGGTCTCGTTCGGTGTCTCGCTCGGAAACGAGTTGTTCAGCGGCGGCCGGCCGAAGCTGTTGGACCAGCTCAGGCGCGCCTTGAGTCCGCTCGTGAGATCCTGGGTCAGATGCACGCTCGGAAACGTGTTCGCGTAACTGCCCGCGACCTCGCGCCGCGTGCCTGCGTAGTCCCGCGCCGCCGCGCCCACGGGGTCCGCGGTCTGCTGCGCCGCCGTGCTGCCGGTGCGCGCCCGCACCCAGCCCCAGCTCCGATCGTCGGTCATCTCCTCGCGCACGCCGGCGACAAATCCGGTGCGGCCGATGCGTCCCTGCACCAGGCCATAGCCCGCGGTCACCGTTTCGGTCACGCGGCGTGTGCCCGTGTATTTCGACTGCTCGGCAAAATAACGGTCCTCCGACCACAAGGCCGCCTCGACCGGCGTGCGGCCGCGCGCAATCGCGTTGGCGTTCCACGCCGGGATGACGAGGCCGGTCTTGTGGTCGCCGAAGGTGCGGATCGTCGGGTCGGTCGGCAGCTGGCCGGAATTGAGCCCGACGAAATTGTAGCGCCGGTTGCGATTGGTGCTGGCGGCGACTTCCTCCCGCCAGCGCAGGCCGGTCTTGAGGAAGATCGGGCTGGCCAGCGACAGCCGGTAGCTCGCATTGCCGCGCAGTTCGCGAATCTCGTGGATCGGGGTGTTGTCGCTGAAGAGATATTGGTTCGGGCGGTAGTTCGCGGGGTTCCGGATGTCCGGCCCGCCGGTCTGGATGAAGCGCGGATACAAGTCCGACTGCGTGCGGTCGAGCATCCAGCCCACGCCGGTCACCTGGTTCGTGAGATCGCCGCCGTCCCCGGAGCCGCTGTTGATGTGGTCGAGGCTGAGCACGGCGTTGTAGTCGAGATCGACGGGCCCGAACTTGTGCTCCGCGCCGAAGTCGGCGTGCCGCTGGCGATGGAAGAAATTGGACATCTGCGACTGGATCGAAACGGTCGACGCCGCGACCGGCCGCACCGATGTGACGCGGTCGGTGAACCCGGGGATGACCCCGGAGTTCGTCGCGTTGGGCACCGTGTTCTGGTTGCCGGTGAACGCGCGGAAATAGTAACGCAGCCGGAAACGTTCGAACGCGTCGTTGTAGATCAGATTGAGCGAGAGCTTCGTGTGCGGCGACAGCCGGTAGTCGAACTTGGCGTTCACGCTCGATTGCTTGCGGTTGTTGTAGTTGTCCTGCGTCCGGTAGTCCCACACGTAGGCCGGCGTGGCGGCGGTGTTCTGGAAATCGCGGGTCGTGCTGAAAAATCCCACCGCCTGTTCGCTGTAGAACAGATTGACGGCCACGCCGAGGTTGCGCTCGCCGCCGAAGACGCCGAACACCTCCTGCCACGCGACATTGAGCAGCGGGTGCGTGCGGTGGGCCTCGCGCAGCGGGATCTGCTGCGTGCCCGGCGGCGCCAGGCGCGCGGAGAAATTGTATGTCACCCGCCGCTTCTCGCGCATGGCGAGCGTGGAGCGGCTCTTGAGGTTGATCGTGCCGCCGAGTGACCCGGCCTCCTTGTCGGGGGTGTGGCCCTTGGTGACCTCCAGCGCGTCGAACATCGAGCCCGTGATCGTGTGGATGCGCGTCTGCCGGCTGTCGCCGCCCTGGCTGCCCATCAGCGCGCCGTCGATCGTGATCGTGTTGCCGCCGGTCGTCATGCCGCGGACGGTGAAGCCGACGATGTTGCCCTCGTCGCTCAACGCGCCCGACACGCCGGGCAGCAGCACGGCGAGTTCGCTGGCGTTCAGGTTCGGCAGGTTGCCGTAGGCGTCGATGGCCACGATGTTCTTCACGTTGGGTGCGTTGCGCTGCGCGGTGATCGCCGCGGCGTTGCCCTCGCGCTCGCCCGTGACCTGAAACGCCGCGAGCTTGTAGATGCCACTCGTGAGATCGAAATTGCGCGTCGCCTGCTGCCCGGCGCCGAGGGTGACGGCGAACCTCAGCGGATCGAGTCCGAGGTAGGACGCCACCACCTCGTGCGTGCCGGGCGGCACGCCGCCGAGTTCGTAGCGGCCGGTCTCGTCGGTGAGCACGCTCAGGCCGAGGGCGGCGATCTGCACGCGCGCGCCTTCGAGCAGGTTGCCGGTTTCCACGTTGCTGACCGCGCCGGCGATGGTGCCGCCTGCGTCGGCCGCCACCAGCCGGGCGTCCGGCGCCGTCCATTGGAGCAACAGCGCGCACGCCGTCACGAGTTTCCGCACGGATATCAGGGTCGTCGGTTTCATCAGGGTGATCGCGCGCCGCCGGAGGAAGTGGGGTGAAGCGGACGCGCAACCCAACGTAGGCTCCGCACCGGCCATCGTTCAATGCCGGAGATTTCTCCGGCCGCCGGCCGATCAGCGTTTCTGCGCACCACCGGGTAGGGATCGGTATCGTGGCCGGCGGACGTTGCCCATTTCGTTTCCGCGCCCGCCGATATAGAATGGCACGCCATGAGAGACTGCCTTCGGCCCGAGTATCTCCCCGCGGAACTACAGCAGTGGTTCCTCATGGATGCGCACCTGCGGCTGCTGCAACAGCGCTTCGCCGCCAGCATCCACGCGATGGAGGAACGACTCGAGTTTCTGCGCGTGACACGCCCGCCGTTTTTCCAGGTGCAAAAGCGCCAGCTCGCCATCAGCGAGGAACAACGCATCGCCGCCCAGGAGCTTTCCGCCCAGCGGGACGCGCACCTGGTCGACGCCGCCGCGAAGAAACTCGAGCGCGTGATCGTCGTGAAGTTCTCCGCCCTGATCCTCGCCCTCGATCCGGCCAGCGCACCCGATGCCGGCGCGATGCTCCACAACATCCGGAACCACGCCCGTCTGCATTGGTTGGACGAAGAGCAAAACGACCAGGCCTTCGCCCACATCCGCGAAGAACTGGCCAAGCTGGAAGAGCCGCCGCCGGAGACGCCCGTGGTCGCCAGCCTTTACGGCCACGACGAGCACCCCAAAGCCGTCCCCGCCGGCGACCCGTGGGCCAACGCCGCGGATTGAACGCGACGCGGCCGCGAGTTCGTGGACGAAGCGTCCCGCCTCGTCGCAGGGTTGCGGTCCGGACGTGAAAGCAGATCTTCGCTGAACGCGAACGTGGCAGTCGAGGTGGAGCGCGGTGCCCACAACGCGCGTTTTGTGGGGGGGGCGCTACGCCCCCACGAGTCGCGGGGTGAAAACACCCCCACCTGAA
>JACRKC010000069.1 GCA_016235555.1 Verrucomicrobiota bacterium
CCCGCCGACGCTCGGGCAAAAGTCTTGAACCGGCGGGCAGGGACGCCCGCCGTTACCCTACGCCCACTCTCTTTTTCGATGCGCTCTTAGCGCCGCAACACGGCGGTCTCGTGACATGTAGCCGCGAGCGCCAGCGAGTGGTCCGGCGCCACTCGCTGGCGCTCGCGGCCACCAGGTTGCGTGACATCACGACTTCCCGCCCAACGCGCCACCGGCAAGCCCATCACCTCGCACCGCCACATCATCACGATCGAGCCGGGCAAGCGGAGCGGTAAACCCTGCATTCGAGGCCTGCGCATAACCGTAACCGACGTGCTGGAATACCTTGCTGGCGGAATGACCATTCTGGAGATTCTCGCCGACTTTCCCGAACTGACGGAAGAGGACATCCGCGCCTGTCTTGCTTTCGCCGCCGACCGTGAGCGGCGGTTGGCCGTCATCGGCGGATGAAAGAGATTTGGCGAGGGCCAGCTTACAACTCCGCCGCAACCGCACGATTTGAACAGGAACGCCGGGAAGATCGGAAAGGGCAGAAACTGAATTCTTCCCGTCCTTCCCGAACTTCCTGTTCAAAAGCTTTGTTCGAACTACGCGCTTCTTCGATATTATCATTCAGGCGGAGTCTCACGACTTAAAGCCCCCCTCACCCCACCCACCGCCACACCGTCGCCACGAGGAACGTCAGCGCGAAACCGGCCGCGACCGGGAGTAGCGTCGCCACCGCCGTCCAGCGCGCGCTGCCGGTTTCCTTGTAGATCGTGTAGATCGTCGTGCTGCATGGGTTGTGGAGCAGGCTGAAGAGCATCAGATTCACGCCCGTCAGCACCGTCCAGCCGCCGGCGGTCAAAATGCCTTTCACGGCCTCGTCGGAATCGAGTTCGAACATCACGCCGGCGCCCTCCCCCACGCCGGTGAGTTTCGCCGACAGCACGGTGAGCATCAGCACCGTCGGGATGATGATCTCGTTGGCCGGGATCGCGACGATGTAGGCGAGCAGAATCACGCCGTTGAGCCCCAGCGCGAGGCCGAGCGGGTTGAGTCCGTGGATCACGTGCTCCGCGACGCTCGCGCCGCCGACGTGCACATTGGCGCTCAGCCAGATCACGGCGCCCGCGGGTAGCGCAAAGACCACCGCGCGCCACAGCACGATCAGCGTGCGATCGATGATCGACGTGTAGAGCGTGCGCCAGAACCGCGGCGGCCGATACGGCGGCAGCTCCAGGCTGAACGTCGACACCTCGCCGCGCAGCACCGTGCGCGAGAGCAGCCACGAGGTCGCAAACGTCAGCGCCACGCCGAGCAGCGCCACGCCGACCACGGCCGCGGCCGACACGAAGCCCGCGAGGTGCGCCGGCACGAGCCCGCCGATGAAGAGCGTCGCGACGAGAATTTGCGTGGGCCAGCGGCCGTTGCAGAGCGCGAAATTGTTCGTGAGGATCGCGATCAGGCGCTCGCGCGGGCTGTCGATGATGCGCGTGGCGACCACGCCGGCCGCGTTGCAGCCGAAACCCATCATCGTGCTCATGGATTGCTTGCCGTGCGCGCCGGCCTTTTTGAAGAGGTGGTCGAGATTGAACGCCACGCGCGGCAGGTAGCCGAAATCCTCCAGCAGCGTGAACATCGGAAAGAAAATCGCCATCGGCGGCAGCATGACGCTGATGACCCACGCCGTCGCCAGATACATGCCGTCGACGAGCACGCCGCGCAGCCACCACGGAAAGCCGAGCGACGCCGCGGCGTCGCGCAGCCACGGATAGCTTTGCCCGATCAACACGTCGGCGATCATGGCCGAGGGCACGTTCGCCCCGCTCACCGTCAGCCAGAACATGACCGCGAACAGCGCGAGCATCACGGGAAAGCCCCACACGCGGCTCGTGACGATGCGGTCCAGCGTGCGATCGAACGTCGGGCGCGCGGCCCGATCCGGCCGCGTCACGGCGCGGTCGGCGATGCGCGCGGCATCGGTGTAGATCGCCTCGACGAGGTGCTCATGCACGTCGCCGGTGATGCCCTCGCGAAGACGGCGCGCCTCGCGCAGGATGTCGTCGGCGGAGTTGGCGGGAGACGGAAGTGTGATGGCGTCGGCCATGAGCGGGGGCGGCGTCAGGCGGTTTGGGCGACGCGGGCCTCGTTGAGGCGCAGCAGATCGCCGGTGCGCAGCGCGTGGGCGATCTCGTCGTCACCGCCGAGCAGGCGCATCGCGACCCAGCGCGGATTGGGCACCGCGGGATAGGCCGCGGCGATCTTGGCGCAAAGTTCGTTGAGCGGACCTTTCAAGGCGGCCGGTTCCGTGCTCAGGCGGTGCGGCCGCGTGGGCCTCGCCCCCGCGGCGACGGCGCTCACGGCTTCGAGCAACGCGGGCAGCCCCTCGCCGCTGCGCGCCGCCGTCGGCACGACCGGCACGCCGAGGTCGCGCGCGAGCTGGCGGTCGTCGACCGCGATGCCATGGCGTTTCGCCTCGTCGACGAGGTTGAGGCAGAGCACGGCCCGGCCCGTGATCTCGAGCACCTGCAACACGAGGTTGAGATTGCGTTCGAGGCGCGTGGCGTCGGCGACGACGATCGTCACGTCCGGCTGGCCGAAGAGGATGAAATTGCGCGCGATTTCCTCGTCGGGACTCGTGGACAGCAGCGAATAGGTGCCGGGCAGGTCGACGAGCTTGAAGCGCTTGCCGGCGTAGTCGAACCCGCCCTCGGCGCGCGCCACGGTCTTGCCGGGCCAGTTGCCGGTGTGCTGGCGGAGGCCGGTGAGCGAATTGAAGACCGTGCTTTTCCCGGTGTTCGGATTGCCCGCAAGCGCGACCACATAGTCCCAGCGCTCCATGTTGAGACCGAGCTTCTTCAGGTTGGCCGAGCGGTAAACCGAGCAACTGGCGCACGCCTCTTTGGGCGCCGCCTGCACCGCGGTCGTGGCGGTCGCGGGGTTCATGCGACGGCCCTCTCCAGGGCGGTGGTGCGGATGTGCGCCGCCTGCTCCCGACGCAGGGCGATCACCGCGCCGCGCACCCGATACGCGGTCGGATCGCCGTTGGGGCTCTTGAGTTCGACCACCACCTCGGTGCCCGGCACGAAACCCAGATCCAGCAGCCGCCGCCGCTCCGCGCCGCGGCAACCCGGTGCCAGTCCGGCCACGCGGGCGGACGCGCCCTCGGGCAGCACGGCGAGCGGCACGCCTCCGGTGCCGCGGGCGGAGGCCCCGGCCGGGCGCACGACGACCGTCACGTTGTTCGCCAGCATCGAATTCAATTCCACCTCGCCGAGGTCGGCGACCTGTAGCCGCACCCCCTCCGGCGATTTCACCCGCACCTCGGCACTCATCCCGGGTTGCAGGCCAAGGGCGCGCAGCTTCCGGTAGACCGCTTCCGGCTCATCCTCGACATGGACGACGTCCACATGCGCCCCCGCCTCCACATCCGTGAGCAGGCGGCCGCGATCCGCCGCCAGTCCCTCGCCCTCGGCCGGGATCGCATCACCATGCGGATCGTGCAACGGATGTCCCAGCTTCGCGGCGAGCGCTTCGGTCTGCGCCTGCGTGAGCAGGTGCTCCTGCCGCTCCGCCCGGCGGTGCCACTCCGCTTCGCCGAGCCCGGTCTGGTCCGCCAGAAAACTTTCCCACAACCGGTGCGCCCGCACCACGTGCTGCGCCAACTCGCGTCCAGCCGGGCGGAGCCGCGGGGCCCCACCCTCGAAACTGAGCAAACCGCCGCGTTCGAGCTCGGCGAGCACGCCGGCGGCCCGATCCTCGCCGACCTTGAGCACGCCCGCGACGCTCGCGACCGACGCGCTCCGACCATTCACCTCGGACTTCAGGATGTGCTTGAGCGCGTCCTCCTGGCGTGTGCGCACCGCCAGCCGGCGGGCGGAACGCCACCGCGCCACCAATCCCCGCCGGGGCCAGAAAATCGCCGCCAGCAGCAGGCCGCCCAGCACCCACGCCAGCACACCACCCGGCAGGGACCCGGCGGACGAAAGGGAGGAAAGGACGGACGACATGGCGCGGTGGCCCGAACGGATGCCGCGTTATTTTGATTAGTCAAAATAAATCTTTAGTTGCCTCAAATCCATGACTCACTACCGCTCTGCCATGGCGAGCAGCACCGTTGAAGACTACCTGAAGCAAATCCTGCTGCTTTCCGCGGCCGGCGACGAACTCGTGTCGATGGGCGACCTCGCCACCGCGCTCGATGTCGTGCCCGGCACCGCGACCACCATGGTGAAGGCGCTCGCCGCCGAAGGCCTCGTCACCCACCGGCCGCGTTACGGCGTGAACCTCACCGCCGAGGGCCGCCGCGTCGCCCTCGGGGTGATCCGCCGCCACCGCCTCATCGAAACGTTTCTGGTCAACGTGCTCAAAATGGACTGGACCGAAGTCCACGCGGAAGCGGAGCTGCTGGAGCATGCGATTTCCGACACCGTGCTCGACCGGCTCGACGCCCTGCTGGGCCATCCGGCCGCGGATCCGCACGGGGATCCGATTCCCACGCGCCACGGCAAGGTGGACGCACAGGTCTACGCCACGCTCGCCACGTGCCTCCTCGAGAAACCGCTGCGCATCGTGCGGATTGTCGATCAGTCGCCCCAGTTTCTCGAATTTGCCGAGCAGAGCGGACTGCGGCCCGGGGAGCTGCTGCGCGTGACCGACCGGAATCTCGCCGCCGGCCTCGTGACCGTGCGGAAAGGCCCGGCCCGCGCCGTCACCCTCGGCCTCGCCGCCGCCGGTCATATCCTCGTTGCGCCGGAGCGGTGAGTCGGGCTCGCTCTCGGTTTCTTCAACTGCGGCGCCACCACGCGCACCTCCCGGCATGAACCCACTTTCCCGTCTCGTCCTGGTCCTGACCTTGGTCATCGCGCCCTGTCGCCTCGCCGCCGCCGAGGCCAAGGCCGAACTCGAGGCCCTGGTCTCCCAGCTGCAGGGCCACCTGCGCGACGCCCCGCCCACGCCCACGCTCACAGCCGATTTCCTGGCCAAGCTCGACCGGCTGCTGGCCTCTCATCACGGCGAGACCAGCGACGATGTCGCGCAGATCCTCTTCACCAAGGCCCTCGTCCATATCGAACTCCTGCAGGACGAAGCGGGGTGCATCGCCACGCTCAAGCAGCTCAAGACCGACTTCCCCAAGAGCACCCAGGCGGCCCGCGTCGACGGTCTGATCGCGATGCTCGAAAAGCAGCTCGCCCTCGCCGTCGGCAAAATCTTCCCCCATTTCGATGAGAAGGACCTCGACGGTCGCGCCCTCTCGGTGGCGGGTCTGCGGGGTAAGGTGGTCCTCATCGATTTCTGGGCCACGTGGTGCGGCCCGTGCGTCGCCGAGCTCCCAAACGTCGTCGCCGCCTACAAAAAATTTCACGCCCGCGGCTTCGAGGTCATCGGCATCTCGCTCGACCGGGCCGACTCCCGTCAGAAGCTGGTCGAGTTCATGCAACAAAACGACATGCCGTGGCCCCAGTATTACGACGGTCTGCATTGGGAGAACAAACTCTCCCGCCGCTACGGCATCAGCAGCATCCCCGCCACCTTCCTGCTCGATCGCGAGGGCCGCATTGTCGCGAAAAACCTCCGCGGCGAGGAACTCGGCGCGCAACTCGCGACGCTGCTGCCGGAGAAATAGACCCGGCGTGCTTCCAACCTGAAGGGTATCCTTGACTTGGTGCCGCGACTGCCGGGAGTCGGGCAGGTCTGTGACCTGCCCCGCGAAGACTCAAAGCCTGAATGGGCAGATCGCTGGGCGCCTGCCCCACCGCGGAGCCAAGCCCATTCCATCGCTGGGGATGATCGCACAGGCTGAGGACATGATACCGAACTGCTCGGTCGGCAGGGCGAATGGGTCCGGCTTTGGCCTATCGCTACCTTTTGCAACGGCTCGTCGGCCGGTGTGGCGTGCGGCGCGGTGAGTGGGCGTTGCGTGATCCCGACTTTACCGCGAGCCGTAACTTACCTCTGAAGCCCGAATGGTGCGAGTGCCGGGAGTCGAACCCGGATCAATGGCTTCGGAGGCCACTACACTATCCATTGTGCTACACTCGCGGTGCGCGAAATAAAGGGCCGCGAGTATGCAAGCGTCAAGCCCGCCGCGCCCAGAGGAGCCGCAGCTACTCTGACCGCTTCATATGGCGATGCACGAAAGCCCAGTAGATCGCGCCAAGCACCGCAAGGGCGCCGACCAGCCAGAGCGCCACCCGGTGAAGCTCGCCTTTCATGAGTTTTTCGTCCTGCCCGGCCTCCAGTCCCACCCAGCAAAGCACGGCACACCAGAGCCCCGACCCAATCAGCGTGTAGGCCGAGAATTTGCCGAAGGGCATGCGAACGATCCCGGCCGGGATGCCGATCAGGTGGCGCACCACCGGAAGGAGACGGGAAGCGAAAATGCCAAAACTTCCGAATTGGGCCGCCCAGCGTTCCGCTTTCTCCACTTTTTCGGCGGAGACCAGGAAATATTTTCCGTAGCGCATCACGAGGGGCCGCCCCGCCCACCGCGAAACCCAATACATCGCGGTGGCCCCCACCCACGAACCGATCGCCCCCGCAACGACGATGCCGGCCAGCGACATGTTGCCCTTCTGGTGCGCGATGATCGCCGCCGGTGGGATGATTAACTCGCTCGGCAACGGCACGACCGTGCTCTCCATCGCCATGAGCAGGGCCACGAGCCAGTAACCACCCGCGTCGAGGGACTGGCTATACCAGTCGAACAAGCCCTTGAAGAGGTCGTGCATGGAGGGGAAAACAAAAAAGGCAGGCAGTGCGGACTGCCTGCCAGGGTGAAAAAACAATCCGAATCAGACGTCCGGCTTGGTCTTGCGCAGGCCCTGCACGCGGTCACCGGCTTTCCACTGGCCGCGTTTCTTCAGGAGATCAACGCGCTCGAAGCGCTTGAGGACGTTGCGTTTGATGACGAGGCCGGAGGTGCCTTGGAGGCTTTTGTGCTGTGACATGGCTTTGAAAAGTGACGCGGTTGACGGGTTAAAGGGGCGGAGAGTGAACGGTGCCGTTCGCCCATGACAAGTATTTTTCTCCCACGTGCGCCGCTCGGACGACGACCCACTCAGGCGTGTCGTAGGGATGGGCGGTCAGGACGTATTTTTGGAGGGGTTCGAGCTGGGAGGCGGTCAGCTTGATGCAGAGCCGGAACTCCTCGGCCCGCTCGCACCTTCCCTCCCAGCGGAAGTGCGAGACGATGGGGCCGTCGATCTGCACACAGGCTGCCAGTCCCCCGGCAACAATCTCGGTGGCAAGGCGATCGGCTTCGGCCGCGGTCCCCACGGTGGTCCACGCGATGAGCATGGTCCGAGGGTTCCTCGTCGGGGCGGGCGGGCGCAAGCTGGTAAATTCACCATTGACGGGTCTCGACTGCCGCTGTCTCCTCACCGGTTTTTCAACACCACCATTCGCCCAAGCCATGCGCGACGACTACATCAAAGACGCCCTGAAGACGATCCCGGACCCGAATATCCTGATCAACGTGGTTTCCCGCCGCGTCAAACAGCTCAAACGTGGCAATCGCCCCTTGGTGGAGTCGCTCGAAAAGCTCTCCCCCGAGGACACCGCGCTCCGCGAGATCATCGAAGGCAAGATCAGCCACGAACTGGGCGCGAACTGAGCGTCGCACAGTCTTGCATTCGGCGGCGCTGCTTGTCGGTGCCGCCTTTTTTGTCTACTGACATCGGCCGTCATGTCCGCCCAAGCGAAGAATTCCAAGCGTCACACCGAGATTCGGAACGCCAAGGCGTTGCGCGACTACTTTGTAGACGAGCGGTTCGAGGCGGGTATCCAGCTGCGGGGGACCGAGGTGAAGTCGATCCGCGCGGGGAAAGCGCAGATCAGTGACGGGTTTGGCCGGGTCGAGAAGGGCGAGGTCTGGCTCCACGGTGCGCATATCGAGCAATATGCCTTCGGCAACATCTTCAATCACGACGCCAAACGTGTGCGCAAACTGCTGCTGCACCGGCGCGACATCCAAAAAATCCAGATGGCGCTCGACGCGGGCGGCCGCGCACTGGTTCCGCTCCGGATGTATTTCAAGGAGGCGCTGGTCAAAGTGGAAGTGGCCCTCTGCACCGGCAAAAAACTATTCGACCGGCGGGAGGATTTGAAGACACGCGTCGCCAAACGCGAAATCGACCGGGAACTGAAGAACCGGCGGCGCTGAGCGCGTGATCGCGCTCAGAGTGACGCGATGTCGGCGCGATAAACGGGCACCGACTCAGGCACCGGCCAGACCCGGATGATTTCCTCGGAGAGGCGCCGCCAGCCAAACGGTTTCGGCAAGAAGGCCTTGAGGGCTGGCAGCCGCGCCATGCGGCCCTGTTCGGCGGACAAGTTATGTCCGGTGATGATCACGAAGGCCGCCAGCGGCAGCAACGGGGTCGCCTGATGGATGAAATCGAGACCGTTGAGATCCGGCATGTAGTAGTCGGTGACGACGACGCCGGGGTTGAGCGCAGGGAGCCGGGCGAGGGCCTCCTTTGGCCGGGCGAACGCGTGCACGGGCGCGGACAAGTTGTCCGCGAGCATTTGCGTCAACAGGTCCGCATAGGAGCGTTCATCATCGACGAGGACGATCGACCTGGGGATGGGCGGATTCACGGCTGGACGGTCAGTGGCGGTGACGCTGCGAAAACGTCGAAGCAACGCAACCCGTGAGAGCGCACTTGAATTGCGAGTTACGCTTAGCGGAGACTACGCAGGTGATTCACGTCGTGCTCTTCCAGCCCGAGATTGCGCCCAACACCGGCAATGTGGGTCGCATGTGCGCGCTCACCCGTTCGCGGCTCCATCTGATTCATCCGCTCGGATTTGTCATCAACGACCGGAACCTGCGCCGTGCCGGAATGGATTACTGGAAGCAACTCGACGTGCATGAACACGCGGACTGGGCGGTGTTTCGGGCCAGTCCGCTGGGGCCGCGGCGGCTGTGGCTTTTCACCACGAAGGCGGAGGTCGATTTCTGGCAGGTGTCCTTCGCCGACGGCGATGGCCTCGTTTTTGGCAACGAGGGATCGGGCGCGCCGGATTGGCTGCATGCTGAACTGAGCGCGACGCGGATCATGATCCCGCATGCAAACGCGGCGCTTCGTTCGCTGAACCTGAGCACCGCGGCCGGGGTGGCCACCTACGAGGCACTGCGTCAGGTCGGTCTGCCGGCAACGTAGGTCCCCGGTCCTTGCCAACGTCCGTCAGGCCGGAATTTTTGCGCCCCCGAGGGAGCCCCTCCCCCAATGAAGCGGTTACCCAAGGCGGGCTGCCCGGCCACCGGCCGGGCCTACAATCCAAAAGCTCCCGGTGATTGGTATTACACCTTCACGGACGCGCAAACTCCGCAAGGCCGGCGAGATTGTCGGTGCCGATCAGGTCCACACCGGCGGCGCGGAGCTCGCGCCAGGCTTCGGGGCGATCGGGGGTATTCCAAAACCGGAGCAGACGGCCTTGCGCATGGACGCGTGCGACGAAGGCGCGAAGCTGCGTGCGCGTGTCGTCGGGCATCGGCCCCGTCCAGCGCCACGGGAAGACCAGGTTCCAATTTGCGCTGATCCACGGCACCAGCGCGGCAGGCGCGGAGGTGTCGAGGTCTTCAGGCCGGCCGTCGATCGCGGCATAGCGGACGGCCTGCGCAGCGATCTCAGCCCGGGCGCGGTTGCCGGAGATGACCACCGCGACCGCGCCGGGCTCGGAACGGGCGTCGCGATAGGTGGTGAGCATTGCCGCGTAGCGGGTGAGGACAACGTGCAATGCGGCATAGGTGGGCGCAGCAGCGGACTTCACGTCGACGAGCAGGGTGACGGTCGGACCGCCCCGATAAACCCGTCCGCCATTGGCGCGGATGCGCTCGCGCAGCGGGTCGAGGTAAAGGGCTTCGAGGGTGCGCGCCGGCCGGGCGTTCTTAAGGTCGTGCGCCACGAGGAGCTGGCCGTCGACCAGCCACACGTCAGCCTCGATCGAGCAGAACCCCTGCTCAAGGGCGTCGAGGAGCGGACGCGAGTGCTCGTAGTCGTTGTGGGCATGGACGCCGGTGAGCGGCGCGACCGCGCGGGCGAGGGAGGCGAAAACTGCGAGAGTAAGGAGGGCGGTCAGGCGCATCATCAGCGGGCGGGGAGCCATACACTCATCTCACCGTCGCCAAGATTCCCCAAGCAAAATAGGGGACGAGCTGGGCGCAACAGGAAGTGAGGTCAGCGAGCGGTAGCGGCGGTCTGCGACCGCCGGCAATGCACCAAGGGTTCTCGTTCGGCGGTCGCAGACCGCCACTACAACCAGGGCCTCGGTTCACTGACCTCACTTCCTGTTACACCCGGACGAGCTTGAGCTCGGACTCACGGATCGCCGCGGAGGCGATCTCGCGGCGGAGTTCGCCGGGGCGCCGGTTTCCACGGGCGGTTGATTTCGAAGTGAGAGCCGGGGCTTGGAGTGCTTTGAGGCGGTGTCGAGGGCATTGGCGCCGTAGAGACGGTCGATGTAATCCGCCGCCTTCCGCGCGACGGCGACCAGGGTGGTTTCGCCGGCTGCGCGAAAATGCACGCAGGCGGCCGTCACGAGATACCCCATGGTGGAGCCTCGAAGTGCTCGCGGTTCTGAAATCCGCGGCCCGGCGGATCGCCGGTGCGCGGCGGATGATTCAGAGCGCGGCCGGATCCAGGACCACGTGTTTGATCGCTTTGCGGCCGAACGTGTAGGTCACGTGCACGCGGCCGTCACTCGTCTGGATCACGGCGGGATAGGCGTAGCCGCTGACGATCGGCTCGCGCTCCAGGGTGAGAGCGCGCGTCCACGTGACGCCATCCTTTGAGATGGCGACATCGAGGGGGAAACGGTCGCCCTTGGGCTCGTTGGCGCGGTGGCCGGCGTGGTTGTAAACCAGCAGATGCCGGCCGTCGGCGAGCGTGACGGCATCGGTGCCGGAGTTCGGATTCGGAAGATCGGTGGCGGTGAGCGGGCTCCATTTCAGGCCACCGTCGCGCGACCACGTTTGGAAGACGACGCCCTGCTTGGTGCGACCGACCGCCTGCAGCACCCCACCCTGGTGCACGAGGATGCTCGGCTGAATCGCGTCGAAGCCCGGGCCTTTCGCGACCGGGCCGAGCTTGGTCCACGTCGCGCCGGCGTCGCGCGAGAGTTCGAAGTGCACGAGCCAGCCGTCACGGTTGCCCTCGGTGCTCGAGCCGGAGAGCCACGCACCGTCGGCGAGCACGATGGGTTTGTTCTTCACGGGGCCGAGGATGCCGTCGGGCAGGCGGCGCGCCTCGCTCCACGTTGTGCCGCCGTCGGCCGACGTCTTCACCATGCCCCACCACGCGCTCGGCGACGGGCCGACTTTGTAGAACAGAAACAGCGGGCCGTTCGGAGCCTGAAACAGAACTGGATTCCACGTCGGCAGGCGCGGACCGGTTGCCTGCACGCCGTTGGCCACCTCGACGGCGGGCCGCCATTTTTCCTCGACGCGATGCGCGACCCAGATGCCGACATCGGGGTTGCGCTCCTTCGTGCCGCCGAACCACGCGGCGACCAGTTTGCCCGGCGCGGTTTCGACGATGGTCGAGGCGTGGCTCTCGGGATACGGTGCGCCGTCATTGACCCACGCGGTGCGGAGCACGGGCACGCGCAGCGCGGCTTCGTTGGCGAGCAGGTTGGCCATCACGGCGCGCGGCACCGCGAGCACCGTGCCGTGGCGCGCGTGCGGCGGAAACGAGACCTTGTCGCTCACGTCCGTCCACGTCCTCAAGTCACGCGACACCACGAGGCCGATGGCATCGAGCCGGTGCTGGTCGAAATACACGCGCCACTCGTCCCCCACCTTGAGCGCGCTCGGTCCCTCGGCCCAGTAGGCGCCGGTGATCGGCGGCGACGCGGCGCCCCACGGTCCGTCCGACGACGGGCCGCGAACCAGGCGGATGTTCTTCTCGGTCTTCGGCGTGAGCGTTTCGTTTTTCACGAACATCAGCCACTCGCCGTCGTTCTGCGCGAGGTTGGCGTCGATGACGTTGAAGCCGCCGTCGTAGATCAGCCGCGTCGGCGTGAACGTGACAAAATCCTTGGTGGTCGTGCCGTAGATGCGGTGGTTGCGCTCCGGCCCGCGGTTCGAGTTGGCCGTCTCGGGAAACCGGCCGAGGATCGTCGTCGACCAGTGGATGAGGTAGTGCTGCTGCGCGGGGTCCCAGACGAGTTCCGGCGCCCAGCAATTTTGTGCCCGGGCCTCGTGCTCCATCACGGGCAGCGCGCGCTGTTCCGACCAATGAATCAAATCCCTCGACCACGCGTAACCGATCGTCCGGCCGGTCCAGCCGGTGGTCCACACGGCGTGAAACGTCCCGTCGGGCCCGCGATACACGCACGGGTCGCGCATGAGTCTGCCTTCGCCGACGGTCGGGCGCAGGCACGTCTCGCCGCCGTTGAGCAGGTCCCACTTGAAGCCATCGCGGCTCCACGCAAGCCGGAGTCCGTCCGCCTGCCGGTCATGATAGAAGTAGGTGAAAAGATAGCAGGTCTCCGCCAACGGCGCCGCCGCGGCGGCGGCCAGCGGAGCGATGCGGACACCCGCGCACAAAACGAAGAGGAGGAGCAGGCGTTTCAAGGGAGTCGACGGGGTTACTTTGCGGCGACGACGCCGAGCACCAGAAATGCACCGGCACCGGGCGGCTCTATTTTGTGGCGGCCGGCGGGAAACGAAAGCTCGTAAACGTCGATGTCCGGCAGCGAGGAGACCGTCACCGCGTTCGTCACCAATGGCTCGGTGCCGCCCCGCTCCGCCGCCGCGGCGTCGAATTCCGAGCGCGGCGGCTTCCGCCACCCGGGATCAGCCGACTTCACATAGCCGATCAACACCCGCACCGGCACCTCGACCGAAAACTCCGGCGGCGTCTGTGCCACGGTGCCCCGCGCATACTTGAGGCCACGGAGACCCTCGAGATCGGGCGAGAGCGACTGGATCGTGAAGGCGGCATCGCTGAACACGCGCTGGCCCGCGCGGAGCGTGTAGCTCTCCGCGTTCGGCGTGTGCACCGTGAACGGCACGGCGCGCAGCGAGGCAAGCGCCTGCACCCTCTCGGCGGCGCGCCCGCCCGACTTGAGCGTGGCGAGGCGGCCATCGAAGTCGGCGAGTTCCTTTTCGTAGACGGGAAGGAGGTGCGTCCAATGAAAATTCGCCGGTTGCCCGCCGGAGCCGCCCGATACGGGAATGCGGCGCTGGGCGGTCTGCATCGAGTTGGCGTAGGCGTAGGTGTCGCGCGTGAGGCGCTCGAGCGTGCGGAAGTGCTCCAGGCTTTCGCTGAGCGCCGCGCGGGCCTGCTCCATCTCGGCGATCGCCTGGTTGCGCTGGTAGCGCAGCACGTGCCGGGCGGCCGTCGCCTTGGCCGCATAGCTCTGCGACATCGCGCGGATGCAATCGGCGTCGAGCTGCAGCCGCGTAAACTCCGCGCGATTCTTCGTCACGAGCGGCGCGGCGCGCCCGAGCGCGGCGACGGCGCAGGCCGAGAACCGCAGCACCTCCTGCGCGATCTGCGGCGGCGTCTCGCCCGCGTGCGGCCGGCCGGCGAGTTCCTTCTCGACGAAATCCTGCAACCGCTCGCCGGGTGGCGCCTGCGATTCATAGAGATCGTGCAGCAGGCTGTAGCGCTCCGGATTCACGAGCTGATCGAGCGTCATGCCGAGGGCCATCGTCTGGCGGTTGCCCTCGGTGATGCCGAAACGCCGCACGATCCGCGGCGCGCATTCGCCGGCGTCGTTGTAGGCGTCGAGAATCAGCGCCGCCGCCTCCACCGAGCCGTAGCGTTCGGCGAGGCGTCCGATCCAATGCGCGCGATCGGCGGCGGGCTCGCGGTCGGGATTCCACGCGTAGCGCGCCCAGGCCTCGAACCAGATCCAGTCGCGCTCCCATTGCTTCAGGCCCGTCGCAGCCGAGGTGACGAGGCCGGCGCCGGTGGTCGTGCGGGAGCCGGCTTCCTCAGGCCGGCGGCTACGGACAAGGTCCGGCGAGTCGGGCCAGTTCCAGTAAGAAAGGGGATAAAGGTGCAGACCGGTCGCGCCGAGCCGGTCGCGCGCGGCGAGCATCGACTGGCGGATGAACTCCGTCGCGCCGTAGCGGAACGGCTCGAGGTTGGAGAGGATGTGGATGTTGACGAGGTGCGGCCCGAGCTTGGACATCGCGAGATGCGTGGCCTGACCCTTGCCCCGCGGCTCCCACGTGGTGAGCGACTCGCCGTTGAATTTCGTCTCGGTGAAAAGGTTCGAGTAAACCTTGAACGCCGCCGGCATGATCGCCTCGGGGTCCATCGCGTGCGTGCGGAAGACGACCGGCGGCTGCTCTTTCAACCCCGCCTGCTTCATGCCATCGAGCACGCCGGGCAGGATCGTCTGCGTCGCCCACTCGATCTGCGCGGGCGTGCCTTGCAACGCTTCGCCGAGGCACGGCATGAGGCCGACGTTCGGGTATTGCTTCACGAACTCCGCGATCGCCTTGCGGGTGTAGTCGGCGGCGAGCGGTGTTGAAGCGCGAAGCTGGGTGCCGACGCCGTGCTGGTCCGCGAGCGGTTTGGGCAGGAAAATGTTGTAGAACATCTGCACGAGCCAGATGCCGCGCCGGTCGCACTCCGCGGTGATGTGGTGAAACATCTCGACGTTCCTCGCGAACACCCCGGGCGGAACCTCGATCGCGTCGGGATAATCCGCGAGCCGGACGAGCGAGGAAAACGGATGCCCGTTCCAGAGGTAGAGCGTGTTCATCCGGTGCTCGACGAGAAAGTCGAGATACTCCTGCCAGAATGCGCGGTCGTAAAAAAACGGGAACAGCTCCGGCGTGTAGGGATACTCGTAGACGCGCCGGCCCGGGAGGATGAAGGTCTTCTGCAGGCCGATGCACGGCCCGCGCAGCACAAACGCCGGCTGCTCGCTCACGCGCAGGTTTTCCGGCCACCGGCCCGTCTCGCGCACGCGGCGCGCCAGCTCCAGCGAACCGTAGAGCAAGCCCGAGTCGTCGCCCCCCGCGACCTCGATCGAGCCATCGGCGGCGCTGGTGAGGGTGAAGCTCTCGCGGGCGCCGCTCCCGCGCTTCAACGTGAGGCGCACGCCGGCGGGCGGGCGCTCGACGGCGCGCAACGCCTCGCCGAGGCGCGCCGCGCCGAATTTCACGCGCGGCGCCGCATCGTCAGCGACAACGATGGGAACCGCGGCCGCGCTCGCCCCGGCCGCCAGCGCCAAGACGAGGAACATCGGCAGGAAGCGGGCTGGTTTCACGGGAGCTTTTGCGTTGCGCCGCAGAGCACCTGGGCGACGGCGCGGCGCCACCCCGCATGATACTGCTCGCACATCTCCCGGGACATGCCGGGACGAAAGACGGTTTCCGCGCGGGGAAGGTTCGCCAGCACGGACACCGACGGCACGAGGCCGAGGCCGAGCATTCCCATCATCGCGGCGCCGAGCGCCGAGAAGTGCGGGTTGGCCGCCACGCGCAGGTCCGTGCCGGCGAGGTCGGCCACGAATTGCATGAGAAACGCGTTGGTGGTGGCACCGCCGTCGCCATGCACGCCGCGCAGCGGCACGCCGGATTCGCGGCGCATCGCATCGAGCACGTCGCGCAGCTGGTAGGCGATCGATTCGACGGCGGCGCGCACGACGTGCCGGCGATCGCTGTGCGCACTCAGGCCGACGAGCGCGGCGCGGGCGGACTCGCTCCAGTGCGGCGCACCGAGCCCGGAGAACGCCGGCACGAGGTAAACGCCGCCGTTGTCGGGCACGGCGCGGGCGAGCGCCTCCGTCTCGCGCACATCGGCGATGAGGCCGAGTTGATCACGGAGCCACGTGAGCGTCGCGGCCGAGCACGTGATGATGCCCTCGAAGGCATAAGTCGGTTGGCCCGCGTGGGTCCACGCCAGCGCCGTGAGCACGCCGCCGCCCGCGATGCGCGGCGTGGCGCCGACATTGAGCAGCACGCTCGTGCCGGTGCCAAACGTCGCCTTCGCCGAGCCCGGCTCGAAGCAACGCTGGGCAAAAAGCGACGCCTGCGAATCGCCGATCACGCCGCGGATCGGCAGCGGACGTGGGAGCGCGCCGTCGAGCGTGGTCTCGCCGAAGGACGCGGAACTGTCGCGGATCTCCGGCAGCGCGCGGCGGGGAACCTCCCAGAGCGCGCAAAGCTCGTCGTCCCACGCGAGGCGGGTAAGATCGAAGAGCAGCGTGCGGGAGGCGTTGGTGGTGTCGGTGGCAAAGACGCGGCCCTGCGTGAAACGGTGGATAAGATAGGTGTCGATGGTGCCGATGAGCGCGGAGCCGTCGGCGAGTTTCGCGCGCAGCTCCGGGCGATGGCGGACGAGCCACTGAAGCTTCGACGCCGAAAAATAACTGTCGATCTTCAGACCGGTGCGCGCGTGGACGAACGACTCGCGGCCCGCGGCGACGTGCCCGGCACAAATCGCGTCGCCCCGGCGATCCTGCCACACGAGCGCCGGGTGGAGCGGCCGGCCGGTGGCGCGCTCGAAGACGACGATGGTTTCGCGCTGGTTGGTGATCGAGAGGCCGGCGAGGTCGGCAAATTGGTCGGGATGACGGGTGATGACGGCGCGGAGGACGGTCAGCGTGTTTTGCCAGATTTCCTCGGCGTCATGCTCGACCCAGCCCGGTTGCGGGTAGTGCTGCGCATGGTCGCGGGACTCGCGGTCGAGCGCGCGGCCCTCCGCATCGAAGAGCAGGGCCTTCGTGGCGGAGGTGCTTTGGTCGAGGGCGAGGATGAAGGGCATTGGGTGTGAAGGCAGGAGCCTGCTGGCAGGCGATTCGGCGTGTTTGTGGTCAGTCCATCGCCTGCCAGCAGGCTCCTACAATAAGCTGCGCGCAGTCGCGGCGAGGCCTTCCATCGAGATGCCGTAGTGGCGGAAAATGTCGGCCTGGGCGCCGGTGACGGTGTCTTCGTCGGGAAAGCCGACGATCTTGAATGGCACGCCTGCGCGGGCCTGCAAAAGCGTGGCGGCGACGGCTTCGCCCACGCCACCGTGGACCGAGTGCTCCTCGACGGTGATGACGGCGCGACATTCCCGGCCCGCCGCGAGCACGGCAGCGGTGTCGAGCGGCTTCACCGTGTGCAGGCTGAGCACGCGCGCGGAGATGCCCTGCTCGGCGAGCGCGCCCGCGGCCAGCAACGCATGCACGACGGTCTCGCCGTTGGCGATGAACGCGACATCGCGGCCCTCGCGGAGCACGAGCGCCTTGCCCGCCTCAAACTTCGAGTCGGCGGAGTGAAGGTGGTGCATCGCGGCCTTGCCGAATCGCACGAAAACCGGGCGCGTCGCCGAAGCTGCGAAGCGAATCGCCTCGCGCGTCTCGAAATTATCGGCCGGCACGACGATCGTGACGTTGTGGATCGCGCGGAGCGCGGCGAGGTCGTGCAACGAGTGGTGCGTGCTGCCGAGCGCACCGTAGCTCACGCCCGAGCTGATGCCGACAAGCACAGCCGGCACGTTCGAGTAGCAGATGTCGTTCTTAATCTGCTCCAGCGAGCGCGCCGTGAGGAAACACGAGGGCGAGACGCCGAAGGCCCTCTTGCCGCAGGCGGCGAGGCCGGCGGTGATGCCGACGAGGTTCTGCTCGGCGATGCCAACCTCGACGATCTGTTGCGGCAACGCTTTGCCGTAGGGCGCGAGCTTGCCCGAGCCACGCGAGTCGGAGGTGACGGCGACGAGGTTGCGGTCGGCGGTGGCCAGGGCCTGTAGCGTGTCGGCAAACTCCTCGAGATTGGCGCGGCCCTTTTTGAGACCGAGCTTCTCGGCCATTGCTTTCGCCGCGGGCGTAAACATCGACGGGGCGGGTGCGCTCATGATTTGGAGGTGGAGCGCGTTGACCCCAACGCGCTGGCTTGGATCGCTCCGGAGGAAAGCGCGTTGAGGGCAACGCGCTCCACCTTCACCTCGGCGGCGTCGAGTTCGGCGAGTGCTTGCGCGAGTTCCGCGTCGCTCGGCACGCCGTGGTGCCATTTGCCGACATTCTCCATGAAGCTCACGCCTTTTCCTTTCACGGTGTTGGCGATGACGAAGAGCGGTTTGCCCGGGTGCGGCGCGGTGAGCGCGGCGGTGAGGGCGGCGTAATCATGGCCGTCCACGATGCGAACCTCCCAGCCGAAGGCGCGCCACTTGGCGTCGAGCGGCTCGTTGGACATCACGTCGCGTGTGTGACCGGTGATCTGAAGCGTGTTGTGGTCGAGGATGGCGACCAGGTTGTCCAAGTTGTAGTGCGCGGCGGCCATCGCCGCCTCCCAGTTGGAGCCCTCGGCGAGTTCGCCGTCGCCGAGCAGTGTGAAGACGCGGAAAGCATCGCCGTCCATTTTCGATGCGAGCGCCATCCCGAGGCAGATCGGGAGGCCGTGGCCGAGCGCGCCGGTGTTCATCTCGACGCCGCGAATCTTGCGCGTGGGGTGGCCGACGTAGGGCGATTGGTAGCGACACACCGTGGCGAGATCCGCCTCGGGAAAATAGCCGCGGGCGGAGAGCACGGCGTAAAGCGCCTCGACGCAGTGGCCTTTGCTCTGGACGTAGCGGTCGCGCGTCGGCGAATCGACGGTCCCGGGCGTCACGCGAAGCACGCGGTGGTAGAGGACGTTCAGGATGTCGAGGCACGAGAGGCCGCCGCCGGTGTGGCCGGCGCCGGCGTCATGGATGAGACGCAGCATCCGCCGGCGCAACGCGACGGCTTTGAGGGCGAGTTGGTGATCGGAGAGCATCGGACGGTCTTTAACCACGGATTGCACGGATGAACACGGGCTCAAACACTGTCATTCTGAGCGAAGCGGAGAATCCAGCAGGAGAAACGCATCCTGAAACCGTGGCGAGAATCCAACTGGATTCTTCGCTGCGCTCAGAATGACAAACCTCGGTGGCTACACTCTTCTCTTTCATTCGTTTCGCGGTTCGTGGTGGTAGACTTCCCAGCCGAGATAGCGGCCGAACGCCTCTTCAAGCACGGCGGCGGTGTGCGAGGCGTTCATCACGACGTGGTGCTCGAAGCCCTCGCGGCAGACGTGGCGCATGAGGTGCTGCAGCTTCGGCACACGGGCGACGGCGCGGTTGCCGAAGGTCTTCAGGTCGTCGTTGGTCAACTCGCCTTCGCCAACGTAGGTGCGGATGACGCCCGCGGCGTCGTCGGTCGTGATGCGGCCATAAGTGAGCGGCGCGGCGGGCGTGCGGCCGTCGAGCGCGCCCCAGGTGTTCTCGACGCCGAGCGTGGAGCCGAGGATGGGCGCGTTGAGGACCTTGATGTCGGGGAGGAAAGACTTGGCCCAGTTGCCGCAGTGGAAGAGCACGCATTTGTCGTCGGCGGTGCCGTAGTTGTTGTTCCAGTCGACGAGTGCGCTCGGCGAATTCGACGCGAGCTGCATCGCATACATCGTGAGCACGCCGGTGACATCGACTTCGCAGGCGCTGGGCAGGAAGTTCTCGCTCATCATGCTCATCGAGGTGCAGACGTTGCAGCCGTGATTGGCCTGCACGGAGGTCCAGCACTGGATGGCGGTGGCGTCGAGGTGGTTGGCCGCCACGAAGTCGTCGAGCACCACGCCGAGGCGGGCCATCTGGGCGAGCTTGGTCGGCGGGACGGCGGTGGCGTTGGCGTAGGCTTTGATCTCGTCGACTTTGGACAAGAGCCGCTTGTCGGCGTCGCCGATCTTGCCCGCGGCGCCGAGGATTTCGGAAAGATCCACGGTGGTGACGCTGATGCCGTGGCGCTCGAGGAGTTTCTCGGAGTAGCGGACAGTGTTGAACGCTCCCGGGCGGGCGCCGACCGCACCGAGCCGGACGCCGCGCACACCGCGCACGACGCGGCACACGGCGACGAAGCGCTGCAGGTCGGCGCGAAACGAGGCGTCGAGCGGATGCACGACGTGTTTCGTCGTGAGTGAGTAGGCGATGCCGGCCTGGCGGAGATTGTTGCAGACGGAGATCTTGCCGCAGAACGAGTCGCGGCGGCGCACGACATCGAGCTTGTCGAGCTCGTCGGGGTAGCCTTGCACGAGCACCGGGACATTGAGGCCGGCGAGTTTGAGCGTGTCGGCGACGCCTTTCTCGTCGCCGAAGTTTGGCAGACACACGAGCACGCCGTTGATTTTGTCGCGATGGCGACGGAAGAGGTCCGCGCATTTGCGCGCGTCGTTGTGCGTCTCGACGCCGCCGAGTTTCGTCTCGGCCGGGTCGAGCATGACGGCGTCAAGGCCGAGCTCGCCAAAGAGCTTCACGACGTCGGCGCGCGCCTCGGGCACGAGCTTGTCAGGGAAGAAGTCGCGGTTGCCGAAGATGACGCCGATCGTCGTCGGCGATGGGACTTTGGAGTTGGGAGAGGGCATCGGAAAAGTGATTTTAGAGGTTGCCGGAAAACAGACGGAGCCGAGACGCAGGAGCCTGCCTGCAGGCGATTCGGCGCACGCGGCGACTCACCAGATCCTGAATCGCCTGCAAGCAGGCTCCTACCTTCCGTTGGCGTAAGTTCATGGGAGTCACGGCACGACGTTGACGATGACGCGCGCGTAGCGCGTGAGCCGCGGCGTGCCGTGGTCGGTCACGGCGAGGATGACGTGCATCGCGCCCGTGCCGGGCGGCATGACGCGGCTCGTGGGGACGTTGAACCAGGCATTCTTTTGATCGTGGTTCTTGATTTCAAGCGGCTGGCCGGAACGCGCGCTGGAGAGCGGGAAAGTGCCGGCCTCGTTGTAGTAGAACCACTCGTAGGACAGCGCATCGCCATCCGGATCAGTGGTGCCTTCGGCGCTCAGATCGACGCGCGCGCCGCGTTTGGCGGTGAGCGCGGCGGCGTGCGCGAGCTTGGGCGCGGGCGGGTGATTGGCGCCGGGCCGCGGCCTGATCGTCCAATCCATGCGCGCGGCGAAGTCGTTTTGACAGGCGGAACGCCAGCGCCAGATCGTGGCGTGGTTGTTGTCGTGCCAGCGGCCGTCGATGCCGAGGACCTCGTCGTCGGCGTCGGTCCAGAACGGACGCGTCTCCGGCGCGGCGTGCCACTTCTGCGGACGCGGCGTGTAGAACTCGTAGCGTCCGCCCCACCCGCCCCAGTTCGGATGCTCGGAATCGGTCAGGCCGTTGTTGATGAGGTTGAGGAAACTCGGCGTGTCGCCCTCCATCAGAAAGTCCCAGCGCGGATATTCGGCGCCGAGCGGGCCCTTGCGGCGGATATTGGTTTCGAGCCACTCGTTGGTCACGAGCGTGAAATCCGCGCCGGCGCTGCGCGCATGGAAATAGTCGCCGCTGATGCCGCTCCACGTGGCGTGGTGGTAGGCGCCACCCGCGTTGTAGCCCGGGCTCGTGATATAGAACAACGCGGGAAACTCCTTCCGCAGCCACGGGCCGGAGTCGTCTTGATCGGAGATCGTGTAAACGCGGACCTTGGCAACGAACTTCGCGAGCGCGTCGGCGGAACGCGTGGCGCGGACTTTCCACAGGGCCTGCGCGAGCACGCTCGGGCCGCCCCACACGGGCACCCACACGGGGCGCGGGTCCTCGCGATCCACGGCGCGAATCAGGAGCGCGGAGGCCGGCGAGTCCTTGCCCTGCCCGACGCCCTCCATGCCGTAAACGGGCAGCCCTTCGGTGACACGCGCGAGCAGGTAGTCCCCGGTCGGGAAACCGGGCTCGTGCAGCTCGAGGTTGTCGCGCACTTTGCCGTAAGCGGCGACGATGCGGCGGATGGTCTGCGGGGCGACGCGCGTGCGCTGGTGCGTGGAAGTCGTGGCGGCGAGGCCCTCGATGTCGAAGTGGTTCGCGTAGGTGAGAAAACGCACCATCGACATGGCGTCGTCGGGCTCGTTCTCGATGTCGGTGAGGACGAACACGCGAGGTTTTTCGGCGGCCGAAAAACCTAAGGTAAAGGCCGCGGAGAAAACCGCGAGGAGGGCGAAGGCGGTGCGGAGCTTCATGGGTTGGGGGATTTGCAGCGGAGCATTCGCGCGGCGAAGTCGCGGAGAAACTCCTCCCGCCAGCGGCTGACGGTCTTCACACCGTGCTGGCCGCCTTGCACGAGCTCGGGCGAGAGATCGTCGGCCCACCAGTTCGGATGTTGGGCGGACGGGCGCGACGCGGCGTCGGGCGGCGTGAGAAACGACGTGATGCTCCCGGTCTGGCCGTTGAGCCCGGCCCAGTCGCTGTAGATGGTGTAATTCCACGTGCGCGCTGCTTTCGGCGAGAAACGGAAGCGCAGCCTGCCGGTCGTCGGGTCAACGGTGCCGGGGATCATCTGGTTTTCCATCGCGAGGTGCGCCCGGTGCGACACGGGCTTGCCTTCGCCCGGAGGAATCTCGATTTGGACGATGGCGTAGACTTCGACGCGATCCGCGGCGGTGGTCAGCCGATCGAAAACTGCGCGCGGCCGGTCCCACGCGCGGATGAAGCTGCCACCCCAATGCGGCTTCGCCGGATCCTCCGGATCGGCGCTGAGCAAATAGGCGACGCTCGGCGTGTCGCCCATCTTCATCGAACCGCCGCTGTAGTTCGCGAGGTAGTCACCGAGCGCGCCGTGTCCGGCCACATGCCGCCTGATGAACTCGGCGTTGCCCCACTCGCCCTGCTGATTGCCGCCGACGAACCAACCGGTGTAGGTCGAGTTCGCCTCGATGATCCAGAGGGCGCGGTGGTGCTGCTCGATATAGTCGTAGGCATTGGTGCTCCACTTCTTGTTCGGGCCGCCGATCCAATAAACGCGGAGCTTCGGTAAGATGTCGGGCGCGTCGTGCAGCGCCTGCGCGACATCGTCGAGGCCGCCCCATCCGAGCACCCACAACGGCCGCGGATCGGGGCGCCGCGCGCACTCGATGATCCACTGCGAGCCTTCGCTGGGGACGTCGTGGCCGGCATCGCCGACGGCGTCTGGTGCGCCTTGCTTTGTGATCGCGCGGAGCGCCGCGGGCGTCGGGTAACGCACGGAGTGTGTGCGCAGGGTGGCGAAATCTTTCTCGTAGGCGTCGATCGTGCCGAGGATGTCTTTCTTGCGGCCCGGGCCGTAGGGCGACGCGATCAGGCCCTCGAGTTCGAGCGTGTCGGCATACAACAACACATGCGCCATCGATTGATTGTCGTCCTGATCGGTGCCGCCGATGTCGCTGGATACGATCACGCGGTGGCGCGAGGTCCCGGTTTCAGCCGCGAAGGAAAAAGCAGGCACAAACGTCAGTAGCATCCACGCGAGCCAGGCACGCAGGTAGGGCCGGCTCTCCGAGCCGGCCTGGGTTTGCGGCCACGAAGCGTAAAGATGCACGCGGAAACTCAGGCCGGCTCGGAGAGCCGGCCCCACCTCTGAAAGGACGATTCGGTCGCTCATGGGGCTTTCGGTTTCGCGGCGCGTTCCATCCGCGCGGCGAAGTCGCGGAGGAAATCCTCGCGCCAGCGGTTCACCGTCTTCGCGCCCGCGTGCACCCCTTCGCGGTTCTCCGGTTTCATATCGTCGATCCACCAGTTGGGCAGGCGCGTGGAGGCGCGGGCGGCTTTCGCGGGCGGCGGGAGCACGGCGGTGAACGCGCCCTTGCGGCCGTCGACTTCGTAGTTCCAGACCTTCGCATCGCGGGGCGAGAAACGGAAGCGCACACGGCCGCCGATTTTCTCGCCGGTGAGGTTGATGCGGTTGTCCATCAACATGCGGCCGCTCGCGGATTCGGGCAGTGTGATCTCGACGGTGCCGAAGGCTTCGACCTCGTCCGCGGCGGTGGTGAGGCGGTCGAAGGTTGATTTGCGTTCGTCCCAGATGCGGACGAACTGGCCGCCCCAGCCGGGCTGCATCGGATCGTCGGGTTGGCCGTGGATGAGCCACACGACGGACGGCGTGTCGCCCATCTTGATGGTGCCGCGGAGTTGGGTCGCGAAGAACTCACCCAGCGCGCCACGTCCGGCGATGTGAGCGGTCACGAACCCGGTGTTGCCCCATTCGCCGGACATGTTTCCTCCGTTGAACCAGCCGCGGTAAGTCGAATTAGCCTCGATAATCCAGAGTTTCGGGTGGTGCGTCTCGAGGTAGTTGTAGGCGTCGACGCTCCACATCTTGTTCGGGCCGCCGATGAAGTAGACGCGCAGTTTCGGCAGGATGTCGGGGGCGTCGTGGAGGGCCTGCGCGAGGTCCTCGATGCCGCCCCACACGAGCACGTGGAGCGGACGCGGATCGGCGCGGCGTGCGCAACGGACGAGCCACTCGGAACCTTCGGTGGCCGGGCCGATGCCGGCGGGACCGGGGCTTTCCAACGCGCCCTCCTTGGTCATCGCGCGTAGCGCGGCGGGGGTCGGGTAACGGGGGCTGTAGGTTTGGAGGTTCGGATAGTCACGCTCGTAGAGCGCGATGACCTGGAGAATGTGTTCCTTCCGGCCCGGACCGAAGGGCGACGACACGAGCCCCTCGAGATCGAACAGATCAGCATAGACGAGGAGGTGCACCATCGACTGGAAATCGTCGGGGTCGGTGCCGCCGATGTCGGTGGAAACGAGGACGCGAGGTTTTTCGGCGGCCGAAAAACCTAAGCTGACGGCCGCCAGAAAAAGGACGATGCGACGGAGGAGTGTGACGATCATGTGGTGTCGCGCGAGGAGGCGTTGAGTTTGTCGATCGCCACGGCGAGGAGGATGACGGCGCCCTTGATCACCTGCTGCCAGAAGGGCGACACATTGAGCAGAAACAGCCCATTGTTGAGCACGCCGATGATGAGGCAGCCGAGCACGGTGCCGCCGATGGTGCCGCGCCCGCCGGAGAGCGAGGTGCCGCCGATGACGACGGCGGCGATGGCGTCGAGTTCGTAGCCGAGCCCGGCGGTCGGCTGGGCGGAGTCGAGTCGCGCAGTGACGAGCAGGCCCGCCACACCGGCGAGCGCGCCCGCGAGCGCGTAAACGGAAAAACGGATGCGCGCGACGGCGAGGCCCGCGAGGCGCGCGGTGAGCTCGTTGCTACCGACGGCATACACGTGACGACCGAACACGGAGTGGCGCGCGACGAGCGCAAACCAACCCGCGAGCGTCGCGACGATCCACACGGGCATCGGCACGCCGAGCGGCGCGCCCGTGCCGAGATAGCCGAAACGCGGCCCGAGATCGGTGATGGGGAATCCGCCGGTCCAGAGCATGGTGAGCCCGCGCCCGATGCTCAACATGCCGAGCGTCGCGATGAACGGCGGCAGGCGCAGCGCGGTGACGGCGAGGCCATTCACCGCGCCGAGCGCGAGGCCGACCACGATCGCGGCGACGATGGCGCCGGTGAGCGTGAAATCGAGCCGCACCCCGAGCACGGGAAGGGGCAGTCCGCTTTTGAACAACCCGGCGGCCACCGCGCCCGCGAGCCCGAGGGTCGCCCCGACGGAAAGGTCGATGCCACCGCTCACGATCACGAGCGTGAGGCCGACCGAAAGGCAGAGGTTCACGGAAATCTGGCGCAGGATGTTCCAGCCGTTGTCCGTGGTGAGAAATTTGTCCGACAGCAGGCTCAGCACCACGGCCATGACCACCAGCGCGAGCAGCGACTGGAAGCGGGCGAGAAACTCGCGTGAGGCGGGACGCGTCATGGGGCGGCGGAAATCTCGACGGGCACGACGACGAGCAGCGGACCGGACTCGATGCTCTCGGGCGCCTCGGCGCAGCCGGCGAACGCCAGCGTGGCGCCGACCCTGGCGCGCTCACGCAGCACGGGAAACACCTGGGCTTCGACGAGGCGGTTGAGCTCGGCGGAGAGGGCATTGAACTCCGCGAGGCCGGGAAAATCGTTCACGTTGAGGAGGCCGGTGCCGTCGCGGACCGTGTTGCCGAACAACGGGCCGGTGCCGAGCGCCACCGTGACGCCGTCGAGGTCGAGGAGCACGCGATTGCGCTCGACGGCGGTAACGCGGCCGGTGCCGCGGAAAAAATAGTAACCGCTGCCGCCGACGCCGGCAACGCGGGCGAATTGCTTCGCCGCGGCGGCGGGGTCGCGGCGGAGGGCGGGGACGAGCGCGGTGGAGTCGGTGGCGCGGGCGGCGGCGGGGGTGAGGCGCTCGCGCCAGAATTTTTCGGTGAACGCGGCGGGATCGAAAGCGGCGGGTGCGGCGTCACCGGAGCCCGTGACGGCCGCGGTGGCGACGGCGCCTTTGGTCTGGAGCGGGACGACGCGGAAGAGCGGAAAAAAGCAGAGAGCGATGCCGCTCACGCAGACGGCGGCGAAAGGGATAGTGGGAATTTTTTGGACGGAGACGGCCACGGTCAGTGAGTGCTATCCGATGCTCGATGCGCCCTCGCCTGTCATTCTGAGCGCAGCGAAGAATCCAACAGGAGTCACGACGCGTGGAGTGCGAACGAATCTCCTGCTGGATTCTTCCCTCCGCTCAGAACGACACCGCATAAAGAAAGAGCGTTGACGGATGCGCGGTGTCACTTGCGACCATAGTCGCCGAACTTTTTCACGTTGGCTTTCGTCACGAGCTCGACGGCGACGGGCGTGCGCTGCGGGAACTTGCGCTCGCCCTTGAGGTATTTGTCGGCGTTTTCCGCGGCGGAGCGCGCCATGGTTTTGGGAAATTGCATGACGGTCGCCGTGATTTTCCCCTCGGCGACGGACTTCACAACATCGTCGGCGCCGTCGAAACCGAAGACTTTCACCTTCGCCGCCTTGCCCGCGGCGAGCAACGCCTGGTAGGCGCCCATGGCCATCGCGTCGTTGCCACAGAAAACGGCGTCGATGTCGGGATTGCGCTGGAGCAGCGACTCGAGGACTTCGAGGGCCTTCGCGCGATCGAACTCGGCGCTTTGCTGCGCGACGAGCTTGAGGCCCGGGAAGCGGTCGACGACCGAGTGGAAGCCCTTGGAGCGGTTCCACGTGTTGGTGTCGGCGACGAGGCCGAGGAGCTCGATGTATTTGCCGGTCTCGCCGACCTGCTCGACGAAATACCGGCCGAGCGCGACGCAGCCGGAGTAGTTGTCGGAGAGAATCTGCGAAGTGGCGGCGTCGTTGGCCTCGATCTCCCGATCCATGCAGAAGACGGGGACGCCGGCGGCCTTGGCGCGGCGGACGTTGGCGATGGAGCCCCTGGCGTCGGTGCAATTGAAGAGCACGGCGGCGTAGCCGGAGGCGATGAGGTTGTCGAAGTGCTGGGACTCCTTCGCGGGATCGTTTTGGGAATCGAAGATGGTGGCGTCGTAGCCGAGCTCCTTCGCGCGATCCCGGGCGGTGTTGGCGAGGACGACGAACCAGGGGTTGTTGAGCGTGGAGATGACGACGGCGACGCGCTGGCCGGCGGCGGGCGCGGCGGCGTGGACCGGAAGGGCGACGAGCGCCGCGAGCGCGGCACCGACGAGGAGACGGATGAGGCGGAGCGTGATCATCGGAAGGGGCGGTCGTGGTATGGAGAGGTGTCGCGGACGACTCAACCCCGCGCACGGGGCGCAGCAAGGGCGGGGCCGAGGCGGCCGGTGAGTGCCGGGGACGCGAGACGGTAGCAAGAGCAGTCGTGGGAGGTCTTCCGGGAAGCCGGCAAAGACTTCCTGAATCCTAAGCACGTTGACACGATGGCGCCGGAGGAGCAAAGCAGGACCGCGAGCGAACCGCGCGGCGCCCCTCCACCCCACTCCGGCCAAACCTCATGGTCACTTTCGATCCCACTCGACCCGATTTCGCGCCGTATGGCTTCACGTGCGTGCGGTGGCATCCCGAGCCGATGCGGCGGCCCGACCGGCACAACGAGGTCGAGTTGAACTTCCTCGAACGCGGCTGGGTGACCTACCTGCTCGGCGGGCGCAAGGTGCGGCTGGAGGCGGGCATGTTGAGCGGATTCTGGGCGGCGATTCCGCACCAGATCATTGATTACGGGGACGAGCCCGACTACTTCGTCGCGACGATTCCCCTGCCCTGGTTCCTGCAATGCCGCCTGCCGGACCACCTCGTGCAGCCATTGCTGCGCGGCCAGGTCATCCGGGACCCGACGACGGAGCGGGCGGCGGCGGACAGCGCTTTGTTTGCGCACTGGGTGCGGGATTTGAAAGCACCTCGCGCCGAGATCACCCGGGCGGTGCTGCTCGAAATGGAGGCCAGACTGCTGCGGCTCGCCGTCGTGGTGCCGCCGGAGCCGGCCGGCCCGAAACGCTCCCGCCAGACGGGCCTCGATGGCGGCGAGCTCACGAAGGTCGAACAAATCGCCTGCCTGATCGCGCAGCGTTACACAGAGCCGTTGAGCGTCGAGGACATCGGGCGCGCGGTGAAGCTGCACCCGAACTACGCGATGAACCTGTTCCAGCGGACGTTCGGCACGACGCTGATCGAATACCTGACGCAGCACCGCGTGTCGCACGCCCAGCGGCTGCTGGCAACGACGGACGCGAAGATCGTCGATGTGGCGTTCAGCTCGGGGTTCACTTCGCTCAGCCGGTTCAACGACGCGTTTCGCCGCGCGTGCGGGTGCCCGCCACGCGAGTATCGGGCGCAGCACCGGCTGGAGATTCAGACGGGAGGATAGCGGCAAGAAAAAGGCCCGCCTCATCGGCGGGCCGGAAAACGAGGCGGGACGCCTCGTCCACGACACACACCGATCAGAAGGTGCCGCGGATGCCGACGGAGAACTGGGCGCCGTAGTTTTCGAAGTTGGTCTTCGCAGCGTAGTCGACGGCGCCGGGACCGGCGACCTCCCACTCGCTGTCGGCGTTCAGGATGTTCCGGCCCGACAGATAGAGGGCGAAGTGCTTCGTGAGCTGGAAGTCGACGTTGCCGTCAAGTTGGTAGCGGGCCCGGATGTATTCGGCCCCGCCGGTGCTGAGGCCGTTGATCAGAGTGGCGGTGTCACGCTGCATCCGACCGCGCCAATTGAGCAGGAAGTTGCCGGAGAGCTTGCCCCAGGCGAAACGCAGGCCGGCGTTGCGCGTGCGCGGAATGTAGCGCTTCCAATCGGTCGGCGTGATGCGCGACCCGGACAGCTCGAGGTGCGTGGTGTTGAGCGTGAGGGTGAGGGGCCGCAGGTAGCGATCGGCGGAGGCGAGCGCGCCCAGGCTGGCGAGGTTGGCGAGCGGCAGATTGAAATTCGCCTCCCAGCCCTTGATCATCGCATCGCTGATGTTGATGCGCGTGGAGTATTGATAGCCGACGAACTCGCGCGACAGACCGAGTGAATCGAGGAGCGCGGCGTCGGCGATCGTGGTCTGGGTGCTGAAGAAGTCGCGGATGTCCTTCTTATACCAGTTGAACGAGGCGAGGCCGTTCTTCGGCAGGTAGTATTCGAGCGAGTAGTCGTAGTTCATCGCGCGCCAGGGACGGAGCGTGGAGTTGCTCGCGGTCACGAAGCCGGGGACGGTCGCGGAGCTGTTACCGGCGATGCCGAAGTTCACGTTGTCCTGCACGAAGAGATTGGGGACGACGTCGGAGATGTTGGGCCGGCCCATCGTCTTCGCGACCGCGGCGCGGACGAGGAGGTTGTCGCTGACGTTGTAGGTCGCGTGCAGGCTCGGGAAATAGTAGGCGTAGTCGCGCTCGCCGGGGCTCTGGCGATAGCGGTAGATGAGCGCATTCTGCTCGGGGCCGCCGGTGACGGTGCCGGCGAGCGAGGGCAGGAGCTGGTATTGGCCGTTGGCGCCCTTGACGGGATGGCCGGCGGCGTCCTTCACGTAGATCGCGTTGGCGTCCTGCTTGTAGCCGAGGCCCTCGTCCTTGGTGAGTTCGTAGCGCACGCCGCCGACGAGGCGGAGGCGGTTGTTGAGGAGCTTGGCGTCGGCCATCGCGTAGCCGGCGGTGATCGTCTCGCGCAACCAGGGCGAACGCACCGCCTCGTTGCGGATCGTGTCCCCCATGTTGGTCGCGGAGCGCACGAACCACGACGGGCGGTCCTTGAGCGCGCGGGCGATCAGCCATGGGCTGGCCCACTCGGGCCCGCGGACGCCGAAACCGGGGCTCACGCCGGAGACCGTCGAGTCGATGAAGTTGACCTGGTTGGAGACCATGAATTCGTCGCCGTTGCCGAGGATGCCATCGGGGCCGGCGAAGGTGGTCGTCCACAGCGAGTATTTCGCGTCGCGCGTCATCTCGTTCACCGTGCCGCCGACCTTGAGATTCACCGCGACGCCCGCGAGGTTCAGCTTGCGGGTGACGTTGCCGCGGACCTCTTTGACGGTGTCGTGACTGTCGGCGGGCTGGCTCTGCACCTGACCGAGCGCGAAACTCGAGAGGTGATAGGGATCCATCTCCCGGCCGGTGGCGTCGAGAACGGTGATCTTGTTCACCCACGCAGTGGAGTTGTCGAAGCCCTCGAGATTGACGGTGCGCACGTTGGGCATCGAGGTGCCGAGGCCGTTCCAGAAACCCTTGGCCATGTCGCGGACGCGGTTGTTGGAATTGGAGTAGCTGGCCGCGAGTTCCGTGAGCCAGTCGGTGCCGTTGTAAGTCCAGCGCGTGCCCAGCTGCCGGAGGAGGCCGTTGCGGTTCTGGAAGCTGTTGCCGAGCGAGACCGAGCCGGTGCCGGCGGCGCCCGTCGAGCCGAAGGTGTTATGCTCATCCCAGCGCACGGGAATGGTGCCGCCGGTGTTGAACGTGATCGTGCGGTTGGAGAACTGCTGGTAGTTGGCGTTGGCCTGCGCGGAGAACTCGAGCACGTGACGGGGCAGCGGTTTCCAGTCGAGCTTGATGGAGCCGGAGGTGCGCTCGATGCGGTTCGGATTGAAGGTGTAGGCGAGCGACGTGGTCTGCGGGTTCTTCTGGTAGGACACGAAATTGGCCGTCGTGGCGTTGGTGCCGGTGAAGTAGCGGCGGCCGAACACCGCCTTGTTTTGCAGGTAAAATTGCGTGGACTGCGCGACGTTGAGGACGATGCCGAACGTCTTGCTGACGGGGTTGACGTAGGTGAGATCGAAGTTCGGCAGCACCTTGTAGGATTTGTCCTCGCCGGGGCCGGCCGTCTGGCCGAGGCCCAAGGCCTTGCTGTTGGCGGAGAGAAACACGTTGAAGGTGAGCTGCTGCTTCGGGCGCTCGAAGGCGCTCTTGCTCACGAAATTCACGGCGCCGCCGAGGAGGTTGGCGGACATGTCGGGCGTGGGGAGCTTGGTGACCTCGATGCGGGAGAGGTTGTTGATGTTGGCCTGCTCGAGGAGAAAGCCGCGCGAGGAAGTCTGGGTGTTGGCGATGAGCGTGCTGGCGAGCTGGCCACCGTCCATCGTGACGTTGGTGTAGTTCGGATCGAAGCCGCGGATCATGATGCCGGAGGGGCTGTTGCCGTCCTTCACGTCGAGCGAGATGCCGGGGATGAACTTCACGAACTCGCCGATGTTGCCGGTGTTGATGTCGCCGAACTGATCGGTGGAGACGACGTCCTTGCGGTTGGGCGCGAAGCGCTGCTCGTTGATCGCGATCGCGGCGGCGTCGGTCTCGCGCTGGCTCTGCACGACGAACTGGCGCAGCAACACGGTGTCGCCCTCGCGGCCCGGCTCGCCGAATTCGCGGAGCACGACGTCCTGCTGCACGGTGTCGCCCGTGCGCACGTTGACGGAGAGTTTCTTCGTCGCGAGGCCGGTGTGGAAGACCTCGAGCGCGGCCGGGCCCGCGGGCACGCCGGCGAGGCGGAATTCGCCGAAGCTGTTGGTGAACGCCTCGAGCGTGGTGCCGGTCACGCGCACGCGGGCGTTGGTGAGGTAGCTGCCGGAGGTCTCGCTTTGCACGCGGCCCTCGATGGCGCCGGTGGCGGATTGAGCGGAAACATCGGAAACGATGGCGAAGGCGGCGAACAGCGAGATAGCACGGAAGGCGCGTCGGCCAGCGTGCACGAGCGTGCGGAGGGAGGTCAGGTTCATGGTCGTGGTAACGTGCGTGAGGTAGATCAGAACGCGACAGGGTCAAACTGCCGCCCGGCAGGAAGGGCATCCGGTGCAGTCATCATAGGCCAACCGATAGCGCCAGTTCTGCCGGGTTTTCCAGCAAGATTTCCGGTATCCTAAGATCACCGGGTGAACCGTGACGTTGCAGCGCGGTTTTGTTTCTGATGCTTGACGACGCCATGCCGTCTGACGCCACGCTCGCTTGCCCCAGGCCCACCATTTCAGGAATGGGTCCGGCCGCGGCGATGATGATTCTCGTCGTCGCGGCGTTGGCGGCCTACCACAACAGCCTGCACGGCCCGTTCGTTTTCGACGACCACGGCAGCATCGTGGAGAATCCGTCCATCCGGCAACTGTGGCCGCCGTCGACGTGGTTCCAAGCGCCCGTCGAGGCAGGCGTCGCGGGCCGGCCCCTCGCCAATCTCACGTTCGCACTCAATCACGCCGTGGGCGGACTCGATGTGCAGGGCTACCACTGGTTCAACCTCGCCCTGCACACCATCACTGCGGGACTACTGTTTGGACTCGTGCGGCGAACGCTGCAGCAGCCGGATTTGCGGACGCGATTTGGCGTCGAAAGCACCGGGCTCGCCCTCGCCTGCGCCAGCCTGTGGCTCGTCCATCCGCTGACCACCGCCGCCGTCAATTATGTTTCGCAGCGCACTGAACTGCTCGCATCACTGTGTCTCGCGCTGACGCTCTATGCGTTTGTGCGCAGCCTCGACGGCCCTGCCCGGCCATGGCGCGCGTTTGCCATGGTCGCGAGTGCACTCGGCATGGCAGCCAAGGAGACGATGGTCGCCGCACCAGTGATCGTCTGGCTCTACGATTGCTCGTTGGTCTCAGGTGGATGGCGGGCGGCGTGGCGCGCCCGGCGCTGTTTTTACACCGGTCTCGCCGCGACCTGGCTGGTGCTGGGTCTGCTGATGGCGAATTCTCACCTCACCGAGCGCGGGATCGGATTCGGCCTCGGCCTGGGTTGGTTCGACTACGCCATCGCGTCCGCCGGGGCACAGCTCCGCTATGTCGGCCTCGCCCTCTGGCCATCGCCGTTGATTTTTGATTACGGCTGGATCACCCCGCACCCGGCAACCAGCGACGTGGTCGCAGTCGCCGGGTTGGCGATACTGGCGATCGGCGTTATTGCCGGATGGCGGCGGCGCCCTGCGTGGGCGTTCGGGGGCGTGGCTTTTTTTGTTCTCCTCGCCCCCTCGTCGTCGATCGTGCCCATCGTGCAGCAGCCCATCGCTGAGAGCCGCGCCTACCTCCCGATGATGCCGCTGCTGACACTCGTCGTGCTGATCGGCCACCGGCTGTTTGGAAAGCGGGGCTGGTTGCTGTTCGGCGGAGTAGCGGTGCTGGCTTGTTCACTCACGGCCCATCGCAATCGGGATTACCACAGCCCGGTCACCTTGTGGGCCGACACGCTGGCAAAACGACCCGACAGCGCGCGGGCGCACTGCAACCTCGCGGCCGTATTGCTTGAGTCCGGCGCCACCGACTCCGCGCTGAAACACGCCCAAACCGCGCTCACATTGCGCCCCGGCTACGCTGACGCGCACACCAACGCCGGAGCGGCCCTCGTCCGCACCGGCCGGGCGGCCGAGGCGGTGCCCCATCTGGAGTCGGCGTTGCGCCTCCGGCCCCTCGCCGCCCAGTCCCACTACAACCTCGCGAACGCCCTGCTCCGCTCCGGCCGGATCGACGAAGGCGTCGCGGGCCTGAAAGAAACCCTCCGGCTCGCTCCCGCCCATGTGCAGGCGCACAACGACCTGAGCGTGGGCTTGCTGAGCCTGGACCGCACCGCCGAGGCTCTGATGCACGGGATCGAGGCGGCCCGACTTGCGCCGCAGTCCGCCGACGCCCACTACAATCTGGCCAACGTCCTCGCCCGCCTCGGCAGAATTGACGAGGCCATCGCCGAATTGGAAACGGCGCTGCGATTGCAGCCCGGTTTTGCCAAGGCGCACCACAACCTCGGTGCGCTGTTCCTGCGGACGGGACGCGCCGCCGCGGCGGTCGAGCAATTCGAGACGGCGGTGCGGCTGCGACCGGACTACGCGGAGGCGCGGCGCCACCTCGAAATCGCGCGTCGGGCAAGCCCCCCCTGAACGGCGCCCGCAGCGAAAGCGCGGCCGACCGCAGCCGTCGGCGACGGGCCTTCAACCGGGTCGAATCATCAATTCGCCTCCGGATGCTCGGGTTCGTCGGCCAGCAGCCGCCACTCGAGACCGGCGCGGCCGAGCACCGTGCGCCAGAGCACGTCGTTGGCCGGCTGCGTCAGCAGATCCTCCGGCACATCCGCCACGATCCACGTGTGGTGCTTCATCTCATTCTCCAACTGGCCGCCGGACCAGCCGGAGTAGCCGAGAAAAGCCCGCACCTGCGCATCGCCTTCGCCGGAAAGCTGGATCGCCTTGTCGGGTTCGATCCCGAAGTGCAGGCGAAAGCCATCCGGCCGCTTCTCCCACGCCGCGAGCAGCAACTGCCCGGCCTGCACCGGACCGCCGCGATACAGCTCCACGCCGGCCAGCGGCCCGAGAGCGAACTCGCCGTGGAGTTCGCCGAGGCGTTTGCCCATCGGGCGGTTCAAGACCACGCCCATCGCGCCCTCGGCGTTGTGCACCGACATGAGGACGACGCTGCGTCGGAAATTCGGATCGCGCATCGCCGGGTGCGCCAGCAGCAGCGACCCGGCGTAGGTTTCCTTCGAGACTGAGCGGCGACCGCGCATGAGTGGAGGTGGAGCGCGTTGCTTGTCCGCCTCTGGCGGAACCCAACGCGCATTTTTCCGGTTTGCTCGCTACAGTTTCAAGATCTTCACCCCTGCGTCCGACAGCAGCGGCGCCACGAGCGGGTCGTTGTGGTAATCAGTGCGGTATTTGACTTCCGCGATGCCGGCCGCCGCGAGGATCTTCGCGCAGTTGATGCACGGGTAGTGCGTCACGTAGGCCACGCAGCCTTCCACGGAACTGCCGCGGCGCGCGGCATCGGCCACGGCGTTCTGCTCGGCATGCACCGTCGCCTGCTCGTGCCCGTCGCGCAGGCGGGACACGTGGGGCGTGCCGGGCAGGTAGCCATTGTAGCCGGCGGCCACGAGGCGATTCTTCCGCGCCCCGCCCGTCACGATCACGCAGCCGACGTGCAGCCGCTCGCAATTCGACCGCGTCGACATCAGCACGGCCGTCGCCATGAAATACTCGTCCCACGACGGGCGGTGCGGAAATTTCTTCGCCGCCTGGGCGATGAGATCGACGGGATGCGCGGACGGCTTGCTCATGACTCGGCGCGGACTGTGGACAGCCGCGCGGCGCCCGGCAACCTCCGACTCGCCGCGCGCAAAAATGCCGGCTGGCCGCCTGCGCCGTTTTTGCGCCACGATGCGCCATGGCCAAACTTTCCGACCTCGTCGCCTACTGCGATCGCCGCACGCGCCGCGCCGCGTTCAAGGATGCCCCGGGCGCTTGCAACGGCCTGCAGGTCGCCAACAACGGCCGCGTCACCCGGATCGGCGCCGCGGTCGACGCGGGCCTCGCCCCATTCGAGCGCGCGGTCGCCGCCGGCGTGGATTTCCTGATCGTGCACCACGGCATGTATTGGGATATGCCGCGGCCGCTCACCGGCCCCGCCTACGCCCGCGTCGCCACACTCGTGCGCGGCAACTGCGCGCTCTACTCGAACCACCTCCCCCTCGACGGCCATCCCACGATCGGCAACAACGCCCTGCTCGCACGCCAGCTCGGCCTGAAACGCCACCGCCCCTTCCTCATCCGCGACGGCGAGGCGATCGGTTGCACCGCGAAGTCGTCGCTCACCCGCGCCGCACTGCGCCGGAAACTCGAATCGCTCTACCCACGCGTCGTCGCGATCGAGTGCGGGTCGGCGACGCCGCGCGAAATCGCGTTTTGCAGCGGCGCCGGCAACAGCGCCATCCCCGAACTCGCCCCCGCGGGCGTCGACACGCTCGTGACCGGCGAACTGCGCGAAGAGTTCTTCAATCGCGCGCAGGAGGAGCAACTCAACCTCTACTGTTGTGGTCACTACGCGACCGAGGTCCACGCCGTGCAGGCGCTCGCGGCCGAGCTGGCGAAGAAATTCAAGCTCCCGTGGGAGTTCATCGCGACGGGCAATCCCCTCTGACTTCCCTCACCACGAAACCCACCAAACATACGAAAATCAGACTTCCCCCTTTCGGGTATTTCGTGTGTTTCGTGGTGATCCTCTGATGAAGAAGCTCGCCATCCTCAACGGCCCGAACCTCGACCGCCTCGGCAAACGCGAGCCGGAGATCTACGGCCGCGCGACCCTCGCCGACCTCGAAAAGGCGCTGCGCGCCGAGTTCGGCGCCGCCGCCCAGCTGGAGTTTTTCCAGTCGAACCACGAAGGCGCGATCATCGACAGGATCGCCGCGCTCACCGATGCGAAATTCGACGGCCTCGTGATCAACGGCGGGGCGTTCACACACACGAGCGTCGCTCTCCGCGACGCGCTGCTCGGCGCCCACCTGCCCACGGTCGAGGTGCACATCTCGAACATCTACAAGCGCGAGGACTTCCGCCACAAGTCGCTCACGGCTCCGGCGTGCATCGCCGTGATCACCGGCCTCGGCCTCGAAGGCTACCACGCCGCGATCCGTTTCCTCCTGAAAAACTGATCGATGGAAGAGTTCTACTGGCTGGTCTGTCACACGAAACCGCGGTGTGAGAAAAAATTCGCCGCACTGATGGCGGCGGAGAAATTCGAGCACTACCTCGCGCTGATCGAGAGCGTCCGGAAATACGGCACGCAAGTGAAGCGTTTCACCAAGCCGCTCTTTCCCGGCTACGTTTTCGCCCAGGTCCCCGCCGAGCTGAAGGCGCGCATCTATCAGCAGGATCTGCTGGCCCGCGCCATCATCGTCGACGATGTGCCGCGTTTCCTCCGCCAGCTCGACGACGTGAAAGCCATCGTCGCCTCCGGGTTCGAGTTGAGTGTCATGCCGCTCATGACCAAGGGCCGGCGCGTCAAAGTCATCGGCGGCCCTCTCGCCGGCCTCGAAGGCCTCGTCGACGACCCGTCGAACCCGCAGGGCATCGTGCTGTCCGTCGACGTGCTGCAGCAGGGCCTGCACGTGAAGATGCCGGTGGAACTTCTGCGCGTGCTGCCTTGACAGAGACGAGCGTGACCATCCGCCAGCGCCCCCGCCTTCTGTCCGTCCAGGCCGCATTCGCCGCCTTGGGTTTCTGCCTCGCCTGCGTCCGACCCGTGCCCGCGGCGGAGTCCGCTGCGAAGGGTTCCGACTGGTTTGGCGGCTGGGATCTGCCCGAGTTCATCGACCGCCTGCCCGATCTGCTCGCCGATCGTCTGCCGGGCTTCGAGCCCAGCGGCGTCGTGCGCCTCTACGTGCGGCCGCACTTCGGCGACTTTATCCACCGCGACTACGTGCGTGTGCCCCTCGGTGCCCGGGTGAAGGTTTCAGAAAACGTCGAGTGCAGCACCGAACTCCAGAGCTATTTCACGCACGGGCTCAGCGATGCCGCCGGTTACGGCCTGTCCGGTGTCCGCATCGGCGCGAAATGCGAACACCTCCTCCCCTCGCTCGGTCACGGCGGCCTCAGCGTCGGCCTCAGCTACCAGTCGCCGCTCAGCCGCCCGCCCCTCGATCTCACCGACGGCTACCGGCATGTGCTGCCCTACGTGGCCGCGACGCGCCCGATCGTGCCCGAGTGGCGGCTGCTCGGCTACGCGAGCGTGAGCGCCGATTTTCTCAGCCGCACCGCGCTCCCCGATCACTTTGCGCGCAACCAACTCCACGCCAATTCACTCACCTTCAGCGCCGGCGCGGCGCGGGAGTTCCGCCGCTTTCACGCCTCGCTCACCGCCAACGTGACGACGTCGGCCCTCACCAGCGACGAAGGCAAACAAGTCTACTCGCTGCGCCCCGAAATCGTCGTCCCGTGGAAAGCCCGCGCCGATGCGCGCGCGCAAGTGCTGTTCACACTCGGCGCCCGCGCGGTGCACGGGCCGGACGGCGACGAATTCGGCCTGAGCGGCAGTATGCGCGTGGAATTTCAGCTCGGCCGCCACGGCAAGCAGTCGGGCCGGTGAGCCGCTTATTCGAACAACACCCGTCCGTGCCGCCGGAAATATGTGATCCCCGACGTGATCGTGAGCACCGCTGAGATCACGTAGAGCGTGACTCCGATTCCACGCACGCCCGTGACCCAATAGCGATCGTCGCCCCCGAAACCGCCGCCGTGCTCCGCCGAGAGCATCCGGGCGCCCATGATCCACCCGATCGCGTTGAGTTGCACGAAGGTCTTCACCTTGCCGCCGGTATCAGCCTCGACCACCAGCCCCTTCACCGCCACGGCCATCCGCAGCCCCGACACCGCGAACTCACGGCACAGGATGCACAGCAACAGCAGCATCGGCACCACATCGTAGCCGAAAAAATTTCCCGGATTGTTCACCAGGGCGATCAGCAGCCCGAGCACGAGCACCTTGTCGATCACCGCGTCCATGAACCGACCGAACGCCGAGACCTCGCCCCACGCCCGCGCCAGCAGGCCATCGAGCCAGTCCGTCAACGCCGCCACGATGAACAGCCAGAACGCCAGCGTCGCCGCCCAGTCGAAGTCGGCATACATGAGCCCGACCACCGCAAACATGAGCGGGACGCGGGAGATGGTAAGCAGATTGGGCAACGACATGGGCAAAGGAGGACGGAGCAAACACGCTGGAGTTGCACCAACGCAAGCACGCAGCAAACCAGGCCGCGGACGCGGTCGGGTGTAACTCAAACCGAGGACAACGGGTGCGTGATCCCGAGGTGGGCGGGCACGTCCCCGCGCCCGCCTGGGTGGAGCGCCTGTCACCGCCGAAATGCGGGCACATCGTCGTGCCCGCCCGCCCACGCACCTCGTCTCACCCGCCTCGCGGGGCCATTATACGGAACCATGCGGTCGAAATGCGCGATGCGGCGTAGCAGCCGAGGTAACGAGGCTGTTGTGCGATGTTAACCCAATTCCAGCCTTCTTACGTCGGCTGACGACCGGCTGCATCGTTGGCTCAGTCTGTGTTCCATCCCTCGCGGATACGGGTGTAACAGGAAGTGAGGACAGTAAACTGATGCCCGGTTATCGTGACGCTCTGCGACCGCCATAACGAGAACCCTTGGCGCATCGACGGCGGTCGCAGCACCGCCGGCACAGCTGGCTGACCTCACTTCCGGTTGCGCCCTCCGGGCACCGCTGAAAAAAACACAGTCGCCACCCGCCGCCGGTTCCGCTTCGCTGCGGTCGATTCCGCCCATGCGCCATTGCATCTATCCCGGCACCTTCGATCCCATCACCTACGGCCACCTCGACGTGCTCGCCCGCGCGGCCAAGCTCTTCGATCGCGTGACGGTCGCCATCGCGGAAAACGCCGGCAAGGATCCCCTCTTCACCGCCGAACAGCGGCTCGACATGGTCCGCCCCAACGTCGCCGAATACCCCAACGTGAGCGTGACCACCTTCAATGGCCTCCTCGTCGAATTCTGCCTCGAGCAACGCGCCGAGGCGATCATCCGCGGCCTGCGCGCCCTGTCCGACTTCGAATTCGAGTTCAACATGGCGCTGATGAACCGCCACCTCGAACCCCGCGTGGAGACGATCTTCGTCATGCCGAACGAACAGTTCAGCTACACCAGCTCGACGCTCGTGAAACAGGTCGCCAAATACGGCGGCAACGTGTCCCATTTCGTCCCGCGCAACGTGGCCGCCGCGCTCAAGCGGGCCTTCGCGCCAAAGGCAAAAGCGAAGCGCTGACTCTCCGCGCCGCAGGTGTGACCCAAACTGAGGTCAGCGATTTGGAGCGGCGGTCTATGACCGCCGAACGAATGCCCTTGGCGCAACGACGGCGGTCATAGACCGCCGCTACAACCGGGGCATTCGAGAACTGAAATCAGTTTGAGTTACACCAGTTACGGTGTGCTTTGAGACTGTAGGCCCGGCCGGTGGCCGGGCAGCCCGCCCACCGGGCGGGCCTACAAGATCAGGAGTCTCAACGCGCGCGTAACTGCTATTACCCCCCCCGCGCTCCGTCGAATCCGCGCCGACCCCTCGGGCAGCCAGACGCCGCCGAGCCCTTCAGTGCGATTTCCGGAGAACAACTCGCGTCAACGCCTGGGGGCGGAGGGCTGGCACGCAGGCGCACGGCGAGGCCGGTGGCGCGTTGCGCTGGGAGCGTGGCGCCGGCGACGCCGCGTTTGTCCGGCTCGCTGCCCGCCGCGCGGGCGCCTCACGCCTTCTTCACGAAGCAGGCTTTGAGGGCCATCGCCACACCCTCGATCTTGCAATCGATCTCGTGATCGCCGTCCACCAGCCGGATGTTCTTCGCCTTCGTGCCTTGTTTGAGCACCCCGGAGGAGCCGCGCAATTTGAGGTCTTTGATCAGCACGACCGAGTCGCCGTCGGCCAGCACGTTGCCGTGGGCGTCCTTCACGAGTCGCGGCGCCTCCGGGACCGCCTCCTTGGTCCATTCATGCCCGCACGTGGCACACTCCCAGTGATCGGGATGGCTGAGGACATCATCCATGGCGCAGGCAGGGCAGGTCGGCTTGGTCATAGCGGAAAAATGGCTGGAGGAATCGCACTCCGTCGAGGCGGCACCGCGGCAGCGGCCCGTGACGCGACGGAATCCTGACGTTGGCGCACCCGGCCGCGCGGAGGGCGCGGGGCCGGGCGTTTCACGCCAACCGGTCGCCGGATCTCAGTAACGGTAGTGCTCCGGTTTGTAGGGACCTTCGACCGGGACGCCGAGGTAGGCGGCCTGTTCCTTCGAGAGTTTCGTCAGCTTCGCGCCGATCTTCTCGAGGTGCAGGCGGGCGACTTCCTCGTCGAGGTGTTTCGGGAGGCGGTAGACGCCGACCTTGTAAACATCCTTGTTCTTCCAGAGGTCAAGTTGCGCGAGCGTCTGGTTGGTGAAACTGTTCGACATGACGAACGACGGGTGGCCCGTCGCGCAGCCGAGGTTCACGAGCCGGCCTTCGGCGAGCAGATAGATGCTGTGGCCGTTGGGCAGCACGAACTGGTCGTATTGCGGCTTGATCGTGATGCGCTTCACGCCCTTCGCCTTGTAGAGCCGGTCGACCTGGATCTCGTTGTCGAAGTGGCCGATGTTACACACGATCGCCTGGTCCTTCATCTTCAGGATGTGCTCCAGCGTGATGATGTCCTTGTTGCCGGTCGTCGTGACGTAGATGTCGGCGGTGCCGAGCGTGGATTCGACGGTGTTGACCTCGAAGCCTTCCATCGCGGCCTGCAGGGCGTTGATGGGATCGACCTCGGTGACGATCACCCGCGCGCCGAAACCGCGCAGCGAGTGCGCGGAGCCTTTGCCCACGTCGCCGTAGCCGCACACGCACGCGACCTTGCCGGCGATCATCACGTCGGTGGCGCGCTTCAGGCCGTCGGCGAGCGATTCGCGGCAGCCGTAGAGATTGTCGAACTTCGACTTCGTGACCGAGTCGTTGACGTTGATCGAGGGCACGAGGAGCTTGCCGGCCTCGTGCAACTGATAGAGGCGGTGCACGCCGGTGGTGGTCTCCTCGGAGACGCCGCGCCAGTCTTTCACCATCGTGGTGAAGACGCCGGGCTGGCTCTTCTTGATCTTCTTGAGGAGGTTCTTGATGACCTGCTCCTCGTGCGAACCGGAGGCGCTGTTCACCCAGTCGCTCCCCTGCTCCATCTCGTAGCCCTTGTGGAGGAGCAGCGTGACATCGCCGCCGTCGTCGACGACGAGCTGCGGGCCCTGGCCTTTCGGGTGGCTGACGGCCTTCCAGGTGAGATCCCAGTATTCCTCAAGCGTCTCGCCCTTCCACGCGAAGACGGGCACGCCGGCCGCGGCGATCGCGGCGGCGGCATGATCCTGCGTCGAGAAGATGTTGCACGACGCCCAGCGCACGGAGGCACCGAGTTCGACGAGCGTCTCGATGAGGACGGCCGTCTGGATCGTCATGTGCAGCGAGCCCGTCACGCGCACGCCGGCGAGCGGCTTCTGCGGGCCGAATTTTTTGCGGACCGACATCAGGCCGGGCATCTCGTGCTCGGCGACGGAGATTTCCTTCCGTCCCCAATCGGCGAGGCCGGGGTCTTTGACCTGATAATCCTGCGCGGTGCGGGTATTTTTTTTGGCTTTGGCCATGAGAGTGCGAGGTCGAGGCGGTTACTTGATCGCGGCGGCGAGGGCGGCGGCCTTGTCGGTCTTTTCCCACGGCAGGCCGGCTTTGCCGAAGTGGCCGTAGTTGGTCGTCTGGCGGTAAATCGGCCGCAGCAAATCGAGCTGCACGACGATATCGGCGGGCTTGAAGCTGAAAACCTCCTGCACCGCCGCGGTAATCTGCTCGTCGGAGATGCCGAGCTTGGCCGTGCCGAAGGTCTCGACGCGCACGCTCACCGGCTGCGGGTGGCCGATGGCGTAGGCGAATTGAATCTCGGCGTGCGTCGCGAGACCGGCGGCGACGATGTTCTTCGCCACCCAGCGGCCCATGTAGGCGGCGGAGCGATCGACCTTCGACGGATCCTTGCCCGAAAAGGCGCCGCCACCGTGGCGGCCCCAGCCGCCGTAGGTGTCGACGATGATCTTGCGGCCGGTGAGGCCCGAGTCGCCCTGCGGACCGCCGACGACGAAGCGGCCGGTCGGGTTGATGAGATACTCGGTGTTCTTCGTCAGCAGCTTGCCCGGGATGACCTTCTTGATGACGTGCTCGATGAGGTGCTTTTCGATCCTGGCGTGCTCCACGTCGGCAGTGTGCTGCGTGGAGATGACGACGTTCACCACTTCGACGGGCTTGTCGTTCTGGTAGCGCACGGACACCTGCGACTTCGCGTCGGGGCGCAGCCACGGCACTTTGCCGGACTTGCGGATCTTGGTGAGCTCGCGGCCGAGCCGGTGGGCAAACATGATCGGCGTGGGCATGAGCTCGGGCGTCTCGCTGCACGCGTAGCCGAACATGATGCCCTGATCGCCCGCGCCCTGCTCGGCGGTCTTCTTGCCCTTGGCCTTCTTCGCGTCGACCCCCTGCGCGATGTCGGGCGACTGGCGCGTGAGGTAGTTGTTGATGAAGACGTGGTCCGCGTGAAACACGTCGTCGGCGTTCACGTAGCCGATGTCGCGGATGGCGTCGCGCACGATGGCCTCGTAGTTGAGTTTCGCGCTGGTCGTGATTTCACCAGCGAGGATGACCATGTTGGACTTCACCATGGTCTCGCACGCCACGCGGCTCCTGGGATCCTGCGCGAGGCAGGCATCGAGCACGCTGTCGGAGATCAGATCGGCGACTTTGTCCGGGTGTCCTTCGCCCACGGACTCGGAGGAGAAAACGAATGAGTTGGCCATAATTGGAAGAGCGAGGAACGAATCGCTCCCGGCCGGCGCTGGCAAGTGGAATAATCAACGCATCCGAATTCCCTGATGCGATCGCTTGGGCCGGGCGGCAGCCGCGGGCACCGGGTCCTTCCTGCTCACCCGCCGCGCCGCGCCGCGGGTGCAACTCAAAGTGAGGTCAGTTTTCGAGGGGCTCGGCTGTAGCGGCGATCTATGACCGCGGGCGTCGCGCCAAGAGCATTCGTTCGGCGGTCATCGACCGCCGCTACAGATCGCTGACCTGAGCTTGAGTCACGCCCCCGCGCCGCACGAAACTGAAGTTGCAGTTGCCGAAGCGGATAATACCTGCTGAATCCCCCCGAATGGCTTCCGCTCCTGCCTCCGACACCACCCGGTCCATCGACTTGAAGGGCCGCAAGGTGCTGGTCGTGGACGATGATCGCATGAACCTCCGCATCCTCGCGGGCATCCTCCGCGGGGAAGGATATGCGCTGATCGAAGGCGACTCCGGCGAGCGGGCCATGCAACTGTATGCCGAGTCGAGCCCGGACCTCGTGCTCCTCGACGTGATGCTGCCGGGCATCGACGGCTTCGAGACGTGCCGCCGCCTGAAAAAGGCCTACGGGGACGATTGCGCTCCAGTCATCTTCATCACCGCGAAAAATGAGTCCGACGATGTCGTCGAAGGTCTCGGCGCCGGGGGCGCCGACTATCTGCCGAAGCCCTTCAAGGCGAAGGAAGTGCTCGCCCGCATCCGCTCGCATCTGCAAAACCGCCTGCTCGTCGAGCAGCAACGTTCGCTGGTCGACCAGCTGAGCCGGGCCAACGCCGCGAAAAACAAATTCCTCGGCATGGCCGCCCACGATCTGCGCAATCCGCTCGCCTCCATCCGCGGGCTCGCCGAATTCCTCCGGGACGGCGTCGCCGGCCCGCTCACCGTCGATCAAAAGGATCTCATCGCGACGATTCACAGCGCCAGCCAGTCGATGCTCGAACTCGTCAACGAACTGCTCGATGTCGCCACGATCGAGGCCGGCGAACTCAAGCTGCAGCTCGAGGCGCAGAACCTCGCCGACGTGATCGCCAAGTCGGTCTCGCTCACCAACCTTGAGGCGGCAAAAAAACAGACCCGCGCCCATTTCACGCCGGCCGGCCCCGGCCCCGTGCTCATGATCGATGCCGCGAAAATCCGGCAGGTCATCGACAATCTCCTCAGCAACGCCGTCAAATATTCCCCCCCCGGCTCCGAGATCGCCGTGCAGCTCTCGACCGACGCGAGCCGCGGCACCTGCTCCTTTGCCGTCCAGGATCAGGGACCGGGCATCCCCGCCGGCGAACGCGACAAGCTTTTCAAGGACTTCAGCCGTCTGTCCGTGCGTCCCACCGGCGGAGAAAAAAGCACCGGACTCGGGCTCGCCATCTGCCGCAAGATCGTCGAGGCTCACCGCGGCACCATCACCGCGGAGAACCTCCCCTCCCGCGGCTGCGAATTTCGCGTCACCGTTCCGCTCCAACCATGAGTTTTCCCGCCACCGTCCTGCTCGCCGACGACGAGCCCCACATCCGCAAGTATGTCTCCCTGATCCTCCGGCAGCTCGGTGCCACCCGGCTGATCGAGGCCGCCAACGGCGAGGAAGCCGTCGCCCTGTTCGAGCGGGAAAAACCCGACATGGTGCTCCTCGATGTCAACATGCCCACGGTCGATGGCCTCGAAGCCCTCCGCCGCATCCATGCGCTCGATCCCAACAGCGTGGTCGTCATGCTGACCTCGCTGAGCACGCGCCAGACGGTGGAAGCCGCTCTCGAGCACGGGGCCGCCAACTACATCCGCAAAGACACTCCCCGCGAAGAACTGTCCCGGGTCCTGCGGGAAACGGTCGCCGTCTGCTTCGGCGGTGAGGCGTCGCCATGACTGCCCCCGGCCAGCCCGAATCCCAAGCCGCGGCGGCGAACGGACTCGCCGAGGTCCGTTACCCGCTGCCGCAGCTGCTGAACGAACTGAAGCGCGAGCGCTCCGCCGGCACGTTTGCGATGGAAAAGCTCGATCAGACTGAAATCGGAAAACTCTTCAAAACGAAGGGTCCCCGCCGTGCAAAATCCCAAAAGTAAGGTCTTCCTCGATCGGCTGCGCAAACTGCCGCATTTCGACTACCACAACGAACTGGCGGCCCTCGCGACCCGCCACGGCGACACGGCGATGCTGGCGCAGGCCGTGATCGACGAAAAAATCCTGTCGAAGGACGACGCGTGCCGCTTCTGGGCCGATTCGATGAACGTCGCCTACGTCGACCCGTTCGCCTCGGTCATCACCGACGACGCCATCTCCCGGCTTCCCGTCGAAGTCGCCAAGAAGGTCCGGGCCATCGGCCTCTACGTGCTCAACAACGTGCTGACCGTGGCGATGGCCGCCCCGCTCGACACCGACCTCGTGCGCCGGCTCAGCCAGATCGCCCAGATGCCCGTGAGCCCCGTCTTCGCGCTGCCCCGCGAAATCGAGGACGCCATCGCGATCCACTACTGCACCGACAAAGGGCTGGAGGAGAGCCTCAGCGAACTCGAGCGCTCGTCGTTGTTCGACCGGCCCGAAATCGCCAGCGAGAAACTGGCCCAGCTCGCGGAGAACAACGCCCTCGTCCAGATCCTCGACGAACTCATCTACTACGCGATGCGCGAGCGGGCGACCGACATCCACATCGAGGCGCAGGAGACGCAGTGCCGCATCCGCTTCCGCATCGATGGCAACCTCCGCGAGATCCTGACCTACTCCCGCAAACTCCACCGCGCCCTCATCTCGCGCATCAAGATCCTCTGCCAGCTCAACATCTCCGAGACGCGCTTCCCGCAGGACGGCCGCTTCACGATGCCCATCGGCACCCAGAGCGCCAACTTCCGCGTCTCCACCATTCCCTCCGCCTACGGCGAGAAAGCCGTCGTCCGCATCCTCGCGATGACGGGCAAGAAGACGATGCTCACGCTGGACAAGATGATGATCTCCCAGACCATCCTCCAGCCGTTCAAGCGCCTCATTCAGAATCCCAACGGCATCATCTTCGTGACCGGACCCACGGGCTCCGGCAAGACCACCACGCTCTACGCCGCGCTGCATGAGATCAATTCACCCGGCCTCAACATCTCCACGATCGAGGACCCGATCGAAATCCAGCTCACCGGGGTCACCCAGAGCCAGGTCAACGCCAACATCGACCTCAAATTCGCGACCATCCTCCGCGCCCTGATGCGCCAGGACCCCGACGCCATTCTGATCGGCGAAATCCGCGACCTCGAAACCGCCAAGATCGCCACCGAGGCCGCGTTGACCGGCCACATTGTCTTCGCGACCCTCCATACCAACACCGCCCCGCAGGCCATCGTCCGCCTGATCGAGATCGGAGTGGAGCCCTACATGGTCGCCCCCTCGGTGATCGGCGTGCTGGCCCAACGCCTCGCCGCGCGGATCTGCGAGAACTGCAAGGAAGCCTACTACCCGTCGCGCGAGACGCTCTTGAAATACTTCGACGAGGAAGGGCTCAGCGAGGTGCCATTCTACCGCGGCCGCGGCTGCCCCGCGTGCCGCCACACCGGCTACAAGGGCCGCGTGGCCTTCCACGAACTCGTGCTCATCACCGAGGAAGTCCGCACGCTCATCAGCGAAGGCCGCAGCGTGCAGGAAATCACCCGGGCCGCCGCCAAGGTCGGCTACAAACCCCTCCGCTACGACGGCCTGAAGAAAGTGCTCCTCGGCCTCACCACCATCGAGGAGATCGATCAGAACACCTCGTTCGAGTGGGCCAGCTGACCGCCCGCTCGCCACTGGAATCCTTTATTTGGCTCAACCTCCCATGTCCGACCTCCTTGTCATCGACCCGCAGGCCATCGAAAACCTCCGCGCCCTCAACCCGGGCGACAACGATGAATTCCTGCGCGAAATCATCGGCATCTTTCTGGAAGACACCCCGCAGCGCGTCGCCGAGCTAGAGCAAAGCCTCCGCGCCGGGGATGTGCCGAAGTTCACCCGCGCCGCGCACAGCATCAAGGGCAGCTCCGCCAATCTCGGCGCGATGGCGCTCCGCGGCGTCGCGGAGAAACTGGAGCACGAATCCCGCAAGAGCGGACTCGGTGCGGTCGCGCCGCTGGTCGACGCCCTCAAGGGCGAGTTCGCCCGTGCCCGGACGGAACTGGAAAAATATCAAGCGCCGCGCTGACCGCCGGACTACCGGCGTTCGGCGCTCGCGTCAGCTGCCCCGGTTCGCGGAGGCCGGATGCCATCGTGTCACCGGTCGCAGTGCCGCGAGCTGGCGCGCTGCGGCCGCAACCTGTCAGGAGTCAAGAGCCTGTCGCCCAGGTCGAACAAAGATTGAGCGCCTGGAATCGGCGGCGATCTCACGTCGCCAGATGACGGACACGCCCCCGCCGTAGAAAGAACTGTCCACCTCCAGCGTCGACCTCGACCGCCGGGGTGCATGCCGATCACCCGCTGCGCCGCGTCAACACGATGGTCGGCATCACATTCACGCACACCGCCAGGGTAGCCGGAGAGGGTCATGGCTTGACCGGAGACGGCGGCGTTTCCGTCGCCGGCGCGAGGCACCAGCGCCGCCCGACGCAGTCACGGCGCCGGCCAAGGTCGACGCGTCGCCGGCCGTCGTCGAACCGCCGCCGACCACCGCGCCTCCGGCTGCGCACCAGAGGCTGTCATGCACTGTTGTCCAAGAAGACGCACGGGCTCCGAGGTAGGGCAGGTCTGTGACCTGCCCTTTCGCGCGGTGAGTGTTCGCTGGGTAGGTCGCAGCCCTGCCCTACCCCCAGCCGCTCCCCTCGGAAAGTTCATGACAGCCTCGAATGAGGCCGCTCATCACACTCGGGCCGACCGGGCGCCCGAGCCGGCGGTTCGTCTTCAAACCTCCACGGCGCTGATCGCGACCGTGGCCGCCGGCACATGGCCGACCGGCCCAAAGAAAACCCCGGCAACGGGCGTTGCCGGGGCGGGTGACGACGAGCGCTTCAGGCGCGAGGCGCGGGCTCAGAACTGCCGGGTGAGTTCCATCGTCCAGGTGCGGCCCTGGAAGAGCGAGCCATGCACGGACGCCGAGTAGCCGAAGGCGCCGGACACGAGCGGCGGTTCCTTGTCGGTGAAGTTGATCACGCCGAGGCGCACGGAGGAGCCGCGCAGCCACCGGTGGGCCTCCGGGCCGAAGCGACGCTGGAGGTAGCCGTTGAACGAGACGACGTCATGCACGCGATAGCGGTAGACGTAGTTGCCGTCGTTGAACTGGCGCGAGAGGTAGCTCGGCGCGCCGAGGGTGTTGTAATTCGCAGCGGTCGTGGTGGCACCGGAGTCCGCGAAGCTGCCCACGTAGTAGGCGCTCACGCCGGCGCTCCAGTTGTCCTTGCGCCAATTGAGATTGGTCGCGCCGCGCCAGCGCGTGGTGCCGTTGACGTTGAGCCGTTCGCTGACGAGCGTCGGCGAGCCGGCGAGCACGCGGGTCTCGTAGGTGCGGATGAGGTAGCTCCAGTCGGTGTTGAGGTTGATGCGGCCGATCGGGAGCGAGGGCAACTGGTAGCTGCGGCTGAGGTCGACGCCGCTGGCGTAGCCTTTGGCGAGGTTCTCGTAACCGGCGGTGCGCGAGAGGATCAACCCTGCGACCGGGAACTGCTGGCTGGCGGGCTTGCTGGCATTGGCGGCGTTGTAGGCGGCGATATCGGCGGCCGAGGGCGCGAAACGCACCACGGCGGGATCGCCCTTGTAGTTGGCGGTGCCGGAGCCGAGGTCGATCTGCGCCGCGGTGCGCCCGGCGCCGAGTTGCGACTGCACGTAGGCGTTGAGCAACGCGTAGTCGCTGTTGAGGATCTGGTCGGCGCTGCGGGCTCCGACGACGTTGGACTGGTCGATCTGCCAGTAATCGGCCGTCACGGTCAGGCCTTTGACCTTGGGCACCTCGAGCACGACGCCGGCGCTCTTGCCGATGGACTTCGCGGGCTGGAGCTTCGGATTGCCGGTGCCGTAGTTGCGCATGCTGTAGCGATTGTCGGCGGCACCGGCGAGGTTGCGGTAGATGTCCACCTGGCCGGGCGCGCTGTCGACGGTGTATTGGGTCGGAGCGTAGAGCGTGGGCAGATTGGGCGCGGTGAAGCCTTCGTTGAAGGAGGCACGCACCATCAGGCCCGAATACGGTTTCCAGTTCATCCCGACCTTCGGGCGCGTGGTGTTGCCGAAGTCGCTGTATTTCTCGTAGCGGACGGAGCCGGTGAACTCGAGGGAGTGCGTGAGCGCCAGATTGTGCCGCGGGGCGACCACCGGCAGGATCGCCTCGGTGTAGGCGCTGTAAACATTGCGATTGCCCGAGGAGTCGGGCTTCGGCGAGGCGAGGACGTAGTCGTTGTCGTCCGGGTTCAGGCCGAGGGAGTTGCCGACGCCGTTGACGCCGACAAACGGCGCCCGCTTGTCCATGTATTGCTCGCGGCGCACCTCGCCGCCGATGGCGGCCGAGACGGTGTTGCCCCAGTAACGGAAGAGCGGGCCGGCCGTGCGGAAGTCGCCACTGGTGATGCCGCTGAAGCCCTCGCGGCGCCAGACCTGGTTGAACTGATCCAGCTGGCTCTTGTTGTTGCCGATGAAGCGGTCGACGACCACCGCGTTGTTCTGCACCTTGAACAGGTAACGGAAGGGATTGAACGCGAGCGTGTCGGTGCGCATCAGCGCAGCCGCCAGCGCCGACTCGCGCACGGCGCCCGTGGAAATATCGGACGCATAGCCGCGGGTGTAGAGCAGGCCGCTCTCCCACGTCCAGTCGCCGGCTAGTTTGCCGCGGAGCCCGATCACGCCGCGGTAGACCCCGGAATGCACCATCACGTCTTCCGCGCCCAGGTCATCAAACGACATGGAGAGCAGGGTGATGGCCTGCGGCGTGCCGGTGAGGCGGAGCGTGCCGTCGGAATTCGGCGCACCGGTGGGGCTGTAGAAGCGCGAGCCGTAGGGGTTGTAGGGATTGTCGACGGAGATTGGCTTGAGCAGGTCGCTGCCGGGGGCGTTGAGGAACACCGGCTGGCGCAGCAGATTCGTGGTCGAGTGGTAGAACGAGAGGTCGGCAAACGCGGTGACGCGGTCGTTGATCTCGAATTCGACGCTGTTGAAGAGGTTCTGCCGGTTGCTCTTGGTGTAGGCGAGCGTCTGGTAGGAGTTGATGTCGAGGTAGTATTCCGGGTTGGCGGCGCGGGTCGGCGCGGCCGTGGTCAGGGTCGGCGTGCCGTTGACCGGCCGGAAATAATTCGCGGTCGTGCCGGTGCCGACACGGAAGGTCGGCCAGTTGCCCACGGTGGCGCGACCGTCGAAGACGCTGCCGGGCGCATTGAACGGCGCGGGCGCCGCCGCGAAGTGCGCGGCCGTGCGGGAGAAATCACGCTGCGCCATGTAAATCGGCTCGCGCCACAGGAGGTCGACCGCGGTCATCCAGTGGCCCTTGCCTTTGGCGAAATCGGTGCCGTAGAGGAGCGTGCCCTGGTAGTTCCGGCCGCCGCCGTGCTCCGGCACGCCCAACCGGGTGCGAACTTCCGCCCCTTGATAGTCGCGGCGCGTGATGTAGTTGATCACGCCGGCGACGGCATCGGAGCCGTAGATGGAGGACGCGCCGTCGCGCAGGACGTCGATCCGCTCGATGCCCTGCGTGGGGAGCTGGTTCACGTTCACGGAAAACGCCGGGATGTTGCCGTCCGGGGAGGTCATCGGGTTGGGCGTCGCGCGACGGCCATTGAGGAGCACCAGCGTATTGCCGGAACCGATGCCGCGGAGGTTCACGTTGGCGTTGTCGCCGCGGGAGTTGGCACCGCCGGCGGTGGACTCGTTGAGCGGGACGTTGGTGACCTGCGGCAGGGCGGTGAGCAATTCGACGGGCGTGATCGCGTTGCGCACATCGATGATGTCCTTGCTGAAGACAGTCACGGGGAGGACCTTCTCCTGGTCGAGGCGCTTGAAGTTCGAGCCGGTGACGGACACGGCCTCGAGGGTGATGACCTCCTCTTTCTTTTCGCCCGGTTTCGCCGGAGCGGTCTGGGCAGGCAGCGAGAGCAGGCTCGCCACGAACACGACGGCGGTGGAAATCACGGCCGTGCGGGTAGTCAGTCGGTGCTTAATCATAGTTTGGTCTGGGTTGATCAAACCGCGTCCGCACCATGCAACAATGCGCACAAATCTTCGCAGGGATTCGCAGCAGCAGGGCAGACGGAATATCGGAACGCAGCTTGGGTCGGATTGAGTGCTTGAACTGTTGGCCTGTGTTGCCGGACGCAGGCGGCGAGGACGAGAAAATAAATACCCCAGCGCTCCTGCAAAAAACCGGGGCCGGACCCGGCGGCGATCGGGCCGCCACGACTCACCAGCCCACGGCCACGTTGGTGCGGCGGGGGTCGGCGTAACCGGTGAGCGTGCCGTCGGCGTTGAGTTCGATGGCATTGAGTCCGCCGAAGTGCCGGCCGCGGCCGGCCTCCTCGGGGAGATTGACGCGCCAGCCTTTGGCTTTCAACGCCTCGACCGTCGCCGCCGGCAGGGACCGCTCCGCCTCGAAGGCCTCGCTTTCCTGCCGCGAACCCGCGGCGGCGTAGTGCACGCGGGTATCGCCAATCGCCTCGGCGAGCGGCCGGTCAAGCGCGAGGCGATCGAGCAGCCCCTGCACCATCGCGGTGGGGATGCGCGCCGCTCCGGGGATGCCGATGGCAAGGACCGGTTTGCCGCCGCGCAACACAATGGTGGGCGAGATGGTGCTGCGCGGGCGCCGGCCGGGGGCGATGAAGTTGGGGTGCTTGCTGTCGGTGTAGCCGAAGTTGCTCATGGAATCATTCATCACCACTCCGGTGCCGGGCGGCACCACGCCGGCCCCGAAGTGCAGGCTCTGCGATTGGGTGGCGCAGACGACGTTGCCCTGGGCGTCGACCACCGCAAAGTGGGTCGTCGCCGCCATGAGGCTCTCGGAAAACGGCTCGTCCAACCAGGCCGCTTTCCGGGGCGCGGCGGTGGGTTCACCGGATTTCCGGCGCAGTTCGCTGATGGAGTCCGGCGCCAGCAGCCTGGCGACGCGGAAATGCGATGATTCGTCATCGCCAACAGCCGCGGAGACCAGCGGCTGCGCCAGTCGCCACACGCGGCCGATCCGGTCGAGATTCTCGGCCGTGCGCAACGGACCACCGCCAAACCGGTCCTCCTCGAGGACCTTCATGATGGTGAGAAACAGCGCCGGCCCCTGCGCGGGCGGCGGGGCACTGGCGAGTTGGTAGCCGCGAAAATCCACCCGCAAGGGCTCCACGATGCGCGCCTCGTAGTGCGCAAAGTCGGTGAGCGAAACGATCCCACCACCCTGCCGCGCGGCGGCGACGATCTTCGCGGCGATCTCACCGCGGTAAAACCCGTCCCGGCCGTGTTTCGCCAGCATCTCCAAGGTGCGGGCCAGATCCGGATTCGCCAGCCTCGTGCCGACCTCCGGCAGTCTGCCTCCGGGCAGATAGAGACGCGCGATCTCGGCGTCGCCCCGCCGGAGCTTGCGCTCCTGTTCCGCGAAAAAATCGCGCGTTTTCGGCAAAACTTCAAAGCCCTCGCGTGCCAGCGCGATCGCCGGCGCGATGTCATCCGCCCACTTTTTCAGGCCCCACTTCTGATGCGCCGCCCACAACCCCGCCCCCAGGCCGGGCACGCACACCGAACTGTAGCCGTAACTGCGCGAGTCTTCGGGCCGCTTCCGGTAATCGGCGACCTGAAAGGCCGAGCCGCAGGCATCCATCGCATCGACCACGAACGTGCGGCCGGACTTCGCCTCGTAGTAAAGCAGCATCAGCTTGCCGCCCAGGCCGGAGCCGTAGGGTTCGGCTACGCCCACGGCGAGTGAGGTCGCGACCGCCGCATCGATCGCATTGCCGCCGTTGCGCAACACCGCCAGCCCCGCCGCCGCCGCCTGCGGATGCGCCGCGACGACCATGCCGTGGCGAGCCGTGACCGGCGCGACTTCGACCGGCGTGCCCGTGGCGATCGCCGTCAGAGTGCCCAACCGGCAAACCAGGAAAAAAAAGACGACTATCCTGAAATTCGACAGCACCTCGTGAACAGGGCAGCCGTTCTGATTCAGAAACCGCCGGTTCACGGTTGGGCAGTGGACGCGTCGGGATGGTTTGCACCTACCGCCCGGCTTCTGAGCACGCGGCATATCCACGTCGTTTTATGGAGATTGGTGACGACGTTTTCATCGAGGAAATCGTAAACGACATACAACTTTTCCCAGATGGCGTCGGAGCTGCGATGGAGCAGTGAGATCAGAAAAACACCATCTTTCGCGAGATACGGCTCGTAACGCCGGAGACAGGCCACTGGATTGCGCGAGTAGTAGAGCGCCTCGTTGACGACCACCGCATCGAACGATCCACGCGCCGGTCGATAGGTGTCAAAATCGCCCTGGAAAAAACGCGTCTTGGTGTCGCCGCGTTTCGTTGTGGCGAGCCGCGCAGCCTCATCCGCCAGATCCACGCCCTCATAGTAAGAGTAACTTTCCTTGCCGAGCGCATCATTCCAGACGCCCTCGCCACAACCCAAGTCCAGCACCGCGCCACCGGGTTTCAAGCGCCGGAAATATCCAGCGAGAACAAAATGATGGCCCTGTTCGTCGAGGCGGTCGAGCCACGCCCACCCGCCCTGCCGGTATTGGTAATTCAGCTTGGTGCGACGGTCGCGGAGGATCTTCACGCGAAACCAGCGAACGAGGCGGGCCCAAAACGATTCGTGAGCTGATGACATGGGGTGAAGGGATCGGCGCGGACGGAGCGCAGACGGGAAGGTTTAGCGCGGCAACGTGGGCGCGCCCGGGAACTCACGCAAGCCAACTCAATGCGCCGGCTTACCGCGGGGCGTAACAGGAAGTGCGGTCAACCCGCTGTAGCGGGGGTCTGTGACCGGGGTCGGAGCTCCAGCATTCCTCCGTCGGCGGTCACAGACCGCCGCTACATCCAAGGCGTCCGTTTGTTGATCTCACTTCCTGTTACGCCCCCTGCCGCCTTACCACCAGCGCCCCCACGCCACTTTGCGCTGAAAGCGAAGGAAACTTTCGTCACCGCGCACGCTCAGCCGCTGGATATCCAGTCGGTCGCTCAGCGGAAGCGAATTAATGCGGTTGCCGACACGAAATGCGAACTCCACCCCGCCATCCGCCAACGCCTGTTTCATCGCCTGCAATACCGGCCGGCTGCGCGGGCGCCCGCCATACGGATAAGCCAACGCCGGCGCCGGCGGAATCCCCATGGTGTGAAGGACGCCAAAACACCTCCGCACATCATCAGCCACGTCCGCGGCCGTGAGCTCCGCGTAGTTCACGTGGCGATGGGAATGCAGCGCGATCTCAAAACCCCGCGCTGCGAGTTCGCGAAGCTGGCCTTCGTCGAGCAGCGGGCGGGCCTCCGCCTCCCAGGCGCTCATCGCACCGATAAAGCCCGTCGGCACGAACACCACGGCGGGCACACCGAGCGCGCGGAGGACCGGCTCGGCCAACTCCAGCGTGTCGGCATAGCCATCGTCGAACGTCACCAATACGGTGTTCTCCGGCGGAATCGCCCGCCCCATTTCCGCCAGGGTCGTAAACCGAAACCCCTCGGCCTGCAGCCAGCGCAGCTGGCGCTCGAGCTGAACCGCGCTCACCGTGTGTTCGCCGGATTGGTCGCGCGAAGTCTTGTGATACATGAGCACCCTCAGTCCGCGGCGAAAATACCAGCGCATGGCCATGATGGGTGAACGCGGGCACGAGAGTTGACAATCCCGTTGCTTTGGCGCGTTGCTGTCGGCGGCTCGCTGCGAACGTGGCCACCCCCACCCCACTCCTCCCGCTCTCGGTCGTTATCATCGCGCACAACGAAGAAAGGCGCATCGGCGACTGCCTTGAGTCGGTCCGTGACCTGACCGGCGACATCGTCGTAGTCGATGGCGGCAGCCGCGACGGCACCGTCGAAGTCTGCCAGGAGCGGGGAGCCCGGGTGTTCGTCCGGGCGTGGCGCGGTTACGCCGATCAGAAAAATTTCGGCAACGGACAGGCCCGCCACGAATGGATACTTTCGCTGGATGCGGACGAGCGCGTGACGCCCGGGCTTGCAGCGGCCATCCGCCGGGCGTTTGGGTCCGGCGAGCCCGGCTGCGCTGCCTACTCGATTCGTTTTGAGAGTTATTTCGGCGTTCGACGAGTGCGCTTCGGCGCGTGGAACCCCGAGTGGCACGCGCGCTTGTTCGACCGGCGCGTGTGCGACTGGAATGCCGACGAGGTGCACGAGGGCCTGCGTGGACTGGAAGGCTGCTCCATCGGGCGGCTCGAAGGAAGAGTCCGGCACCTGACGGTCGCCACGCGGCGCGAACTCACCGCCAAGTCCGACCGCTACGCCGCGTTGTTCGCCTCGAAGTTACAGCGGCAGCGGCGCCGGCCGCACTGGACCAAGATCTGGTTCAACCCGGCGTGGCGGTTTTGTCGCGACTATTTTCTACGGGCCGGCGTGCTCGACGGCACCGCCGGACTGGCCATCGCGTGGGAGGCGGCGCGCTACACGCATCTAAAATACCGCGGAGCACTCGACCCGTGCCAGGCCCGTCGCGCCGCATGGAGCGCTGGGAGCATTGCAACCGCCGCGTGCGCCGCGGCGTTCGCACTGGCCGCGTGGATGCCGCATTCCCACAAGCTCCCGACGGCCGGACTGCCCGGCACCGCCGTCAGTTCGAGTGAGGACGACGGCGGGATGGGCCGCTCGACGCTTCCGTATCTCGGTGAGGATGTGTCGAGCTGAATGCCGCCTCGCCGTCACCTGCGGGTGTGACTCAGACTCAGGTCAGGAAACGGCGAAAAAGCCTGCCGAAGGCGCGCGCTCACCCGCGCCGGCTCGGCGTAGCGGCGGGCGTCCCCGCCCGGCGGTTCAGGACTTTCGCCCGATCCGTCGGCGGGCCGGGACCCCCGCCGCTGCAACCGAGGCCTTCGAGAACTGACCTCAGTTTGAGTTGCACCCGTCACCTGCCGGTCCCGGCAGCGCTCCCCGCACGCGTCTCGCGCTGAAAGTAGGCGAGGGCGAGTTCAGCCGCCCGCGTGATGACCGCATCGGCCTTCGAATAGTCGCGACGCACGCCGAGCGGCCCGAATTTTCCCTCCAGCGTCACGCAAAAAACGTAAGGATGGCCCGGGAGGAGGACGATCCCCTGGTCGCCACGAAACGTCGGTCCCGAGGCCGATCGCCCCGCGAATCGCACGCCCAACGGCAGGTTGCGCTCAAAAAAACCGACGGCCGGCAGCGAAAGCATCTCGAGGACTGCGTCGGAGGTCGCGCGGTCCACCACTTGTCCGCGATAAATCAACTCGAGGGCACGCATCACCGCCCGGGGCGTGCCGACATTTTCGGGAGTGTTGGCCGGAGTCTTGACCCGGCTCACGGCGCGGCGCCGAAACTTGATCTCAGGCGTCCCCTGCGCAACGAGAGATGCGTTGATCCGGTCGATCCCCAGCACGTCGGTAAGCAGATTTGCCGCGCTGTTGTCGTTCACCGTGATGACGAGCGTCGCGTAGTCGCGCAGGCTCATCGACACCGTGCCGCGCCCGGTGTAGCGGAGCACCCCGAAACCGCCGGTGCGCGCCGACTCGGGCAGGGTCTGGATCTCCTCGAGCGAAACCCTGCCGGCTGCAGCCTGCCGGAACAGCTCCGTGATCAGGTGGATGCGAATACAGCTGCCCTGGATGAAAACGGCGTCAGGATTGACGAGGAACTGGTCGCCCGTGGTGAGATCCAAGACCGCGATGCCGGTGTGCAGCCCTGAGTTCCGGGCCAGATCCGCGAACTCGAGCCGCAGCTTCGCTTTGTCTGATTCAGACGCGGCTGGGGCGTCCGACCAACCGGCAATGATCGCGAAAAAAGGAAGAAGGAATCGCGCACGCATGGCCGTAGAAACACCGGGAACGCAAGTGTGGAAACTGCCCGGCGCCACGCAAGCCTCCGCTCCGTGAAAACGCCCTGCGCCGGCCGGGCCACGGATCGATGTTCAGTCGCGATAATTCAGGGCCGGCGGGCGATCCCCGAGGAGCGCGGCGTATTTGAACTCTTCGCCGCGTTTCTGCTTAAACTCCGCCTTCGCTTTCGCGATCAGGTCGGGCTTGGTGAAGAGATCGACCGCAGTGCCGGCGATGGTCTTGGCGGCGACGTTCATGCCCTTCAAGCCGAGGGTTGTGCCGCCACAGGCCACCGCCTGCCAGCTGTGCGCGGGCGTGCCCGGCGCCCACGTCGCCGTGCGCACGCCGACCGTGGGAACCGCCCAGCTGACATCACCGACATCCGTCGAGCCACCACCACCCTCGCGCGGCTGGTTCGGCACGTAAGGAGCAATGAGCGCCGCGGTCTCGGGCGCGGGCGCCTTGCCGTAAACCGTCCGGCCGATCTTGAGCGCAAACTCGCGCTCCTCGGGCGTGTAATTCACGCCGCCAGCCGCCGTGAGATTGGCATGCATTGCCCGACCGAGCACATCGTTGATCAGCAGTTCGTAGACGCCGCCGGTGATCTCCACTTTCATCGTCGTGCCGGTGCCCATCGCGGCGCCGGTGGCGGCCTTTTCCACGCGATCCCACACGTCCTGCACAATTTCGCGGCTGGGGCTGCGGACGTAATAGTAGACCTCGGCAAACGCGGGCACGACATTGGGCGCCTCGCCGCCGCGGGTGATCACATAGTGAATGCGCGTAGAGTCCGGCACATGCTCGCGCATCATGTTTACCATGTGGTCCATCGCCTCGACTGCATCGAGGGCGCTGCGTCCGCGCTCCGGCGAACCGGCGGCGTGCGACGCCACGCCGTAGAAACGGAACTTGCCCGACTTGTTCGCGAGCGAACTCGCCATGGTGATCTGGTTGCGATCGCCGGCGTGCCAGTGGAGGACCACGTCGACATCCTTGAAGAGGCCGTCGCGCACCATGTAGACCTTGCCGGCGCCGCCCTCTTCCGCTGGCGTGCCGTAGAGGCGGACGGTGCCTTTCTGTCCCGTGGTTTTCATCCAGTCCTTGACGGCGATGGCGGCTTGAATCGACGCCGCGCCGAACAGGTGGTGACCGCAGGCATGGCCGGCCGCGGAGCCGGCGCGCTCCTTCTTCTCGGGCACGGCCTCCTGCGAGACGCCCGGCAACGCGTCGAATTCCGCCAGAATGCCGATGATGGGCGAGCCGCTGCCATAGGTCGCGATGAACGCCGTCGGAATCGCGGCGACCCCGGTCTGCACGGAGAACCCCTCGCTCTTCAACTGCTGCTGGAGCAGCGCGGAACTCCTGGTTTCGCGATAGCCGACCTCGGCGTAGTCCCAGATTTTCAGCGCGATGTCTTCGTAGACTTTCTTCTGCGCGTCGATGCGCGAGAAGAGTTCCGGCTTGGAAGTCTGGCCGTGCGTGACCAGCGCAAGACCGGACGTGAGGAGCAGCAAACAGAGGAAGCGTTTCATGTGGGTCGCGACAGGAGGGAGAAAAAAATGCACCCGCGCAAGCGCGCGGGCGCGGCGTGGCCGTGGCGGGCGCATCTCACTTTCCTGCCACGCGGAGGGGCGCTTTTCCAAGCGCCCAAGCCCGGCGGTTGAAACCGCCGCTCCGTCGCGCTCGCCGGACGACAAGAGACTGAGATACACCCGTCGTCGCTGAGGCATCCCGCCTCAGGATTTGGAGGCTGTTCCACCTCTTTGTCCGAGGAGACGGACGCGCCGAGGCACAATCCCCTTCTCACGCCCCCACTTCACCCTGGCCCACAGACACCGTTGCGATGTCCGCGGCACGAAAGCCCCGAACGTTTCACCGGCGGCCATGGACCGCCGCTACAACTGAAACGCCTCAGAAGCGGATCGTCATGCCCGCGCGCATGCCGCTCTGGTTGGCGAGGTCGATGCGCGAAGAGTATTGGGCGGCGGTCGTGTTGACGTTCTGGGTGTATGCGCCGGTGCTCTGGAACACGGCGCCCGCATAAAAACCAGTGCGCTCGGTCAGTTCGAATTGCAGCGTGGCGTCGGCGTAGTAACCCGGCAGCAGCTTGCTGGTGCTATTCTCGCTGATGTCCGAAATCTCCACGCCGGTGTCGGGCGCAAACGACTGCGTGACCGTATAGGTGCTGCCGGCGTAGACGAGCGCGGCACCGAGGCTGAAGTTGGCCCGCAGCCGCGTCGTGATCGGAAAGAAGACCGTCGGGCCGGCGCGGAACGTGTAATAGGCCCCCCGCACGCGCCAGTGGTTGGTGACGCTGGTCGAGTCCTGCGTCTTCGTCTCCTTGCGCTCGACGGGCTGGCTGGAGATGAGCGTGCTGGTATCCGTGGTCACGGACTGCGCGGTGCCGTCGGGGTTGAGGAGGGCGGCGCCGTTGGCATCGGTGACGCTGAACGTGCCGGTGCTCGGCGAAGTATAAGGGGCGTCAGGAACGGGCTGGCCGTTCAGCGAATAGAGGTCGGTCAGGGTGGTGAGATTCGACTGCACGGTGTCCGAAGTCTTCGCATTGAGGTCGTTGACCGTCATGCCAGCCATCAGCAGCCACGAGATGTTCGTTTTGCGGAATTTTCCCATGTCGCGTGACACGGTGAGCTCGATGCCGGAATTGCGCGTGCCGCTGGCCGGGCGCAGCCTGGAATCGACGACGTCCGCGGTGTAGTTGTTCAGGGCCACCAGGCCGTCAGCGGTGAGCTGCTTGCTGCTGATGTAATTCCAGCTGTTGGTGCGGCCGTCGGGCGCGATGGGATCGGTCAACGTCGCCCCGCTGACAGGGTCCGTGATGGGATTGCCGTCCGCGTCGACCCGCGTGGTCGCCCGCGTGTCGAGATGGACTGCGCCGTCGTGATAGGCCCGGGCGATGTTGGTCGCGCTCCGCGCGCCGGCGTCCTCGCTGGTCGCCAGCCGCCCTTTGCCGCCAAACTTCATTTTCGGTCCGCTCAACATCCGAAAACCCGTCGATAGGATGCTCTTCGGGACGTAGATGTAGTCGTCGAGGTTGCTGAAGTCGGGAATCTCGGTGGGTGGCTTTTGTTGCTGTTCGTCCTGGGCGCGAACGAGGCCGAGGGTGGCGAAAACCACGAGGGCGAGGCGGAGATGTCTCATGCAGATTGGGTGGGTGCCGGCCTTGGACGGCACGGCGTGGAAAATGTTGCATCCAGATTCAGGGTGCGACCCCGCCTGCGTCAACAGGGGAGTTTTGGCGCCGGACGGGGGTAACAGGAAGTGAGGTCAGTAAACAGAGGCCTTGGTTGTAGCGGCGGTCTGCGACCGCCGGCGATGCGCCAAGGGGTCTCATTCGGCGGTCGCAGACCGCCGCTACAGCTGGCTGACCTCGTCCTTTTGCGCCGCGGACGGGGGCACATCGCGGTTTCTTGCATGACAGCGAACGGAGCGGCGCTTTGTAAGCGCCGAGGCTGCGGGCTCGGCGGTTAGAAACCGCCGCTCCGTTCGCCGAGAGCCAGACGTGCAAAAAGCGAGATGCGCGCCGGACGGGGCCACGACGGGGCCGGCCCCACCCGCCGGCCGGGCGCCTACTCGTTGAACTCGTCGCGCCTGGCTGCGGTTTCGTCGGCGGCCTTGAGCGCGGCCGCCGCCTGGGGGTCGAGGGCGGCTTCGCGCTCCTTCAGCCGGCGCTCCCACGCCCGCAAATCCTCCGTCCGCTGCTCCTGCTCGATCTCCTTTTCCTGCTGAGCCTGCACCTTCTCAAACAGCTTGGTCTCGCTCTCGTCGAGAAACTGCTCCCGCTCGCGTTGCGCCTGCTTGGCCTCCTTCAGGCCGGCCTCCTGCCGCTCGAGTTCGGCGCGCAACTGTTCGAGGGCTGCTTTCTCCTCGGGCGAGGCGGCCGCCTGGGCCGGCGCGGGCCGGCGGGCGGCGGCGAGCAGTTTCTCCCGCGCCATCAGCAGCGCCTCGGACTCGGCGATTTCGCGTTCCCGGTCCGCCAGGCGCGCCTCGGCGTCGGCCAGCGCCCGTTCGCGCTCGGCGAGCGTGTGTTCCAGTTGGCGAAGGGATTTTTCGAGCTCGGCCACCTGGGCGGGCGGCGCGGCGGCCGGGCCGCCGAACGGCGAACGCGTGGCCGACACGATCGCCTTGATCGATTCGCGGGCAGCCGCGGAGGCTTCCGACACCGCATAGGGATCGCGGGTCGCGATCGGACGGCGGCGGAGCGACAACGCCGGCACGGCGCCACCGGGCCCGCGAGCCCCGGGAAATCGAATCGTTGGTCCAGGCGGCGGAGCGTCTGACATGGGAGACTATTTGCGACCGAACAGCCGGCCGAAGAAACCGGGCTTTTTCTCCCCGGCGCCAGCCGGCGCCCCCGCCGGAGTTTTGGCCGTGAGGTGGGGCCGCAAGAGCGCCGCCGCCTTTTGTTCGGTCGCCGGGTCGTTGAGCATGATGAAATGCCGCGGAAGCGCGCCGCCCGCGGCGAGATCGCGCTCGATGGCCGCGAGTTCGTCCTTGAACCAACCTGTCGCCTGCTGCGCGTGTTTGATCGGATCGGGCGAGCGGGTGGCTTGCGCGAGCGCTTCAACGAGGTGCAGACCCTTCGCGCCGCGGCGGAACGGCAGCGCCTCCGCGAGCGCGGCCTCATCGACGTGCGAGAGCGCGTTGAGCAGTTTCTTGAAGTCCCCGCCCACGATCACGCTCTGCGCCATGGTTTGGGCGAACACCGCGAATTCCCCGAGCGTGGCGAGCTTCTCCAGTTTGCAGAATTCGAGCGTGCCCGCTTCGAGCGCGGTCAGCCCCATGGGAAAATCCTGCGGGATGCCGAGTTTCGCGAGGTTTTTGAGCAGCGGGTTGTCGCGCTCCTCGGCGGCCTTCGTCTGCTCCACCATCTCGCCGAACGGGCTGTCAAAGGCGAGCGTGTCCTTGAGGATGCCGATCAATTGATCGATGCGCTCGGGCTTCTGGCCCTTGAGCTGGAGCAGCTCGATCACCTCGTCGAAGGCCAGATCGATGTATTTCGCCGGGGTCTCCTCCTTGCCCTTGATCGGCCAGTCAGGGCCGTCGAGATTTTGCGCGAGGCTGCTCAGCGCGGTGTCAACCATGATGGAGGTCGCAAACGCGCTGCGCACTTCGTCCCAGTCTTTGGCGGTGGATTTCATGGAGCGGAATTCAGCCGGCCTCACGCCGACGCGTGTGTGATGATCTCGGACGCGAGCCGGCGGTAATCATTGACCACGTTGTCGCTGCCCGCGCCGGTGTCGGCGGCCTCGGCGCTCACGAGCATCACGGGCAGGCCGAGCGCGACCGCGCGGCGCACCACCATCGCGTCGCGAATCTGCGTCTCAAAAATCTTTGCCACCGGCGCGGCACGCTTCGCGGTTTTGAACTGGTTGAGCCGAAGCTGGAGGCGCATCTTCGGCACCTCGATATCCACCCCGGCCTTGATCGAGTTGAAGACCAGGCCCTGCACCTGCGCCGGCACGCCCATCGCGGACCGGCGAAAACTCGCGGAGAGTTGGTGAAACTTGTAGAGCTTTTCGACCAGCAGCGTGAAACCGATGAGGCTGAGCGCATCCGGATTCACCGGCACGTAGATTTCATTGCACGAAAATATCCCGCACTGCGATGCGCGCAGGATGTTCGGCGGGCAGTCAAACAGGATGAAATCGTAGTTCGCCTCGATCGCCGCGAGCTGCTCGTAGAAGACCAGATAAGGCGGGCGCTTCGGGTCGCCGTTGTATTCGTTCTCGAGGTCGACCAGGTTGAAGGTGGTCGCGACGAGATCGAGGCCGGGCAGCAGCTTCTCGCCGGTTTTGCCCTCGAGCACGTCCTTGATCACGATGTCCCTCACCTGCGCCCGGCCGGGATCGAAGATCGAGTAGACCGCGCCCTCGCCCGTCGAGTTGAGCTTGTTCCAGCGGTCGAGCTTCAGCAGCCAGATGCTCGCGTTCGACTGCGTGTCGAAATCACACAGCAGGACGCGCTTTCCGAGTCTGGCGAGGGACGCCGCGGTGTTGACGATGAGCGACGTTTTGCCGACGCCACCCTTGTAGTTAATAAAGCTGATTTTGCGCGCCATGCGTGGGGGTGTCCGGCTGGCCGGACGAACACCGCCACGCTGTTCCACGACCGCCGGCACCGCGAGTCAAAAACGGACGCCATGCCTTTTGACCAATTTTCGACGCGGCGCGCGGAGCGGATCGAGTGCGCTCATTCGCGATCGAGTTTGAATACGACCGGCACCGCCATGCGGAACGGCACCACCCGGCCGTCGCGCGTGCCGGGTTCGAAACGCCACCGGGACACCGCGCGGAGCGTCGGCTCATCAAACGCATGATCGGTCGTGCGCACGACCCGCGGGGCGAGCACGGCGCCGTTCTCGTCGACCATGAACTCGACGATGACCTCGCCGTCCCCGCCGGTGCGGCGTTTGTCCGGCGGGTATTGCGGCGGCACCCGCAGGCGTGTGCGCGGCGGATGGTCGAGCAGGCGGGCGTCAATCAGACTCCGACCGCCACCCTCCGTCCCCGTCCGATCGCCGACCGCACCGCGAAGACGGTCGAGCCCGTCGAGGTTGACGACGGGATGCTCCGGGTTCCGCGTCGCCCGGTCCGGCACCTGGATGACAAACGGATCGTTGGCCGGGAGCGGCGGCGGCTCGGTGGTGACCGGCGGTGATTCGCGGTCGGCCCTCTCCGGCGCGACCTCTTTCGCCGGGTCCGTGTCCGCCGCCAGCGTCACCACCACCGGATCGCTGTCGGGCGGCGGCGACGACGATGGAGGCGGGGGCGGCGGGTCGCCGGGCGCTGTTGTCGGTGAATTTGTGATACCAAACAGCAGGCCGACGTGAACGGCGGCTGCGAGCGCAATCGGCAGTGCGAACTGGCGTTCCATGTTTCCTCCGGGGTTCAGGGTTCGCTCAGGACTACGCGCGGCCGGCCGGTTTCTTAGTTCCCGGCGCTCCGGGTGGAAACCACGCAGGCGCCGCCCGGCGGATTTTCGCCCCTACGTAGTCTCCTTGCCGGCAGCTAGTGCAAACTGCTTATCGCGAGGGGTGTTTCCCTGTCTGGTCCGCCGGTGAAATAAGGCACTCACTGGTGCCCGTGAAGCAGAACTCCCGACTGACAAAGCAGCTGACCAGCGAGCGCGGTGCCGCGCTGCTGGCGGCGATGTGCTTTGCGGCGGCCCTCGCGATCGCGTTGGGGAGCTACCTCACCCTGTGCTACCGGTCGCTCCAGATGAGCACCCGCAATATGAGCAGCACGCACAGCGTCGAACTCGCGGAAGTCGGGATGGAAGAGGCCCTCTGGGCGCTCAACAAAAACGACTGGTCCAGCTGGACCATCACCGGCACGACCGCCACGAAGACCACCTCCGGGTTCACCTACGACAACGGCGTCACCGGCTCCGTCACCGCCACCGTCACCAACTACGACGGCAGCCTCGCCTCGGATCGCACCGTGACCGTCACCGGCACCACCACCTTGGACGACGGTTCGACCACCAGCCGCACGCTCACCAGCACCTCGTCGAAAGCCCCCCTCTTCGTCAACGCCGTCGCCGCCACCGCCGCCCGCACGACTTCGACAGGGTCTGTCTCCTTCAGCTCGGGCGGCACGGTCGACAGCTACGACTCCGCGCTCGGCACCTACGCCTCGCAGACCCCCACCTACTCGGCCATCCTCGCCTCGTCCGCGACCGCGCCGGATTCCGCCACCATCGCGCTCGTCAACGCGCAGGTCAAAGGCTACGCCGCCAGCAACTATCCCGATCTCCCTAGCTTTTCTACGAGCGCCACCCTTCGCGGTCCGTCGACGCCGCTCACCACCAAGATCGACACCGCCCGCATCAGCACCAGCCCCTACCAACCCCTCTTTTCGATCCTCACTCCGTCGGGCGCCGGCACCACGGTGAGCAGCCCCGCCGCTGGCACGACTCTGACACTCGGCGTCGCCGGTGAAACCACGCCGCGCCTCTACTACTGCAACAGCATCGATCTGAAGGCGGCCAACACCAAGATCGTCGTCAACGGCCCGGTCCAACTCGTCATCACCGGCTCCGGCAGCTTTTACGTCGGTCTCAACGGCGGCAACAATACGACGCTGGTCCAGATCAGCAGCACCGGCAGTCTCGAGGTCTTTACCGGCGGCGACATTGCGATCTACAAGGGCGGCATCAGCAACCTCACCCTCGATCCGAAAAAGTGCGCGATCTACGGCACGTGGACCGGCACCGCCCCGGACATGAACACCGCGACCGCTTTCCACGGCGTCGTCTACCTGCCCTACGCCGATTTCAAGGTCATCAGCAACAACGCCATCTACGGCTCGATCGTTGCGAACAAGGTGGTTTTCTCCGGCGGCAGCCCGGTGGTGCATTACGATGTGAACCTCCGCGATGTCTCGGCCACCGACTTCCGCGGCCTCGAACAGCCATACGCGGTCTCCAACTGGCGCGAGACCACCAACCCGTAAGCGGCGCACCACCGCTCGCGCTTGTGTCCCGCCGCCGCCTGCTTTGCAGTGCGTCGTGCTTCGGTCACTCCCCGTCCCCTTTCGGGCACTGCTATCAACGCTGATCTGCTCGCCGCTGCTTCGGGCCGACGCATCATCGGCGACCGCCAGTCCCGCGGCGGTGAATCCGCGCCTGCTTTCGGGCGGTCTGCTCCTCGCCCGTGAATCCACCGGACTCTACGGCCACCGCGTCCCGCCCCGCGCCGCCCGCACGGGCCCGGCCGATCTGTCCAAGGGCCAACCGCCCGCCGTGCTCGATGCCCGGGTCGGCCCCAACGTCCGTCTCGGCGCCGATCCCACGGCGCTCCCGGCCGGCCAGACCGCCCAGGCGGAGTCGCATGTCGTGCGTAGCCTTACCGATCCCGACCTCCTCCTGGCCACGTTTCAGGAAGGTCGCTACACCACCAACGGCGGCGCGGTCAGCAACGGTTACGCCCTTTCCCGCGATGGCGGCTTCACCTGGCAGCGCGGGTTGGTTCCCCAACTGACCCGATCCACCGGTGGCGCCTACCGCCGCGCGACGGACCCCGTCGCCGCCATCGGACCGCAGGGCGATCTCTACCTCAATTCTCTCGCGTCGGCCGACGATGCATTCGGGACGGCCGACATCGTGCTCTCCCGCTCCACCGACGGCGGCGCGACGTGGAGCGCTCCGTTGATGGTGTTTCGGCAAACCTCCGCCCAAGCCTCGCCCGACAAAAACTGGATCGCCGTCAACGAATTCTCCGGCACGCCCGCCTTCAGTCGCCTCGCCTGCTCGTGGACGAATTTTACCACCGACGCGCGTGGTAGCAGCACCGGCAACAACATCATCCTCGCCCTCTCCGATGATCGCGGGACGACGTGGACATCCCCCATCGCCGTCACACCCGCCGGCACGATCAATCAAGGCTCCCTGCCGTTGTTCCTCCCCGACGGGTCCCTGCTCGTGGTCTTCCTCACGCTGAGCAATCCGAACAATCCGGCGCTCTTCAGCGTCCAGTGCAAGCGCTCCACCGACGGCGGCCGGACGTTTCCCGCGGTCGCCACCACGATCGCCGCCAACGTCAACGGCTGGGACGATCCCGACCTCCGCAACGGCATGCTCGTGCCGCAAGCCGACGTCGCCCGGCAGAACGGCGCCATCGTGGTCACCTGCAACGCCGTCATCGCCGGCACGCCGCGCGTCCTCGTGACGCGTTCGACCGATCAGGGGGCGACGTGGAGCGCGCCCGTTGTTGCAAGCGACAACCCCGACGGCATCAGCGTCACCAACCCGGCCATCGCCGTCACGCCGGACGGCGCCACGGTAACCGTCATTTTCACCGACAAGCGCCTCAGCCCGGTCGCGCCCGACGGCCATCGCTATTTCGTCGACCACTACGCCGCGCAATCGTTCGACGGTGGCGCCACCTGGCAGCCGAACCTTCGCCTGAGCGAGATGAGCAGCGACGTGCGCTACGCGCCGCTCACCTCGCAGGGTTACATGCTCGGTGACTACATCGGGGTCACCGCGCTTTTCACCGCTGATCAACCGTGCGTCGCCATCTGGTGCGACACCCGCCGCGGTGATGCCGACCCTTTTTCGGTTCGCATCGCCCCGGTGAAAACCGCCGATTTTGCAGCATGGTCCGCCGTCCACGGCCTGCCTGCCGCGGGTGCGCTGCCCGACCTCGTGTCCGATGCCGATGGCGACGGCGAAGAGAAATACTTCGAATTCCTGTCCGGCTCGAACCCGCGCAACGCCGAGGACGGCGAACCGCTTTTTGTGCGCCGAACCACTCCGGCCATCACCGACGTCTTCTGGCTGGAGCGCACGGGCATCCAGAAAATCCCGATCAGCGACGGCGTCGCCTGGGCCAATGCCGCGACACTCGGCCAGTCGAATCCATTCAGCATGTCCGCCGCCGTCGCCGGCAATGTGCCCGCCGACCAGTTTCCCGCCACCACGCCACCCTCCGGCCTCGCCTGGCAAGGCGCCCGCTTCACGTTTGATCCCAACCCGCCGGTCGCATTCGCCCGCGCCATCAAATACAGCACCGGCCTGCCAGTCACGCCATCGAAACTCATCGCCACGAGCGCGGCCGACTCCCGCCTCGTCAATCTCTCCACCCGCGGTCAGGTCGGCACCGGCGCGAATCAACTCATCGTCGGCTTCGTCCTCGACGGCAACAAGTCCATGCTTGTCCGCGCCGCCGGTCCGGCGCTCTCGGCCCTCGGCGTGCCCGGTGCCCTCGCCGACCCGAGTCTCACGCTTGAGGCCCCCGCCTCGGATCTCTCGCGCGCCAACGACAACTGGCAGCAAGGCACCGCCACCGTCGCGCTGTTTGCGCGACTGGGCGCGTTTCCGTTTGCCGCCAACAGTCTCGATGCCGCGCTCGCCTTGTCGCTCGGCGCCCAGAGTTACTCCGCGTTAGTCTCAGGCGCCGGCGCCTCCACCGGCATCGCCCTCGTCGAAGCCTACGACGCCGACCCCGCGCCCGGCGCGCCCGCCAACCCGCGCCTCGTCAACCTGTCCACCCGCGGCAACGCCGGCACCGGCGACAACGCCCTCATCGCCGGCTTCGTCCTCTCCGGCACGCAACCGCGGCGCGTGCTGATCCGCGCGGTCGGCCCTTCGCTGGCCACGGTCGGCGTCGACGGCGCGCTGGCCGATCCGCAGCTCGAACTCTTCCGCGGCACGCAGCGAATCGCGGCCAACGACGACTGGGAAATCAGCCGCAGTTCCGCCGCCATCGCGGCTACGGCCCAACGGGTCGGTGCGTTTCCGCTCGCCGCAACAAGCCTCGACGCCGCCCTCCTCCTCACCCTCGCACCCGGCAGCTACACGGTGGTCGTGACCGGAGTCGACGGCGCGACCGGCCTCGCGCTCGTTGAGATTTACGATGCGGATTGAACCGCCCGCCGCGCCCCGGCTTGCTCGCCGGATGCGTTTGCCCGCTCTGTTCGGCCTGCTCGTCGCCACCGCGTCCGCCGCGGTCCCGCCCGCCCTCCAGGCCGCCCTCGATGCCTTTCAAGCCGAGCCGCCGCCCGGTTGGTCGTTCACCCAGACCACGGTAGGCGACGGCAAATCCACCGTCGAGCGATGCGATGCCGCGAGGCCCGAGTTCGAGCGCTGGTCGCTCGTCCAACAGGACGGTCGCGCTCCGACCGACGACGAAACCAGACGCTACCAGGAAAACCGCTCCCGTCGTTCGCGCGGCGGCACCGCGCCAAAACTCACCAGCCAGTTCGATCTCGCCACGCTGGAAACGCTGTCCGACACCGCGGAACGCGCCACTTATCGGTGTCCGCTGAAGCGCACCGATCCCGGTGACAAGACCGCCGAGTTCATCCGCGCCACCATCGTCCTGCACAAACCCACGCGCACGATCGAATCGCTCGAACTCGGCAGCGCCGCCGGGTTCAAACCCACCTTCGGCGTCACGATCGCCGAAATGAAAACGACGATGACCTACAGTCTCCCGGCCGCCGAGGCGCCCAGCCTTCCGCAAAAAGTCACCGTCCGCATGCGCGGCCGCGCCTTACTCGACAAGTCGCTCGACGCCGACCTCACGGTGACCTTCTGCGACTACGCTCCGGCGAAGCGCTAGCACTACTTTGTCACGTTCCTCTCAAAAACGACTCCAAAACGAAAGTAACCCATTGGGTTACTTTCCCTCTGAAAAACCCGACGGTGATGAGAGTAAACATCCCCGGGGCATTTGATCAATCCCACCATGCAACCTTCGACCACTCATCGTAGCGGCGAGCGCCAGCGAGCCGACGCTCTTCGACTCGCTGGCGCTCGTCGCTACCCGACCAAGCCGGAGCAAGCTCCGGGGCATCAGACCCAACGAGAGTGAACTACTAGCCGCCCTCACGCGCGGAACACCAGCTCGCGCGACGGCTCGCGCCCGTGCCCGGTCAGGATCAGCCGATCCGGCAGCACCTCGGCCGTCGCATACGCAGTCGTGGCGGCGGTCTCCACCATGCCATGCATGGTCACGCACGGCACGCCGTGCACGACGGCGAAATGGCCCGCGTGATTGTGACCATTGAGCCACGCGACGATGTTCTTCTGCCGTTCGAGCACGGCCAGCACCGCCGGCGCGTTCCACAAATTGTGCTCGTTCTCCGGCGCGATCGGATGATGCGCCAGCACGATCACCTTCAGCTTCCGTTCGCGCGCTTCCGCGCACCTGCGCTCGAACCACGCCAGTTGCACCGGACCGATGCCGCCGTTCCACGGTTTCGCCTGGCGCACCTTCGTCTCCGTGAGCCGTTTTAATTCCGCCTCCGCCACGGCGCGCTCCGGCGTGCCCGCCGCGTGCGCGTAGGTGCTCACGTCGTTCGTGTCGAGAATCGCAAAACAAAAGCCGCCGCGGTCGAAGCTCCGGTAGCGCGCCTCCATCGCCATTCGCCCCGGCACCTTTGATTTCAATTCGTCCAACACCTCGAAATCGTGATTCCCCAGCAGGTGGTGCCACCCGTGCCGACTACGGGCGAGCGGTCGCATGATCTCATCGAAGCTCTTCCACTCGCGATCGATCAGGTCGCCGAGGTGCGCGCAAAACGCCAGCTCGCGACCGTTGAAGTGCTCCACCGCCTCGCCGAGTTTCGCGAGCGACTTCCGATAGAAACGCGTGCCCTTGTCCTCGACGTCGGCGTATTGGGCATCGGCCACGAGACCGATCTCGAATCCGGCCCGCGCGGCGCCCCGCGCAACGTAGGGCGCAGCGGCGGCGGCGAGCGTTGTGCGCAGGAAACTCCGGCGGGTGACGTTCATGATTTCACCTTGGGCAACCAACCGTTGAAACGCATCCACGATTCGCAGTGTTGCGGCCACTCCGCAATCGGCCCGAGCGCGGGCGACATGCCCGAACCGTGCGGCCCCTTCGGATAAAGGTGCATCTCGATCGGCGCTCTGGCGCGCCGCATCGCCTGGTAAAACAGGAGGCTGTTTTCGACCGGCACCGTCGTGTCCTCGGATGAGTGCACGAGGAACGTCGGCGGCGTGTCCTTCGTCACCTGCTCGTCGACGGACAGGTGGTGTTTCAATTCCTCCGACGGATTCGCGCCCAGCAACGGATGCCGCGTCCCCGCCGGCACGCGCGCATTGGCGAGCGAGATCATCGAGAAGACGAGAATCATGAAATCCGGCCGGCCGCTGATCTTGTCCAGCTCCGCGCCCGTGCGGCCCTCCGGCGCATCGAACAACGTGCCCGCGCTCGCGGCGAGATGCCCGCCGGCTGAGCCGCCGAGCATGCCGAGCGCGTTTGGGTTGATGCCGAATTCCGCCGCCCGTGAACGAACCAGTCGCACCGCCCGCAACGCATCCTGCAACGGCGCCGGGTGACCGTAGTCGGCGTGCCGGTATTTCAACATGAACACCGTGACGCCGACCGAGTTCAGCCACTTCGTCACCTCGCCGCCGTTCACGCCGCCCGCGACGCGCACGTAGCCACCGCCCGGTGTGTAGATGATGGCGATGCCGACGGGCTTCTCCGGCGCGTAAACCACGAGCGACGGATGATGGATGTTGGTGAAGCGCCCCTGGCCGTCGTCTTTCTCGGGGCCGGCGTCGGGCTTGAGTCCGGGCACGCCCTCCGGCCAGAGCGGGATGATTTTAGGTTCGGCGGCGAGCGCGACGCCACCGAGCAACAGGAACGGAATCAGGATTCGCATCGGAGAAATTCAGGACCGATCCCACGGAAACGCCACCGTGGGCGCGCGTGCATACCGCCGCATCCCGAGCGTCAGCTTCGCGCCCGCGCCGGGCGCCAGCCGCACCGTGAAACACGCCCCGTCGACCGTGACCCGCCGGTCGCCGATTTCCACGGTCGTGATCGTGTGCTCGCCATACGCGCCGCCCTGCACGATCACCGTGCGCGGCTCGCTCGCATTCAAGTTCACCAGCGTGACGCTCGTCGCCGCCGCGCTCATCTCCGACACCAGCGCGGCGACATCCTCGGGCACGCCCGCGCGTTTGCGCTGCGGATCGAAATAGCGCAGCCGCGCACTCAACAGTTCGCCTGCCCGCCCCGGTGGCAACGCGCCCCACATCAGTTGCTCGAGCGCCGTCACCGCCGCCGGATTGAAGTCCATCATGTTGTCCGCCAGCCGTCGCTCGGGTGGCTTCGTGTCGGCGCGAAATCCCGCGACCTTCCAGGCGACACTCGCGAGATCACGCCGCAACGCCGTCTCGGGGAAATCCGGATTCCGGCCTTCGAGGAATTCGAGCCAAGGATTCGCGCCTACGCGTGCGCGGTCGTCGCCGCGTTGCGTCCAATACCACAATTCCAACGCGCCTACGTTCCACGGTGTGCTCTGCCAGCCATACCAGCCGTCGGCTCCGTGCATCGTCGGATATTCCCGGCGGCCATCGGCCGCGGTGCGTGCGTGCGAATTCACCGCGTCGATCATCGTGCGCCATGCGTCGGGATATTTCCGGTCGCCGGTCACGAGCAGCGCGTTGGCGAAGCCGACCGTCGCGCGCGGGATGCGGTTGCGATTCTCGCGGCGGCCGTTGACGGGATTCACCGGCGAGAATCCCCAGCCGTAGGCGTTGCCCCACCACCTGTTTTCCGGCCCGCCGATCTTGCCGTCGCGGTAGTCGACATAACTCGGGACGATGCCGCCGTTGGCCTTCATGCGCGCGAGCCACGCGTCCATGTAGTCGACGAGCCACGCTCTGTATTTCGGCTCGTTGGCGATCAGGTAGGCGGTCGTCGGCAGCGTCGTCGCCACGAGATTGAGGAAGTGGTCGCCGGCCACGTCGGTGTATTCCTGGTAGTGCTGGAGAAACTGCTCGAACGTGCTCTCGCCGTGCCCCGCGACGAACTTCGCCACGTCAAACGGATCGCCCACCCAGTCGAGCGCCGTGGCCGCGCGCAGCATCGGCCCCTTGCTGCCGTTCTGCATCGAGCGGATCAGTTTCAATTTCGGATCGTAGTTCGGCGGCGCCGCTGCCTCCCCCAGGTAAAGCCCGGCCCAGCGACGCGCGCGCTCTTGATAGATCGGCAGCGTCGGCGCGCTGAGACCGAGCAGGTTGAAGGTCCGCAGCCCCTCGCCGTGGTGCATCCAGTCGGCCTGCGCGGAAAACTCCTGCACATACATGCCATCGCGCCCCGCGGGCACGTCGGTGGTCCTCGCCTCGGAATACTGCCGGATCATCCCGTTCCACGTCTTCAGGAAAATCTGGAGGATCTCGTCGCTCGCGCCGAGCGCGTGGAGTTGCGGCCAGTCGGCGAAATTTTCGAACGCATCGTCCGGCCCGTCGTTGGCGCCCCACCGCACGAAGCACTGCACGTAGCCGCGCTCGTCGTAGTATTTCCGGGCAAACTCGCGGCACGCGGGCACCGTCTCCGCGAGCAACCGGCGCTCCAACTTCGCCCACTCCGGCGCAACCATCGGCGTATCGATCGACACCGCCACCGCCGGCGCCGCGGCCGGCACGACGGGCGGCAGCGACAGCAGGGCGACGAGGGGCAACGCGCGCAGATTCATCGCGCGGGAGCATCCGCCCGCCGGCTACGAACGCCAGCCCCGATGCGATGGACGGTCAAACGGGGCGCATCTTACTTTCACGTAGTAAGCCGAAAGGTGGGCCGGCCGCTCCGCGGGCGGCCAGGAGCGAGCGGGAATCGCCGCGCGCTGAGCTGCGCCCGGTCAAACGTCCGCCTCGCGGCTCGACAGCGTCCGCCCCGCGCGAATCATCCCGGCATGCGCTGCCCCACCGTGTTTCGCGTTTCGCTGCTCGCGACGTTGCTTCCCGCCGCCGCCGTGCTCGCGCAATCGCTCCCCGCCACCTACGCCGTCCCGCGTTTCACCGACGACACGCGCCGCGCGCGCGTCGAAAGCGTCCTGCCCGAACTGGACAAGATGTTCACCGACCTCGCCACGGAAAAACACCTGCCCGGCCTCGTCTACGGCGTCGTCCTCGACGGCCAGCTCATCCACGCGCGCGCGCTCGGCTTCGCCAACCTCGAGCGCAAAATCCCCGCCGCCGCCGACACCCGTTTCCGCATCGCGTCGATGACGAAGAGCTTCGTCGCGCTGGCCATCCTGCGCCTGCGCGACGCCGGCCAGCTCACGCTCGACGATCCGGTGGCGAAGCATCTGCCCGAGTTTCGCGCGGTCCGTCCACCCACCGCCGACTCGCCTCCGATCACCATCCGAAACCTGCTCACGATGACGCCGGGCCTCCCCGAAGACAACCCGTGGGGCGACCGCCAGATGGCCATCACCAACGAAGCCCTCGAACGCTTCGTCGGCGCCGGCCTCTCCTTCTCCACTCCGCCCGGCGAGTCCTACGAATACAGCAACCTCGGCTTCGTCCTCCTCGGCAAAATCGTCTCGAAGACGGCCGGGCAGCGTTTTCAGGACTACATCACGCAAGCCATCCTCCGCCCGCTCGGCATGAAGGACACCGTCTGGGAATACGCCGAAGTCCCGCCCGACAAACTCGCCCTCGGCTACCATTGGTTGCGCGACCAGTGGCAGCGCGAACCCATTTTGCACGACGGCGACGGCGCGGCGATGGGCGGACTCATCACCACGCTCGACGATTTTGCGCGCTACGTCGCGTTTCACTTGGCGGCGTGGCCCGCGCGTGACGACACCGACGGCGGCCCGGTGCGCCGCGCCACGGTGCGCGAGATGCAGCAGCCGCGGATCTTCAGCGGCCTCGCGCCCAACGCCCAGCTCACCGACGGCAAGACGCCCAACCCCGCCGTCAACTTCTACGGCTACGGCCTCGGCTGGAGTCGCGACCAAACCGCTACCGTAAAGGTAGGCCACTCCGGCGGCCTGCCCGGCTACGGCAGCAACTACCGCTTCGCCCCCGATCACGGCCTCGGCGTCATGGCCTTCTCCAACCTCCGCTACGGCCCCGTCTATGCGCCGACCGCGCGCGCCCTCAGCCTCCTGCTCGAACGCGCCGCCCTGCCGCCCCGCCGCGTGCCGGTCTCGCCCATCCTCGCGCAACGCAAAGCGCAGGTCGTCGAACTCATCCGCACATGGAGCCCGGCGCTCGTAACGGAAATCACCGCGGAGAATTTCCTCCTCGACCGCTCGCTCGCCGACTGGGCCGCGCTCGCGAAAGAGCGTTTCGCCGCGATCGGCGCCGTGGCTTCGACCGGCGAGATCACGCCGGAAAACCAACTCCGGGGTGCCTTCGACATCATCGGCGAGAAGGCGAAACTGCGCGTATTTTTTACGCTGACGCCGGAGCGCACCCCGAAAATTCAAGAGCTGGACCTCCGGGTTGTGATCGCGAAATAATGCCGGTTCCGCCATGAAACTTCTCGTCACCAACGACGACGGCCTCGACTGCCTCTTCCTGCACGAACTGGTCCATGCCCTGAGGCTGGCCGGCCACACGCTCGCGGTTGTCGCGCCGAAGAAAGAGCAGAGCTGGATGGGCGCCTCCAAGTCGCGCAACCGCCCGGTGCACGCCGCGCGCGCCGAGCGTGGGCTCGGATGCATGACATGGAGTGTCGACGGCACGCCGAGCGATTGCGTCAACATCGCGCTCGATCACTTGCTACCCGCGGACTTCAGGCCCGACGCCGTGCTGAGCGGCATCAACATCGGGCTCAACGTCTCGCTCGGTTTCATCATCGCCAGCGGCACCCTCGGTGGCGCGTGGGAAGGCGCCCTCCACGGCCTGCCCGCCATCGCGTATTCGCAGGACCTGTCCTCGGAGGTCTACGATCGCGTGAAGGCCAATCACGACCAGCCCGATCCGGAGTTGCACGAGATTTTGAAGATCTCCGCGCAACATGCCGCGCGCCTGACACCCGAGTTGGTGGCGGCCACGCCGCCGAAGAGCTGGATCGTGCACAACGTGAATTTCCCGCACCCGTGCCGCCCCGAGTCCGTGCTGCGTCGCACCGTGCCCGCCCGCGTGCTGGTGCCGAAGCTCTTCTCGCCTGCCGCCCACGACGGGACGCATAACCTGATCTGGAACACCGGCGACGACCTGTCCCCGCCCGACCTCGTCACCGATCGTGGCGCACTGGCCGCGGGCTTCATCAGCCACACCGTGCTCGACTACCGGAAACTCGGCACCTGACCGCCGCCCCGCGGCTCACGCCGCCAGATATTCGCGCACCGTCGGGTGGTTCGGATCGCGTCGTAGCACGACGCGCAACTGCCGCCGCGCCGCGCTGCGGTGCCCGAGGCCGAGTTTCGCCAGCGCTTCGAGCAGCAGCGCCTCCGTGTCCTGCCGGATCTGCAGGTCATCGTCGAACAGCAACATGGTCGGCAGCGAGGTCGCGAAATAATCGACGACCGCCCTTTTCCGCCGCAGTGCCCGCGCGTAAGCGAGCAAACGCCCGAGCAGCCGGCGCGCGCCAGTCCGGCGGCCCAGTTTCTCCATCGCGAGCGCCGCGAAATAGGCCTGCTCGGAAAAAGCGTTTACTTGCATCGAGCGAAAATCGCCGCTGGAGCGTGCCGCGGTCGACCAGGCTTGGCGCGCGGCCTTTCGGTTGCCCGCACGGGCGTGGGCGCAACCGAGCCAATAGTGAACCTCGGCCTCATTCGCGAGCAGGTGTCTCGCCTCGCCGAGATTTTCCGGCGAGGTGAGCGCCGCAGCGAAATGCTCCCGTGCCGCGGCCGCCTCGCCCGTGGCCAGTGCACGTTTACCCAACACGAGATGCGCCCGCACGGACCGGCCTCGGGCCTGACCTTCTCCGCCCTCCCACGGCTGGAATCGCCTCGCGGTGAGGAGCGAGAGCGCCTCGTCGGCGCGATCCCGCTGCAACAGCAAGGCCGCATACTCCACGGACAGATCGTCCCGCTGGCGCACGAGATCGCGGTGTGACTCCAGTTCGCGTAGACGCTCCTCTGGCGGAACGCCCATGCGTTTCCACAGCTGATCCCGCTCGAAACAAATCCGCGCGTCACGCGGCGCGGCCCGAGACGCCCGGTCGTAGGCGCGGCGCGCCTGCGCGGGCGACCCGAGCACGTTGAAATAGGCGATGCCGAGATTCCGCCAAGTTACCGCCTGCCGGGGATCGAGCCGCGCCGATTTCTTCCAGAGATCGATCGCCTCGCGATGCCGCCGGCGGTCGTATAGCAAGTTGCCCAAGTAGTAGGGCGCGCGGGGGTCCCGCGGTTCGAGAGCGACCACGCGGGTGAGAATGATGAGTTCCTCGAGCCGCGCCGGAAAACAATAGTCCGGCGACGCAACTCGCGCCTTTTTCAGCCAGGCGCGCACGGCCCGTTTGTCACCCATTAGGTGACAAACGTGCGCGGCGGTGTAGGCGACGAGGGGTGCGGTGCCCGAGCAGGGCTCGGGGGACGCGGCCTCGAGCAACGCGAGCGCTTCGCCATGCAGCCCCGCGCGCAAATGATCGTGCACGAGATCGAGCCGCGTCTGCGTGTCGCACGCGAGCGGCTGGTCGGCCAGATGGCGTGCCCACCAGTCGAGCGGGTCGAGCGCGAGCGTGGCGCGGAGCTGTTCGTCGGCCTCCGCGGCGCGGCCGAGCCGGCGCAGGACGATGGCCCGAAGGTCGCGGGCGCGAAGGTTGTCGGTGTTGAGGCGGAGGGACCGGTCGAGATGGTCGAGCGCGAGCGACCAATCGCCCCTGCCACAATCCATCTCAGCGATGGCGTGGTAGGCGGCGGACTGCCAGGCTTGGTTCCAGGTTGATTTGTAGAACGCGTCGTAGGCCTCGTCGTCCCGGCCAAGATGGCGAAGCGTGAGACCAAGGGTGTAATACGGCTCGCCGTCGGCGGGGTTCGGGTTGCGCTGCGTCAGGCGGGCGATGGCCGCACGGACATGGCGCTCCGCGTCGGCGAACTCGCCGCGCCGCAAGTGCCAGGCGCCGAGCGCGTGATTGCACCGCACGTCGCCGGGGTCGCGCCGGAGGGCTTCACGCCAGTAGGGCTTCGGGTGCCGAGTCGCGTGGCGATACTGGTCGAGGTGCAGGCCGGTGAGGAAAAGCTCGTCGGTGCTCCGAATCTCCCCAGGCGCCGGTGGCTCGGCGGCCGGTGGCGGCACGGCACCTTCGGGCCGCGGGCGCGGCTGGTAACGGAGCAACTCGGCCCCGTCACGCGCCCGGAGCGTCACGCACAGAGCGGTGATGGAAGCACGCGGGGGGAGCCGCAACGTGGTCACGTGCGGTCGATCAGGGGCGAGATCGAGGGCGCTCTCGTGGATGACTTTCTTGCCGGCGGTCACGAGCAACGTCGAACCAGGACGCGGGCGCGTAACGGCGACGCCGAGACGGGCGACCTTACGCGCACGCTCATCGCGACAGGTGAGCGACAGTGCGGCCTCCACGTTGGCGTGGTGTGCCGGACCAATTTCCCGGATGGGATACCAGAACTGACTCCACGTTTTCGTTTCGCCGGGTTGGAGAAAGGAGAAGTCGGGTTGGTTGTCCGTGTAGACTCCGGCCATGATCTCGATGTAGGGCGCATGTTCGCCCGCTGCGTCGACTTCGGTGAGGTTGCGATCCCACGCATAACCGAACTCGTGGTTGCCCCAGGTCCACTGCTTCTTCCCGGGCGAGATGTGATGGTTGGCGATGTGCATGATGCCCGCGCGACGGGTATGATCGTAGCCACCGAAAAAGTCCTCGCGCGTGCCCATGCACATGTAGGAGGTCGGCACGGGAATGTTGGCATACCACGAAAGGTCGTTCGCCGCGTAGTCGCCCGGTGGAACAAATTGGCGCGGGACTTCGTTCGCGGGCACGCCCCGCCTCGCGCGGGCCGCGTAGTCGACCCCGTAGTAACGCTCCGCGCAAAGCGGATAGGCGCTCATCGAACGCTTCGCGTGGTCGGCCACGTAGTGCACGTCGGGCGGGAAAAACGACTGGTAGCGCTCATGCACGCGCGTCGCGACGTTGGCCCACCAGAGGAACGTTTGGGCCAGCGGCGTGCGATTGTAGGCCCGCACCTTCAACTCGATCACGGCACGGCCGGGATGGAGGCACACCCCGTGCATGCCTTTCATCCGCGCCACCGGATCGTGCTCGCTGAGCCACACCGTTTTCGAGCCGTCGGCGTGCTCCTCGCACCACACGTCGCACGGCATGAACGTCGAGGGCCGGTGGTGCTGCGGCCAGTTGAACTCGATGCCCCCGCTCAGCCACGGCCCCGCTAGGCCGACCAACGCCGGTTTGATCACATCCTGGCGGTAGATGAGGTCGTAGCCGTTGGTCTTGTCGACCGCCGCATGAATCCGACCGCCGATCTCGGGCAGGACCATGACCTTCAGAAACTCGTTCTCCAGATACACCGCGTCCCATGCCCGGGATGTCGCCCGCTCGGCGATGCGGTCGGTGACGGGCAGCGGGTAAACTTTTCCGGTGCTGCCTTGGTAAACCCGTTTCTCGAGAAACATGGGGTTCTTGTCGGGCGCCGACGGCTCGTAGGTCGGCAGGGTGACTGGCTCGCGCCAAAGTCGGACGGCGGTGGACATCAGAGGAGGTTTGCCGCCGAGGTCATCGCGCCGCGAGGTTGGGCGCAAATCCGGAGTTTATTGGCCCCATCGGACCGGGCCGCCCGGCCCGATAGGTGCCGGAGGTTGCGCAATTTATACCCACCCACGGGAGCCGTGCGCAAAGTTTGCGCATCCCGCCGCAGAAATGCGCCCGTCTGCTAAAATGCAACCCTCTCGTCCCCGCTGCGACTTACCTTCACCCTCCGATTCCATGAACTCCTCCGTTATGTCCACCTCCACGGCGATTCGCACCACGTGTGCCCGCCTGTTCCGCGGCCTCTCCCTCGTCGCCGCGCTCCTTACCCTCGTCGGCACCGTTCACGCCCAAGCTGACCAGCAGGATCGCCGCAATCGTCGCGGCGGCGACAACAACAATAACAACAACGGCGGCGGTCGCGGCAACTTCGACCCGCAGCAGATGCAGCAGCAGATGCTCGACCGCATCCGCGAGCAGTTCGGCATCACCGACGATGCCGAGTGGAAAATCATCTCCGACCGGCTGACCGCGGTCACCGAAGCCCGCCGCAACGCCGGCGGCGGCGTCGGCGGCATGTTCGGCGGTCGCGGCGGTCCGCCCCCCGGCGGCGGTCGCGGCGGTGACACCGGCGGCGGTGGCGGTCGCCGTGGCGGTTTTGGCGGCAGCCCGGAACAGGATTCGCTGCGCCAGGCCGTGACCGACAATCTGCCCGACGCCGAGTTGAAGAGCCGCATGGCCCGCCTCCGCGAGACGCGCAAAGCTAACGAGGAGAAGCTCGCCCGGGCGCAGGAGGAATTGCGCGCCGTCCTCAGCGTCCGCCAGGAGGCGGTCGCCGTGATGTTCGGCCTCATTCCCTGACGATTCCGTGCTTACCGACGCTCCCTCCGCTCACGCGGGCAATGGCGCCATTCCGGAACTGCTGGGTCGCATGATCGCGGCCCGGCAGCTCACCGAGACCGACGCCAAGACCTACCTCGCGCAGAATCGCAGCGCCGACGCCCTCACCGAGGAGCGCGTCCTGCGCTGGCTCGCCAAGGAATACGGCGTCGGCTTCGCCACGCTCGATGAACTCGAGCCCGACAAGCAGGTGCTCTCGCTTTTCCCGGCGCGCCTGCTGCTCCGCGACGAACTGCTCCCGCTTCGCCGCGTTGACAACGAGATCGAGGTCGCCACGAGCCGCCTCTTCGCGACGCAGGGCCTCGACGGCCTGAAAACCCTCACCGGCCTGCGCCTGCGCCCCGTGCTCGCCACGAGCGAGGTGATCGGCCGCGAGATGAAGAAGCGCCTCGGCGTCGGCGCCGACACCATCGATACGCTCGACGACGAAGCCGGCCTGCAGGTCGTCGACGAAAACGGTCCGCTCGACAACAACCTCGACGAAGCCGCCGAGGACGCGTCGATCATCCGCTTCGTCAACCAGGTCCTCAAGGACGCGATCGAACTGCGCGCCTCGGACATCCACCTTGAACCGTTCGAGGACGAGCTGCGCATCCGCTACCGCATCGACGGCGTGCTCCAGGAAGTGCCCGTGCCCGCGCAGGTGAAGCGCTTCCAGCCCGCCATCGTCGCCCGCGTCAAAATCCTCTCGCATCTCAACATCGCGGAAAAACGCCTCCCGCAGGACGGCCGCATCAAGGTCCGCATCGAGGATGCCGAGGTCGACATCCGCGTCTCCATCATCCCGATGCTCCACGGCGAGGCCGTGGTCATGCGCTTGCTGCGCCAGAATTCCGCCCTCCGCGGCATGAAGGATCTCGGCATGAACGAGCGCGAGTTCACCTGCATGTCGCGCGTGCTTCAGCTCCCGCACGGCATCGTGCTCGTCACCGGTCCCACCGGCTCCGGCAAGACTTCCACGCTCTACACCGCGCTCAACGAGATCAACGACCACGAGCGCAAGATCGTCACGATCGAGGACCCCGTCGAATACCAGCTCAAGGGCGTGAACCAGATCCAGGTCTCGGAGAAATCCGGCCTCACCTTCGCCCGCGGCCTCCGCTCCATCCTCCGCCACGACCCCGATGTGATTCTCATCGGCGAAATCCGCGACCAGGAAACCGCGCAGATCGCCGTGCAGGCTTCGCTCACGGGTCACTTGGTTTTCTCGACGCTGCATACCAACGACGCCGCCGGCGCCGTCACGCGTCTCGTCGACATGGGCGTCGAGCCCTATCTCGTCGCGTCCTCACTCGAGGCCGTGCTCGCCCAGCGTCTCGTGCGCCTGCTGTGTCCCCACTGCAAGCAGGTCGACACCACGCCGACCGCCCGCGAATACAAAGTGAAGATCGGCCTCAAGCCCGAGACGACCGTCCACCGCGCCGTCGGCTGCCGCGAGTGCCGCAACACCGGCTACCACGGCCGCCGCGCCATCTTTGAATGGATGGACTCCAACAGTGAGATTCGTTCGCTGGTGCTCCGCAACGCCTCGACCGACATCATCCGCGACGCCGCCCGGCGCGACGGCATGAAGACCCTCGCCGAGGACGGCCGCCGCCTCGTCGAGCAGGGCGTGACCACCATCGAGGAAGTCCTCAGCGTCGCCACCGTGCAGGAATTCGCATCCGCCCACGCCGCTCCCGCCGCGCCTGCCGCGCACGCACCCGAGCCGCCCCCGCCGCGCACCTTGATCTGAACCTCGCCGTCTGATGCCCCAGTTTTCCTACAAAGCGCTGCAGGCCGACGGCGTGCTGACCGAGGGATTCCTCGACGCCAGCAACCGCCACGAGGCCATGCGCCAGGTCGAGGGCCGCGGTCTGCGCCCGATCAAGATCTCCGAGTCAGCCGCCGGCGCGGCGGCCAAATCGCCCGGTGGCGGCAGCGACGGCAAGGCCGGCGGCTTCTCTTTCGGCGGCGGCACCAAGGTCACGCCCCGCATGCTGGAGAACTTCACCCGCCTGCTCTCCAGCTTGCTCGCGGCCGGCGTGCCGTTCAGCCGGGCCTTGCAGATCCTCGTGCGCGAAGCCGCCGAGCCCGCCGCCAAGGCCAAGTGGAAGGGCATCCACGACCTCGTGATCGACGGCATGTCGCTGCACGAAGCGATGGCGAAGTCGCCCGAGACGTTTCCGCGGGTCTACGTCGCGATGGTCGAGGCCGGTGAGACCGGCGGCTTCCTCGATCTGGTGCTGGCGCAGATCGCGGATTTCCAGGCCCGCGAAAAGGAACTCAAGTCGAAGGTCATGACGGCGCTCATGTATCCCGTCATCCTCCTGATCCTCGCCGTCGGCGTGTTGATCTTCCTGCTGGTGTTCTTCATTCCGCGCTTCCAACTCGTGTTCCAGGGCTTCAACGCCGAGCTGCCGCTCATCACCCAGATCATCGTCAAGACTAGTGAACTGGTGCGCGGCTACGGCCTGTTCCTCGCCGCCGCCGCTGTCATCGGCTTCATCATGGGCCGCACCTGGCTTCACTCGGAAAAGGGCCGCCGCTGGTGGGAAGGACTCCTTCTGCGACTCCCGGTCCTCGGACCGCTCGTCGCCCAGTTCGCGATGGCGCGCTTCTGCCGCATGCTTGGCACGCTCCTGCAGTCCGGCGTGCCGCTCATCAACGGCCTCAACGTCGCCCGCCGCTCCATCGGCAACCAGGTGCTCATCGACGCCGTTTCCAAATCCATCGACGAGGTCAAGGAGGGCAAGGCGCTGGGCAAGAGCCTCGCCCAAAACCGCGCGCTCTTCCCCGGTGCCATCGTGGAGATGATCTCCGTCGCGGAGGAAAGCGGCAAACTTGACGCCGAGCTCCTCCGCATCGCCACGGTCACCGAAGGCGATCTCGACCGTCAGCTGAAAGCCACCGTCGCGCTCGCCGAGCCCGTGATGCTCTTCGTCATCGCGGCGTTCATCGGCACGATCTTCATCGGCATGGTGATCCCGATCTTCTCCCTGCAGGACCATATCAAGTGATTTCTCCTATGAAAATCCAACGTTCTCTGAGTTTTTTGCCGCGCAAAAAACCAAGCTTAGGTTTTCGCGTCGCGAAAACCTCGGGTTTCACCCTCGTCGAGCTCCTGCTCGTGCTCGTGATCCTCGGCATCCTCGCCGCGCTCGTGCTGCCGAAGTTCACCGGCCGCACCGAGCAGGCGCGCATCACCGCCGCGCAGACGCAGATCTCCACGTTCGGCACCGCCCTTGACGCTTTCGAGGTCGACACCGGCAGCTACCCGCGCGGCCAGGACGGTCTCACGCAGTTGCTCGCGCAACCCGCCGACATCACCGGCTGGCGCGGGCCCTACCTGAAGAGCGACATCCCTCTCGATCCTTGGGGACATCCCTATGTTTACGAGTATCCCGGCCGCGTAAACGCCAACGGCTACGATGTCCGCTCCGCCGGCCCCGACGGTCAACTCGGCACCGCCGACGACGTGGTGAATGCCTCCATCACGGCAAAGTAAATTGTCCGCCAAATGGGTGGTGGGGCCGGCTCTCCGAGCCGGCCTGAGTTGCAGCGTGCAATTCGCTCCCGGCCTGCACACGTCACTCAAACCCAGGCCCGCTCGGAGAGCGGGCCCCACCTCTGCCTTCACGCTGATCGAGCTGATCTTCGTCCTGGCGCTGCTCGCCATCTGCGCGACCCTCGTCACGTCGAGCCTCGGTTCGTTTTTCCGTGGGCGCGCCCTCAACTTCGAGGCCCGTCGCCTGCTCTCCCTCACCCACTACGGCCACACTCGCGCCGTCTCCGAGGGCGTGCCGGTGGTGCTCTGGGTCAGCGTCAAGGACTCGACCTACGGCCTCACCGTGCTCTCCAGCTACAACGACGACCAGGGCGACATCCGCGCCCGGGCCTACGCCGTCGAAGCCGGGCTCACCTTGGAGATCGAGGCCGCCGATTCCACCAACCTCTCCGAGCAGGATGACGAGCGCCTCGGCCTGACCGAGGAGCTTGCCGTCATCCGTTTCAATCCCGACGGCTTTTTCGATCCGTCGAGTGTGCGCAAGATCACGATCCGTCAGAGCCCCGACAACGCGCTCGACCTGGTGCAGGCGGCCAACGGGCTCGGCTACGAAGTCCGGCCCGCCTCGGTCCTCAACTGACATGTCCCGCCCCCGGCATCGCTCGTTCCGCGCCCGCGCCTTCACCCTCGCCGAGGTGCTCGCCGCGCTGCTCTTCATGGCGATCGTGATTCCCGTGGCGATGCATGGCGTGAGCGTCTCGAGCCGCGCCGGCAACCTCGGCCAGCGCAAGGCGGCCGCGGCCCGCATCGCCGAGCGCGTGCTCGAGGAGCAGATGATCACCAACCAGGTCACCGGCACGACCCCCTACGGAACCATCACCGAGGGTGATTTCACTTATCCGTGGACACTGCGCACCGAGCCGTGGGTCGCGGACACCACCACGAGCCTGCTCGTGGTCACTGTGCGGGTGGAGTTCGAACTTCAGGGCCACACCTACGACATCGCGGTCAGTTCGCTTCACGATCCAGCGGCACCGTCGTCCTCCGGCACGACTTCGTCGGCGACGACGAGCCCGGCCGCCGCCGAGCCATGAACCGCCCCCGCCTCCAGGCTCGTCGGACCACTGCGGGTTTCACGCTGCTCGAACTCCTGCTGGCCACCGCCGTGGCCGCGATCGTGCTGCTCGTGATCAACACGACGTTCTTCGGCGCCCTCCGCCTGCACAACGCCACGCACGAGAAGATCGACGACGATCTGGTGCTGCAACGCACGCTCGGCATCATCCGCCGCGATCTCGCCGGCCTCCGGCTGCCCGGCAATCCCCAGGCCACCACCTATCAGCTCGCCGGCCAGCTCAGCACCGAGGACAACACCACGAACGAGCTCGACAACGTCGCCGAGCGCATCACGCCCGACCTCTACACCGGCTCCGCAAAGATCGACGGCTGGACGCCGTTTTCCGAGGTGCAGATGGTCTCCTATTTTCTCGCCGCCGCCACCGACGGCCGGCCCAACAAGGATCTCGTCCGCGTCGTCACCCGCAATCTCCTCGCGGCCACCGAACCCCTCGCCGAGCAACAGCGCCTGCTCAACAACGTCGTCGCCGCCGGCCTGCAGTTCTTCGACGGCGAAAACTGGCAGGATTCATGGGACTCCGCCACGTCCAGCACGCTGCCGGCCGCGATCAAGTTCAGCGTCCTGCTCGCCGCCCGCGACGGCTCCGCTCCACGCACGACCGACCCCGTCGAACTCGTCGTGCCGATCATCGTCAAGACCACCCAGACCGCCGCCGACGAAGCCGCCGCGGCCGCCGCGAGCTCCCAGCCATGAAGCCCGCGCGCGATTACACCCCACGTGGCCGGCTCGAACCGGCTGTCGCCCGCGACGCGCTTGACTCGAGGTGGAGCGCGTTGCCCCCGCCGCGCTTTCCGGAGTCCCGCCGTAGCCCAGCGCGTCGGGGTCAACGCGCCCCACCTCCACCCGCGCCTCGGTGCTCATCATCGTCATGTGGGTTTGCCTCGGCCTGATCGCGCTCGCGCTCTACTTCGCCAACTCGATGAGTTCGGAACTGCGCGCGGCGGATAATCGCGTCACCGAGATCGCCACGCGCCAGGCCATCGCCGGCGCCACCCGTTACGTCGCCAATATTCTCACGCAATACGCCGCCGGTGGAGTCGTCCCGAGCCTCGACGACTACAAGGCCGAGGAACTCGAAATCGGCGACGCCGCCTGCTGGTTCATCGGCCGCAACACCGACGAATGGCCGCGCGCGCAGCCCAACGAGCCCTACTTCGCCCTCGTCGACGAAGCCTCCAAGCTGAACCTCAACACCGCCACCTCGGCCATGATCCAGGCGCTCCCGATTCAGGGCATGACGCAGGAATTCGCCGACGCCATCGTGGCGTGGCGCAGCGCCACCAGCCAGAACGCCGCCTACAACGAAAACATCTACAGTCAGCTCGAGCAGCCGCGCCACAACAAGGGCGCCGCCTACGAGACGGTCGACGAAGTCCGCCTTATCAACGGCGCCATGCTCGATCTGCTGTTTGGCGAGGACACCAACCGCAACGGCGTGCTCGATGCCAACGAGGACGACGGCGAGACCTCCGCCCCGCGCGACGACCAAAACGGCACGCTCCTCGCCGGCCTGCTCGAGTATGTGACCGTCTACAGCCGCGAGCCCGCCACGTCCGCCGCCGGCAGCCGGCGCATCAATGTCACCCAGCTCAACACGCTGCAAACCCGCCAGCAGCTCCAGCAACGCCTCACGCAACGCGGCATCACCAGCCAGCGCGCCGCCCAGATCATGGCGCGCATCCCCTTCAATCAAAACCAGGGCGGCCCCGGCCAGGGCGGTCAAAACCAGCCGGCCCAGGCGTTCACCAGTGTCGCCGACTTCATGGTCTCGACCCAGATCACCGCCGAGGAATTCGCGCTCGTGCACACGGAACTCACCGCCAGCACCGCCACCAACGGCACCACCCAGGGACTGATCAACGTCAACACCGCCAGCGCCGCCGTGCTCGCCTGCATCCCCGGAATCGGCCAGGAGAACGCCCAAACGCTCGTCAACTACCGCCAGTCAAATCCGACCGCCCTCACGTCGTTCGCCTGGCTCACGCAGGTGTTGTCCAACGGCTCCATCCGTCAGGCCGGCCGGTATATCACCGATCAATCCTACCAGTTTTCGGCCGACATCGTGGCGGTCGGTCTGAACGGTCGCGGCTACGGTCGCGAGAAGGTCGTCTTCGATACCCGCGCCGCCACGCCGCGCATCATTTTCCGGCAGGACCTCACCTCCTACGGCTGGGCGCTCGGCGCCGCCGTGCGCCAGCTCCTCCGCCAGAATCGCGATACTTGAGCCCATGAAACCACCCAAACCACAACGCCTCCAGTCCATCCTCGGGCTCGACCTGGCTGCCGGCCACCTCCGCGCTTGCCGCGTCGCGCGCAACAAGGGCGGCGTCGAGGTGACGCGGGCCGCCGATGCGCCGCTCTCACTCGATCTCCTGCACCCGGACCCCGAGCTCGTCGGTCGCGAGATCAAGAATCACCTCGATGCCGCCGGCCTCCGCGAGCGCAACTGCGTCGTCGCGCTGCCACCGCGCTGGGTCATGACGCAGCACGCGAAAATTCCGGACCTCTCCGCCGAGGACGCGGCCAGTTTTCTCCAGCTCGAGGCGGAGCGAGGCTTCCCGGTCGATCCCGCCCAGCTCCAGATCGCGCAATCCTTTCAAAAAGCGGGCGGCGTCACCTGGGTCACGCAGCTCGCCGTCCGCAAGGAGCAACTCGACCAGCTTTCCCGCGTGCTCAAGGCCGCGGGCCTGCGCGCCGTCAGCTACTCGCTCGGCCTCACGGTCCTGCCCGGCACGATCCCCGCCGATCCCGCCGGGCGCATCACGGTCGCGATCGATGCGGCCGGCGTCACCTTGCTCGCGGCGGCCGGCGGCGGACTCGCGGCCTTCCGCACCTGTGACGCCAGCATCGAATCGGAAAACGGCGAAAAATTGATCAACGCCGCCGCGGTCGCGCGCGAACTGCGCATCACGTTCGAGCAGATTCCGCCCGAACTGCGCGCGGAGATCCGGCAGCTTCACCTCGAGGGCGATTCGACCATGGTGCGGCAGTTTGCGGAGGCGATTGCCGACTGGGCGCACGCCGCCGGCCTCACCCTCAGCCGGGGCGATCTTCCCGAAAAACACCTCGGGGCCGAGACGGCGAAGCAAGTGGCGACCCGCGCCCTTCAGTCCGGGGTCGACCTCGAATTCCTCCCGCCCCATCCCAGCCGCTGGTCGCTGCTCATGGCCCGCTACAGTTCGCGCCGCCTCGCCACCGCGGGCTTCGCGGCCGGCGCCGCCGCGGTGCTGGTCCTCCTCGCCTTCGGCTGGCTGGAATTCCGCCGCTGGTCGCTGCGCTCCGAGTGGAGCGCCATGCAGGCCCAGGTCGCCGCGCTCGAAAACGTGCAGGGCCGCATCCGCGAATTCCGGCCGTTCTACGACACCTCCTTCCGCACGCTCACCATCCTGAAACGCGTCACCGAGTGCTTCCCGGACACCGGTAATGTCACCGCCAAGACCTTCGAGGTCCACGGCAACACCATCGTCACCATCAGCGGCACCGCCCGCGACAACGCCTCGCTCCTCCGCGTGCAGGAACAGTTGCGCAAGGCCAGGGAGGTGCAGGGCCTCAAGATCGAGCAAATCCGCGGCAAGACCCCCGCGCAGTTCACCCTTATCTTCCGCTGGAACAGCAACCCCGCCGGCTCATGAACGTTCCCCTTCAAAACCGCCAGCGTCTCCTCGCCATCATCGCCGGCGCGGCCGTCGCGCTGCTCCTCCTCGACACGATTCTGTTCACCCCGCTCACCAAGCTGTGGCAGACGCACTCCGCCGAGATCGTGACGCTCCAGAAAAAAGTCCGCGAAGGCCGCGGCCTCATCGCGAATGAGGCGGCCCTCAACCGCCGCTGGAGCGAGATGCAGACCAACGCGCTTCCGAAAGATCCCTCCCAGGCCGAGCAGGACGTGATCTCCGCCTTCGAGCGCTGGCGCGGCCAGAACAACATCGAACTCGGCTCCATCCGCCCGCAGTGGAAGCGCGGCGGCTCCGACCGCTATTCGCTGCTGGAGTGCCGCGTCGACGCCACCGGCTCCCTCGCCTCCCTCAGCCGCTTCCTCTGGGAGCTCGAACATTCGCCGCTCGCCCTGCGGGTTGATTCAATCGAACTCTCCTCCCGCGACGACTACGGCTCGAAGATGTCCCTCGGCCTCGTCGTCAGCGGCCTCCGCTTCTCCCCCTTGGAACGCAAACTATGACCCCGCGCACCTTTCTGTTCACCAGCTGCGTGCTCGCCGGCCTCGCGTTGGCGGCCGACACACCCGTCACCCCGGCGCCCGCCGCGGGCAAATCCGCACCGGCGACCAGTTCGCGCCCTTCCCGCCGCGAACGCACCACGACCGAGACCACGACCGCGGCCGCCCGCACCGATCCCAACAGCCTCGACAGCTTCCGGGTCATCGCCGACCGCAACATCTTCAACCCCAATCGCACCGGCCGGCGCGACCGCGAAGAACGCGCGCCCCGCACCGACTCCATCTCTTTCGTCGGCACGATGGACTACGAGAAGGGCCTCCTCGCCTTTTTTGACGGCACCGATTCCGCCTACCGCAAAGCCCTCCGCGTCGGCCAGTCCGTCGGCCAGTTCAAGATCACCAGCATCGCCGCCGATCGCGTCGAACTCGATCGCGACGGCCAGGCGCTCACGATGGGCCTCGCCCAGCAACTGCGCCGGCCGGAAGGTGGCGACTGGACCCTGGTCGGTGCCGACCTCGTCCGCAGCGAACAACAGGCCGCCGCCGCCGCCGATGCCGCCAAGAATGCCGCCGCCACCGCCAATGTCATTCCCGCCAACGCCCCCGAAGCCCTCCGGCGCCTGATGGAAGCCCGGCAAAAACAATTGAAACAATGAAAACCACCCGCCTCGCCCCCACCCTCTGCCTCGCGCTCGCCGCGCTGGCCGCGCCCCTCCTGGCGCAGAACCCCGCTCCCGCCGCCGGCGCCCGCGCCTCCGCCGCGCCCGGCACGCTGCGCTTCAACTTTCGCGGCGCCCCGCTCGAGACCGTGCTCAATTACATGAGCGAAGCCGCCGGCTTCATCATCGTCATGGAGACGCCCGTGCGCGGCACGGTCGACATGTTCAGCAGCCAGCCGGTCACCAAGGAAGAAGCCGTCCAGCTGCTCAACCTCGCGCTCAGCAAGAACGGCTACGCCGCCGTCGTGCAGGGCCGCACCATCGTCGTCTCCTCCAAGGATGACGCCAAAAAGAAGAACCTCCCCATCCGCACCGGCAACGACCCCGAGGAGATTCCCGCCACCGCCGAGATGTTCATCCAGATCATTCCGCTCCGTCATCTCGACGCCACCACCGCGGCGCGCGATCTCGGCACCCTGCTGCCCGGCTCCTCCGCCATCACGGCCAACATCGACAGCAACTCCCTCGTCGTCACCGACACCAACATCAACCTCAAGCAGGTCGTGAATCTCGTCAACGCCCTCGACAGCTCCAGCGACACGGTGTCGACGATGAAAATCTTCAAGCTCAAGAACGCTGATCCCTACGAAATGGCCTCGCTGCTCACCAACCTCTACTCCGGCACCGGCACCGGCGGGGCGAATGCCGGCCGCGGCGGCGTTGGCGGCACGCGCGGCGGCGGCTTCCCGGGCTTCGGCGGCTTTCCGGGCTTCGGCCCGGGCGGCTTTGGTGCGGGTGGATTTGGCGCCGCCGCCGCCCTGGCCGCGGGTGGTCGTGGCGGCACCGGCGGGACCGGTCGTGGCGGCACCGGCACGCGCGGCGGCAACACGACCGTCCGCGCCGTGCCCGTCGTCGCCGTGGCTGATCCCCGCACCTACTCCGTCATTGTCACGTGCGCGAAGGAGCAGATGCCCGACATCGAGGCCATGGTCAACCAGCTCGACGAAAGCCCCGCGCGCAAACAGAAGGTCTTCGTCTACACGATGGAGAACGCCAACGTGAAACAGGTGGAGACCATCTTGAAGAACCTCTTCCAGAGCACCACCACCCGGCAGACCACGAACAATCAGGTCGATGCGCTCGAAACCCGGGCCCGCTCGAACGCCCAGCAGAACACCTCCCAGAACCTCCAACTCGGCACCCAGGGCGTGAGCGCCGGCCGCAACAACTGACCGGCCCGCCCGACGTATCTCCGCACCCTCAATTTTTCCGCTCATGAATTTCCGTTTTTCCCGTCTCTGTCCCCGCCCCTTGGCGTGGGGCGTCAGTTTCGCGCTCGCCGCGACGTGCTCACTCGCGCAAGGCCCCACCGGTGGCAACCGCGGTGGCGCCCCCACCGGCGGCATCACGGGTGGTGGTGGTGGTGGCGGCTCCAATTCCGGCGGCGCCCGCAACTATCAAAACACCACCATGGTCGGCGACGCCCTGATCTCGAGCGACGCCGAGACCCGCCGCCTCATCGTCGTCACGGACGACGCCACCAACGAGAACATCAAGCAGATCATCGCCAACCTCGATAAGCCCAAGCCGCAGGTGCTGATCAACGTCGTGTTCATGCAGGTCTCGCACGACAACAGCTTCGATCTTGGCACCGAGGCCAAATACAAGGGGCCGGTCGCCATCAAGACCAACCCCGATGGCACCGCCACCACCCGCTTCGGCGTCGCCGATCAGCTCGCCAACAGCACCGTCTACGGGGCTTTCTACCAGATGGTCGGCCGCGACATCACCGCCACCATCCACGGCATGTCCGGGGTGACGCGCACCGAGATTCTCTCCCGTCCGTCGATCCTGACCCGCAGCAGCCAGCAGGCCACCATTCTCGTGGGCCAGTCCGTCCCGATCGTCACCGGCACCCAGGTCGCGCAGACCACCGGGCAGGTGACCAACATCATCACCTATCAGGACGTCGGCATCATTCTTCGCGTCACGCCGTTCATCACCGCCGAGGGCCTCGTCGAAATGATCGTCTCGCCGGAGATTTCCTCCATCAGCGCCACCACGGTTCAGGTGTCCAACAACGCGAGCCAGCCCGTCATCGACAAACGCTCGGCCGACACCGTCGTGGTCACGCCCAGCGATCGCACGATCGTGATCGGCGGCCTCATCTCCACGCAGAAAAACAAGAACGAAAACAAGGTCCCGCTGCTCGGCGACATCCCGATCATCGGGTCCGCGTTCAAGCGCCAGGTCACCGACGATGTGAAGACCGAACTCCTGATTTTCCTCACGCCCCACGTGGTCGCCAAACCCGACGACCTCGACAAGCTCGCGGATGTCGAGCGCGGCAAACTGCCGATGTCCAACAGCACCTTCGAGAAGGCCGACCTCTCCCGATTCCTCCCGCCGCAGCCCGTCAGGAATTGAGATTGGACCGGCGCCGGCTCCCGGATCATTCTTATGGCGCGCACCATGAGCCCGCCTTCTGCTAAACGCCGCCTGCTCATCCCGGCGATTCTGCTCGGCTGCGGCGTGGCGGTTTGCGGCTGGCAGATCGAGGAGCATTTCCGTTTCCGCCGCTATTCCGCGCAAACCCTCGTCAATCGCGGCCGCGACATCACGTCCACCATGGGCGTGCTGCTGCGCTCGCAGCGCCGCGTCGGCATCGTCTCCCGCGACCGGCTCGAGACCGCGTTGCAGGATCTGGTCCGCCCCGGCGAGCTCGAATCGATCGCCATCCTCGGCGCCACCGGCGAAACCATCGCCAGCGCCGGCGCCCGCGTCGAGCTGACCCCCGAGATGCAGCAGGCACGCGGCGTCTACTGGCGGGATCGCACGCTCACCATTCTCAACCTCATGGACCTCGGCGCCAACGCCGGTGAGGAAGGCACCCGGCCGCGCCCGCCGATCGTCGTTGCCGACGAACGCACCGCGCGCTCGCTCCGCGTGCCACCCGCGCGGCGCCCCACTGATCCGGCCGCCAAGGCCGCCGTCGAGGCTCCCCCGGTCGGCGCCGCCGAGCCTCCACCGGCCGCCAATCTGCCCCGGCCGCCTTTCGCCCGCCCCTCCTGGATGTCCCGCGAGGAATATGATGCCGTCATTCAGAAGCAGGGCGTGCACAGCCTCGTCATCGTGCTGTCGACCGAACCGATGCGCCGGCTCGTGAACAACGATCTGCTGCTCCGCTCGCTGGTCAGTTTGCTCGCGCTCGGCGGCGCCGTCATGGCCACGCGCGTCTGGCGCGACCACCGCCGCAACGCCGAGCTGCAGATCCGCCTCGTGAAGGCCGGCGAGATGAACACCCACCTCAAGGAAATGAACCTCGCCGCCGCCGGCCTCGCGCACGAGACCCGCAATCCGCTGAACCTCATCCGCGGTTTCGCGCAGATGGTCGCGCTCGAAGCCCGGGAAGCGCCCAAGCTCCGCGAACACGCCACCGCCATCATCGAGGAAACCGACCGCGTCACCGTCCAGCTCAACGAGTTCATCAACTACTCCAAGCCCCGCGAAGCCCAGCTCGGCCCCGTGCGCGTCGCCCAGCTGGTCGCCGATGTCGCGCGCACCCTCCTCCCCGACCTCGAGGAAAAACACCTCCAGCTCACCCCGCTCGATTCGCCCCTCCTGATCCACGCAGACGAGCAGCTGCTCCGGCAGGCCATCTTCAACATCCTGCTCAACGCGACCCAGGCCGTGGCGGTGGGAGGCCGGATCGAAGTCCGTCTCGTCCCGCAGGGCCCGGCGGAGGCGGCCTTGGAAATCGCCGACGATGGCCCTGGCGTGCCGGCCGACCATCGCGCGACGATCTTCAAGCCCTACGTCACCATGCGGCCCAAGGGTGTCGGCCTCGGCCTCGCGATCGTCGCACAGATCGCCGCCGCCCACCGCTGGGACGTCGTCTGCCTGGCCAACGAGCCGTGCGGCGCCGTGTTTCGCTTCAACCACCTCAAGCTCGCCTCCCGCGCGACATGAGCGCCCCCGCCTCCAATTCCGCCCGCATCCTCATTGTCGACGACGATCACGCCCAGCGCAGTCTGTTGGAGACGTTCCTCCGCTCCCAGGGCTACTCCACCCAGTCCGCGGCCTCCGGCGAAGCCGCGTTGCAGCTCCTCTCCGAGGAGGACTACGCGATGATGATCTCCGATGTCCGCATGCCAGGCATGTCCGGACTCGAAACACTCCGCCGCGTGCGCCAGAAGAAACCCGGGCTGCCGGTCTTGCTGGTCACCGCCTTCGCCGACATCCGCAGCGCCGTGACCGCCATGCGCGACGGCGCGGTCAACTACCTCGCCAAGCCGATCGATCTGGAAGAACTCATTGCCACCGTGCGGCGTGCCACCCAGGCCGCCACCGATGCGCCGATGCCGGTCGCAGGCGAAGCAAAGCTCCCCGTCGGCGTGATCGCCGCCAGTCCGTTGATGACCGCCGTGTTTCGCGACGCCGCGGTCATCGCCCCCTCCGACAGCCGCGTGCTCGTCACCGGCGAAAGCGGCGTCGGCAAGGAGATCGTCGTCGATTTGATCCACGCCTGGAGCCGGCGGGCCGGCGTCCCGCTGGTCAAAGTCAATTGCGCCGCCATTCCCGAGCATCTGCTCGAAAGCGAACTTTTCGGCCACGAAAAAGGTGCGATGCCGGGAACGAACCAGGCCCGGACCGGCCGGTTCGAGGAAGCCAACGCCGGCACGATCGTCCTCGACGAAATCGGCGACCTGCCGCCGGGGCTCCAGGCCAAGCTGCTGCAAGTCTTGCAGACCGGCACCTTTCGGCGGCTCGGTGCCACGCGCGATCTGCGCACGGGCGCGCGCGTGCTCGCGACCACGAACCGCGATCTCGAAGCGCAGATCGCCGCGGGGAAGTTCCGCGAGGATTTGTTCTACCGGCTCAACGTGGTGGAAATCCACGTCCCCCCCCTGCGCGAGCGCCCCGAGGATCTCCTGCCGCTCGCCACTCATTTTTTCGGCCAGTTCTCGCGCCAGAAATCACGCTTCTCCGCGACGGTGACGGCGGCCATCACCCACTACCGCTGGCCCGGCAACGTCCGCGAACTCCGCAATGCGATGGAACGCGCCGCCCTGCTCTCCCGCGGCGAAATCGTCCTGCCCGAGCACCTGCCGGCGCGCATCGTGGCCGCCACCACCGAGGCGAAAGCCCCCACCGCCGGCGAGGCGCTGCGACTGGAGGAGATCGAGCGCGAAGCGATTTTGCGCACGCTGCGGAAAAACCACTACAACCGCACCGAGACGGCGAAGGAACTCGCCATCAGCCGCCGCGCCCTCACCTACAAACTCCTCCGCCTGCGTGAGCAGGGCCTCCCGATCGACCCACCGGTCAACGAGGACTGATCCCAATGGCGGTTGATCTTCGGACGTTGGCCGTGGGTCGGGCTTTACGCCCGGCCCTCGTCCGCTTGTAGATGTGACGTGTTTGGACCTTGTAGGGTGCCGCTTGTCGGCGGGCACTGTTGAGGGAAGAGCCACCACCACTCGGCGATTTCAGCTGGAAGCGGTCGGCAGGACTCTGGTTTGGGGAAATCAACGCCCTCGGAACCTAACCCTGGCTGCCAAGGCGAAGAAAAGGAAGTCAGTGGATGTCGTTGATTACGCCGCCCCCATACGAAAAATCCGCTATCCCTTTCGAGATAGCGGACTTAAAGTGGTGGCTCAGCCCGGAATCGAACCGGGGACACAAGGATTTTCAGTCCTCTGCTCTACCAACTGAGCTACCGAGCCATCGGTGTGAAGGGCCAGAGCAAAGAGCGCACGCCGGGCGCGTCAACGGGAATTTCCGCGCTAATTCACAAACGAGTGTGACCCAAACCGAGGACAGCCCGAGCGGTCATGCGACCGTGCGCGGGTGGTCGGTGAGGTGGGCTGGCGTCCCTGTGCCCGCGTGGTCGGACCGCCCTTGTCATTCGAAATGCGGGCACGGGGACGTGCCCGCCCACCGCGCAGCGGCTCACGCGCTGTCCGCGGTCTGGGTTGCACGCTTCACGAACGGGCTGTGCTCAAACCGACGTTGATCGGTCTTGTCGCGTGGCGGCCCCGGTGCGGCAGAAGGCCGGCGGATAGCATGCAGGTTGGAGTCTGCCACCATCACGGCTTTCCGGTTTGGTTTCGCCACGGTAGGTCAGCTCGCTTGCGAGCGCGGTTTGGTGCGCGCCAGCGCGCTGGCCCACGCAGGAACGATTAATGCACTCACACCGGAAACACCCTGCGCCTCACGAAAAAAATTCCGCCTGACGGAGGAAGTTTGTCACCTATTGGGTGACAAAACCGCCCGGGGCGGACGCAGCATCGGGCGACGGGTGAGCGGGATGCGGGGCAGCGCGTCGGACTGAAAACATCGGATGGAAACGACGCCCGATGTATCTCACCTGCAACGGGCCATTCCATTTTTTCGCCAGCGAGAGTCGCTTCGCCCGTGCGGTGGTCCCGCTCCGCCCTACCGGCCGGCGATGAATACGTCGTAGGCGCGCGCCCCCAGAAACTCATATCCCTTCCCCGCGAGATCCGTCCCCGCCAGCATCGCGTGGATGAAGCCGTTTCGCTCCACTTGCACCGTGTGGAGGATCTTCTTCTCCGGATTTTCCTTGAGCAAAAACTCGATCCGTCCCCCGGCGGCCACATGGCGCTGCAACCCATCGCGCGTCGCCTGGGTGAACGAAAATCGTCCGCTCAAATCCAGGAGCATCGCCCGGCTGCGGCCCCACGTGCCGCCGTTTTCGCTCACGAAGGTTTTGCCATCCAGCAGCGCGACGTAGTCCTGGTAGGCGAGCACGACGAGCCGGTGCTCCGGCGAGGCGGCCAGCCATGCGGCAAGTTTCGCGTCGTGCCCCTTGGCCGTTTCGTAGGCGTAGTTGCTGTCGAGAAAGGCGATGCGCTCGATCTCGTCGGGAATCGCCTCGACGCGGTCGAGGTAACCAAACGCGAGCGAACCGCCCGCGCTGTGTCCGGTGAACACGATCTTCGCCTCCGGGAAGGGGGCCCGCACGGCGTCGATGATCCGTTTTTCCTGGCCGGGGTGCTTGCGGCGCCAGAGCACCCAGGATCTTTCGGCACACTCGAGATAGGCGACGACGAGGTTGGCATCGGACAGCCGCGCACGCAGCCAGCGCGTCTGCGCGCCGATGTGCTGGATGTTGAAATGCCAGTCGTCGTCCTTCTCCTTCAAGCCACGGCCGATGGTTTGCTCGATGGTGTTGCCGGCTGGCAGCGCGTAGAGCACGAGGCGCGTGGGTTTTGCCGGATCGGTCTGCTCGGGCGAACAAAACATCGCCCGCACTCCCGCTGCGTGAAACGCCGTCTGCCACTTTTCGCCGGGCCATTCGGGCACCACCGGGCGCACGTCGGCATGACTGCGACCGGTCATCGGCCCTTCGTCGCTGAGGAGCGTCCAGAGCTGGTCGTCGGCGAGCACGACGCCGATCGTGGTCGCCTGGCCGTTGACGGTCATCGCGCGGCGCACGAGGCGCACTCCGTGACTGTAGTCGACCCACGTCGCCTTGTGCCCGAGATAAAGCGCCTGGATGGGATTGGCCTCGGCCCGGTGCCAGCCGTAGATCGCAACCCGGTCGCGGAGAACGGCGAGCTGCGGGGTGAGCACCACGTCTTTTTTGTGGCCGGCCACGAGCATGCCCGGCGCCTGCGTGGCGAACGCCGCCGAGCGCTGGTCGCGCACGCTGCGGCTGTGCTGCGCGAAGACCTTCGCCGTGGTCATCTCACGGCTCGGCGGAATCGGCAGCGGCGCGAGTTTGAGCGGCGCGCTGCGATAGATGGCGTCGACCATCTTGCGCGTGGGCAGCGCACACTCCAATTCGTCGGCAAGGAGCTGGGCGGACTGGGGCGTGAGTGGCGTGTAGAAGAAATCGTCTTCGGAGCCGACGGCGAGGTAGTCGGGCGCAACCGAGATCGTCGCCGCCCCGGACTTCACTTCGACAAACTGCCGCCACCAGGCCGGCACGTTGCCGCGTTTCACCTCGGTCACGATGGCCTCCTCGCGTTGCTTCAAGTCGAAGCTCTCGATGCGCCGCGCAAAGTCGGTGCCTTTCTCCGCGTCGGCCGGGCGCGGCGGAAGCTTGATCTCGTCGGCCCGCCCGCCCGCCCAGCCGAGGAGCGCTGCGATGAGCGTGAACCGAAAGATCATGTCCGGAAACTTGGCCACAAAAGGCTCAAAAGGCACAGAAATATTGCTGAGCCTGCCGCAGCCGGCACCGGAACAGTCACGGCCTGGAGCAATTTTTCCGCCCCAAATTTTCCTGCCTCCGTTCACCGGACAAGAGGCGGTGATGTGCCGGAGGTGCTCTCAATTGACGCCCTTCCGGCGGTCGCCACGCTGGCGGCGTGCTCTCCGACGCCTTTGCAGGCCTGCAAAAACTCATGCTCCCCGATCGCTGGCAGGCGCTCGCGGTGCAGGGGCTGCGGGCCGGGCGCGACGTGATTGTCGACGCCCCCACGGGCGCGGGAAAAACCTACGTCTTCGAACGCTGGGCCGAGCAGACGAACTTCGCCCGGCGCGCGCTTTTTACCGTCCCCACGCGCGCCCTCGCCAACGACAAGTTCGCCGAATGGCGCGCCCGCGACTGGCCCATCGGCATCATCACGGGGGATGTCTGCATCGAGCCCGGGGCGCCCGTGGTCGTCGCCACGCTGGAGGCGGTGCAACGCCAGATCGGGCGGACCCCCGACGCGCGGCCCGAGGCGGGCGAACCGTTCCGCCTGCTCGTCGTGGACGAATATCACTGGCTCGCCGACGAGCACCGCGGCAACCACTACGAAGGCGTGATGCTGGCCGCGCCGCCCGATCTGCAATTCCTTTTGCTGTCCGGCGCCGTCGCCAATCCCACCGATGTGGCCGCGTGGCTCCGCCGGCTCGGCCGGGAGGTCGAGGTCGTGCAACACCGCGAGCGCCCGGTTCGACTCGAGGAGATCGAGGTCGACGACCTCGTGCATGGGCTGCCGCGCTGCATTGAGAGCTTCTGGGCCAGACGCGTGGCCGGAGCGCTGCGCGAAAACCTCGGTCCCGTGCTCGTGTTTGCGCCGCACCGGGCGGACGCCCAGCGGCTCGCCCGCCAGTTCGCCCGCGAGTTGCCGCTCGCCGATCCACTCACCCTGACCCCGGAACAGGAACAACTCTGCGGCCCGGAACTCACCAAACTCCTGCGCGCCCGGGTCGCGTATCACCACAGCGGTCTCACCTACGCGCAACGCGCCGGCGTGGTCGAGCCCCTCGCCAAAGCCGGCCAGCTCCGCGCCGTGGTCGCCACGCTGGGTCTCAGCGCCGGCATCAATTTTTCCCTCCGCTCCGTGCTCATCACCGCGGGCGGCTACCGCCACGATCATTTCGAGCACGAGATCGAGCCCCATGAACTGCTGCAAATGATCGGGCGCGCCGGCCGGCGCGGGCTCGACGAGTTTGGCTATGTGCTGGTGAGCGGCAGCACGCCGCGCATGCGCCGCGCCGAGCCGCTGCAACTCAAGCGCGCCGCGCCGCTGCCGTGGGCGTTCTTCCTGCGCCAGCTCCGCGCCGGCCGCACCGCCGCCGCGATCGCCGGCACGGATGGCGTCCGCTTTTTCACCGATGAACCGCTGCCCCTCGGGCTCGAACAGACGGCGGCGCTCCCCGCGGATGCCCTGCCCTGCGGCCAGCGCACCGACACCGGTCGCGCCCGGCTCGTGCGCCGGGAACGCAATCCGTTTCCGGGTTGCGCCGGCTGCGCGCAGCGCGCGGCCTGTCTCGCCCTCCCGCCCCAGCCGACACTGTTGTGGCAGTGGCAGCGCACCGGCGTGCTCGACCGCGAACTCCGCCTGACCGTGCGCGGCGAGATCGTTTCCTTCTTTCTCGGCCCCGAAGGCCTCGCGCTCGCCGCCGCGCTGGAAGACCACCGCTACGCGCTCGACGAGCTGTTGTTCGATGGCGCCAACCTTTTCGCCGGCGACCGGTTTTCCGGCACCAACCCGCGACGCCTTGGCCGCCTTGCCGCGGTTTGCGAACGCGCTTACCGCCGCCTCACCATCGACGGCTGGCTGCACGAAGGCGTGCCGCTGCAATACGGCTCGGGTGCCAGCGAGGTCGTGCGCGCCCTCATCGCCGAGGGCGCGCGCACGCGCGAGGCGCTCGAGGGCATCGACACCGCCGGCCGCGGCGATGTGGATCGGCTGCTCACCGAGTGGCGCAGCCTGCTCCGCCAGGTCGCCGCCGCCGGCCCACTGCTCGGCGACGGAATGACCATGACCGGCCGCGATCAATTCATCGCCGAGCGCTGGGACGAGTTCCGCCAGCTCGCCCGCGAGTGGCTCCGCGAGGCCAAGGCTGACTCGCTGCCCGAGCTACCGTCACTCACCGCCGACCAACGCCGCCCCGTCAATCACACCGTCCTGCGCAACCCCCGTCCCCCCCCTCCACCGCAACGGGCCCCGGCGCCGGCGGGGCGGCGTTGACTGCCGCGTCCTTTGCGAAAGACGCACCCTTGGTTGGCCTGGCCCGGCATTCCGCTTGAGGTGCGGTGCCCCCGGGCGTAGCGAGCTGGCATGAAAGGTTCGCCGCGGAAGCCGCCGGCCATGAACCGGCGCGGGTTTCTGAAGTCGTCGTTGCTGGCCCCGGCGGTCGCCGGACTCAGCCTGAGTTTCGAGGAACACGCCCTGCTCGGTGCCGAACCCGCCAAGGTGCGCCCGGCTCCTGCTGCCGGTGGCACCATGCCCTGCGGGCGCATCGGCCAACTTGAGGTGAGTCGTCTCATCTGCGGCGGCAATCTCACGAGCGGTTTCGCGCACAGCCGCGATCTCATCTACGTCTCGGCGTTGCTGAAGAACTATTTCACTCCGGAGAAAGTCTTCGCGACGTGGCGCAAGTGCGAGGAGAACGGCATCAACACCGCGGTCCTCCGCCTCGACGCCGACGTGCTCCGCCTCCTCAACGACTACTGGTTCGGCGAGGGCGGAAAAATCCAATGGATCGCGCAGTGCACGCTGCCGAAGGCGGATTGGAAATCCGACATCCTCCGTGCCATCGACGCCGGCGCGCACGCCGCGTTCGTGCATGGCGGCGTGGCGGACGACTGCGTGAAAACCAACCGGCTCGACGATCTCGCCAAGGCCGTGGAACTCATCCGCCAGAACGGCCGGCCGGCCGGCATCGGCGGTCACATGACCGAGGTCCCGATCGCGGTCAGCCAGCGGGGCATCGGCGTCGATTTCTGGATGAAGACGCTCAACGCGAAGAACTACTGGTCCGCCGGCCCCATGCCGCGACATGACAGCGTCTTCGACGAGACGCCCGGGAAGACCATCGAGTTCATGCGAGGCAACGACCGGCCGTGGATCGCTTACAAGGTGCTGGGCGCCGGCGCGATCAAGCCCGAGGAGGGTTTCCGCTACGCGCTCGAAAACGGCGCCGATTTCATGTGCGTCGGCATGTTTGATTTCCAGGTCGACGAGGATGCGCGGATTGCGCGCCGCCTCCTGGCCGGCCAGATGACGCGCGCCCGCGCCTGGTGCGCGTAGCGTTTTCCGGGGTCCGCACCCCGCTCGGACTGCAACGCCTCACGCGGATCGGGCCACCCCGCCCGGCACCGACATCGCGCGCGCACTTGCCTCGGCGGCGATCCGCGGTTGAGTCGCTCGATCCCCATGACCCTCGATCAAGTGATGGCGGAACTCGCCGCCAAGGGCAGCGAATCCGTGAAACGCATTTTCGCCCGTCACGGCGCCAAGGAGCCGTTTTTCGGCGTCAAAGTCGCCGACCTCAAAGTCATTTCCAAAAAAATCAAAGGCGACCAGGCGCTCGCCTTGCAGTTGTTCGCCACCGGTAATGGCGACGCACAATATCTGGCCGGGATGATCGCCGACGGAAAACGAATGACGGCCGCCCAACTCAGATCCTGGGCGAACCAGGCCGCCTGGCGCATGGTTTCCGGCACCACCGTTCCCTGGGTGGCTGCCGAGCATCCGGACGGCGTGGCCCTCGCGCTCAAGTGGATCGACTCGCCGAAGGTCCACGTCGCCTGCGCGGGCTGGCACACGCTGGGCGCGCTCGCCACCACCGTGGCGGACGACCAGCTCCCGGCGGAGAAGTTTTCCGCCCTGCTGGATCGGATTGCAGAAACGCTGCCGTCGTCTCCCGACCTCGTGCGCTACGCGATGAACTACTTCGTGATCGCCTGCGGCACCTACGTCGCCGCGCTCGGCCCCAAGGCCATCGCGACGGCGCGAAAGCTCGGCCAGGTGAAGGTCGACCTCGGCGAGACCGACTGCAAAGTGCCCGATGCCGAGGATTACATGGTGAAATGCCGCCGCGGCCGGCCGATTGCGCCCAAGCGCAAGACGATGCGGTGCTGAGCGGCGCGCGCCTTGCGCCGGGCGCCGTGGTGCCGACGCGCTTCGCAGCGCAATGCCAGCGTCGTCGCCGCTCGCCGGCCACACCGTCTCACGCGGCTCTCCGCCCAACCGCCGTCTGATACCGACGTCCCGTAGCTTTCAGACTTTCCGTTGTGGGCCCGCCCGCTGGGCGGGCAGCCCGGCCACCGGCCGGGCCTACAGTCCAAAAAACGTGGCACAGTCCGTTAGCTGCGAGCGCCAGCGAGTGGCGAGCGCTCCTCCCGCTGAGCGCTCGCGGCGACCGGCACGAATCCTCCCGCTCGCGACACCGGGGTTGCTTCCGAAGCAGCCTCGGTGGAGTTACGTGCAGGGCCATCCCGCGAACGGCGCGTCCGCCGATCACCAGCGCAGGCGCCGGGCCGGCACCTCGATGAACGGTGTGAAGGGCGTGAGCAAACGGATCAGCAGCAAGGGCGCGGGCGACGTGGGGCGGTCGGTGCGCGGTGCAGCGGGACGCGGCTCGGTCACTTTCACCGACCGCGCGCCGGGCCGGCGGGGCGGAGTGGTCGCACTTGAGCCGACGGTGACCGACGGCGGCCCGCCGTTCTTTTCGGTTGAAACCGGCGCGTCCGCGGCGGGCGCACCGTGTGCCCGGCTGAACAACGCCCCCGCCACCAGCAGAGTTCGAATGGTTTTCATGGGGATTCACCTCCCCTACACCCGCCGGTCGGTGAAATGGCACAGCGCCCACCCCCGTCAGCTGGATTTCGAGCCAAGCGCCCGCCTGACCAGCGGAGCCACCCGTGTCCCCAGCAGCTCGATCGCCTGCAACAGCTGGCGGTGGGTCAGCAGCCGATTGTCGAGCAGGATGCTCAGCCGGTCGAAGCCGCCGAGGGCGGCGTGCTCGAGCATGATCTTCTCCGCCACCGCGTCCGCATCGCCCACGTGCAAGGCGCCGACCAGGTCGCACTGCGCGTCGAATTGGGTTCGGGTCGGCGGGGGCCAGCCGCGCTCGCGACCAATCCGCCCGAACATCTCGCGGTAGCCCGGCCAGAACGCATCCCGCGCCGCCGCCGCCCCCTCGGCCAGAAATCCGATCGTGTGCAACCCGACGAACCGCTTGTCCGCCGGGTGCCCGCCCTGATGCCAGGCCCGGCGGTAAAGATCGACGAGGGGGCGAAACTGCGCCGGCTGCCCGCCGATAATCGCGACCACGAGCGGCAGACCGAGCGCGCCGGCACGAATCACCGACTGCGGGGTGCCGCCCACGCCGACATAAACGGGCAACGGATTCTGCACGGGCCGCGGGTAGACGCCCTGACCGTTCAACGGCGCGCGATGCTGACCCGACCAATGCACCGCCGTCTGCGCACGGATTTTCAGCAGGAGCTCAAGCTTCTCGGCGAAGAGTTCGTCGTAATGCTCCAGGTCGTATCCGAACAGCGGGTAGGATTCGATGAACGACCCCCGCCCGACGATGATCTCGGCCCGGCCCTGCGACAGCAGGTCGACCGTGGCGAATTGCTGAAACACCCGCACGGGATCGTCGGAGCTCAGCACGGTGACCGCGCTGGCCAGCCGGATGCGTTTGGTGCGCGCGGCCGCGGCACCGAGCAGCACGGTGGGAGCGGACGAAACAAAGTCAGGACGGTGATGCTCGCCGATGCCGAACACATCCAAGCCAACCTGATCCGCCAGCTCGATCTGTTCGAGCAACTCCTGGACGCGCACCGCATCTCCCGTCTCCCCGGCCTTCGCCGTCGCCACAAAACTATCCACGCCGAATTGCATGGCCGGCACTCGACGGGTTTTCGCCAAAAACGCCAGCCACCTTTTCCCGATTCGCTCCCGACCCGAGATTGTCAGCCCGCCACGTCGGTGCAGCGGCGCAAAATAAACACGACGTGGCACAGCCCGGTCGCAGCGAGGCCCACGGCCGTCGAGATATTGCCCCGCTCACTCCCGCCGCCGCTCAGTCGGACGACGAAGATTGGACCCGGTGTTTTTTTGCCTCCCCAATCAGCGCTTCAAGGTGGCGCAGAACCTCGCGAGACGGGCCACGCCTTTCGCGATGATCTCATCGCTCGTGGCGTAGCTCAGTCGCAGGTAGCCCTCGGCGCCGAACGCGCTGCCGGGCACCGCCGCCACTTTCTCCTGGTCGAGGAGGCGGGCGCAGAAGTCCTGATCCTTGAGGCCGAAGCTCGTGATATTCGGAAACAGATAAAACGCCCCCTGTGCGAGCTGGCAGGTGATGCCGGGAATCTTGTTCAGCTCGGCGTGCAGGTTTTTGCGCCGGCGGTCGAAGGCGCCCAGCATTTCCTTGAGCGCGGCCGCGGTGTTTTCCTTTTCTTTCAGCGCCGCCAGGGCCCCGTATTGCGCGAACGTCGTGACGTTGGACGACATCTGGCTCTGCAATTCCGCGATCGCCTTGGCGATGGGCGCCGGCGCGAGCGTGGTGCCGATGCGCCAGCCGGTCATCGCATAGGTCTTGGAAAAACCGGCGACCGTGATCGTGCGGGCCTCGGCGTCCTTGCTGAGCGTCGCGATGCACGTGGGTTTCACGCCGTCATAGACGAGGTGTTCATACATCTCGTCCGACAGAATGTAGAGGTTGTGCTTGAGCGCGACCGCGACAATCGCCTCGAGTTCGGCCCGCGAATAGACGGCGCCGGTCGGATTCGAGGGCGAATTGAGGATGAGCAGTTTCGTCCGCGGGGTGATGGCGCGCTCCACCATCTCGGGCGTGAGACGGAAACCGGTGCGATCATCGGCGAGGACAAATTTCGGCGTGGCGCCGGCCAGTTTGACCATCTCGGGATAGCTCACCCAGAACGGCGCCGGCACGATCGCTTCGTCGCCCGGCGAGCAGGTGGCGAGCACGCCGAGGTAGCAGTTGAACTTGCCGCCGGGCGAGACGATGACCTGGGAGGGGGCGGCCTTCAGGCCGTATTCCGCGGCGTAGCGTTCGACGATGGCCTGGCGCAGCGGCTCGATGCCGGGCGTCGGCGCATACTTCGTCTTGCCGGCCTTGAGGGCGGCGATGCAGGCGACCTTGATGTGCTCGGGCGTATCGAAGTCCGGCTCACCCGCCGCAAAGCCGCACACATCCTCCCCGGCGGCGGCGAGCGCCTTGGCCTTCGCGTCGACCGCCAGCGTCGGCGAGGGAGCGATGTTCTGAGCCCAGACAGAGAGGGGACGAGGTGCGTTGGACATGGACGTAAAAGCATCCACTTCAACGGGAGCGGCGCGTGAAACGCAAGCTCCCCCTCGGCCCGGCGTGTCTTACGCCCGGCGCCGCCGCCTACCTTTTCTTCTTTGCCGGTTTGACCGGCAGACTCTCGAGGGCGAGCCGGAGCAGCTCGCCTACGCTGGCATCCTTCTGCCGCGCGTAGCGCTTGAGCATCGCGCGTTGCTCGCCGGTCACGCGCACGGAGATCTGGGTGTGCGGATCGCGGGTGGGCGCGCAGCTTTCAAAATCAAAACTCTCGATCGCCAGGCGCACCACCTCGCTGGCGGTGGCAAAGCCGTGGCCTTTGCGGCAGGCGGCGATTCGCGCGATCAAGGAGACGGGCAAATCGAATGTGAGTGGGGCGGAACCTTTGCGGGATGAACGTGACATGGCAGCAGGGGCGGAAGCGGTTGGGAGGGAGTGAGCAGGCACCTACTTGCCGGTGGCGGCAACAGAAAACTCGCCGGTCGGATGCGGGTTACTCGGCGTGCTGGAGGAGCAATTCGTAGGCCTCGTGCGGCGAGGTTACGGTGCGCCAGGCCTTTTCCCGCACCTCTCCGTCGACCAGGCGGCCGTGACGGATGAGCAACGCGGGCACGCCACAGCCCGCGGCACCGAGCACGTCCACATCGGCGTCGCCGACCATCATCACTTCCGCCGGCGCCAACCCCAGCCGCGAGAGGATCTCGCGCAGTCCTTCCGGGTCCGGCTTGTGGGTCGGCAGATCGTCGCCGCAGACCACCGCGGCAAAATGCTCCGTGAGACGGTGCTCCCGGAGCAGGACCTCGGTCGAGAGCCGGTCCCGCCCGGTCCAAAGCGCCAGCACGATCCCCGCGGACCGCAGTCGCTGCAACACCACCTCGACGCCATCGAACGGTCGGATGAGGTGTTGATTGCGCAGGTGATAGTCGCCCATGCGCGCCACGGCCACCGGCACGTGACGCGCGTCGTCCAGCAGATCGCGCAGGAAGCGCTCGGGCGGTCCGCCCAGCTTGGCAAAAATATCCATGGTCGGCCGGGGCCCGAACGGCTCGATCGCATGCGTGATGGCCCGCAGAACCAGCGGCAGGCTGTCGACCAGCGTGCCGTCGAAATCGAACACGACGGCGCGGAGTGTCTTTTCGCGCGGGCTCATCGTCCGAGGGGAATCACTTGTTCGGATGGCGGTGCCGCGATGGCGCGATCCAGCGCCGCCGGGGTGAACATCGATTCGGGCAGCATCAGGTTCATGGCCGCGCCGGTGACCACCAATCGCGTCTTGTCCCGGCGCGCCTCGTCGCGCACCTCGAGCGATTTCACGATCCACTGCCCGGACACTTTTTTGAGATCAACCAGCGTGAGCGTTTTGGTGACCGAACCATCGGCGGCGAACCATTCGGTTTGCACCGGAGCGTCATACTGCGTGTCAAAACACGCTCGCACCGCGGATAGCGACACGCCCGTCGGCGCAAAGTCCGGCGGCGGCCGGAAAAGGAACTCGTGCGCCGGCCGCCCGCGCACGCGCAGAATCCGCTCCACCGTCGGGTCCGGCCAGGACAAATACGGCATGAGCAGATCGAACGCCGCCAGCTCCACGCCCGGCACCAACGCTTCGAACAGCGCAGCGGCCGGCAACGGTTCAGCCCGTCCTTCTTTCAGCCGCCACGCCATCGGCGTCAGCCCGTGCTGAACCAGCAGTCGGCGCTCCACGCCATCGGCACCGGTCACATTGATGCGCTCGACCGCCCCGAGGGAGTTGCGGCTGCCCCACAGGCGCCCGGTGAACACCTTGGTTTCACCACGCCGCGGCATTTGCTGCAGCTCAAACTCCAGGAAGTAATGTCCGGCGATGCCGGACTGCCGGAACTGTTCGAGAATGCGGGCCGCCTCAGCCGCATCGGGTTTGCCGATTTGGGCCAGCGGCGCGGGCTGAGCGGGAGGCGCCGCGGCGCGCACGCAGGCCGCCAGACCGGCGAGAACGAAAAACGCCCGCCGGACGATGGCGGGCGCAACCCTGCGGTATCTCGCCATCAGCGGCTCACGGCTTCTTGGCCGGCTCGGCGGGGGCCGGGGTCGCCGTCGCCGGGGCGGCGGTGGCGGGGGCGGGCGTCGCAGCCGCCGCTCCCGTATTGACCGTGATGGGAGCGGTGGCCGGAGCCGGTGTGGCGGCCGTGGGGGCCGCCGGAGCGGCGATGCTGGGCAACGCGTTGTTGGCCGCCGCGTTGGTGTGCTTGCGTTCGTAGATCCGCCCCATGTAGAGCGCGAGGGCGAGCACGAAGAAGATCGTCGCGGCCCATTTCGTCGCACTGGTAAGCACATTACCCGTCTCCGCGCCAAACGTCGCCTCGGCCATGCCGCCGCCGAGCGTCGCGCCCATCCCGCCGTCCTTGGATTTCTGCATCAGCACGACGAGAACGAGGAACAGCGAAACGAGAATCAGGAGAAAGGTCAGGATTCCGAGAAGGATGCTCATGTGAAATGAAGCGGTCAGAAAAATAGAGCCGCCCGCGCCTTGTCAATGGTCGCGTTGGGATCAAACGGGGTGCCGCAATCCTTGCGATGGTTTCTCGTTGGAGTGGGCCTGAGGCGTGAGTGGGCGCAGGCGTCCGGCCAGCGGGGCGCGGCCGCGGAGGTGGCGCTCAATGGCCGACGCGCACGGTCTTTCGCGGTGCGGGGCAGTCCGCCTCGGTTGGGCGCCGGGCGCGCAAGTGGCGGAGGCGCGCGCGCCCTCCCGCAGCCTGGAATCGTCGAGCGCATCGAGTGCCGGGTTGCCGCCGGCAGACGCGCCATCCCGGCCATCGTTGCTCCGCCCCTTCACCAAAAGTGCATCCCTCCCCGCATTGTAACGGTCAAGGCACTACCCTTTTTGCAGGATATGGTAGTTGGCCATCGAGATGCCGCTGAGCATCGCGCCGACAATGCCAAGGAAACCCTGATCGGTTCCGCAAAGATAGAGGTTTTCAATGCGCGTGCGCCCCTGCCGGCGCTTCGCGGGCGCACCGTAAATCGCGCCGCCGAAATGACCGGTGAACTTCGTGATGGTGCGCGGCGTGAACATGTCGGTCGTCACGATCTCGGCGGCGAGCGTCGCATCGTCTACGGCCGGCAGAAAGCGCCGCGCGCTGCGCTGCATATCGGCGAACCAACACGCTTTGCCTGCCCGATAGTCGGTGTCGTCCAGATGCGCCCACTCATCGTAGTTCGCGAGGCATGTGACGCGGAATACTCCCTCGGGCAGGGTCCGACCCGCGCCAAATTCAAAGTTGTTGGGAAAGCAGATCACGCCGCTCCGCATGTCGACCGGTGCGGCTGCTTTTTCGTAGGAGAAGCGGGGCGAGTCGTTGAAGAAGACGATCGTGTCGCTCCCCCACCCGAGTTCGGCCGGCTGCCGGCGCAGGACGCTGATCGTCTCGACGAACGAGAGCCGGCCGACGCCTTCGTGTGGAACGGTTTCGTCGTCGGAGGCGCCGGCGCCGAGATGCACCAGCCAGTCGGTCTCGGGGGCGCCGATGGACGAGATCACGTGGCCGGCGGTGATTTCTTCGCCGCTGTCGAGCACGAGCGCGGCAGCCCGACCGTCGCGCGTGACGATGCGCTGCACGCCGCACTTCATCCGGCGCTCGCCGCCGGCGGCGCGGTATTTTTCGAGGAGCACGCGAATGACCACGCGCACGCCTTCAAACGGCCGCGCGAACCCTTCGAGGAAGAGCGCCTTGAACATGATCACGAACTGGCCGAACTCCATGTCGTGCTCCGTGGCGCTGCCGTAATACATCACCGGGCAGAACAGCATGTCCTCGAGCAGCGGGTCGGCGATGTGCTGGCGGACCACCGCGCGTGCCGACTCGGGCGGCGCGTCGAGCGACACGTCGTCGTAGGTTTTCACCAGTGCGACGAGCCGCCGGAAACCGTCGATCTGCGCGGGAAACCGCTGCGCGACCTCGCCCTCGAGCACGGCGAAATCGTTCGTGAACCGCAGCGAGGTCTCGCCGTGCGGGCCGAAGGCGATGCGCGATTGCTTTTGTTCGCAGAGGGCGAATTCGTCGCGATCGATGCGGAGCTGGCGCAGGAGTTTCGTGAGCGGCGTGCCCTTCACGCCGGGGCGCACGAAATTGGTCATGGCGTGCAGGCCAACGTCGAACTTGCGGCCACCGAAACTGTAGAAACCGTTGAGCCCGCCGGCGGCGTTATGTCGCTCGAAGATGCACACCTTTTTCCCGAAGTGCGCCAGCCGGATGCCCGCGGCGAGGCCGGACATGCCGGCGCCGATGATGGCGACATCGTAGTGCGAGCGGGTGTTCATGCTGAGATCTGTAGGTCGGGGTTTATCCCCGACACGTCGGGCGTAAAGCCCGACCTACAAAAAAGGCCGGGAGTAATCCCGGCCTGATTGTGATGCGTGGATGCGCTTTCAGCGCTTGGCCGCCAGTTCGATGAACTTGGGCGTCAGGTATTCGGCGCTGCTGTCGAGGCTCGCGAGCTGCATGTAGTCCTTTTCCGGCACCTCGATGCCGTGCCGTTTGCGTAGCTCCATCACGATGTCGAGGAAGTCCATGCTATCGAGCTGGAGTTGGTCACGGAGTCGGACGTCCGGCTTCACGTTGCTCAGATCTTCGTCGGGCGCGATGTCCGCGATGATGTCGAGCACCAGCTTCTTGCATTCGTCTTTGGTCATATTCGGGTCGGTGGGCGCGTATTAGGGGATAAACCGTTTAACAATCAACGTGGAATTTATGCCCAGCATCCCGAAGGAGTTGTTCAGGATGGTGTCCACCTTGCCGACCTTGCGCGGCGTGTTCAGAACGAGGCCGGGGAGCGCGCATTGCGGGTCGAGATCGTCGACGTTGATCGTGGGATGCACGGTCAGATCGCCGAAGGACGGCAGGTTGCCTGCGAGTTCGAGCGCCCCAGCGGCGCCCATGGCGTGGCCGATGAAACTCTTGGTGTTGTTGACGTAGGTGTCGGGGCAGCCCTCCCCGAACACCGCGCGGATGCCTTCGCATTCCTGAATATCGCCGAGCGGCGTGGCGGTGGCGTGGGTGTTGACGAGGTGGATGTCGTGCGGGGCGAGCCCGGCACGCTTGAGCGCGGCACGGATGCACTCGGTCTGGCGCGTGGGATTGGGCAGCACGTAATCGCTGGCGTCGCTGTTGACGTGATAACCGGCGATCTCGGCATAGATTTTCGCGCCGCGAGCCTGCGCGTCTTCGAGGCGTTCGAGCGTGTAGAGCGCGCCGCCCTCGGAAATGACGATGCCGTTGCGCGCCTTGTCGAAGGGCCGCGAGGCCTTCTTCGGGTCGTCGTGCGTGGCGAGGGCGTTCTGCGATTTGAAGCCGGCGAAAATGCCGAAGGTGTGGATGCTCTCGCTCACGCCACCGCAGATCGCGAAGTCGACCTCTCCGAGCCGCAGCATCTGCGTGGCGTGGATGAGGCCGAGGTTACCCGCCGCGCAGGCCGCGCCGATCGTGTAGGCGGGACCGGTTACGCCGAGGTTGAGCGAGGCTTCGCCCGCGGGGTTGTTGGCGACGGTGCGGGGGTTGTGGTAGTGCGACCAGAACTTGGTGTCGTAGTTAAATTTCGAGATGTTGTAGATTTCGTTCTCGGTCTCGACGTTACCGTGCTCGGTGCAGCCGATGTAGATGCCCACGCGGTCTTTCGGCACGCTGTCCCACGCCACGCGACTGTCGGCCAGCGCCTCGCGCGCGCAGTAGATCGAAATGCTCCCGGCGCGGGTGCCGACGCGCACCTCTTTCTTTTTCTGGTAGCGCAACGGATCGTAGTGGCAGACGCCGGCGAGTTGCTGGCCCATGTAGCGGATCTCGATGCGCTCCACGCCGGCGACCCCCGCGAGCAAGTTGGCGCGAAATTCGGCCAGCGAATTGCCGTTCGGGGCGGTGAGGCCGACTCCAGTGATGACGATGCGCGTCTGCTTCATTCGGATGGAAACGAAAATCGCTACCCAACCCGGCTCCGAAAGCAATACCAGCCTCGCCCGGATTGTCGTTGCGACGGGCGCGGCGACACCGCAATCCATCTGCTCCCATTTTCATTCATGAACGTGCTCGTTATCGGAGGTGCCGGTTACATCGGCAGCCATTGCGTCCGCCAACTCATCGCCGCCGGTCATCGCCCCGTCGTGCTCGATAACTTCGCCTACGGCCACCGCGGCGCCCTTTCGCCCGACGTGACCGTGCACGGAGCGGACCTGGGCGACGAGAGCGTCGTGAAGCGCGTCCTGCGCTCCGAAAAGATCGACGTCGTCATGCACTTCGCCGCCTTTTGCTACGTGGGCGAGTCGGTGACGAACCCGATGAAGTATTACCTCAACAACAGCGCCGCCACCGTCCACCTGCTCAACGCGATGCTCGAGGCGAAGGTGAAGAAGTTCGTGTTTTCCTCGACCTGCGCGACCTTCGGCGTGCCCGCGACCCTCCCGATTCACGAGAATCTGCCGCAGGCGCCGATCAATCCCTACGGCCAGACCAAGCTCGACATCGAAAATCTCCTGCGCGCACTCGCTCCGGCCTCGGGCCTGAGTTTCGCGGTCTTCCGTTATTTCAACGCCGCCGGTGCCTCCGAAGACGGCGCCATCGGTGAGGACCACGATCCCGAGACGCATCTCATCCCCCTCGCGATCGATGTGGCCGTGGGCAAACGGCCCGAGCTCCAGTTGTTCGGCACCGACTATCCGACGCCCGACGGCACCTGCCTGCGCGACTACGTGCATGTCGACGATCTCAGCCGCGCCCACATCGCCGTCTTCGACAAACTCGCCACGCCGGGCGCGCAACTCTTCTACAATCTCGGCACCGGCCGGCCCACCTCGAACCGCGAGGTCATCCGTGCGGTTGAAAAAATCACGGGCAAAAAGGTGAAAGTCGTCGAAAGCCCGCGCCGTCCCGGCGATCCGCCCGCGCTCTATGCCGACTCGTCCAAGGCCCAGCGCGAACTCGGCTGGAAGGTCAAGTTCCCCGACATCGAGTCGATCGTCGCCACGGCGTGGAAATGGCACTCGACGCACCCGAACGGCTACGGCGATCGCTGAGCGGGAGTATCAATCCGACCTGTCGGCGCCGAGCTACCTGCCACGCTGAAACTGTTCGAGCCGCGCGAGGTAAGGCATCACGCGCTCTTTAATCCAACTAACGTTACGGCGTGCGGCGGTTCGGGTATTCTGGCTAAAAGTCTTATTTGCATTCGTCTGCATCCTCTCGAGTTCGATAATATCGGTGTGCGCTGATTCGCGCAACGTCAGCAATTGCGTTGCAAGGGTCTCCAGTCTTAGCGCATCGACCGCACTTTGATACTTTGCAAAATATCGCTGCGAAACGGCATCACTGCTTCCGGTGACTTTGCCACTAACATGTGGAGGAAACTGCTTCTTGAGAATTTCAAGCTGCTCAGCCCGCGTCGGCGCTGCGACCAATGAACCGGCAAAGATTAAAAACAACAGTAACGCACGCATATCCGCGATTCAAAGTAGCCAACTACTGACGTCAATCGCGACGCACACCAGCCACAGTTACGATTGTGGCAATGTCGTGGGTAGGTCCGTCGCTTGGCGGGCCACACTGCCGAGCCGACAAAAGCTTGGTTTGCTTGGGACTCCGCCTACGCTGCGCGATCATGAGTGCGGCGAAGCGACTGTTTGCGGCGAAAAAGCCGGTGATTGCCATGATCCACGTGGGCGCCCTGCCGGGCACGCCGGCGAGTGCGGAATCACTGTGCGATCTCGAAACCAGGGCGGTCCGCGAGGCACGCCTTTACCGCGATGCGGGCGTCCATGGGCTCATGCTCGAAAACATGCACGACACGCCGTATCTGCGCGGCAGCGTCGGCCCGGAGATCGTGGCGGCGATGACCGTGATCGCGCGAGCCGTGCGCGAGGCGTCCGGCCTGCCCTGCGGCGTGCAGGTGCTCGCGGCCGCCAATCGCGAGGCGCTGGCCGTCGCGCTCGCCGCCGGGCTCGATTTCATCCGGGCCGAGGGCTTCGCGTTTGCGCACGTCGCCGACGAAGGGATCATTCAATCGTGCGCCGCGGAACTGCTCCGCTATCGCCGCGCCATCGGCGCCGGGCACGTGCAGGTGTGGGCCGACGTGAAGAAAAAGCACAGCGCGCACGCGATCACCGCGGATGTGGGCATCGGCGAGACGGCGCATGCGGTGGAGTTCTTGCGCGGCGACGCGGTCATCGTGACCGGAGCGGTGACCGGCGATGCGCCGGAACCGGACGACGTCGCGCAGGTGCAAGCCGCCACGCGCCTGCCCGTCTACCTCGGCTCGGGGGTAACGGCGGCGAATGTGGGCCAGTTTTTTCCGCAGGCCGACGGGTTTATCGTCGGTTCGGAGTTCAAACGCGACGGACACTGGGCCGGAGCCGTCGAATCAAAGCGCGTGGCACGCTTCATGGCGGCCTTCCGGTAGCAGCCGAGGTAACGAGGCTGGCCACTCTCACGTGCGCCGGCCTCCTCACGTCGGCCGCTACAATTTCGGTGCGACCGGTTTATGCGGAGCGTCCCACGCGTTAGCGCCGGTGACGTTGAGTTTTCGCCTGTAGACCTTCTCGTTGCAGGAAGCGTAGAGCGTGTCGAATTTCTCTCCGCCAAAGACGAGGTTCGTGCAGCGGCCGTTCGGCGTCGGGATGATCACGTTGACGCGTCCGGCCTGATCGCAGACTTGGATGCCGAGGCGCGTGGCGACCCAGAGATTGCCGTTGCGATCGACTTTCAGACCGTCGGCGTAGGCTTGGTCGTCCGTGTCGGGCTCGTGGAGCCAGTAATAACGCTGCTTGTGCGCGAGCGTGCCATCGGCCTGCACGACGTAGCTGTAGACCCAGTGCGACTGGTAGTCGGCCACGTAGAGCAACGCCTGGTCGGGCGAGAGCGCGATGCCGTTGGCGTATTTGAGCCCGGTGTCGACGATCTGCTTGGCGCCGTCGGGCTTGATGAGCCACACGCGGCTCGGATCGCGGCCCGCGCCGCCCGGCGGGTTGGTGACGTAGAGGTTGCCGTTGTGCGCGACGACGAGGTCGTTGCCCGCGATGTCGCTGGCGACGACGCTCGCTTGCCCGGCGGCATCATAGACGAGCACCTGTTGCGTGCCGGTCGCCACAGCGTAGAGGCGGCCGTCGGGGCCGAACGCCTGGCCGTTGGCGCGCTTCGTGTCGGCGATGAACTCCACCGGCTTCCCGTCGGGTCCGATCTTGTAGGCCTTGCTCGCGGGGATGTCGGTGAAGAATACCTCGCCCCTGGCGTTGACCGCGGTTCCTTCGGAAAGGCGGTAGCGTTCGCCGACGAGTTCCCAACCCTCGCCCGGGAGAAAAATCGGCCCGACCCGTTCGAGCGGAAATTTTCCGGTTTTCACCGGCTGCGGCCAATCCTTCCACAACCAGCGCATCGCGTCGGGAAACAGCAGCGTGCCGTGTTTGCCGTTGTGCCCGCCGTCGCCCCACTCGTGGCGCACCTCGTAGCCGGCATAGGCGAGCGCCCGTGCCATCGTCTGATTGGCCATCCACCAATCGCCGGCGTAGATATTGTTGTCGGCCGAGCCGTCCTGCAAAAACACCCGCAGCGCCTTCGGCTCGGTCTTGCGGATGAGCGTCGGGTAACGGTCACCGCCGCGGAGGCCGACGTAGGTGCCGACCACGCTGAACACGCGCGAAAACGCGTCCGGCCGTTCCCACGCCGCCGTGAACGCCGCGATCGCCCCGCTGCTCGAACCACCGATCGCGCGGTCGTTGCCGGAACGCGAGAGCTTGATCGCGCGGCCGTCGGCCGTGGTCCTGGCTTCGACCGCGGGGAGAATCTCCTCGAGCAGGAAGCGCGCGTAGCCGTCGCCGAGACCGTCGTATTCGTAGCTGCGATTGAATCGGTCGAGGGCGGTCGCGGAGTTCGCGGTCTTCACGACCCCCGGGCGCACGAACACGCCGATGATCACCGGCAGCTCGCCACGCGCGATGAGATTGTCGAAGACGATGTTGGCGCTCCACTGCAGGCCGTCCTGGTTGACGTAGACGCACGCGGGTTTCGTCGCGTCGTATTGCCTCGGCACGTAGACGGTGACCTCGCGTGAGGTGCCGGGAAAAATCTTCGAGGTGGCGAACTCGAATTTGATCAACTCGCCCTGCGGCACGCCTGGCTGGATTTTCGAGTCGGGGCCAGGGACGTAATCGTCGGCGGCGCGGAGGCACGGAACGGCGAGCGCGAGGAGCGCGAACAGGATCGGGGTCTTCATGGGGAAATTCGAGTTCGTAGCCCCGGCTTCAGCCGGTTCGAAGAGACTGCGCGACATTCCGGCTGAAGCCGGGGCTACGAGCCAAGCCAGACGCAGGACACGGGATCAGGATTTCAATTTCTTCTGCAACACCGCCTTGGTCAGCCCCAGGACTTTCGCCGCCGCGGCGAGGTCGTCACCCGCGGCCGCCACGGCGCGGCGCACCATCTCATCCTCGACCCGTGGGAGGACCGGTTCGCCCGATTTTGCGAGCTGCGCGTGCACGAAGTCCAAGGCACGTTCGAGCGAGAGCGCGGGTTCGCCGGCGGCCACGCTGTCGGCCACCACCTTCGCCGTAGCCAGCGCCGCGCTTTCGGCGGCCGCCGTTTTCGTCTGCTCGAAGGGCGGCGAGCTGGCCCCGACCGGTTCGACCGCGATGGTGCCGCGGATCTCCGCCGGCAGATCCTTCACGAGGATTGCGTCGCCCTGCGCGATGACCGCGCTGCGGTAGATCACGTTTTCGAGTTCGCGGACGTTGCCGGGCCAGTTGTGGCGGGCGAGCACCGCCATGGCTTCGGGGGACACTTTCGCGACGCGCGCCTTTTTCTGCTTCACCAGACTCTGAAGGCAGAAGTCGACGATCTGCGGCACGTCGTCGCCGCGGTCGCGCAGCGCGGGCATGCGGATGCGCACGACGTTGAGCCGGTAGTAGAGATCTTCGCGGAAGGTCTTCGCCTTCACCATCTCCTCGAGATCCTTGTTGGTCGCGGCGAGGATGCGCACGTCGACCTTGAGCGTCTCGGTGCCGCCGACGCGCTGGATTTCGCCGGCTTGGAGCACGCGCAGGATTTTCGTCTGCGTGGCGAGCGCCATGTCGCCGATTTCGTCGAGGAAGATCGTGCCGCCGTCGCAGAGTTCGAATTTGCCGAGCCGCTGGCCGGTCGCGCCCGTGAACGAGCCCTTCTCGTGACCGAAGAGTTCGCTCTCGATGAGATTATCGGGGATCGCCGCGCAATTCACCGCGATGAACGGCTTCGTGGCGCGGTGGCTGTGTTTCCAGATCGAGCGCGCAACGAGTTCCTTGCCGGTGCCGCTTTCGCCCGTGATCATCACGGTGACATCGCTCGCGGTCACCTGGCCGATCGTCTTGAACACCTCCTGCATCGCGGACGAGCTGCCGACGATGCCCTCGCGGTAGTCGTCGATGTTGACGGTGGGCTTGTAGTCGCCGACCGCACGGAGGTCGGCGTGGGCCTTGAGGGCGTTTTCGGCCAGCGCGAGCACCTTCGCAGGATCGAAGGGCTTCATCACGTAGTCGAACGCGCCGTATTTCATCGCCTCGATCGCGGTCTGCGCCGTGCCGAACGCGGTCATCAGCACCACGAGCTGCTTCGGGTTGGCGGAGCGGATGTGCTGGAGCGCTTCGATGCCGCTCATGCCGCCCATGCGCACATCGAGGAAAATGAGGTCGGGCGCGGGGCCTTTCTTCACCATCGCCACACCCTGCTCCCCGCTGGCGGCTTCGATCACCTGATATTTGCGCGAGGAGAGGACGCGCGTGAGCGAGTAGCGGATCTCGGCGTCGTCATCGATGACGAGGATGGTCGGCGGCTTGGCAGAGTCGGTCATGGTTAGCCCTTGGTCAGCAGAATGCGTGCAAACTTGCTGGCGCTTTCCACCGTCGCGCCTTTGTTAGGCCGCATGCTTGGCTGGTCAATGAACCTTTTCCGCGTCCGTGGCATATTGCTGTCGGTGCACTTCTCATTTTTGATCTGGCTGGCCTTCAAGGCGCACGAGGGCTGGGAGGAAGCAGGGTGGCCGGGTCTGGTCTGGAGCGTGGCGACGCTCATCACGTTTTTTACGTGCGTGGTGTTGCATGAGTTCGGGCACTCGTTCACCGCCATGCACTATGGCATCGGCGTGCGCCGCATCCTGCTCATGCCCATCGGCGGCATGGCCGAGATGGACGACATCCCCCGACAGCCGAAGCGCGAGTTCCTCATCACCCTGGCGGGGCCGATGGTGAACTTCGTGATCGCCGCCGTGCTCTGGGTGGCGTTCTGGCTGATCGATGTGCCTGATGAGGTCGAGACCTACTCCGCATTGGGATTTGCGAGCGAACTGCTCGTGTGGAATCTCGCGATGGGCATTTTCAATCTGCTGCCCGCGTTTCCGATGGACGGCGGTCGCATGCTGCGCGCCTTGCTCGCGACCAAGATGCCCTATCTCAAGGCGACGTTTTGGGCGGTGACCGTCGGCAAGATCATCACCGCGATCGGTGTGCTGCTGGCGCTGTTTGCGTTCCATATGCCGATGCTCGCCATCCTCTTCGCGTTCATCTTTTTCGCGGGGGAGATGGAGTATCGCGCGGCCAAACGCCGCGAACTCGAGGACGCGCACTGGCGCATGGTGCTGGCGCGCGTGTATGCGCAGGGGCTGCCTCCGCCCGTCGAGGAACCGCCGGTGCTTTCGCGGTGATCCGATGACACGACGCTTTCCCATCCTTTGGTTTTCCGGCCTCTTCGCCGCCACAATCGCAGCGACCGCCGAGCCGGATTTCACCGCCGCCCATCGCGAGGCCGTCGAGACGCTCAAGCAGTTCATCCGGATCGACACCACCAATCCGCCCGGCAACGAGACGCGCGGCGCGGAGTTCCTCAAAGCACGCCTCGCCCGCGACGGCATCCCGGCCGAGATCGTGGCGCGCGATCCGGCGCGCGGCAACGTGATCGCCCGACTCAAGGGCTCCGGCAAAAAAAAGCCCCTGCTCCTCACCGGTCACATCGACACCGTCGGCATCGAGCGCGACAAATGGAGCGTCGATCCGCTCGCAGCCATCGAGAAGGATGGTTTCATTTACGGACGCGGCGCCTCGGACGACAAATGCATGACCACCGTGTGTCTCCAGGTGATGCTGATGCTGAAGCGCGCCGGCATCGCCCTGGACCGTGACGTGATTTTTCTCGGCGTGGCCGACGAGGAGAGCAACGCGTGGTGGGGCATGCGCTACGTGATCGAGCAACACTGGGACAAGATCGCGTGCGAATTCGCCCTGAACGAAGGTGGCACGATCCTGGAGGAAAACGGCCGCGTGAAATACGTCGCCGTCTCCACCACCGAAAAAATTCCGCGGACCGTTTTTCTCTCCGCGAAAGGGACCAGCCAACACGCTTCCCGACCACGGACCGACAACGCCGTCACCCACCTCTCCGCCGCGGTCGCCAAAGTCGGCCAGTGGCAGGTGCCGATGCGGCTCAACGCCATGACGCGCGCATTTTTCGCCAGCATCGCCGCCATCAGTCCGCCGGAGGAGGCCTGGCTCTACGCCCACCTCGAAGATCCAGCGCTCGGCGGCCAGGTGCAGGAAATCATCCGGCGCACCAACCCCGTCTACAATTCCACCCTGCGCACGACCATTTCGCCCACGGTGCTCAAGGCCGGTTTCCGCGTGAATGTGGTGCCCGCCGATGCGCTGGCGACCCTCGACGTGCGCGCGCTGCCGGACGAGGACTGGCCCGCGTTTCTCGCGTCGATGCGCGCGCTCATCGACGACCCCGCGGTGGAGATCGTCGAAGCCGAGGGCGACGGTCGCGGCTTCGCCCCGCCCTCCGGCCTCGAAACCGAGATGTATCGCGCGCTCGTTCGCGCCCAGGGTGCGGTTTTTCCCGGACGAGCTACGATCCCGACCATGTCCACCGGCGCGACCGATTCGGCCTATCTGCGACCGCGCGGCGTGCATGCCTACGGCCTCGGCTCGGTCGCGAGTCTCGCCGATGGCGGCAACCGCGTGCATGGGAATGACGAGCGCACCTCGGTGGCCGGGATGCGGCAGTTTCTGGAATTGGTTTACCGTGCGGTCGTCGACGTGGCGGCGGCGCGCTGAGACACAACGCGCCGCCGGCGGCCCGAAAACATTTCAGATTAAAGGCTCGAAATCGTGGCGATTTCGTCACCGTTTTCTCCGCGTCGCGTTCGATCGGAATCTCCCCTCTTCTGACCATGACCCAACCGATACCCACGTCCCGTCGTTTCTCCGCGCTCATGCTGGCCAGCGTGTGCGCTCTGTCGGCCCAGACCACTCCGGCGCTGCCCCCGGTGAGACTCGAGGAGTTCACCGTCTCCGGCAACAAACTCGAAAGCTACCAGGCCGATCGCGTGCAAGTCGGAGCGTTTCGCGACGTCGATCCGGTCGACGTCCCGCTCACCGTCAACGTGCTCACCCGCGAGGCGCTCGACGCGCAGAGCGCACGCTCGGTGTTTGATGCGTTGAAAAACACCGCCGGCGCCACGCGCTCGCAACTCAGCGGCTCCGTCTACGACAACATCGCCGTGCGCGGCATCCTCGTTGAGAACCGCGGCAACTACCGCCTCAACGGCTCGCTGCCCATCATCAACCTCATCGACCTGTCGCTGGAAAACAAAGAGCGCGTCGAGGTGCTCAAGGGCGGCAGCTCCCTCTACTACGGTTTCGTCCCGCCGAGCGGCGTCATCAACCTCACCACGAAGCGCCCCCTGCCCCAGCCGCTCACCTCGCTCACCGTCAACGCCAACAACTACGGTGCCGTTTCCGGCCACCTCGATCTGTCACGCCGCTTCGGACCGGCGGGCGCCGAGAAGTCGATGGGCCTGCGCCTCAACTTCGCCGGCGGCAACGAGGAACTCGGCATCGACAACTACAGCGGCACGCGCTTCTTTGCCGCCGCGGCCTACGACTGGAAGGTCAACGACAAGCTGCTCGTCCGTTTCGATTTCGAGAACCTGAAGAAGGACGTGACCGAGCAAACCACGATCGCACTGCTGCCGGCCGTCGGCGCCGTGGGTGGCGTGGGCGGCACCATCACGCTGCCGCCCATGCCGCGCCTTTCGCGCAATTTCGGCGGCGACTGGCTCAAATACGACGCCAACATGGCCAACGTCCTGGCGCGCGCCGACTACCTGATTTCGCCGCAATGGACCGTGTTCATCGAAGCCGGGCGCGCCAAAACCTACCGCAACCGGCTCTTCTCGCAGTTGCAAAACTACAACCTCACGACCGGCGCCGCCAACCTCTCGATCAACTTCACGCCGAGCCAGCTCTACCAGAATACCAACTGGCGCGGCGAGGCGTTCGGCCGCTTCCTCACCGCCGGCGTGCAGCACAACCTCACCCTCGGCGCCACGACCAACGCCCGTCAGCAGGACATCTACAACCTCGGCAACGGCACCTTCGCGACCAACTTCTACAACCCCCTGCCCGTGCCGCAGCTCAATCCGCCCACCGCCACCACCACCCGCACCCCGAACAAAATCGTCGACACCGGCTTCTACGTTTACGACCGCCTCGTCGCGTTTGACGACCACCTCCAGATCATCGGCGGCCTGCGCTCGACCGACTATTCGAGCCACACGACCGTTTACACGACGAACAACACCACGCGCGTCACCACCGTCGCCCCGACCAATTACGACGTGAGCAACAAAGTCAGCCCGATGCTCACCGCCGCGTGGAAGCCCACGAGAAAATCGTCGCTCTACGTGAGCTACCTGAAAGCACTGGAGGCCGGCGCCAACGCCCCCAACACCACCGTCAACGCCGGTTCCGTGCTCCCGCCGCTGGAATCGCGTCAATACGAGGTCGGCGTGAAGGCCGAGTTGTTCGGCGGCCTGCTCGTGCAGGTCGGTTACTTCGACATCGAACGGCCGAGCACTTTCACGACGGCGGCGAATCTCTTCACCGCCAACGGCAAGGCGACCTATCAAGGCACCGAGCTGTTCGCCTCCGGCGAAATCGTCCCGTCGCTCTCGCTCATCGCCTCGGGCGTGATCCTGGATTCCGAGCAGACCAACGCCGCCAACGCCGCCACCTTCGGCCGCATTCCCCAGGGCACCGCGAAATACACGGGCTCGCTCTTCCTCGACTGGCACGTGCCCGGCCTGCCCGAGCTGACATTCAACGGCGGCGCCTTCTACACCGGCCGCCGGCCCATGAACGATGCGAACCAGGCGTTCATCGGCGGTTTCACCACCTTCAATGCCGGCGCCGCGTATCGGTTCGCCGCCGGCGGTCGCAGCTATCGGGCGCGCGTGACGATCGAGAATATTTTCGAGCGGGCCTACTGGTCGGCGAGCAACGGTTTCCTCGCGACCAACTTCCCGCGGCAGATCAAGTTCTCCCTCACCACCAATTTCTGAACCCGCCCCCGCGATGAAATGGCTCCGCGTCCTGCTTCTGTTCCCCCTGTTCGTTGTCGCCCAGGAACCCGCCGCCAAGGCCCCCGCCGAGGGCACGCTCACGATCTTCACCGACCGCAACGCGAAGGATGTCCCCACGCAGGTCAACCGGCTCACGCAGGAAGTCTTCATGCTGAAGACCGAGCTCAACGTGCTCACCTTCCGCCAGGAATACGGCGACCGCATCAAAATGCAGCGCGTGTCCTTCCCGGCCAACACGGCCGACAAGGAGGCGATCCCCGCCTATCTGTTCACCCCGGCCGGCCTCGCCGCGGGGAAAAAACTCCCGGCCCTCGTCATGGTGCATGGCGGCAACCACATCCAGCTCACGCATGAGTGGTTCCCCTGGATCGCCGAGGCGGTCCGCCGCGGTTACGCCGTAATCTACCCTGAATATCGCGGCAGCTCCGGCCACGACGAGACGATCTACGAAAACAACTACGGGGTGACCGACGTGGCCGATGTGCTCGCCGCGGCGGCCTACTTCGCGAAAAAGGACTACGTCGACGCCACGCGCCTCGGCATCTTCGGCCACAGCCGCGGCGGCATGATCACCCTCAGCGCGATCGAGAAGGAGCCGAAGCGCTTCAAGGCCGCCATCAACGTCGCCGGCCTCAGCGACCTTGTCGCCTTCATGGGCTACAAGACCGACGCCCGCCGGCAGGACATCGCCAGCCAGAAAAACTTCGGCGGCAAACTCCCCGACAAAAATCTCCCGGCCTACATCGACGTATCCCCGGCATTCGCCATCGAGAAAATCGAGACGCCCGTGCTTCTCCTCTCCACGACGGGCGACAAAACGGTGCCCTACCAATTGCACAACAAGCGCGTCGCCGAAGCGCTCAAGGCCTACGGCAAGGTTTTCGAGTCGCACCTCTACGAGCTCGCACCCGGCGGCCACGAGTTTCTCAACGTCGACAGCGACGAAGGCCGCGACTGCATGAAACGCTCCTTCGAGTGGTTCGCCAAATATCTCACACCTTGACTGTGGCACGGGTCTCCTGACCCGTGATGCGACGACCAGAACACGGGGCTGTAACCCCGCGTCACCCTTCACTCCCATGAAAATCCTCCGCCTCGCCGCGTTCGCCTCCTTCCTCGCTCACCGCCTCTTCGCGCAAGACGCCGCCCCCAAGGAAGGCGCCTTGCAAGCCTCCCGCGACCTCGAACCCACCGAGGTGCACGCCCGCCTCGAACTCATGCAGCACGAGATCTACGGCCAGCGCGTGGACCAGGCGTGGCTGTTGTTCAACCAACTCTACGGCGCTCAGGTGCGGGCGGACCGCGTGCTGTTTCCGGCCAACACGCCCGAGAAGGAGATGATCCCCGGCTACGTGTTCACCCCCGCCGCCGGCATCCCGGCCGGCCAGAAACGCCCGGCACTCCTGATCATCCACGGCGCGTTTCACACGAATTTCGAGTGGCGCTGGTTCAAGATCGTCGCCCAGGCGGTGCAGCAAGGCTACGCGGTGATGTTTCCCGAGTATCGCGGCAGCTCCGGTTACGGCTCGACGATTTTTACCAACGACTACGGCACCACCGATGTCGCCGACTGCCTGGCCGCCGCCGACTACCTCGCCAAGCAACCCTTCGTCGATGCGAAGCGCTGCGGCCTGCTCGGCCACAGCCGCGGTGGCATGATCACCGTGCGCCTCATCCAAAAGTATCCACAACGCTTTCAAGCCGCCGTGCAGGTCTGCGCGCTGCTCGATTTCGTCGCCTACATGAGCTACAAGCCCGACTCGCGCCGCCGCGAGGTGGCCGAGGACAAGGGCTTCGGCGGCAAGCTCCCCGACAAGAACCTCCCGGCCTATATCGAGGTCTCGCCCATCAACTTCGTCCCCGCGATCCAGACCCCGCTGCTCTGTCTCGCGTCGACCGGCGACAAGCTCGTCCCGCTGGCACTCAACACCGAGCGCCTCATCGACCTGCTCAAGGCCCATGGCAAGACCTACGAGGCGCACATTTACAAGGGAGCTCCGGGCGGACATTCGTTCCTTTTTGCCGACACCGAGGAGGCGCGAGACTCCTTCAAACGCAGCTACGAATTTCTCGGCAAGTATCTCAAACCCTGAGCCGGCATCGAAAAAAGCCTTGTGATCGCACCGCCCCGTAGCGGAACGCGTGAGCGTTTCGCTCGAAGCGGCGAAAGCCTCACGGCTTCCGCTACCTGCTGAGCGACCTTTTTCGCTGCGCCCTGAGCCGGAACGTGCAGTCGGCCGTAGCAGCCGACGTGAGGAGGCTGGCGCAAGGGGAGTCGCGTCAACCCGCCTCGTTACCTCGGCGGCTACCACGTTTCGCGAACTACCACTGCATCGTTCCGGCGGCGCGCGGAGCCGCGGCCCCGTGTCCGCACCGGCTCTATGACGCACGATCATCGCGCCCTGCACGGGGTCGAATAGCCGCCCGGTCGCGAAGAAATTGGTTTACACCGCGGGATGAGTTTCATCCCCTCGCATTTCGCGCGTCCCCACGGCCTGACCGACCGCATGACAACCCCAACCAACGCTAGCTTTCGCCTCCCGAATCGACCCGGGCGGGAAACCAGTTGCCCTCGTCCGTCGTCTGCCTGACCGCCTTCTGCTTTTTCTTCCACCATGAGCGATAATTCGTCCCCCAAGCCAGCGTCTCCGTGCGAGTTGACGGCGGCGTTTCTCATCCTCCGCCTGTTCATCGGGCTGCGCACGCTGCTCGCCGGCATCGAGAAATTCGAGTCGGGCGGCAATTACTCGTTCGCCAACTATTACAAGAACATGGCGCGCATGGCCAACGGCATCACGAGTGCCTCGTTCCTGCCGCTCTGGGCGACCAAGATTTTCGCCCTCTCGATCGGCTATGTGCTGGTCGCGATCGGCCTCGCGGTGCTGCTCGGCCTGAAGCCGCGCGCTTCGCTCGCACTCGCAGGCCTCACCTACGTCAGCCTGTCCTTCGGCCTCATGGCCGTGCAGGAAAACGAAGGCGTGGCCTGGCTCGGAATCTACGTCGGCCTCATCGCCGGCGCCCTCTGCCTCGTTAAACACAGCAAGTTTGCCCTCTGGAGCGACTCCAATGAGTGAACCGGTCAATCCCGCGCTCACGCGCCGCGGGTTCCTCTCCACCAGCGCGAAACTCGGCGCCGTCGTCATGGCGGCCCCCTACATCAGCCGCGGTGCCTCCGCCGGCTCCGATGCCATCAACGTTGCCCTGATCGGCTGCGGTGCCCAAGGCCGCGTGCTGCTCAATGCCGCGATCAAGATCCCCGACCTCCGCTTCAAGGCCGTCTGCGACATCTGGCCCTACAACCGCACTTACTGCGAACGCCTCCTGGGCAAGTTCGGCCACCAAGCGAAGCCCTTCGAGGACTACAAGGAGATGCTCTCCGCCGTCCCCGACCTCGACGCCGTGATCGTCGCCACGCCGGATTTCTACCACGCTGAGCACGCCAACGGCTGCATGAAAGCCGGCAAGCACGTCTACTGCGAGAAGCTCATGGCCAATACCGTCGAAAACGCCCGGTCGATGGTGCTCACCCAGCGCGAGACCAAGAAACTTCTCCAGATCGGTCACCAGCGCCGCAGCAATCCGCGCTACCAGCACGCCCTCGGCAAGCTCGTTCGCGAAGGCAACATCCTCGGCCGCATCAACAATCTCTCCGGCCAGTGGAACCGCGCCGTCAGCGACGATCTCGTCGCCCCGCCGAGCCAGGTGCTCCCGGAGGCCGTCCTCCACAAATACGGCTACGCCAACATGCACGAGTTCAGCAATTGGCGCTGGTTCAAGAAATACGCCGGCGGCCCGATCTCCGACCTCGGCGCGCACCAGATCGACATCTACAACTGGTTCCTCAACGCCACGCCGAAGTCGGTCATGGCCAGCGGCGGCGCCGATTACTACAAGAGCCACGAGTGGTATGACAACGTGATCGCGATCTACGAGTTCACCACTCCGACCGGTCCCGTCCGCGCCCAATACCAGGTGCTCACCACCACGAGCGCCGGCGGCGGCTACCACGAATACTTCATGGGTGACGAAGGCGCCCTCAAGATGTCGGAGAATCCGAAATATACGAAACTCTACCGCGAAGCCCGCGCTCCCGAGTGGGATCAGTGGGTCACCAAGGGTTGGCTCAAGAAGCCCGGCGAGGGCGAGGAAGGTGCCGCCGTCGCGGGCAAGCCGTGGGACAAGGCCGAAAAGCCGAAATTCACCATGGCCGCGCCCCGCTCCTCCGTCGTCGACGTGCGCGAGACCGCCGCCCTCTCGGCGTGGGACATCCCGGTCACCCTCGACAAGCCCATCCACCAGCCGCACCTCGAAAACTTCTTCGACACGGTCCGCGGCAAAACGAAACTCAACTGCCCGGCCGATGTCGCATTCGCCAGCGCCATCACCGTCCTCCGCGTCAATGAAGCGGTGGCCGCCGGCGCCAAGCTCACCTTCAAACCCGAAGACTTCGTCGTCGCCTGATCCACTCACCCATGAAACGCATCCTCCTCCTCACTCTCGCGTCGCTCGCAGCCACCGCGCTGCACGCGCAGGACAAGGTCCCGCTCAAGCTGGATCTCCCGAAGCCGCTCTTCGTCGGCACGCCGCGTCCGATTTCGCTGCCGAACCTTGAGCCGGCCACGGCCAAGCGCGCCGACCTCATGGTCCCGGCTGGCACCAAGCTGCTCTCCAAGGGCAAGCCCGTGACCAGCTCCGATCCCCTCCCCGTCATCGGCGAACTCTCGTTCATCACCGACGGCGAAAAGAGCGGTGTCGACGGCACCTACGTCGAGCTCGGGCCCGGAGTCCAATGGGTTCAGGTCGACCTCGGCGCCAGCGCCAAGATCGCCGCCGTCGCCCTCTGGCACTTCCACGCCCAGGAGCGCGTCTATCACGACACGATCATCCAGATCTCCGACGACAAAGACTTCAAGAAGGGCGTCGTCACGATCTACAACAACGACCACGACAACTCCGCCAAGATCGCCAAGGGCTCCGACCTCGCCTATCGCGAGACCTATCAGGGCCGCGTCTTCGACGGCAAGGGCACCGTCGGCCGTTACGTCCGCTGCTACAGCAACGGCAACACCTCCGACGAACTCAATCACTACACCGAACTCGAAGTGTTCGGTGCCGCGAAGTAACATCGTCCATCCGGTTTGATTTCGTAGGGCCGGCACCGCCTTCGCGGTCCGGCCCTATTTCTTGTCCCCGCTGGCGGTTTCGCTATTCCCGTTCCGTGCGTCCTTGGTTGCTCCTCGTTCCGGTCGTCGCCGCCGCCTTTTGGTTGCGCACGCACGATCTCGCGGCGCGCCCGATGCACGCCGACGAAGCCAACCAGGCCGTGAAGACCGGCGAACTTCTGGAGCACGGCCGCTACGCCTTCGACCCCCGCGATCACCACGGCCCCGTGCTCTACTACGCCGCCCTGCCGATCGCGTGGGTGCGCGGCCAGCGCACGCTCGCCTCGCTGGATGAAACCACGCTTCGACTCGTGCCCGCCATCGCGGGCACCGCCTCCGTGGCCTTGCTCTTCTGGCTCGCCCTCTCCCTTGGGGTGTGGCCCGCGCTCACCGCCGCCGCGCTGCTCGCGGTTTCGCCGCCGGCCGTCTACTACTCCCGCTATTTCGTGCAGGAGACGCTCCTCGTTGCGTTCACGCTGGGCTTGCTCGCCTGCGCCCGCCAGTGGTGGCACACGACCGACCGACGCTGGGTGATCGCGGCCGGCCTCTGCGCCGGCCTCATGCAATCCAGCAAGGCCAGCACGCCGTTGTTCCTCAGCGCTGCGGTGGTTGCCGCGCTCGCGGCTCCGGGCTTTGTCGCACAGCTCAGCCGGCGCTCCCATCTCACCCGCGACCTCGCGCTCGCCATCGGCGCCGCCCTCGTCACCGCCGCCCTGTTCTACTCGTCGTTCGGCACGCATCCCGCCGGTCTCATCGACGCCATCGCGACCTACCGCCTCACGGCCGAACGCCTCGGCGCCGGCGCCACCGGTCACGAAAAACCGTGGCCGTATTATCTCCAACTCTTCGGCGTTCAGCGCTGGGGCGGCTTCTCGGTGGCGCAAAGTATTTTTCCCCTGTTGATTGGAGCCGGCGCACTCGTGGCCCTCAGCCTGCGCCGGCCCGTCGTGCGATGGATTCTCGTCTACACCGGACTGATTGTTCTGCTGCTCTCCTCGTCCGCGTATAAAACCCCCTGGCATGCGATTCACTTCGTTCCTCCTTTTGCCCTGTTGATCGCCGTCGGAGTGCACGCCGCCTGCGCAAAATCGCGGGTCGCGATAACAATCACCGCGGTCCTTACCCTGGCCTCGCTGGGCACGCTCCTCTACCAAACTCGCTTCGTCGCCTTTCTCCGCCCAGCCGATTCCCGCAATCCCTTCGCCTACGTCCACAGCGCGGCCGACGTGAAAAAATACCGTGCACTCGCCGGCGCCGCGCTTGCCCGCCATCCCGACCGCCCGATCCGCGTGATCAGCGAGGAATCCTGGCCGCTCCCGTGGTATTTCCGCGGACTGGAAAAAAACACCGGCTACTGGTCCACCCCGCCCGCCGACTGCGACGGCGCTCTGGTGATCGCCTCCGAGCATCAATCCGCCGCCGTGCGCGACCGCCTCCGCGACCGCTACGAGGAATCCATCCTCGGTCTGCGCCCGGGGTTCATCATGGTCGTCTTCATGCGCGTCACCGCACCGTGATCCCTCATTCCCTCACTCCCCCAGTCCCTCCAGCCGTCGCGCCGCGCCTCTCCCTCGTCATTCCCGTCTACAACGAGGCGGGCAACATCCTCCCCGTCGCCGAGGCCGCGGTGCCCGTGCTCGCGGCACTCGATCCGCACTTCGAGTTCATCTTCGTCAACGACGGCAGCACTGACGCCACCGCCGCTGAGATCGCACACGCTTCCTCCCGTTGGCCGCAGGTCCGCGAACTCCGTCACGCCACCAACCTCGGCCAAGCCGCCGCCCTCCTCGCCGGCCTCCGCGCCGCGCGGGGTGAACTGCTCCTCACCATGGACGGCGACGGGCAGAACGACCCGCGCGACTTCCCTGCGCTGCTCGCCCTCGTCGAATCCGGCCGTTGCGATCTCGCCTGCGGTTGGCGCGTCAACCGCCACGATTCCTGGCTCCGTCGCGTCATGTCCCGCGTCGCCAACGTCATTCGTGGCCGCGTGCTCGACGATCGCGTGCACGACTCCGGTTGCCAGTTGCGCGTCATGCGCCGCGAGGTCCGCGACGCGTTCTTCCCGGTCACGCTCATGCAGTCCTTCGTGCCCGCCCTCGCCGTGGCCGCCGGCTTCCGCGTCGCGGAGCACGCGGTCACCCACCACGCGCGCCAGCGCGGCGTCGCCAAATACGGCCTCGGCAACCTCTGGTGGCGCCCGGCCATCGCGATGGTGAAACTGCGCCTCCTCCTCTGGCGCAACCGCCGCCGCTCATGAACCGGCCCGTCTTTTCGCATGAGGCGATGAACACCTACTTCGAGGTCAGCATCGCCAGCACCGATCAGTTGCTCGCCCGCTCCGCCGCCGCCGCCGCGTTCCGCGAACTCGATCGCCTCGAAGCCGAACTCAGCCGCTTCGTCGAATCCAGCGACATCTCCCGCGCCAACCGCCTCGGCCGCGGCGAGAGCACGGTCATCGGCGACGACGCGCTCGAGTGCCTTATCACCGCGGCCGACGCTGCGCTCGCCACGGATCGCGCCTTCGACCCCGCCTACGCCTCCGAGCGCCCGCCCGATCTCGCCGCCGACGCCCTGCCCTTCACGCTCGATCCCGCCGCGCACACGCTCACCTCGCGCACGCCGCGTCTGCGTCTCGACCTCGGCGCCGTCGGCAAAGGCTACGCGCTGGACCGCATGGGCGCCGTGCTCGTCGAGTGGGGCCTGCCCTCGGCCTGTCTCAATAGCGGCGGCAGCACCGCTCTCGCGCTGGCCGCTCCGCCCGACGCCCCGGGCTGGCCGGTCGGAGTCGGTGAAGGACCCAGCCGCGAGGTTCTCGCGCTCGCCAACTCTGCGCTCAGTGGCTCGGGCATCGCCGTCCAGGGCGCCCACCTCATCGATCCGCGTTCCGGCCTCGCCGCCGCGCGCACCCACCGCGCGTGGTCGCTCGCCGCCACCGGCGCGGTCGCCGACGCGTTGTCCACCGCGTTTTTCATCCTGCGTGACTCCGAGGTGGCCGACTTTTGCGCGGCTCACCCGGAAATCGGTGCGGCGCTCGCCTCGGCCGACGCAGGCCTGATCCTGCATGGCGCGTTGCGCGACGCCCCGCGCTTTCCCGCAAGTTGACGTAAAGCTTCCCCTTGCTCGCCGCGCCGTCACCCACTGTGCTCTTCTTTCGTCAAACAGCGCATACCTCCCGCCGGTTCGCACGCCGCCCAGTCCGTGTGCGATCCCTGCACTGATTTACCTCTCACCCTCGCTCGCCATGTCCACCTCTCCGCTCACCCGCCGCACCGTCCTGAAGCGCGGTCTCGCCGGCGTCTTCGCCTACGCCGTCGCGCCGAACTTTTTCCCCGCGTCCCTCTTCGGCAAAACCGCCCCCAGCAATCGTCTCACCGTCGGCATGATCGGCAACGGCCTCATTTGCAGCGCCCACCTCGGCACACTGCTTGGTCGCGACGATTGCCGCATCGTCGCCACCTGCGACGTCTGGCGCAGCAAGGGCGAAAAAGCCCGCGACCGCATCGCCCGCGCCTACGGCAACCAAAAGGACAGCGGCACGCCCGCCAAGGGCATCGATCTCTACGCCCGCCACGAGGAACTCATCGCCCGCGACGACATCGACACGGTTTTCGTCACGACGCCCGATCACTGGCACGCCCCCATCTCCCGCGCCGCCATGCTCGCCGGCAAAGACGTCTATTGCCAGAAGCCCCTCACGCTCACGCTCCGCGAAGGCCGCGTGCTCGTCGACACCGCGCGCCAGCAGGGCCGCATTCTCCAGACCGGCTCGCAGCAACGCTCCAACGTCTCCTTCCGCAAAGCCGCCGAAATCGTGCGCAACGGCCTCATCGGCGACCTCAAACTCATCCGCACCAAACTCGGCGAGTTCCCACCGCCCATGGCGCTCCCCACCCAGCCCATCCCCGCCGATCTCGACTGGGATCGCTGGCTCGGCCCCACCCCGTGGCGCCCCTACAACGAACGCCGCATCCGCGGCGACTACGGCGGCGGCTGGCGCTGCTTCCTCGAATACGGCGCCCGCAAGAACGGCGACTGGGGCGCCCACCACTTCGACATCATCCAATGGGCGCTCGGCATGGACGATTCCGGCCCTGTCCTCTTCACGCCGAAAGGTTTCGAGGGCGCGCGCTTCCAGTCTCACACCTACGCCAACGGCGTGCGCGTCGAGCGCTACGAGGACGGCCAGAAATACATGATCGAGTTCTTCGGCACCAAGGGCTCCGTCAAAGTCTCGCGCAGCGACGAGTTCGAAACCGATCCCGCCCCCCTCGCCACCCGCGCGCTCCGCGCCGAGGAGATCCATCTCTACGCGAGCGACAACCACGAGAGCGATTTCTTCGACTGCGTGCGCACGCGCCAACGCCCGATCTGCGACGTCGAGATCGGCCACCGCACCGCGAGCATCTGCCACCTCGCCGGCATCGCCGATAAAGTCGGCCGCGCCATCAAGTGGGATCCCGCCAAGGAGCAAATCATCGACGACCCCATGGCCGCCCGCCTCCTCGACCGCCCACGCCGCGCCCCTTACGCGCTCCTCTGAACGAAAGGAGACCACCATGAGCGCCTCCATTCGCCCCTTCCATTCGTTCGGCCTCGCATTCGCCTCGGCCGCCCTGCTGCTCGCTGGCTGCGAGACGGTTTCCCCGCCGGCGCCTTCCGCCGCCGATGCGCCAGCGGCCAAGGCCGCGGCCGCCATGTTACCTTCTTCTCCGGTCAGCCCGGTATCGGTCGCACTTCACGAACTCGATTATTCCGGCGACCAGTCCGCCCTGATCGCGCTCGACGCCGACATCGTCGCGGCCGGCAAGGACCCGAAAAAAATCGCCGCCCTCGAAAAGCGCCTCGTCGATTTGCTCAAACGGCCCGATGGTTCCGTCGCCGCCCGCCAAGTCGCCTGTGAGCGCCTCGGCTTCATCCTCGGCGTGAACGCCGCCCCCAGTCCCGCCACGCTCAAGCTCCTCGGAGCGATGCTCAAGGAGCCGGCAGAGTCTGAGCTCGCCCGTCTGGCGCTGGCGCCGATCCCGGGACCGGAGGTCGATGCACTGTTTGTCGACGCGCTCACCGCCACCAAGGGCAAGACCCGCCTCGGTGTGATCGAGTCCCTCGCCGTCCGGCGTCCAACCTCCGCGATTGCCGCGTTGCGCCCCCTTTTGGCGGACGCTGACGGCCGCACCGCCGCCCTTGCCGCCACCACCCTCGGGCAAATTGGCACCGCCGAGGCACTCGCAGCCCTGGGCGACGCTCGCCCCGCCACGACCACCGTGCTCGAAGCACGCACGCAAGTCGCCCGCTCCCTGCCCACCGGCGCTTCCACGCTGGCTGAACTCGCGAAAGATCCTGCGCTCTCTTCTCCGCGCCGCGCCGCCGCGCTGCGCGCTCAACTCGACTTCGATCCTGCCGCCGCGCCGGCTCGCATCGCCGAGGTCCTTTCCGGCAACGACTGGACGCTCAAGGAGTCCGCCCTCGAGAGCCTCGCCACCTCCAAGGCGCCCGGCCTGGTCACCACACTCGCTGGCAAACTCTCCTCGTGGGACGCTCCCACGCGGACCGCTGTAGTCGCTGCCTTCGGCCGTCGCGGCGAAGCCGCCGCGGTTCCCGCGGTCGTCACTTCAATTAAGAGTTCCGACTCTACCGTCCGCGCCGCCGCCATCGAAGCGCTCGGCTTCCTGCCCGGCACGGCCGAACACGTCGCGCTCCTCGCCCGCCTTGCCGCCTCCGAAAAAACCTCCGAGGCCAAGCTCGCCAAGGCCGCCCTCGCCCGCCTCAACGGCCCCGGCGTCTCCGCTGCCGTGCTCGCCGGCGCCGAGTCCGGCGACGCCGCCGCCCGCGTCGTCTTCATTGAGCAACTCGCCCAGCGCAACTTGACCGAGGGCCTCGCGCTCCTCCGCAAATCCCGCGATGACGCGAGTGTCGCCGTGCGCACCGCCGCCGTCACCGCCTTCGGCGACCTCGCGCCCACCATCGAGCAGGCCTTCGTGCTCGACTGGGCCGCCACCGCCAAGGACTCCGCCGAGCAAACCCGCGCCCTGCGCGCTCTCGTCAGCCTCACGCTGCGCGACCCCGACACCGTCAAACGCGCGCAACCGATCTTCGCTCGCATCGAGCAATCCTCCCCCGCCGTCGCCACGCAACTGCTGCCCGTGCTGCCGCGCCTCGGTGGCGCCGACAGCGCGGCGTGTGCCGCCCGCCTCGCGCTTAACGCCGATGCCAAGCTCGCCGAAGCCGCCGCCTCCACGCTGTCGCGCTGGACCGATCGCACCGCGCAGGCATCGCTGCTCACCGTCGCCACCAAGGCGACAGTCGCACCCGCCCGCGCCAGCGCCCTGCAAGCCGCCCTGCGCAACTTCGAGCGCAATCGTGAGCCATGGACCGTCGAACTTACCAAGCAAGTCGCCCAACTCCTTGGCGCAACCACCGACACCGCGCTCCGCGAACGCCTCGTCGTCCTCCTCAACCGCGCCGCCGACAAGGACGCGGAGTCACTCGCCCAGAAACTCGCCGCTGAGCCCGCCCTCGCCAACGCCGCCCGCGACGCCGCGGCCTGCATCGCCGCCAACCTCGCCGGCCCGCCCACCGCCCGCGTCTCCGCCAGTGAAGGCTCCGCGAAGAACCTCTTCGACGGTCGCACCTCCTCCCAATGGCGCGTCCCGGCCACGCCCGACCAGTGGGTCGAACTCGATTTCAAACAAGCACGCCCGCTGCACCGCCTCACGCTTGATCAGACCAACCGCACCGGTGATTTCCCCGAGAAATACGAAGTCTTCGTGACCGACGATCCCGCCAAGCCCGGCAAGGCCATCGTCACCGGAGCCGGCCAGCGCAACCGCACCGCGATCGATTTTCCCGCCGCCACCAAGGGACGTTACGTGATCGTCAAGCACACCGCCGAGCGCGCCGACGGCACGTGGTCGATCTGCGAAGTCTTCGTGGACTGACTCTCTCCCGTCCCTGCGCGCGTGTTCCACGTCCGCATTCGCCACGACCTGGTGCCGCGATGCAAAAGAACCGCGACGTGGCGACGCCTGGTGGCTGCGAGCGCCAGCGAGTGGTATGCGCGGGCGGTCCACTCGCTGACGCTCGCGGCTGCACGTCACGTAACATTCGCATCGCGACACAAGGGGACTGTAGCCAATGATTATTGAGGCTCACATCATTGAGTGACACGCGGTGGTTCGGGGTCCGCGGCGTCCCGCCGGGGACCTTGGGAGGTGTCGGCGAGACGCCGACACGAGCACCCGGGACGGGTGCGCTCCCCGAGCCGCCGAACTCGCTGCCACCCCATTTCGCAGCCCTCGGCGGGACAGCCCGGTGCGTCGGTTCGCACGCTGGCATCGATCCGATGAGACCTCGGCATAATCGACTCGCCACCCGCCATCGGCTGCTCTCCCGTAGCGGCAAGCCGCCCCACCCACTGACATGACGTTCACGGCCGTCGCCCTGACATTCGCCCTGTTTGCCACCCTGCTGCTCGCCTACCGGTATTTGGTCCGGCCCGTGCTCATCGCCGTGCTTTCCGTCAGCGGAATACTCGTGATGCTCATCGAGGCGCGGCGGCTGGAACTGCAGGTGTTCACTTGGGTGAAGGTCTTCACGCTGGCGATCTCGCTGGCGTTGATCGTGACGCGCGGCCGGGTGACAGGGCGGCGGGCGCAAATCCTATCGTGGGCGATTGTCGGCATGCTCGCGCTCAACATCCTCGAAGCGATCGTGGCCGATGCGGTCGCAGGGGCGTGGTTCAACGCGCTCGCCGGCCTCTCGCTCATCGCCACGCAGCGCGGTGCGGAAGCCGTGGATGCGGGGGTGGATCCGGCGGAGCGTCGCATCGCCGTCACCTACGATCTGCCGTGGAGTTGGTTGTTCGCCTATACCGCGTGGAATCTCGCCTTCGTCTGCCGGCACTACCCGCACTGCTGGCTCGATCACGCGGCCGTGCTGGCCGCATCGCTGGCGGCGGTTCTGCTCGTGCGCGATCGCCGGCGGTGGCTTGAGGCGCGGGCCTTCACGCTCGGAATGCTGGCCGTCATCGCCGGCTTCGCGCACGAGGTTGCCCGGTGCCCTTGGATCCCCTCTCCACCCCTGCCCGCCTTCGTCCTCCCGGCCGCCACCGGTTTGTCGTGCGCGCTCGCGGCGTGGAATGCGATCGCGCGCCGGCGGATGCGGCGCGAGGCGTGGCCGGCCATTTCACTGGAAGGCTCGCGCACCTGACGCTGGCGCGCGAACCCCCGGGGAGCCTTGAAGAGATCCCTTGGCCGGAGCGCACCTGCGCGCCATGGGAGGCGGCGTCACCCGTGAACCGCGCGGACAAATCGCCCGCCGGCAGGCTCCGGTCTTCCGGCTCAAGCCTCCTTTTTCAACGCCTGCTCAGTGGGCCGCCGGCCGGCAGCCCGGGGCCGGTCGCCACGCCACCGCCACGATCAGCTGGTCCCAACTCGCGATTCCACCGTGGATGCGCAGCGGTCTCGTGCCCGGGCGTGATTCGCGAATGGCGACAAATCCGTCGTCGTCCACCCAGTCCACCCGCCAGTCGAAAAAACCGCCGACCGCCCGCTCGACCGGGTGGACGGCCTTGAACGTCGCTTCTTTGGCGGCGAATCGTTTCGCCGCCACCTGGGCGAACGAGTCGTCCGCGGGTGCGGCCGTCAATTCGCGCGGCCCCAGCACGTGCGCCGCCATGTCCCGCGTCATCCGCTCCGCGTGCTCCACATCCACCCCCAACGAAACGTGCGCGTCGCTTCGCGTCACCACCGCTGCGCCCCACCCCGCGCTGTGCGAAAAACTCCCCGTCCATCCGTCCGGCCAGATCGGAAAGCCCTCGGGGTGGTTCGGCAGCGGTGCGCGGACCACTCCCTGACTCGCGAGATAGGCGCGCGCCATCTCCCGCACCGTGTGGGATTCCCGCGCCCGGCGCCCTGCCTCCCGCTCGCTCCAATCCGGAATGCGGGCGAGCAATAATTCGATCCCCCGGACCGCACAGCGGCGCCGCAGATTCTCCAGCGCTCCGGGCGCCGCTTCGAACGGGTTCATCGCGGGCCGGCTATCGGCGGGCGCTTTTCTTCCACGCCTCGGACTCGTCGTGGATTCGCCCGTCGCGCCCCCACAGCCAGTCGGCCACCTCGACGTGCCACGCTTTTTCCTCGCGAGCGACGGCGAGGCCGCCGGGCCCCCGCTGCGGATAATCCAACATCGATCGCGTGGTCTCGCTCGGGGCCGTGAGATGGCGGAGCGCCGCGATCACCGCGGCCTGGACCTCGGTGATCTGAAACTCGGCGCACAACGCGCGAACCTGCGAGGCGCGGCCCGCCACGCCCGGCAACGGCGTCTCGTCTTCGTTCGGCGGGGGAATTCGATTGATCGCCTCGACGACCAGATCCGCCGCCTTTGGCCGCGGCAGACCACGCAATTCTCCGGGCAACAGCGGCCGGCCGAGCGTGAAGTCCTGTTGCCCATGCGCGACGGGAAACGAGATGATTCCCGCCAGCGGCTCGACCGGCAGTCCGCCGCTGTATTTCAGCGGCAGGATCGGCAGGTCGAGTTCGAGCGCGAGATCCACGATCACCGAACTCATCCGCCTGACGCGGTGCCGGCACGTGACCGCCTGCTCGCCCTCGATGTGCAGGTGCAGCGAATGCGGCGTGGCCGGCTGTGCCGCCTTGTAGGCCGCCACGAGATCGAGGAAGGCCTGCGGCTGGTCGCGATCGAACAGCAGCTGCGGGTTCACCCGCACGACGCGGCGCGGATGCCGCCACAGAAAATCCGTCAAACGCCCCATCCACGAATCGCCGTGTTCGGTGCGCGTCACGGTCGTGACCGGCAGTCCTGACCAGCGGGTGAACACCTCCGTGAAGAGCATGGATTCGACCGCCGTCTGGTGATTGCCGCAAATCAGGAATGGCCGGCGCTTGAGCGGCTCCGTCTCCCCCGGCGCCATGAGCCGGAAGCGGCGAACGTAGTCCTGGCGCAGCGCCCGCGACAGGTCGGCGAGGAACTCGCCCGCAAACAACGTCTCGCCCGCCGCGGAACCATAGACGCCTTGGTCGGCTCCGCTGACGACGAACTGCCCCTCGTCGTTGCGGCAGGTCACCTGCCACTGCTGGAGCGGAAAGGCCGGGCTCGTCGCGCCGCCGGCCTGATCCACGGTGACATCGGCCGGATGCACCGCGAGCCGGTGCGCCACGTGTTCCTTCATCGCCACCATGCGCGCCAGCCGTTCGGTTGGTCCGCCCGGCGGCAGCGCGAAAAGTGTCTCGAGCTGGCCCGGCATCCATTGGAAGCGCGCCACCTCCTCCGGCCGGCAAACTGTCACCTCCCCGAGGGCGCGCGTCAGTCTGGCCGGCAGATACGTTTGCCGGCGCATGAAACTCCGCCGCTCCGCGTAGCTGAACCCGCGAAACGGCCCGGCGTCGAGCGGCGCCAGGCTCATCTGCAAGTCGCACCACACGCGGCCGCCCACGATAAACTGGACATAGACCCGCGGATCGCCGCCTTCGAGCCGCAGCGGCCGGATCTCGCAACGCACTTCGCCGTGGCGCGGCGGGTCGCCATAGAAGCGGACCCACGCGACGCCCCGCGGAAGCGCATTCCAGTTTTCGGTGAACCCGGGGAACCAGAGGCCGAGCTCGCTGAGCGGCATCGCGTGCGTGCATCCGTCGAGCAACGCCGGATGGATTTCGCCGACCGGCACCGTGCCGCCCGCGGCGTCCATGACGGACGAGGCCCCGGCGCGCGATCGCCGCAGCTCGCGCAGCACGTGAAACGCCCGGCCATGTGTGGTCTCGCCCGTCTCATAGGGCGAGAGCGCCAGCGGCGCGTCCAGTTCCGCCAGCGCCGCCGGCGAAGCCGGATAGCCCGGGCTCCACTCCACCACGGTCGTTCCGAGTTCGTCGAAACGGGAAAGCTCGGCCCGGTTCGACTCGCGCCAGGCGGCGAGCCGGACCTTCGCGCCTCGGCCGGGCGCACGCAGGGGCTCGGACTCCAGCTTCACGCGCACGGCGCCGTCCTCCGGGCACACGAGCCAGCGCGCCGGAGTGAAGCTGCCCAAGGCCGTCAGACGCAGCCCGCCCGCCGGCTTGGCCACGGCCGCGAGTTCGTCGAGCATCACGGTCAGCGGGATCACGGCGGTCGTGAAACTCGGACGATGGTCGTCCAGCCACGGATGCGTTGGCCGGCTGAATTCCTTCTCCACCACCGTCTGGCGGACGCGACGGACCTCATCCGGCGGCGTCGAGGGTGTCCGGCAAATCCGCATCGCCAGCGCCGAAGTCTCGTAGATTTTCTTGCCGTCCACCCACAGGCTGCCACGGGCGCGCGCGAGGAACGCCGCACCGCCCTCCGGCTCGATCGCGAGCAGCTCCACCAAGGAGTCGATGCGCCCGTTCGTCGGCACGATCTGGCCGCGGTATTTCCACGCCAGCGGCCGGGCCAGCGCCACCGGCTCGAACCGGGCCGCCTCGCTCCATTCAGCGCCCACGCCGCGCAGCCGCATCGCGAGCTGGAGCAGCTGCAACAACGCTTCGATCCCGAGCGATCCAGGCTGCACCGGATCCTGCATGAAGTGCGCCTGGAAAAACCAGTCCGACGCCTGCACCGCTTTGCGCGCCGTGATGATCCCCAGGCCCGCCTCGCCCGCTTCCGGTTGCCAGCTCGTGATCGCATCGAGCATCAACAGCGGTTCGCCGGCGATCGCGGCTCCCGGCTGCGGCAGTTCGTCAATCACGGCACCGCGCAATCGCCACCGGTCCTGGTCCGCTCGCGCGAAGGCCTGCGTCTCGAGAGGCGCCGGCGCCAGGCCGGGCTGACTGGCGAACGCCTCACCGGGGAAAAAGCCGAACACCGTGTCCATGCTCGCGAGCCCGCGACCGGCGATGGTGGCCGTCACCCGGAACCCGACGATGATGGTCGAACCCAGCTCCGACCACTGCGTCAACTCGGAGCGCACCCGCAAGGTCGCCCGGGCCGGCCGGATCTCCTCGTGCCAGGTCAATTTGCCATCGAGATTGCGGAAGAAGACATCCGTCGTTTGCGCGCTCGGATCGCGCGCAAAGCTCGCCAGCCAGCCGCACGGCTGCAGCAACGCCTCCATGAAAACGCAGGCCGGCATGCTGTCGTTGCCGCTGCGCCGGAAAAACCAGTCGGGGGCGTCGAAATCGAACTCGCTCTCCACCCACATCCCGGGCGCCGGCTGGCCCATGACGCCCTCGCAGGCCACGATGCGCGTCATGAAATGATACGGCGGCCGCGGCAATCGCGGCAGCAGCAGCGGTCGATCCGCGCTCGCGTAGCCGGGGCCGAAGCCTTCACTCGGCCGGCCCAGCGCACACGCCAGCAACGAACGGTGGTCGAAGACGATGCCCGGCCGCGTCGCCCCGACGCCGGCGTGCACGGCGACGATTTCACCGGTGCGCAGCATCTCGGCCAGCGGCCAGTCCTGCACCAGCTCCACGCCGAGGTGTTCGCACAGGAACGCCTTCTTGCCATCCACCGAGGCCAGCACCGTCGCGATCAGCCGGGGACACGCGCCATCCACGAATTCCTCGACGAACACTTCGTAAACGAGCTCGCGCGACGTGGGCACACACTGGCCGCGGCACCGCATCAACGTCGGACGGTGCTGCACCGGCACGAAACGCCAGCCGTCCCGGCGGACCGTGACGCCCAGCGCCGCGAGGTAAAACGACACCGCCTGCACCGCTCCCTCGAGCATCAACGTGCCGGGCATGCAGGGGTCGTTTTTGAAATGCCCGGCAAAGAACCAGTGATCCGGCTGGATGCTCTTTTTCGCCCGCAGGTAACCGCGCCCCCACGCGCCACCGGCCGGATCGAAAGTCACGACCTCCTCAATGAAACACATCCGCCCCGGCTGGACGCGTGGCGTCCGCGTGTGGGTCTCGGTCACCTCGAAACCCGGGCCAAAGCAGTCCAACGCGCGGCCTTCGGTGAACGCCGTGACCTCCGCCGCCGTGAACGACCGGCGCGCGGTCACCGCTGGCGGCGCCGCGACCGCACCGGCCGACAACACCGGCGCCGGATCGTTGGCCGGGTCCCACAGCACGCCTTCGGAATCCGCCAGCTCTTCGTCGCTGAAGAATCCGGCCTGGCCGTGCCGCACGCTGAGGCGCACCTCGCCGTTCACCCGGAGATCGGAACGAAAGAAAAACATCCGGATGCCGCCGAGTTGCGCGTGCGAGTCGATCTGGATGTCGAATTTGAGCGTGTCGCCGATCCGCGGCAGCGGCCCCTTGAGTTCCGCCTCGCAGCCGAGCAGACGATACAGCCGCTCGTTGCGATTGAAGCCGTCGATGCCCATCCACGAGATGAGCAACAAGTCCGCCTGCCCGGCCTCGATGGTGATGCCGAGCGGCACCACGCCGTCGGCGACATACCACGAGTCGGGCCGCACATCGGTCTCCGTCCAGATCGTGCCCGGGCCCAGGACGCCCGGCTCCGCCGCGATTCCCGTGACCCGATCGGCCAGCAGCATCGGGGGCATCGGCATGCGCACCTGCCGGCGGAATTCATCCTGTCCGGCAAACAGCGGACCGAACAATTCCGAGATTCGCCCCGACGCGAGTCGTTCAAGTTCGGCGCGCGAAAACACCGGTCCCGACGGCGCCAACACCTTGACCTCGGTCGATACGAGGGGCGCTTCGACCGGCGACCACGCACTCTCCTCCTGGCCGGTGACACTTGCTTCCGGCACGACGAACGCCCCGGCGCCATCGCCGTCCGCGACGATGACCGCGCGCAGATACGCTTCGTGCGCCGCGGCCATTTCGCCGAGGAAGATTTCGTGCAGCCGGACCACGCCATCCGGTCCGGCTGGGTCGGCGGCCACTTCTGCGACCCCGGGGGCCACGGATGCCACCGGTTCTCCTGCGAGGTCCTCGGCGTCTTCGGTATTCCAGCGCAGCGGCGGCGGCCCGGGCATCAACTCGGCCGGATCTTTCCGCACGACCGGCCGGAGAATCTCCGCCACCGGTTCGCGATGCGCCCGAAAATTGATCGTCCGCCCATGATCAGCAACCGGCGGCGGAGGCGGCGGGGCCGCGCCGTCGGTCTCTTCCAGGAAAACCATCGCGATGTCCTCCCGCAAACCGGCCACCTCCACCCGGGCGGCCCGCGGACCGCGCACGGGCGGATCCCATGGCATCGCCGCCCCGTCGGGCAGCGGCAACCGGCGCTGCGAGAGCGCGAGCGCCGCCGACACGACTTGCAGCAGCGCATCGGCGGCATGCGCATAGCCGCACCGCGCATGGAGCGTCTGCGCCATGGCCGTCCAGTCGGTGGCGCCGAGCACGTTGCGCTCCGGATCGGGTTCGATGAGCGCCCAAATCCGGTCGCCGTCGCGTCGCGCGTCCTTCTCCCGCTTGAGCACGAGCAGACACGCCGCATCGCTCACGGCGCCGGCGAACTCCGGCGCGATCTCGGCGACGGCCGCGGCATGAACCGGCTCCGCCCCGAGGTCGACGGCGCCCACGAGCGCCGCGTCCAATTCGCCCGATTGCAGCGCACGGACCGCGATCTCCATGGCGCGCAATCCCGAAAGCTGTTCGCCCGAGATCGACGCACTCGGGCCGGCGAAGTCGTGCTGCCGGTTCAACCGGTTGGTGACGATGTTGGGCATCAGGCCGAGCGTCGTCGCCGCCACCGGTCCCGCCATGATCCGCTGCCGGATCGGCTCGAGCTCGCGCGCGTCGATCGAAGTCTGCCCCAGTGCGGCCAGAAATTCACCCAGACGCAGATTGAGCCCGAAACGGCAGGCCTCCGCATCGCAGCCCATGCCCACGAAGACGCCGGTCTGTCTCGTCGGCAGCGGCCCGATCTGCCGCAAGGCCTGCGCGGCGACTTCGAGCATCACGAGTTGCTGCGGCAGCGCCTGCTCCAGATCCTGCGGCGGGAACACCAGCCCGGCCAGCGGCACCCGCACCTCCTGCATCCGCGGTTCGAATCGGCTGGCCGCGGATCCGGCCAGCGTCGCCCAGAAGTCGTGCGCGTCGCGGCCATTTCCCGCGCGCACCGCCAGCGCGACGATGGCGCAGCGGCCCGGCCACGAGGCGCTCGGTCGCGGCAGGCGGTTCAGCCGCGAGGCGTGATGCTGCTCGACGATCAGGTGGGCGTTGTTGCCACCGAAGCCAAACGCATTCACCGCGGCCCGGCGCGGGCCGCGCCCGTCCCACGCCATCGGCGCCAGCGCCGGCCGCAGCCGCGTGCCCGCCAACGCCGGATTCGGTTCGTCCAGTCCGCGGATCGGCGCGATCGCCCCGTGCTCCATCGATTTCAGGACCTTGATCAAGCCGGCGACACCGGCGACCGGCAGCAAGTGGCCGACATTCGATTTCAGGGAGCCCAACCACGGACCGCGATCGTGACCAAACAGGTGGCCGCAGCTCTCGAGCTCGACCGCATCACCGACGATCGTGCCTGTCGCATGACACTCGATCACCTCGATGTCCGACGGCTTCACATCGGTCCGGGCGTAGGCCGCTTCGAGCGCGCGCACCTGGCCGGCCGCCGCCGGCACCAGCAGCCCGGCCCCACGTCCGTCGTTCGACAAGCCCACGCCGCGGATCACGCCGAGGATCCTGCTGCCGTCCCTCACCGCGTCCTCCAGGCGTTTCAAGACCACCAGGGCCGCGCCTTCCGACGGCACCAGTCCGTCGGCCTGGGCATGCAGCGGCCGGCTCTGCCCTGTCGGACTCAGGGCCTGCAAAGTCGTGAAGCCCGCGTGGATCGTCAGACCGTGCACCCGGGCCACACCGCCCGCGAGCATCACATCGGCCCGGCCATCCGCCAGCCAGTCGCACGCAAACTTGATCGCGTAGAGTGACGAAGCGCAGGCCGCGTCCACCATGAAGCCACCCCGCGTGAACTGCAGCGCCTCGCACAGGAGTGTCGCCGGCAGGCCGGACATGAACCGGTTCCACAGCGTCGCGTTGCCCGCCATCCGCGGGGCGCGCTCCGGCCCGAGCAGTTCGCGCGCCCAGGTGGACGCGGCCACGTCGGTCAAACCGTAGGTCGGATACGACAGGTTGCCGACGATGGCACCGCCGCGCCGGTCTTCATCCGGGTTCATGCCCGCATCGAGCAACGCCGCGCGGCCGACGTGCAGCAGCCACTGGCACAACGGATCCAGCGCGGCGACCAGCGCCGGGTTGAGCCGGTGCGCCGCCGGATCGAACCGCGCCTCAAAGCCGCGGACGTAGCCGCCGCGGCGCGTCGGAATCCGCTCGGCCGGCGGCGCCGCCGGATCGGCCCGCATCAGCCGCGCCGGCCGCTCCACGCCCCACGTCGCCGCGTCCGCCTCCGAGAGCAGGTCGCGGCGCTCCAGCACCGCCTGCCACAGTTCGTCGGGCGAGTGAGCGCCGGGCAACAAGCACGCCTGGCCGACGATCGCGATGGGCCGGAAACGACTCATACCGCCTGAGGGTTAAACAAACGAATCGACTTGATAACACTCGACGCCGCGCAGTGAGAACACGGCGCCGCCGTCCGCATCGATGCATTCGACATTCGATTCCGTGCCGGGGCCGGCGACCTCCTTGCCCTGCAGATGGCAGGCCAGGGTTTCGCCCGGTCGCGCCGGCCGGTGCAACACGAGTTCACCGATTCGCAGCGGCAGCGATTTGCGCCCGTGCGCCTCCATCGACCAGAGCACGGCCGCCTGCAACGCGCCGTCGAGCACCGCCGGGCCGACCCGCCAGGCGTTCGCCCCGGGCGCCGCGAGCGGATGGTTTTCCAGCACCAGCGCCGCGCCCGCCTGCGTCCAGCCGCGCAGTTCGCGAATGACCTGGAGATCACGACCGTGGAACAGCCGTCCGCGATAGGCGTCCGCCGGCTCGAAGCCGAAATCACGCCAGCCATTCGCCTCGGCCGGCCGCTGCGTCGGCGGCACAGCCACCGCAGTATTGGCGTCGGCCAGCGCGGAATAGTGCAGCTTGCCCGAGTCGGCCTCGACGATGCGCAACCCCACCGTGCCGTCGGCCGCCAGGGCCGCCGTGATCTGCAGCACCCGCCGCTCGGCGGCCGAATTCAACACCACGGGTGCGAGCACCTGCACATCGCGCAGTCGTCGGAAGGTCGCCTCCGGTCTCGCCAACGCCGCGGCCTCGAGCAGCCACTCGGTCACCAGCGCGATCGGCACGACCTGCTTTCCCTTCACCACGTGATCGGACAGGAACGGATAGCGTTCCGCAGTGACGAGCACCTCGACCCGGCGGCCCGGCGCGGCGGCCGCGGCCAGATCGAGTTGCCCGACCCCGATCACGATTTCGGCGCCGTCTGCCGTCGCGGAGTTCGTGAGTTCGGCGACGAACGCCTCCGCACCCGCGAGGAGCGGAATGAGGCCGACCCCTTGTTGCTGGAAGTGTTCGCGCAACGCCGGCGTGACCATGCCGCCTTCCCACGGCCCCCAGTTGATCGAGCGCACCACGCAGCGATCACCGCGGCGCTGGGCCTCCGCGGCGGCCACTTTGTTGAGCACTTCGTTGGCCATCGCGTAGTCGACCTGGCCGCGATTGCCGAAGCGTCCCGCCACCGACGAGAACAACACGATCGCTTCGAGCGCATCGTCCGCCGTCGCTGCGAGCAGCGCCTGCAACGACTTCACCTTCGTATCGAACACCCGCGCAAACTCCTCCGGGGTTTTCTCGGCAATCAACTTGTCCGCGAGGACGCCGGCCCCGTGCACGAGGGCGTGGATGCCGCCGTGGCTCTGCCGCACCCGCGCGAGCACGGCATTGACCGCCACGGCGTCGGTGGCGTCGCAGGCCACATACTCCGCCTCGCTGCCGGCCGAGCGCAGCCGCGCCAGCGTCGCGGAAATTTCCCGTCGCGCCAGAATTTCGCGCGCCGCCGCCGCGGCCTCGCGCGGAGTCGGGTGGCGACCCGCCTGCTGCTCGCGCGTCAGCAGCACCCGGCGCAGATCGGCTTCGTGCGTGACGCCGCGACACTCGGCCGGTTCGTCGCCGAGTTCGGTGCGGCCCAGGAGGACGAATCGCGGATGCCGCGCTTTCGCCAGGGCGATCAACGCCTCCGCGGTGACCCCGCGTGCCCCGCCCGTCGCGATTACGACCGAACGCGAGGTCAGCCGCGCCGGGGCCGCCACCAAGGCGGAGGCCTCCGTCGTGATCAGGCGATGGCGGCTGCCGTCCGCCGGCAGACCCACCTCGCGTTCATCGCCCCCAAAGAGCAACTCCGCTGCGAGCCGGCGGCCGAGCTCTTGCGCCGACAGGGTGCCGCACTCGAGGTCGATGGCGCGGACGACGGCCTGCGGCCATTCCTTCCCCGCCGTTTTGGCCAGCCCCGCCAGCCCGCCATACCACGCGCGCCCGCCGGGCCCGGGGGCCATTCCGAATCGCCCGCCGGTATCCTGCACCGTCACGAGCAACCCGCCGGACTGTGCCATCGATGGCGCCACGCTGCGCGCCGCCAGAAAAGCGGCCTGGAGCTTCCCGCGGGCCGCCGCCAAGGCGGGATCGGGATGCAGTCCGTGCATCAGGATGACTCCGTCACAATCCGTCGGAATCTCGGTCACCACCTCCGCGCGAACCCGCTGGGAGTGGAGCGCGTCGCACAGCGCCCGGGCGATCCCGCGGCCGTCCTCGGTGATCACGAGGCGCCGGGCGCGATGGAGTATCGGTGCCGAAAAAATCGTGGGCGCCGCCGGCTCGCACGTGACGCGATAACGCCGCAACCCCTCCACGCGCGCCGGGGCCGGCCCGGCGGCCGCAGCCGTCGCCGCAGAGACGTCCGGCGCCGGCAATGCAGTGGCGTCGCTGCCCCCGCCGAGTTGTTGGGCGAGATGATCGGAGATCGCCTGCAGCGTCTCCAAACCGGCCATGATTTTCGCGTCGACCGGCGGAAGGCCCGGCAGCTTTTTCTGCACCGCGGCAAGAATTTCGACGCGCTTGATCGAATCGATGCCGAGATCGCCCTCGAGCTGCATGTGCGGCTCCAACATGTCGCGCGGATAGCCCGTCTTGTCGGCGACGGTCTCCAAAATCACCGTCATGATCCCCGCCGCCGACGGCGCTGACGCAGCGGTGGGCGCCGCCGGCACCGTCACCCGGGTCGCGGCGGCAGACGCTGGCGGCGCCTTCGCCACCGAGGCGCCCAACTGGTCGCGCAGGTAATTCGAGATGGCCTCCAGGGTCTGGAGCGAGCCCATCACCTTGGCGTCGACCGTCGGCAGCCCCGGCAGTTTTTTCTGCACGGCCGCGAGGATTTCGACGCGCTTGATTGAATCGATGCCGAGGTCGCCTTCGAGCTGCATCGCCGGCTCCAACATGTCGCGGGGATAGCCCGTCTTTTCCGCGACCGTCTGCAAGACGGTCTCAATGACGCTGGCTCCGTCAACGACTCCGACCTTCTCTTCCGTCACTGGCGGCGGCGGCGTCGCGACCGCGACGGCCCGGGCAGCCGGCAACTCGGCGACGGGTTTGCTGCGCGCGGGCTCGCGCGGCGGTGCCGGCACGGCCTGGGCGCCAACCGGAACCGGCGGCGGCGCCGGCGGGAGGGCCGGCTTGGCCACGGGCATGGTGGTCGAGGCGGCTGACGGCGGAACCGCCTGACCGGACATCGCCGCGAGAAAGGCGCGATGGGCATCGCTCAGCGCGCGCAGATACGCTTCGTGCGCCCGGGTGATCGCCTCGGTCGTGCCGGGCGATCTCGCCGGGGCGGCGCCAGTGGAGGTCGCGGTGGGATGATCGCTCATGACGGAAGGGGAGGTTGGCGGGAGCATCACGCGCGCGGCCGGTGCCGGCGCGAGCGGAGCCGGCGCAGGCACCGGCACCGGGGGCGTTCGCTGTCCATCGCGCGGCGGGTAAGGCCGGCCAAGATTGTAACCGCCGACGGGCAAGGCCGCGGCCGACAGCTTCGGCTCCGGCAGCAGAGCGCGGTAGCCACTTCTCAGAAAATTCCAATCGAGGCGAACCCCCGCGACGGCGAGCCGGGCGAGCGCCTGCAACAGCCCTGCATCCGCGGATTGGCCGCCCGGGTTCAACGGGATCGCCGTCACCGAGTCACCCAGCGTCTGCCGCACCAGCGCGGAAAGCACGGTGCCGGCGCCGACCTCCACAAAAATACGCCCCCCCGCGGCCTGCATCGCGCGGAGCTGATCCACGAACTGCACGGGCTCCGCGAGCTGCCGCGCGAGCATCGCGCGAATTTCATCCGGCCGGCCCTGGTAGGGCGCGGCGCTGCCATTGTTGAAGACCGGTCTCGCCAGGGCGGAAATCTTCACCTCCGCAAGAAACTCCGCGAACGGAGCGGCGGCCCCGGCGACGGCCGCCGAGTGAAACGCCGCGGCGACCGCCAGCCGGCGAAAGGACACGTCGGCCTGGCCCAGCTTCGCCTCCAGCCGATCGAGTTCGGCGGACGGGCCCGCGACCACGCATTGCTCCGGACTATTGTGGTTGGCGAGCACGCAGGCGGGAAAATCCCGCAGCAGCTCCGCGATCTTCTCCCGCGGCGCGCGCACGGCGGTCATCGCACTCCCCTGCCCCGCGGCTTGGGCTTGTGCGGCCATCAACTCGCCGCGCCGGCGACACACGCGGACGCAATCCGCCCGCGTCAGCGCGCCCGCCGCCTGCAACGCGACGACCTCGCCGAGGCTGTGCCCGCCCACGAGCGCCGGCTTCACGCCAGCGGCGTCGAGCACTGAAAGGTAGGCCAGGCTGACCGTCGCGAGCGCCGGCTGCGCGACCTCGGTGGTGCGCAGCTTCTCTTCCTGACGCTGCTTCTCGGCGTCGTTCGTGGCCGGCGGCGGATAGACCAAGTCGCAAAGGCGTTCGCGTCCGAGCAGCGCGAGTTCCTCGATCTCCTCCCAGACCGCGAGCGCTGGGGCGAAATTCATCGGCAGCTCGGCCGCCATGCCGACGCTCTGGCTGCCTTGTCCCGGAAACAGAAAAACGACCGAGGCCGGATCGACCGCGGCACTCCCCCGCGCGAGGAAAATTCCCTCGGCCAGCGCACCACCGGCGCCTCCGCCAGCGTGGCCCGTCAGCTCGGTTTGCACGCGGCCCGCTTTCCGCGCGACCTCGTCGGCCGAGCTCGCGATGATGGCCACGCGCCACGGCGCGGACGGATCGAAGTCCGCCCGGATCTGCTCCGCGACGCGGGGAAGATCACCGGCGCCGAGTTTCAGCCACGCCCCGATCTTCCGGGCGAGTTCGCCGGCCGTCGGCGCACTCGCGAGCAGCACCTCGACGCCCAGGGCGCGCACGCGCGGTGCGGCGTGCGCCCCACGATATTCCTCCAGTGTCACGTGAAAATTGGTGCCACCGAAACCGAACGAACTCACCGCCGCGCGCCGCGCTTCCGACGCCGCCTGAATCCACGGCCGCACCTGGGTGTTCAGATAAAGCGGGCTGCCGGCGAAACCGAGTTCCGGGTGGGGCGCATCGACGTTCGCCGTCGGCGGCAGCACGCGATGATGCAGCGCCAGCGCCGCCTTGAGCAGACCGGCGGTCCCGGCCGCGCCCTTGGTGTGACCGATCTGGGATTTGATGGAGCCGAGCGCGCACCATTGCTGGCGCTCGCGATCCGCCGCGCGGAAAACTTCGTTCAACGCCGAGGCTTCGCACAGATCGCCCGCCGCGGTGCCCGTGCCATGACCTTCGACCAACCGCACCGTCGCGGGCGAATACCCGGCCTGCGCGTAGCACCGCTCCAGCGCGAGCGTCTGCCCCTCGGGCCGCGGCGCATACACGCTCTTCGAGCGGCCGTCGGACGAGGAACCGAGTCCGCGGATGACCGCATAAATCGGATCGCCGTCCCGTTCGGCGTCTTCGAGCAGGCGCAGCGCGAGCATGCCGCCCCCCTCGCCCATCATGGTGCCGTCAGCCGAGGCTGCGAACGGCCGGCAGTGCCCCGACGCCGACATCGCCGGCGTCTTGCTGAAGCACATATACATGAAGATCGTGTTCAGCGCATCGACGCCGCCGGTGATCACCCGGTCGCTCGTGCCGAGTTGCAGTTCACTGAGGCCGCGGTGCAGCGCCGCGAGCGAGCTCGCGCACGCCGCATCGGTCACGCAATTGGTGCCGCCCAGATTGAAGCGATTGGCCACGCGGCCCGCGACCACGTTGCCGAGGCAGCCGGGAAATGTGTTCTCGTTCCACTCCGGAAACAGCGCCGTGATGCGTCGCACGGCCTCCTGCACCTGCGGCTCGGGGATGCCCGCCTGCCGCATGCCTTCGATCCACATCGGGCGGCTCAGCAAACCCGACATCGAACTGATCAACTCGGTCGCCGAAGCCACGCCGAGGATCACGCTGGTGCGCTCGAGCTTGAGGCGCGCGAACTGGCCGCCGGAGCAGTCCTCCAGCACCTGCCGCGCGAGCAGGAGCGCCAGGAGCTGGGCAATGTCCGTCGCCGGCAGCAGGTGCGGCGGCAGCCCGTAGGCCACCGGATCGAACGGCACGTCGGACAAAAAGGCGCCGTGCCGCGAATACGTCTTCACCGGCGCCTTCGGGTCGGCATCGAAATAGTCTTCGACGAGCCAGTGCGTCGCCGGCACGTCCTGCATGCAATCGCGCCCGCTCAGAATGAGGCGCCAGAATTCGTCGAGGTTGCGGGCTTGCGGAAAAAACGCACTGAGGCCGGTGATGGCCACGGGGCGAAAGGGAGCAGGAGACATGATGGAAAGTTGTGCGCGGCCGTTCAGACGAGCCGCAGCGGGCGGGGCCGGAATTCACTCGCCGCCGCCGGCACCGCGACTCCGCAGCTGCGCAGCTGCGCCGCGCGGGTGACGACCGCCGCGCCCTCGAGCAGGTTCAGCGCGAGCTGCGCCACGGTGCGGTTCTCCGGCGCCTCGAGAAAACTTCCGGCCACCCACTGGTTGAAACTCCCCATCGCCGGCCCGCACCAGAGCTGGTAGTCCGCCCGCCGGCTCGCTTCGCCGGCGATCGGCCAGTAACTGGAGCGCCCAAGATACCAGCGGAAAACCAGGGCCATGCGATGACGCGGATTACGCTCCGCCGCGGTGAGCTCGGCCGGCGCACGCTGGCGGAAAAATTCCTCACACTCGGCCCAGACGGCGCTCAACGGCTGGCGGAAGATTTCCTTTTCGAGCTTCTCGCGTTCGCCGGGCGCGATCTCCTCCAGCGCCGCGTGTTTCTGGTAAAGCTCATACAGCCGCGTCGCCCGCTGCGGGAAAAAAGTCCCCTTGCGCAGCACCTGGACTTTTACGCCGAGCTCGAACATGTCCGCCGACGGCGCCATCGCACAATCGGCCACCCCGGCCGCCGCCAGCAGCTGCTTGGCGTCCGCTGAGAGCCCGGCTTCCACCGCGGATTGGTTGACGGAGCCGGTGACGACGAAGGCCGCGCCCATCTGAAACGCCGCCGCCAGCGCCGCCGGCGTCCCCAACCCACCCGCGGCGCCGATCCGCGGCACCTGCTCATACTGGTGGGCCCGCGCGATCTCGAGCGCCTGCGCCGCGATCAGCGGAAACAAGGCCGTCAGCGGACGATTGTCCGTGTGCCCGCCCGAGTCGGCTTCGACCGTGATATCCTCGGCGACCGGCAGGTGCGCAGCGAGCGCCGCCTCGGCGGCGGTGAGTTTCCCTTCGTCCACGAGCGCCTGCAACATCCCGGCCGGAGCCGGCTGCAGAAATTGCCGAGCCACTTCGGGCCGGGAGATTTTCGCCCACAGGTGATTGGGCCGCACGATCCGCCCATCGGTCTCACGCCGGATTCCGGCAAACGCGTAGTGGACCACCGTGGCCCGCAGATCCATGAAGGCCGATGCGCAGACCCGCCGCACACCGCGCCGCAGCAGCAAACCGACCAACGCCGCTTCCAGCTCGGGCTCGTTGGGCGAATGGATGAGGTTGCAGCCCCACGGCGCCTCGTCGCCGAGCTCCCGGGCGATTTCCGCCAACGCCGGGTCGACGCGCGCGAGCGGGAGACCGCCCGAACCGAAAAAACCGATCGCCCCGGTGCGCGCCGCGGCGACGACCAGGCGCGTGGACGCGATCCCACGCGCCATTTCGCCGACGACGTAGGGAAACCGGGTGCCGTGGACCGCGCCAAAGCTCCGAGCGCCCAGCCATTCCGGATAAATCGGCGGCAGGTGCCCAATGACTTCCCCCGCAAGCCGTTCGCCATCCGCAAAGGCCGCGCGCACGACTCCCTCCGTCGGCTCGTGCATCAAAACGAGCGGACGGCGAAAGTCTCTCACCAGCTCACCGACCGCGACCGGCCTCTCGGCGGGTCCACTGGCCGGTGACACCGGCGCGGATAAGGCGGGCGTGGGACCAGTCAAAGCGGCCTGCACGATGCGTCCGGCCAACCGCAAATCAAGCGCAATGAGCCGCACAACCAAGGTGCGATTCTGCGCACCGGCCACGAGCCGCACCCTGCCGGGAAGACCCGAAGCCGTGCGCCAAATCGAATCGATGAAAATGCTCGCGAATGAAAACTTTCGTGCCACGCGTGAGGCATGTCCCACCCCACGGCCGGGATTTCCCCGGCGCTTTTCGACCCATCTGCACCTGAGCAGGCGCTGCTGGCGGCCGGCAGTGTGGCGGGTCTTTTCTTTCAACGGGCACGGGCCCTCGGCGATCAGCCTTTTTTGCTTCAGTCCCACGCGGACGGCTGGCGCGGCTGGTCGTGGCGGGAGGCGGCGGGACGCGTCGCCGGCGTGGCGCAGGCCCTGGCCAGGCACGGGGTGAAACGCGGCGACCGCGTGCTGCTGGTGTCGGAAAATCGCATCGAATGGCACGCGAGCGATTTGAGCATCCTTGCCGCCGGCGCCGTCACCGTGCCGCTGCCCTCCACCGCAAGCGTCGACGACTGGCGGTATATCATCACCCACGCCGAACCCTCCGCCGTCATCGTCTCGCAGCGGCTGGTCGCCAAGTTCGAGCAGGCCGCGCCGGCCGGCCGGCCGCTCTTTCGTCTCACGATCGGCTCGGACCACGATGAATTTTCCTGGGAGCAACCGGCCGCCGCGGGCGGGCCCGAGCCGGTGCAATTCGCCGGCCTCGACGATCTGTGCTGCCTGATCTACACCTCGGGCTCCGGCGGCACCCCGAAGGGGGTGGAGCAGACGCAGCGCAACCTGCTCTCGAACGTGGCCGCCGCCATCCGCAATCTCCGCCCCTACGGCCTCGAAGGGCACCGGATTTTTTCGTTCCTGCCGCTCTCGCACACCTTCGAACACACCGCCGGATTCGTCACGCCGATCGCACTGGGCGCGCAGCTGTTTGTTTCCCGGGGGCCGGAACACTTCGCGCAGGAACTGCCCGCGGCCGCCCCCACGCTCATGTGCGTCGTGCCCCGGTTTTGCGAAGTGATGCACCAGCGCATCCAGACGGAGCTGCGCCGGCAGAGCCGCCTCGCGCAATCGCTGTTTGCCCGCACCGAGGCGATCGGCCGGCGGCGCGTCCGCCGCGAGCCGGTGTCGCTGGTCGACGCGGCGTGGGACGCCACGCTGGGCCGGGTCGTGCGCGGCAGGCTGCGGGCGAAATTCGGCGGCGCGCTGCGCTGCATGCTCTCGGCGGGCGCACCGCTTCGTCCCGAGACGTCTGAATTTTTCAACGGCCTGGGGCTGCCCCTGCACGAAGCCTACGGCATGACGGAGGCCGCACCCGGCATCACGATGCAGCGCCACGGCCAGATTCGCCCGGGGACCGTGGGCCCGCCGATGCACGGCGTGGAAGTCCGGCTCGCCGGCGACGGCGAAATCCTCGCGCGCGGGCCGAATGTGATGCGCGGCTACTGGCGCGATCCCGCCGCCACCGCGGCGGCGCTCGCCGATGGCTGGCTGCATACCGGTGACATCGGCCGCTTCGACGCCGACGGCTCCCTCGTCATCGTCGATCGCAAGAAGGACTTTTTGAAAACCGCGGGCGCCGACATGGTCGCCCCGCAGCCGATCGAACTCGCGCTCACCAAGGAGCCCGGCATCGCGCAAGCCATGCTGTGCGGCGACGGCTGGCCCCACCTCGCCGCGCTGCTGGTGCCCGACCCCGAAACGCGCGAGGCGCTCACCGCGGGAAAATTGCCGCCGCGCGAATTGGAAACCCGGATGCAGGCCGCCGTCGACCGCGTGAATGCCGGGCTCGCGCCGACCCGCCGGATCCGGCGCTTCGCCGTGCTGGCCGAACCCTTCACCCCGGACAACGGGCTCCTCACGAGCACGTTGAAAATCCGCCGCCGCGCCGTGCTCGAACGCCACGCCGCCATCATCGCGGGCCTGCGCCACGCGTGACGCGGAGCATTCGACCGCGCCGCGCTACGGAGTGTTTTCAAACTTGTGGGAGGGGCTTCATGCCCCGATGGGCTTCGGTGTGCGCCGGACGTCGGGGCATAAAGCCCCTCCCACAATTATCTATCGCGCGATTTCATGAGTTTGAAAACACCCCTGGTCGCACGTGGTGAACCGACGCAGCGTGTGTTTCAGCCAGCCGGCGAGGCCCAGCCCGGTCAGCGCGGTCGCCACCGCGGTGCCCAGCCAGATTCCGGCCGTGCCTTGTCCAGCGGCAAACGCCAGCGCGTAGGACAACGGCAGCCCCACGAGCCACAGTCCTGAAACATAAATCGCCGCGGCGGTGCGATGCGAGTGGATTCAGGGTCGGATTCTTCGCGCCATTTTCTTGCACGACCTCCCTCGCTTCGCATTGTCCCTGCGCCCGTCCATTGAAGTCCTCGCGTCGCCCAACCTCGCATTCCCCCTTCGCCACCTGGCGCGACCTGCTGCACCTGCGCGCCACGCAAAGCGGCGGACGCGTGATGCTGGGTTTCTTTCCCGACGGCCAGGCCCTCGGCGGGGAACTCACCTACGCCGGGCTCGCGCGCCGCGCCCGCGCGATTGCGGCGGCCTTGCACGAGCGGGGCTGTGCGCCGGGCGACCGCGCCCTGTTGCTGTTTCCGTCGGGGCTGGAATTTTTCACCGCGTTCTTCGGCTGCCTCGAAGCGGGCGTCATCGCCGTGCCGATCCATCCGCCGCGCGCCAACGACCCGCCGGCGCGCCTCGCCGCCTTGTGCGCCGACTGTGCGCCGACCGTCGCGCTCACCACCCGCGCGCTGCTCGGCGGCATCGCGACGGCGCTCCACGCGGCCGGCGCCGCGGCCAAGCCCTTCGCGGTCGATGAGGTGCCCGACGCGTTCGCGGACGCGCTCGTGCCGCCCGCGATCTCCGCCGACACGCTCGCGTTTCTCCAATACACCTCCGGCTCCACCGGCCGCCCGAAAGGCGTGATGCTCACGCACGGCAACCTCCTCGCCAACGAGGAGATGATCCAGCGCGTCTTCTGTCACGAGCCCGACGACATCATTGCGGGCTGGCTGCCGCTCTTCCACGACATGGGGCTGATCGGCATTTCGCTCCAGCCGATCTACGTCGGCATGACCGGCCTGCTCATGCCGCCGACGGCATTTCTCCAGCAACCGCTGCGCTGGTTGCAGATGCTCTCGCGCGAGCACGCGACCGTCACCGGCGCGCCCAACTTCGCCTACGATCTCTGCGTGCGCCGCACGACGCCCGAGGAGCGCGCGTCGCTCGATCTCTCGCACCTGCGCATCGCGTTCAACGGCTCCGAGCCCATCCATGCGCCCACGCTGGAGGCGTTCGCGGCGACGTTCGCGCCCTGCGGTTTCCGGCCGGAGACGTTTCTTCCGTGCTACGGCATGGCCGAGGCTTCGCTGCTCGTCTCCGGCAAAACCCGCGGCCGCCCCACCGCCGTCGCGTGCTGCGATCCGGAAAAACTCGCCGCGGGCGCCGCCCGGCTGTCGACCGCTCCCACCGCGCGCACCCTCGTGAGCAGCGGCCGCGCCGCGCCCGGCCTTCGTGTGGTCGTCGTCGATCCCGCCACGCAACGCGTGCTGCCCGACGGCACCATCGGCGAAATCTGGGTGCACGGCCCGAGCATCGGCCAGGGCTACTGGAACCAGCCGGACCTCTCGGAAAAAATCTTCGGCGCGCGCCGCGCCGGCAATTCGCGCGCGCGCTTCCTGCGCACCGGCGACCTCGGATTTCTGCGCGAAGGCGAACTCTTCGTCACCGGCCGCGCCAAGGATCTCATCATCGTCCGCGGCCGCAATCACTACCCGCAGGATCTCGAAGCCACCGCGCTCGGCGCCCATCCCGCCCTGCGCGCGCATGGCGCCGCGGCCTTCGCCGTCGACGACGGCGCGACCGAGGGCGTGGCGCTGCTGCTCGAAGTCGAACGCACCGCGTTGCGCGCGCTCGACGCGCCCGCCCTCCTCCGCACCGTGCGCGAAGCGCTCCTGCGGACGCACGAGATTGTTCCCACCGCGCTCGCGCTGCTGAAACCCGCCACGCTGGCAAAAACCTCGAGCGGCAAAATCCAGCGCGCCGAGTGCCGGCGTCGTTTTCTCGCCGGCGAATGCGAGATCGTCGGCGGGTGGCGCCGCGAACCGGACGACCCGCGCGCAACGGAACCCGCACCGGCCGCGCCGGCGCCGGATGCCGCGGCACTCCAGCAGTGGCTCGTCGCCCGCGTCGCCGCCGCCCTGAAGATTTCCGCGACCTCGGTCGATCCCCACGCCCCGCTGGCCACGCTCGGCCTCGACTCGCTCGCGGCCGTAGAACTCTCCGGCGATCTGGAAAAACACCTCGGCCGCGCCGTCGCCCCCACGATCGTCTACGACCATCCGACGATCGCGCGGCTCGCGGCGCATTTCGCCGCGGCTCCTTCTCTCTCCACGAGCGCGGCCGCGCCGCCCCCGACCGCCGAACTCATCGCCGTCGTCGGACTCGGTTGCCGTTTTCCCGGTGGCGCCGATTCGCCCGAAGCGTTCTGGCAACTCCTGCGCGCCGGCACCGATCCCGTGCGCGAAATCCCCGCCGAGCGCTGGGACGTCGACGCGTTCGTCGATCCCACGCCGGCCCGGCCCGGCAAAATGTATGTGCGGCGCGGCGCCTTCCTCGACGATGTCGCCGGCTTCGATCCGGAATTTTTCGGCATCGCCCCGCGCGAGGCTACGGCGATCGATCCGCAGCATCGCCTGCTGCTTGAAGTCGCCTGGGAGGCGCTCGAACACGCCGCGATCAGCCCCGCCGAGCTCGCGGGCACGGCGACGGGCGTGTTTGTCGGCGTGAGCTTCGACGATTACGCGCGGCTGGCTGCGCACACCGGCGCCGCGGCGGAGTTCGACGCCTACGCGGCGCTCGGCTCGGCGCGCTCGCTCGCCGCCGCCCGTCTGTCGTATCATCTCGGTCTGCGCGGCCCTTCGCTGCTCGTCGACACGCTGTGCTCGTCCTCGCTGCTCGCCGTGCACCTCGCCGTGCAAAGCCTGCGCCGCGGCGAGTGCCGCGTCGCGCTCGCCGGCGGCGCCAATCTCATCCTCGCGCCCGACACCACCATCGCCTCGTGCCAGCTCCGCGCACTCGCGCCGGACGGCCGGTGCAAGACCTTCGACGCCTCCGCCGATGGCTACGCGCGCGGCGAGGGTGCCGGTCTCGTCGTGCTCAAGCGCCTCGCCGACGCGCAGGCCGACGGCGATCCGATCCTCGCGGTGTTGCGCGGCAGCGCGACGAATCACGATGGCAAGAGCAACGGCCTGACCGCGCCCAACGGTCCCGCCCAGGAGGCGCTCCTGCGCGCGGCGCTCGCCGATGCGCGCGCCACGCCCGCGGAAGTCGGCGCCGTCGAGACCCACGGCACCGGCACGGTGCTCGGCGATCCCATCGAGGTCGGGGCGCTCGCACACGTTTACGGCGACGGCCGCGAAAAGGAAAATGCGATCCTGCTCGGTGCGGTGAAAACCAACGTCGGCCACCTCGAATCCGCCGCGGGCATCGCCGGCCTCATCAAAGCCGTGCTCGCGCTCGAACGACGCGAGCTGCCGGCCAACCTGCATTTTCACACGCTCAATCCGCACATCCCGTGGAGCCAGTTGCCCGTGCACGTCGCCAGCACCTCGTTGGCGCTGCCGGCCAACGCCCCGCTGCTCGGCGTGAGTTCCTTCGGCATGGGCGGCACCAACGTCCACGTCCTGCTCGCTCCGCCACCCGCCGCGATTTCTCCTGCGCCATCGGCCACGCCGCCCGTCGCTGACGTTTTTCCGCTGTCGGCGCACACGCCCGCCGCCGTCGTGGCGCTCGCGCGCGCGTGGGCCGATCATCTCGGCGCCCATCCGCACCTCGCCTTGCGCGACGTCTGTCACACCGCCGCGGTCGGACGCAGTCACTTCGCGTGCCGCGTCGCGCTCGTGACGGATTCCGTCGATCGCCTCCGTGCTTCGCTGCTCGCGCTCGGCGAGGGCGACGTCACCCGGGTTTCCTCCGCCGCCGCCCCACGCGTCTCGACCGCGACCACCGCGGAGCAACTCGCCGCCGATTATCGGAACGGCTGCACGCTCGACTGGCGCAATTGGCTCGCCGGAAGTGGCCGCCGACTCGGTGGACTGCCCACCTACCGCTTCCAGCGCCGCCGTTTCTGGCTCGAGGCCGCGCGCCCGGAAACCGCGCGCGCCGATGTGCCGACGTTTGTCGTCGAGTGGCGCGCGCTGCCTCGCGACACGACCACGTCGCCGCCGCCGGCGTCGTGGCTCATCGTCGGAGAATCGGCCGAGGTCGGCTCCGCCCTGAGTGCTCGCCACCACCGCGTGACCACGGTCGGCGCGGACGACTTCGCCAAGAGATTTCCCGCGCACGACGGTCACGTCATCCTCGTGCGGCCCACCCTCGATCAGGTCTTCGCGATCGCGCGACAGATCGTCGAGCGCACTCAGCCGGCGGCGCGTCTGTGGATCGTCACCGAGCGCGCCATCGGCACGGGGCCGGAAACCAGCGCGCTCGATCTCGGCGCCGCGCCGCTCGCCGGATTCGCCCGCGCGTTCGCGCTGGAACATCCGGGCCACTGGGGCGGACTTTTCGACGGCGACGGGTCGGCGGAAAGCAACGACGCCTTCGTTGCTGAGCTGCTCACGTCCGGCGCTGATGACTTTGTCGCCTGGCGCGAGCACCAGCGGCTTGTGCCGCGCCTCGTGCCTCACGCCCGCCCGCCCGGCGCGACGCCGGCCTTCCGCAGTGATCGCACTTACCTCATCACGGGCGGCACCGGCGGTCTCGGACTCGCCCTGTCCCGGTGGCTCGTGGCGCACGGCGTGCGTCATCTCGCACTGCTGGCCCGCCGCGCGCCCGCCGAGGCTTTGCTCACGGAACTGCGCGCCGCCGGCGCCGAGGTCCGCTTCATCGCCGCCGACCTCGCGTCGCCCCGCGACGTCGAGCGTGGATTCGCCGAACTCGCCGCTCATCAGCCGCCACTGGCGGGCGTGTTTCATGCAGCCGGAGTCGCCGGATTCACGCCGCTCGCCGCGCTCCAGCCGGACGAGATGGCGCGCGTCCTCGCCCCGAAGATCGTCGGCGCCCGCCTGCTCGACGAGCGCACGCGTGGGATGGCGCTCGATCATTTTGTCCTGTTCTCGTCGATCGCGTCGGTCTGGGGCTCGACCGGCCAGACGCACTACGCCGCGGCCAACGCCGCCCTCGACGCCCTCGCCCACGAGCGCCGGCGCCTCGGCCTGCCCGCGCTCAGCGTGAACTGGGGTCCGTGGGACGACACCGGGATGGCGGTCGCCGCGCGCGAACAACTCCGCCGCATCGGCCTGACCGCCATCGCGCCGGCCGACGCGCTCGCGCTGCTCGGCCGCCTGTTGCGCGACGCGCCGCCCCAAGTCGTCGCCGCGCGCGTCGAGTGGACGTTGCTGCGCCCGGTGCTCGCGCTGCGCCACGCCCAGCCGCTGCTGGAGGCGTTCGCCGAAAAAAACGCGCCGCCCCCGCCGCCCACGTCCGCCATTCTCACGCGCCTGCGCGCCGCCGATCGCACGCAGCGCGCGGCCACGCTCGCGCCTTACTTGCACGCCACGCTCGCCCGCGTCCTCGGCCGCGATCCGGCCGAGCCGATCGAGCGCACGCAGGGCTTCTTCGCGCTCGGCATGGATTCGCTGATGGCCGTCGAACTGCGCGCCCTCCTCGAAACCGATCTGGCCCTGGAGCTGCCCGGCACGATCGCGTTTGACCGCGCGAGCCTCGCGGCGATCGAGGAAGAATTGCTGGCGCTCGTATTCCCGGCCGACGCCTCCGCCACCGCGCCGATCGTCAGCGCCCCCGCCCCGCGCACCGCCAGCGACGAACCGATCGCGATCACGGGGCTCGCGTGCCGGTTTCCCGGCGGCGTGTCGACGCCGGCGGAATTTTGGGCGCTGCTGCGCGAGGGTCGCGATGGCGTGCGGCCCGTGCCGGCCGGACGGTGGGACGTCGCGGCGCACTATCATCCCGATCCGGCGCACGCGGGCACGATGTATGTGCGTGAGTTCGGCTTCATCGACGGCGTGGATCAGTTTGACGCTGCGTTTTTCAATCTCCGCGCGCGCGAAGCCGCCGCCACCGATCCGCAGCAGCGGCTCCTGTTGGAAAGCGCCTGGGAGGCACTGGAGTCCGCGGGCCTCGCCAACGAGCGTCTCCGCGGCAGCGCCACCGGTGTGTTCGTCGGTGTCTCGACCAACGACTACGCGCAACTGCTCCTGCGCGCCGGCGATCCGACGCGCATCGATGCCTACTTCGGCACGGGCAACGCGCTCAACGCCATCGCCGGCCGCCTCGCCTACACCCTCGGCCTGCGCGGCCCCGCGCTCGTCACCGACACCGCGTGCTCGTCCTCGCTCGTCGCGCTGCACCAGGCGTGCGCGAGCCTGCGCGCGGGCGAGTGTTCCGCCGCGATCGCCGCGGGCGTGAATCTCCTCCTCGCCCCCGAGCCGACCATCGCGCTCTCCCGCGCCCGGATGCTCGCGCCCGACGGCCGGTGCAAGACCTTCGCCGCCTCCGCCGACGGCTACGGCCGCGGCGAAGGTTGCGGCGTGGTCGTGCTGCGGCGCCTCCGCGACGCGCGCGCCGCGGGCGAACCCATCCTCGCGATCATCGCCGGATCGGCGGTCAACCAGGACGGCGCCACGAGCGGCTTCACCGTCCCGAGCGGCGACGCGCAGCGCCAGCTGATCGCGACCGCGCTCGCGCGCGCCGGCCGCACGCCCGACGAACTCGACTACGTCGAGGCCCACGGCACCGGCACGCCCCTCGGCGATCCGATCGAACTCAACGCACTCGCCGCCGTGGCCGGCCGCGAACGCGCACGCCCGTTGCTCGTCGGCTCGGTCAAGACCAACCTCGGCCACCTCGAAGCCGCCGCCGGCATCGCCGGTCTCATCAAGACCACGCTCGCGCTCCACCACCGCGCCATCCCCGCGCACCTGCATTTCGCGCAGCCCAACCCGCACGTCGCCTGGACCGAGCTGCCGCTGCGCGTGCCCACGCAGCTCACGGCGTGGCCGGAACCGGCGTCGCCGCGCCCGCGGCTCGCCGGAGTGAGCGCGTTTGGTTTCAGCGGCACCAACGCCCACGTCGTGCTCGAAGCCGCACCCGACTCCGCCACCCCGGCCCCGGTCGACGCCGGGCCCCAGCTCATCCCGCTGTCTGCGCGCACGCCGGAGGCGCTCCGCGCGCAACGCACCCGCCTGCTCGCATGGCTCGAGCAAAACACCGACGTCGCCCTCGCCGACATCGCGCGCACGTTCGGCGCCGGCCGCCTCCATCACGCGCTGCGCGAAGCCTGCGTCGCCCGCTCCGTCGCCGAGCTGAAGGCGCAACTCAAAGCGCGTTTGTCCGCACCGGCTCCCGTCGCCCCGCCGCCCGTTTCCCCGCTCCGGTGGATCTGTCCCGATTTCAGCGCGCTGGCGGCAGGCGAGTCCTGGTTGCGCCGCGGACTCACCCCTGCCCTCGTGCTCGGCGAAACGCCCGGCGGACTGCTCGCCGCCGCCGTGCTCGCGGGCATTTTCACGGCCGACGAAGCCAGGCGCCTCGCCCACGATCCGCGGGAACTCGCCACGGCGACACCGCGCGCCCCGCGGCTCGGCTTCGGCCATTGCCTGCTCGGACGCATCGACGACACCGACGCCGCCTCGCCCGACTGGTGGCGCACGGCGTTGGCAGGGCAACTCGTCGCCGGGCCGCGGACGCCGCCCGCGATGCGCGAACTCGTGCTCGCTCCGTCCGGCGACCTCGAACAACTCCAGACGGCCGCGGACCTCTATGTCGCCGGCTACGCGCTCGACTGGCGCGCGTTCGCCGAACAAGGACGCCACGCGGCCACGGCGCCGACCTATCCGTTCCAACACCAACGCCACTGGCTCGAGCCGGTCGCCCCGGCCGCGCGCTCGGTCGCTCCCCGCAACGGCCTCGCCGCGCTGCTCGGCGAGCGACTGGCGTTGCCCGGCTCCACGGAAGTGCGCTTCGCGGCCGACTACGCCGCCGCCACTCCCGCGTGGTTGGAGCACCATCGGCTCTTCGGCCGCGTGATCGTGCCCGCGGCGCAGCACCTCGCGCTGCTCTTCGCCGCCGCGCCCAAGGCGGTCCGCCACGCCCCGGCGCTCCTCAGCGCGCTCACCTTTCCCCGCGCACTGGCGCTGGCGGACGACGAACGACGCGCCGTGCAACTCGTGCTCGCGCCCGCCGGCGCCGACGCGTTTGCCGTGCGCCTGCTCAGCGAGCCCGCCGCCGGCGAAACGGAATGGACCCAACACCTCGCCGCAACGATCGCCGCCGAGCCGGCCCGCGCTGAGCCGGCGATGCCCCAACTCGAGACCGCGGCTGCGCCGGTGTCCGGCGACGATTTCTACCGCGTGCTGGCCACCGCCGGCTACACGCTCGGCGCCTCGTTCCGCTGGATCGCCACGGCGCAACTCGCCGCCGGCGGCGCGCTCGCGACCCTGGCCGCGCCGGCAGGCACGCTGGAGCCCGACGCCTGTCCGCTGCACCCCGGCCTGATCGATTCGTGTTTTCAACTGCTCGGCTGGGCCGCGGGCGTGCAGTCCGCCGAGCTCGCCGAGGGCAACGCGATCTACATCCCCGCCGGCATCGACGCGGTGCGCTATTACCGCGTGCCCGCCACGCGCACGCTGCGCTGCGTCGCGCAACTCGCGCCCGGCGATCCCGCGCGCACGCACCGGCTGCGCGGCGATCTTTTCCTGTGCGACGACACCGGGGCGCTCTGCCTCGAGGTGCGCGGCTTCGAAGCCCGCCGTGCGCCGCGGGCGCTGCTCACCGGCGACGCGACGACCGCGGCCACCTTCCACCTCGCCTGGCCCGAGCTGCCCGCGGCCACGCCTTCGACCGCCTCGTTCCGCTGGAGTCTGCTCGGCCACTCGCCGCAGGCGCTCGCCCTCGGCGAACGCCTGCGCACCCGCGGCCACGCCGTCGACCACGCCAACGAGCCCGAAGCCGACGCCACCGGCGTCGTGCTGTTTTTCGATCACGACACCGGGCCGACGCCGGCCGATGCCGTGCGGCTGCTCACCCTCGTGCAAACTCTCGCGGCGCTTTCGCGCCGTCCGCGCTTGTGGGTCGTCACTCGCGGCGCCCAGGCCGTCCCGGGCGATCATGATCCGATCTCGGGCGGCGCCGCGGCGGCGATCGGTCTCGGGCGCATCGTCGCCGTCGAGCATCCCGAACTGCGTGCCGTCCTCGTCGACCTCGATCCCGCAGCCCCCGCCGGCGAAGACGCCGCGCTGGAAGCGGAGCTGCTCGCGACCGGCGATGAAAACCAGATCGCGTTGCGCGGCCCCCGCCGGCTCGCCGCGCGCTTCGTCCCGGCGCCGCCGCCGGCAGCCGGCCCGGCCGCCGCGCGGCTCGCCCTCGGCGCTTATGGCGATCTCGATTCGCTCGCGCTCGCGCCCGTGGCCCGCCGCACCCCGGGTCCCGGCGAGCTCGAGCTCGAGGTGCGCGCCGCCGGCCTGAATTTCCGCGACGTGCTCGGCGCGCTGGGCGTGCTGCGCCCGCATCTGGAGTCGCTCGGGATCGCGAGCGCGGCGGAGTTGCCGCTCGGCGGGGAATGCGCGGGGCTCGTCACCGCTGTCGGCGCGGGCGTCTCGCACTGGCGCGTGGGCGACGCGGCGCTCGCGGCGTTTGCGCCCGGCAGTCTCGCGACCCACGTCATCGCCGATGCGCGTTTCGTGACGGCCAAGCCGGACGCGCTCACGTTTGCCGAGGCGGCCACGCTGCCCGTCGCCTACCTGACCGCGCACCACGCGCTGCGCGAAGTCGCCGCCCTGCGCGCGGGCGAGCGCGTGCTCATCCACGCGGCCGCCGGCGGCGTGGGCCTCGCGGCGGTGTTCGTCGCCCGCCTGCTCGGCGCCGAGGTGTGCGCCACGGCGAGCCCGGCGAAATGGCCGCTGCTGCGCCAGCTCGGCGTCACGATCCTCGGGCATTCGCGCACGACGGATTACGCGCAGGAATTCGCGCCGGTCGACGTCGTGCTCAACAGCCTCACCGGCGATCACATTCCGCGCAGCCTCGAACTGCTCGCCCCGAGCGGTCGCTTCATCGAGATCGGCAAACTGGGTATCTGGTCGTCCGAGCAGGTCGCCGCCAAGCGCCCCGACGTCACCTACCACGCCTTCGATCTCGTGACGCTCTCGCGCGCTGAGCCGGAGACGCTGGAGCGCCACTTGCGCACGCTCGCGCTCGACTGGTCGGCGGCGCGGCTGCCCGCCCTGCCTTCGCGCAACTTCGCGCTGGCGGACGCAGCCGCCGCGTTTCGCACCATGGCCCAGGCGCGCCATACGGGCAAACTCGTCCTGGTGCGACCGCCGGCCGCCCCGTCCAAGCCGCGCCGCGACGGCGTGTATCTCGTGACCGGCGGACTCGGCGCGCTGGGCCTGCAGGTCGCCGCGTGGCTCGCCCGCGGTGGCGCCGGCACCATCGTGCTCGCGGCCCGCGGTGCGCCGCAGCCGGGACACGCCGCCACCCTCGCGGAGCTTCGCGCCGGCGGCACGCGCGTCGCCTGGCGCGCCGCTGACTTCGCGCAACCCGGCACCGCCGCCGCGCTCGTCGCGGACGTGGTCCGCGAGTTCGGCCCGCTGCGCGGCGTGTTCCATTGCGCCGGTGCGCTCGACGACGATCTGATCCCGCGCCAGACGCCGGCGCGGCTGGCCGCGGTGTTCGCGCCCAAGGCCGCGGCCGCGTGGCAGCTGCACGAGGCGACGCGCACGCAGCCGGTGGATTTCTTTGTGCTGTTCTCGTCGCTCGCCGCCGTGCTCGGCTCGACCGGGCAATCGAGCTACGCCGCGGCGAACGCCGCGCTCGACGCGCTCGCGCACCACCGCCAGCGGCTCGGCCTCCCCGCGCTGAGCATCAACTGGGGCCCCTGGGCCGGCGGCGGCATGGCCGCCCGCCTCGGCGAGCGCGAACGCACCCGGCTCGCCGCGCTCGGCCTGACGGCGTTTGAGCCGGCCGCCGGTCTCGCGGCCCTCGATGCGCTGCTCCGCCGGACCGAGCCGCAGCTCGCGGCCGCGCTCCTCGAGCCCCGGACCCTGCTCGCGAATTTCAGCACGCCGCCCCCGCTGTTGCGCGCGCTCGCCGCCCCGGGTGACCGCAGCTCGACGCGGCAGACTGCACGCAGCGAACTCGTCGAGCTCAGCCCGACGGCACGCGTCGCGCGGGTGATGCAAATCCTCTCCCGGCGCCTCGCCACCGAGCTCGGTCTCGCCGCCGGGGAAGCCCTGCCCACGGATCGCACCCTCATTTCGTTCGGCCTCGATTCTCTCGCCGCCGTCGAACTCAAGACCTGGATCGCGAGCGAATTCACCGCCGAGCTGCCGCTGGCCGACCTGCCCGGCCACACCGTCGAAAAACTCGCGCACGCGATCCTCGCCGCGTTGCAACTGGCCGACGCGACAACGGGCGAAACCACGACGCTCGCCACCGACGCAGTGCTGCGCGCCGCCGCGGTATTGCCGGACGAGGTGCGTCCCCGCAGCGCGATCGCGAGCCGCGGAGCGCCGCGCGCGGTGTTGATCACGGGCGCGACCGGATTTTTGGGAGCGTTCCTGCTGCACGAACTGCTCACCACGACGCAAGCGACGCTGCACTGTCTGGTGCGAGCGCGCGACGCCAGCGAAGCCCGGCAGCGCATCGCGGAAAACCTGCGTGCCTACGGACTCCCCGCCGAGTTGCCCGCCGATCGCATCATCCCGGTCTGCGGCGATCTCGCCCAGCCGCGGCTCGGCCTCGGCGAGAAGGAATTCACCGCCCTCGCCGCGCAGATCGACGCGATCCTTCACAACGGCGCGTGGCTCAACTTCATCTACCCTTACGCCACGCTCGAAGCGACCAACGTCCACGGCACGCGCGAAGTCCTCCGGCTCGCCACGCTCGGCGCGCCGAAACACGTGCACTACGTTTCCACCTCCGGCGTGTTCTACTCCCGCGCCTATCGTGGAAAAGCCCTGCCGGAGACCGATGCGGCCGGGCACTGCGAGGGCCACGCCCTCGGCTACAGCCAGACCAAGTGGGTGGCCGAGCAACTCGTCGCCGCGGCCGCCGCCCGCGGCCTGCCCGTCACGATCCATCGCGCGCCGTTCATCACCGGCGCCACCGACACCGGCGCGTGGAACGCCGACGATTTCATCTGCCGCCTTGTGCGCGGTGTCATCGCCCTCGGCGCGATGCCCGAACTCGCCGCGTCCATGGATCTCGTGCCCGTCGACTACGTCGCCCGCGCGATCACGCGCCTCATCAACGCACCGGCGCAGCCGGGGGTGCAGCGCCACCATCTGGCCGCGCGCAACGTCGTTCCCTGGTCCGCGCTTGCCGACTGGCTGGCTGCCCACGGCTACCCGGTGCAACGCGTGCCCTACGCCGACTGGCTGACGCGCCTGCCGCCGCTGCGCGGCACGCCCCACCCGCTCGCGCCGTTCCTCGCGCTGTTTCTCGAACCCGCCGGGCCCGATCGCGCCACCGTGCCGGAGATTTTTCTCCAATCGGCCCACGCGCGCCTCGACAATACCGTCACGCAGCAGCGGCTCGCTGCGCTCGGACTCGACACGCCCGCCCTCGACGGCGCATTGTGGGCCACCTACCTCGGCGCGCTGGCCCGCGCCGGCCTCATCCCGCCCGCCCCCGTCGCCACGCCCCCATGAGCGATCCCGCTTCCGCCCACGCCGTGCCCGCCTCGGGCTGGACGCAGCGCCTCGCCGCGGCGCTCGCCCGCGCGCTCGCGCGCACGGTGTGCGGACTCGAGGTGCGCGGGCTCGAACACCTGCCGGCCGGCGAGCCGTTCCTGCTCTGCGCCAACCACTCCAGCCACGCGGACACGTTCGCGCTCGCCGCGGCCACCGGCGCGCACGGCCGCCGCCTGATTTTCCTCGGGGCACGCGATTATTTTTCCCGCTTTGCCCTCCGCACCTGGTTCATCGGGCGCCTGATCAACCTCGTGCCATTTGAGCGCGGCTTCGGCCTGGCGGCCGCGAAACACAACCTCAGCCTGCTCGCGGCCTGCCGCGACGCGGGCCGCATCATCGTGCTTTATCCCGAGGGGACGCGCTCGACCGACGGCCTCATGCGTGACTTCAAGCCCGGCGTCGGGATGTTCGCCGAGAAACTCCAACTGCGCGTCGTGCCCTGCCACCTCGCCGGCACGCACGCGATGCTGCCGAAGGGCCGCAATTTTCCGCGGGCGCGCCGGCTGCGGGCGACGTTCGGTCCGCCGCTCGCCGTGCCGCTCGCGCCCAGCCACGAAACCGGCCCGGCCCGCGCCGCCCGCTACGCCGCCTATGCGGCCGAGCTCCAGTCCCGCGTGACCGCGCTCGCCAGCACGCCGCCCGCGGCGGACGCCGCCCGGCTCGTCGCCAACCCGCTTTCGCCATGATGAAATTTTCCGGCTGGGGCGATCCCGCGAAGGCCTACGATCTTTCCACGCGCCCCTACCTCTGGGATTTCGTCCGCTCGCAGATCGGGCTCGAAAACAAACTCGATCCACCGGGACCGCGCCCCGAGGACATCGCCGTGCCGGAGCCGCGCCGCGACGACGCACTCCTCGCGCAACTCACCCACGCGCTCGGCGCCGAGAAAATCTGCACCGACGCCCCGACGCGGCTTCTCCACGCCTACGGCAAGAGCTACCGCGACCTCCTGCGCGCCCGCGCCGGCCACGTGCCGCGCCCACCCGACCTCGTGCTGTTTCCCACCAGCCGCGCCGACCTCGAGGCCATTCTCGCGGCCGCCGTCGAGCATCGCGCGCAGGTCGTGCCCTTCGGCGGCGGCACCAACATCTGCGGCGGCGTCGAGCCCGACCCCTCCCGGCCGGGTGTCGCCCTCACCGTGAGCCTGCGCCGCATGAACCGCCTGCTCGCGCTCGACCCGGTGGCGCGCACCGCACGCATCGAGGCCGGTGCGCTCGGGCCGGAGCTCGAGGCCGCGCTCAACGCCCAGGGTTTTTCGCTCGGCCATTTTCCCGACTCGTTCGAGTTCTCCACGCTCGGCGGCTGGCTCGCGACGCGCTCCGCCGGCATGCAGTCCGACGCCTACGGCAAGATCGAGAACATGGTCGTGTCGCTCACCCTGTGCACGCCGCGCGGCACGCTCGTGACGGCGCGCGTCCCGCGCTCGTCCACCGGCCCCGACCTCGCGCAGCTCGCGGTCGGCTCCGAAGGCACGCTCGGGATCATCGCCGAGGCCGAGATGCGCATTCACCCTGTCGGCATGCGCGAGCATCGCGGACTGCTCGTGCCCGGCTTCGAGCGCGGCATCGCACTCGCCCGCGCCCTCGTGCAGGGCGGCGCGCTCCCGACGACGACCCGCATCTCCAATCCGCAGGAAACCGCGCTCAGCTTCGCCACGAAATCGCCCGCGCAGGGCCTCGCCGCCACCACCGCCAAGGTGTTCAAGAGCTACCTGCGCCACGTGAAAAAATTCCCGCTCGACGACGCCTGCCTGATGATCGTCGGGTTCGAGGCGGCGTCCGCCGGCGAACTCGCGGCGCAGCGGCGCGCCACGCTGCGCGTGTGCCGCGAATTCGGCGCCGTCGATCTCGGCACCGGCGTCGGCGCGAAGTGGTTCGCGGGCCGCTACGATTATCCCTACCTGCGCGACACCGTGATGGATCGCGGCGGCATGGCCGATGTGACCGAGACGTCCGCGACCTGGGACGTGCTGCCCGGCCTCTATCGCGACGTGAAGGAGCGCGTGCATGCCCACCTGCGCCGCGGCGAGTTTCCCGGCTACGTGGGCTGCCATCTCTCGCACAGTTATCCCGACGGCGCGTGCTTGTATTTCACGTTCGCCGCTGCGCGCGAACGCGGCCGCGAGCTCGCGCAATATCTGGAGACGAAACAGCTCATCTTCGAAATCCTGCTCCGCCACGGCGCGACGCTCTCCCATCACCACGCCGTCGGCTACGAACTGCTCCCGTGGATGCCGCGCCACCTCGGCGCGACCGGCGTCGAACTCCTGCGCGGTGCGAAGCACGCCGTCGATCCGCTCAATCTCTGCAATCCCGGCAAACTCATCCCCGGCGACACCCCTGCGCTGGCGGACTACTGGCCGCCGGCGTTGGTGAACCGCCGGCCCCCGGCCTGAGTCTCCCCCGATGTCTGCCGCGCTCCTCGACCTGCTCGACCACTCGCTCACCACCGCCCGCGTGCGGTTCGCCCTGCCCGACGGCACTCGCGACGTCGGGCGCCGCGCCGACGCCCCGGCCAACGCCGAACCAGACTTCATCATCCGCGTCACCGACCACTATTTCTTCGGACGCATCGCGGCCTCCGGTTCGCTCGGTTTCGCCGAGAGTTACATGGACGGCGGCTGGACGTTGGAGCGCGGCACGCTCGAGGATTTTCTCTCGGCCCTGCTGGTCTGCCGCTTCCGTGACGCGATCCATGCGCGTCCTTCCGTCGGCCTGCGGCTCGCGCTCCTGCGCCTCCGCCACACGCTGCTCGGCACGCGCACCAACGTCCGCTCGCACTACGACATCGGCGACGACCTCTACGCTTGTTTCCTGGACGAGACGCGCGGCTACACCTGCGGCTACCAACTCGCGCCCGAGGATGACGGCCGCACCCTGCAGGAAAACAAATACGAGCGCATCTGCCGCAAACTGCACCTCGCGCGCGGCCACACCCTCCTCGACCTCGGCTGCGGCTACGGCGGATTTCTCCTGCACGCCGCCCGCCACTATGGCGCGCGCGGCACCGGCATCACCAACAGCGTGGATCACGCCGCCTTCGCCGAACGGCGCGCGCGCGAACTCGGCGTCGCGGAACTCGTCACGATCCGCTGCGGCGATTTCCGCGAGATCGCCGGCACCTACGACCGCATCGCCTCGATCGGGATGTTCGAGCACATCACACCGGCGGAGCGGCGGGATTTCTTCGCGCTCTACCGGCGGCTGATGCGCCCGGGCGGCTTCGGACTTTTCCACGCCATCGGCTGCGTGACGGCGACCAACCGCTCCGATCCCTTCATCCAGAAATACATTTTCCCCGGCTCCCGCCAGACGCCGCTCAGCACCATCGTCGCCGGTTTCGAACGCGAATCCCTCGCCGTGCTCGACGTCGAAAACATGACGCGGCACTACCACCCCACCACGCGCCGCTGGCTCGAGGCCTACCGCGCCAACCGCCATACGCTCGACCGCACGCGCTACGACGAGCGCTTTCAGCGCATGTGGGAACTCTATCTCGCCGGCTGCGTCGCGGCCACCGTGTATTCCGAAGGCGCGCTCTGGCAGATCGTCGTCACCAGCGAGTATCGCCGCCCGCTGCCGCTGTATCGCGTCGGCCGCACCTGAGCGCCGCGGCGGCCCGCCCGTCCCGCCCGGTTTCCACGAGCGTCGTGCCTCGCCCGCCGGGGCTCCGCCGCCGGGTGTAACTCAAACTGAGGTCAATTTTCGAGGGCCTCAGCCGTAGCGGCGGTCTATGATCGCCGTCGTTGCGCGAAGGGTATTCGTTCGGCGGTCATAGACCGCCGCTACAAATCGCTGACCTCGGTTTGAGTCACACCCCCCGCCGCAGGCGGATCATGCGCCCGCTTGACGAGCGCGCGCCGGACCGGCTTCGTCGCGGTTGGTCCCCGGTTCTCATGCGTCGCGCGCTTGAAAAGCTCATCATTCCCTTCCGCTTCCTGATCTGCTGGCTGTATCTCGGCACGATCTCCGCCTGCTTTTTTCCGGTCTTCCTCGTGCTCTGGCCCAGCCGCCGGCGCCGCGTGCTCGCCTCGAATATCTACGGCCAGTGCACGGGGCGCATGATGATTTTCCTGTCGGGCACCACCCTCACGCCCGGCCTGCGCGCGAAACTCGCGGCGCATCAGCCCGCGATCTTCGTCTCCAACCACACCTCCTACCTCGACATCTACTTCGGCATCTGGGTCGCGCCCACCGGCACGCTCGCGACCGCCAAGCGCGAGACCGCCCTCGTGCCGTTCCTCGGCCAGCTCTACGCCCTCTCCGGCAACATCCTGATCAACCGCGCCAGCAAACGCGACGCCGCCGCGGCCCTGCACGAGACGATCGACCTGATGCAGCGCTTCGGCACCTCGGTGTGGATCTGGCCCGAAGGCACGCGTTCCGGCGACGGCCGGCTGCTGCCGTTCAAGCGCGGCTTCGCCCACGTCGCGCTGGCCACGCGCCTGCCCATCGTCCCCGTCGTGGTCAGCGGTGCGCATCGCTGCTGGCCGCGCGGCCGCGCCTACACAACTCCCGCCGACGTGCGCGTGCAGGTGCTCCCACCCGTTCCTACCACCGATTGGACGCTGGAGAAACTCGATCAGCATGTCGCCGACGTGGAGGCCCGCTTCATCGCCGCCCTGCCGGCCGACCAGCGTCCCGCGCGCCTGAACAGAACTTCCGAAATCGCGATGTAGGGCGGGCGTCCCTGCCCCCCGGTTCAGAACGTTCGCTCAACCCTCGGCGGGCCGAGACGCCCGCCGCGGCGCAAGGCTGATCCCGGTCGGCGACTTCCGCCGCTCGGTTTAGCGCGGGTTTTCAAACTCATGAAATCGCGCGATCGATAATTGTGGGAGGGGCTTTGTGCCCCGACGACCGACGCACACTGAAGCCCGTCGGGGCATAAAGCCCCTCCCACAAGGTTTGAAAGCACTTCCTAGCGCGGGACGCCGATGACAAAAATCGCCCACACGCCGAACAGCGCGTGCGCCGTCGCGACCGCCAGATACGACCTCGCCCGCCAGAACATGAAGCCGAAGACGAAGCCGGCGATGAAGGCGAGCAACGCGAACATGCTGCCCAAGTGCATGTGGATCGACGCGAAGACCACGTCCGACACCAAAATCGATTTCCAGTGCGTTTTGATCGTCGGTTTCACCTCGATCATGTCGAGCGTGCCCTGCACCGCACACCGGATGAACTCCTGCGCGAAACTCAGCCCGGCATAGGTCAACGCGAACCCCGTCCACAGGAGATAATTCGGGTTTGGGCGGGAAGCCAGCGCCCGCATCGGCTCGAACACCTTGATCGTCTCCGGATGCGCGTGCGCCAGCCAGAACTTGACCACCAGGAATCCCACCATGAACGGCAGCGCCCAGAGCACGCCGGTCAGGACCTGCCGCAGCCACCCCTTCATCGTCATGTGGAAGTGCTCCTGCGGAATCTGGGTCTGCTTCATGAAATCCAGCACCACCCAGAGGAAGGCCACGATGAAGAAAAACGAGATGAGGGAATCCGACGGCAGCAGCGGCTTGATGAACAGGATCAGCGGCATCGCGAACATGTAGAACGACAACGCCGTCAGGATGCGGGTCAGGAACGACGAGGCCGAGGCCACCACCTTCAGCGCGGCCATTTCCGCCTCGTGCTTCGCCTTGATCGAGGTCGTGGCACTCGTCAGGCGCTCCACCAGCATCCGCGCCAGGTTCAGCGTCACCTGCTTCTGCTCCGGTCCGCCCTCGGGCAACTCGTCCAGCCGCAGACTCCGGACCACCGCCGGAGCCGCTGCCACGACGGTGGCGGTCGTCGCCGCCCCGTTGATCGCCGACATCTCGCCGAAGCAGCTGCCCGCCTTCAGCGTCATGATTTTCACGCCCTTCGCCGAATTCGGCTCGCCCTTCCAGATGTCCAGGTCCCCGCTCTCGATCAGGTAGACGCGATCGTTTGACTGGTTCTCCCGCAGCAACACTTCGCCGGCCTGGAAGGACTGCGATGGCAGCCTCGCAATCACGCGATCAGCGGCCTCATCGGACAAATGACGGAAGACTTCGAATCGGTGGGTGGACACGCGCGTGAGGAAGCTAACTCCGGGAAAACCGCTCAACACTATTAATCTTGGTAGACAATAAATGAGCGACCCTACTTAACAATTGCCCGCCCCACTCCCTCGTCGTCCCCACTCTCATGCGCTGCGCTTTCCGGCTCCTCGCCGCCTTTCCCTTTGTCTGCGCTTCCGCGGTGCTGGCCGCCTCCGCCTGGCCGGTGCCGGCCGCCGCCGAGCGCTACGTCAAACAAGCCGTCGCCGACAACCTGGCCCTGCAAGCGCAGGCGCTCGACGTCGGCACCGCCCGGGCCCGCCTCTCCGCGACCCAGGGCGCACGCCAGCCCAAGCTCGACTTCATCGCCCGCTACTCGGTCGCCGACGGCGGCCGCACCATCGACGTCCCCGCCGGTGATCTGATCAACCCGGCCTACTCCACGCTCAACTCCCTGCTCGCCGCCGCCGGCCGGCCCGCTGGCTTCCCGCACGTCGACAACCTCTCCATCCCGCTGCTGCGCGAGCGCGAGCAGGAGACCAAACTCCGCCTCACCGCCCCCGTGTTCAATGCCGAGCTCACGCGCTGGGCCGCGTCGCGCCGCTTCGGCGTCGAGTCCGCCACCGCCCAGAACGCCGCCGCCCGCCGCGAGCTCCGCCTCGGCGTCCTCACCGCTTACTACACCGTGCTCCGCACCCAGAGCGCCGAGCAGATCCTCACCTCGGCCACCGACCTCACCGCCGAGGCCCTGCGCACGGCGCGCGCCCTCTTCGCCGTCGACAAGACCACCGAGGACCGCGTGCTGCGCGCGGAGGCCGACGATCTCGCCGTGAAACAACAGCTCGCCGAAGCCGTCCGCGATCGTCTCACCGCCCTCGCCGCCTTCAACGCGCTGCTGCACCGCCCGCTCGACACCGCGGTCGAGTCGCCCGCTGCCGCCGAGCTCGCCTCGATCACCGCGGCGCTGCTCACCGCCGAACCGGGCGCGGCGCCGGTGCCCGAATCACGCGAAGAACTCGCCGCCCTCCGCGCCGCCGCCTCCGAAGCGGCCGAGGCCGAGGCCGCCATCCGCGCCCGCCGCCGCCCCACGCTCTCCTTCGTCGCCGATGGCGGCATTCAAGGCTCCGCCTACCGCACCGGCCACGGCGCCAACTACGCGCAGGCGTCCCTCGTCGGTGAGTTCAACCTCTGGGACGGCCGTCTGCGCGCCAGCGAGATCGACGCCGCCCGCTCGCTCCGCCGCAAAGTCGATCTCCGCCTCGAAACCGTCCGCGAACAGCTCGCCGTCGAACTCCGCGCCGCGACCGGCGAACTCGCCGCGGCCCGCGCCGCCTATCCCGCCGCCGAACGCCGCACGGCCGCCGCCACCCGCGCCTTCGAGATCATCTCCGCCCGCGATCGCGAGGGCCTCGCCAACCAGCTCGCCTTCCTCGATGCCCGCCAGACCGTCACCTCGGCCCGGCTCAATCTCGAACTGACCCGCCTCCGCCTTTGGACGGCCGCCGCCCGCGTCGATCGCGCGCTCGCCGCCACACCACTCGAATAATTTCCATGCGCTCCTCCCCGTTCCTTCTGCCCGCCCTCGCCAGCCTTGTCCTCGCCGCCGGCTGCAAGCGTGCCGACCCTGCGGCTGCGCCCGCCGCCGCCGCGTCGCGCGTCGTCAATGTCCGGGTCGCTCCGATCGAGCAGTCCACCGCTTCACCCGTCGTGCGCGCTCCCGGCATCCTCGCCCGCCAGACCGAGGCCGATCTCTCCTTTCCCCTCGCCGGCCTGCTGGCCAGCGTCACCGTGCGCCCCGGCGATCGCGTGAAGGCCGGTCAGGAACTCGCACGGCTCCAGCTCGATCCCATCGAGGCCCAGGTCGCGCAGGCGCGCGCCGCCGTCGAAAAACTCCAGCGCGACCTCGCCCGCGTGGAGAAACTCCAGGCCGAGCGCGTCGCCACGCTCGAAAACCTCCAGGACACCCGCACCGCGCTCACCCAGGCCCAGGCCGCGCTCACGCAGGCCGAGTTTGCCCGCAACCACGCCGTGCTCACCGCCCCGGCCGGGGGCCTCGTGCTCCGCCGCTCCGCCGAGCCCAACGAGATCGTCGCCGCCGGCCGCCCCATCGTCTCCTTCGCCAGCGAGGGCGACGGCTGGATCGCCAAGGCCAGCCTCGCCGGCCGCGATGCCGCCCGTATCGCCCTCGGCGCGACGGCCGACCTCGACGACGGCAACGGCAACCGCGCGCGCGGCAAAGTCATCCGCATCGCCGCCGCCACCGACGCGCTCACCCGCACCGTCCCGGTCGACCTCCAGCTCGACACGCCGCCCGCGGGCGCTCGCTCCGGCGTCATCGTTTCCCTCACGATCACCCCGGCCCCCGTCGGCGCCCGCAGCGCCGTCCCGCTCGCCGCGCTCCGCGACGGCCAGGGCGGACGCGCCTTCGTCTTCGTGATCGAAGGCAACGCCACCACGGTCAAACGCGTGGCCGTCGAAGTCGAACAGGTGGACGGCGACCGCGCCTATCTCCGCAGCACGCTGCCCGCCACCCAGCAGGTCGTGATCTCCGGCGGCCAGTATCTCAACGACGGCACCCCCGTGAAGCTGACCAACTGAGCCGCCCGCGTCCCGCCGCCCGATGAATCTCACTGCCTTCTCGCTCAAGAACACGCGCTTCACGTTTGTCGTCTTCGCCTGCATCGCCGCTCTCGGCCTCAGTTCGTTCCTCGACATTCCCCGCCGCGAAGACCCGCTCCTCACCCTCCCCGGTTCGGTCGTCGTCGTCGTGTTTCCGGGCGCCAGCGCCACCGAGATCGAACGCCTGGTCGTCCGCCCCATCGAGGACAGCATCAAGGAACTCGACGACGTGCGCAAGATGCGCGCCATCGTCAAGGACGGCGTCGTCATCCTCACCGTCGACTTCAACTGGACCGTCCAGCCGGACAAGGTCTACGACGACGTCCTCCGGCAGGTGAACAAGACCAAGGGCTCCCTCCCGCCCGGCATCCACAGCATCGAGGTGCGGCGCCTCACCACGCTCAACACCTCGACGATGCAGTTCGCCATCGTCTCGCCCGACGCGTCCAACGCCCGGCTCGAGGACATCGCCGAGAACATGCGCCGCCGCTTCGAGTCCGTGCGCGGTGTCCGCACCACCGAGCGCCACGCCCTGCCCAGCCGCCAGGTGCGCGTCACCCTCAACGCCGACCGCGGCTCCGCGTTGCGCGTGCCACCCCTCCAGGTCATCGGCGCGATCGAGGCCGGCTCCGCGTCCATTCCCGGCGGCACGGCCGAGATCGGCGACCGCCGCTTCAACATCGAGACCTCCGGCGCCTACCGTTCCCTCGACGACATCCGCCGCACGCCCATCGCCGGTTCCGGCACCGCCGTCGTGCGCCTTGGCGACATCGCCGATGTCTCCTGGGAAAACGAAAGCAACGAATACTTCGCCCGCTTCAACGGCCAGCGCGCCGTCTTCGTCTCCGTCTCCGCCGCCGGCAACGTCAACCTGTTCGACGTGCGGCAGCGCATCGCCGCCGAACTCGAGCGCATCCGCCCCACGCTGCCCGCCGACGTGAAGATCGAGTCCGTCTTCGACCAGACCAACAACATCCGCAGCCGCCTCGCCCAGCTCGAAGGCGACTTCCTCATCGCCTTCGCCCTCGTGCTCGTGACGGTGTTCCCCCTCGGCTTCCGGGCCTCCCTGCTCGTGCTGGTGTCGATTCCGCTCTCGCTGGCGATGGGCGTGTTCGCCCTCCAGTTCATGGGGCACAGCCTCAACCAACTCTCCATCGTCGGCTTCGTCATCGCCCTCGGCCTCCTCGTCGACGACTCGATCGTCGTGGTCGAAAACATCGCCCGCTTCCGCCGCATGGGCTACGAGCCCATCAAGGCCGCGCTCGCCGCCACCAACCAGATCGCCGTCGCCGTCGTCGGCACCACCGCGGCGATGCTCTTCGCGTTTTTCCCGCTGCTCCGGCTGCCCGGCGGTCCCGGCCAGTTCATCTTCCCGATGCCGCTCGCGGTCGTCGCCACCGTGCTCGCCTCGATGTTTGTCTCGCTCACCATCATCCCGCTCCTCGCCAGCCGCCTCCTGCGCGCCGATGAGCCCGAGCACGGCAACTTCGTCCTGCGCGCGCTCGACCGTGCCATCCACGTGTCCTACCGGCCCTTCCTGCATTTCTGCATGCGGCACCGCATTCTCACGCTGCTCCTCGCCGCCGCGCTCACCGCCGTCGCTCCGCTCATCGTCAAAAAGATCGGCTTCAGTCTCTTCCCCAAGGCCGGCATTCCCCAGTTTCTCGTCGAAATCGAGGCCGAGGAGGGCGCCAGCCTCACCGCCACCGACGCGATCACCCGCAAGGTCGAGGCCATCCTCGCCACCACGCCCGAGATCGACAACTACGCCGCCAACATCGGCCGCGGCAATCCGCAGGTTTACTACAACTGGACCGGCCAGCGCCAGAAATCCAACGTCGCCGCCGTCCTCGTCTCGTTGAAGAAATTCGATCCGAAGACGAGCCCCGGGGTGATCGACAACCTGCGCCAGCAATTCACCCGCCTCAGCGGCGCGCGCATCGACGTCGTCGAGTTCGAAAACGGCCCCGGCACCGACGCCCCCGTCGCCGTCCGGCTCATCGGCGAGGACATCGAAAAAATGACCGCGATGGCCGCCCAGGTCACCGAAGTCCTCAAGCGCCACCCCGGCACCGAGGGCATCGCCAATCCGCTCGTGGCGCGCCGCATGGACTTCAAGGTCGTCGTCAACGAGGAGGCCGCCGCCCTCCTCGGCGTCACCCGCCTCAACATCGACCGCACCGTGCGCCTCGCCTTCGCCGGCCTCAACGTCGCGCGCTTCCGCGACACCAACGGCGAGGAATTCAACCTCCAGCTCTCCCTCCCGCGCGGCGAACGCGCCACGCTGGAAAACTGGCAGAAGATCGCCGTGCCGTCCGCCACCGGCGCCTACGTCCCGATCGAACAAATCGCCCACCTCGAGTTTTCGTCGGTCCCGCCGATCATCGAGCGCTTCAACCGGGAGCGCTCCAGTTTGATCAAGTCCCAGGTGCGCGCCGGCTACAACGTCGGCAAAGTCACCGAGGCCGTCGCCGAGGAACTCGGCCAACTCCAGTGGCCCGCCGACGTCCGCTGGATGCTCGCCGGCGAAGTCGAGAGCAAGGAGGAGAGCTTCGGCGGCATGGGCAAGGTGCTTCTCATCGCCGCGTTCGGCATCTTCGCGATTCTCGTCCTCGAATTCGGCAGTTTCCGCGGCACGCTCATCGTCGCCTCCGTCGTGCCGCTCGGCATCATCGGCGGCGTCAGCGCCCTCTGGCTGACCGGCTACTCGCTGTCTTTCACCGGTGCGATCGGCTTCATCGCGCTCATCGGCATGGAAATCAAAAACTCCATCCTGCTCGTCGATTTCACCAACCAGCTCCGCGAACAGGGCGTGCCCTTGCACGACGCCATCGAGCGGGCGGGCGAGACCCGCTTCCTGCCGATCGTGCTCACCACCGCCACCGCCCTCGGCGCGCTCCTGCCGCTCGCCATGCAGGGCAGCGGCCTCTACTCGCCGCTCGCCATCGTCATCATCGGCGGCCTGATCAGCTCCCTCCTGCTCTCCCGCGTCGTCACGCCGGTGATGTATTCGCTCCTCCCGCCCAAAATCGACGTCGCGCCGAAGGCCGAAAGTTGAGGAGGCCCTGAACAGGATCAATTTCCGGGAGCGTTTGGATTGCCGGCCCGGCCGGTGGCCGGGCCGCCCGCCGACCGGGCGGGCCTGCAAAATCCAAGGTCCAAAAGTTCATGAGAACTGGGATAACGCCCTCTCCACAAAATCTGCGGGGCGGTAACGCCGAGCCGCATGCGCGGCGGGCGCACGGCCGCTTGATTCTCTACCGGCGAACCCGGATGGGGCGAAACCGGGCCGGTGCATCTCGGGCATTGACGGATTTTTTTCCGATCCGTTTGCTGGCGCTATGAGTGAACCCAAACCGGCCGATACTCGGGTCAGATACAAGCGCGTCATCCTGAAACTCTCAGGCGAGGTGCTCCGCGGAGGCAAATCCGGCGACCCCATCGACGGTGCGACGCTCGAAAAGGTCTGCACGCAGGTGAAGGAAATCCACGACCTGGGCGTCGAGGTCTGCGTGGTCATCGGCGGGGGCAATATCTTCCGCGGCCTCGCCGGCGAGAAGCGCGGCGTCGATCGCACGACCGGCGACTACATGGGGATGCTCGCGACCGTCATCAACGGCCTCGCGCTCATGGACTGCCTCGAGAAACTCGGCGTCAACACGCGCGTCCAGTCCGCCATCCCCATGAACCAGATCGCGGAGCCGTTCATCCTGCGGCGCGCGATGCGGCACCTCGAAAAGGGCCGCGTCGTGATTTTCGTGGCCGGCACGGGCAACCCGTATTTCTCCACCGACACCACCGCCGCCCTCCGCGCGAGCGAGATGCATGCGGACATCATCCTCAAGGCGACCAAGGTCGACGGTGTTTACGACAAGGATCCGAAAAAATACCCCGACGCGGTCAGATACGACCAGCTCACGTTCATCGAGGCGCTCAAGCAGCGGCTCAACGTCATGGACTCGACGGCCTTCTCGCTCTGCATGGACAACAACGTGCCCATCCTGGTGTTCGATCTGGGCGACGAGCACGCCATTCAAAAGGCCATCGTCGGCGAGAAGATCGGCACGCTCGTGAAAAACTGAGCGCCCCACCCCTTTCCCCCTGATTGCGGCGCGATGCCGCCCCAAGCGTAGCAACTCCCGAAAACCTCGATCCTCCATGAGCCATCCGATTCTCAACGACACCCAGGCCAAGATGAAAAAAGCCGTGGATCACACGCTCCACGAATTCAGCGCCATCCACACCGGCAAAGCTTCGCCGGCCATGGTCGAGAGTGTGATGGTCGAGGCCTACGGTTCGATGCAACCGCTCAAGGGCTGCGCCGCCATCAGCACCCCCGACGCCCGCCTCATCCAGATCCAGCCGTGGGATCCTTCGGTCATCACCGCCATCGTCAAAGCGATCCAGGTGGCCAACCTTGGTTTCAATCCCATCCCCGACGGCAAGGTCGTGCGCATTCCCCTGCCCGAAATGAGCCGCGAGCGGCGCGAGCAGTTTGTGAAGACCGCCCACAAACTCGCCGAAGATGGCCGCGTGAGCGTGCGCAACGCCCGCCACGGCGCTCTCGACGCGATGAAGAAGGCCAAGCTGCCCCAGGACGAATCCAAGCGACTCGAAAAGGAACTCCAAGTCGCCACCGACAAGGCGATCGCCGACATCAATTCCCACCTCGCCCACAAGGAGAAGGAGTTGCTGACGATCTAGTGTGGCCAGGGCACCGGGTGTCGCGAGGAAACGCGGGTTCACCGAGCGTTCCCCCCGTGCCTGGCGCCCGGCGCCTGTCCCCCTGCCCGCTGTGACGAAAAGTATTTCCGACCAGACGCCGAAGCGCGTCGTCGTCAAACTCGGCACCGGCGTGCTCACCAGCGGCGTCGGGCAACTCGACACCGTCCGCATCGCCGCGGTCTGCGCCGGGATCGCCGCCCTGCACGCGCGCGGCACCGAGGTGATCGTCGTCTCGTCGGGCGCGGTGGGACTCGGCATGGGCGCGCTCGCGCTCGCGAAACGGCCAAAGGAGCGTTCGAAAAAACAGGCCTGCGCCGCCATCGGGCAGTCGCGTCTCATGCAGACGTGGCAGGCGGGTTTCGCACCGCACAGCCTCACCGTCGCGCAGGTGCTGCTCACGCACGACGATCTCCGCGTGCGCTCTCGTTACCTTGGCGTGAAGGAGACGCTCCGCCAGTTGATCGCCTACGGCACGGTCCCGGTGATCAACGAAAACGACACGGTGAGCGCCGCGGAGATCAAGTTCGGCGACAACGACACGCTCTCCGCGATGGTCGCCTCGCTGGTCGAGGCCGATTATCTCGTCATCCTCTCCACCGCGCCGGGCCTCATCGATCTGAAGGGCACGAAACTGATCGTGCCGATCGTCGAGCGCATCACGCCCGAGATCGAAGCGATGGCCGGCGGCACCTCGAGCGAGACGGCCGTGGGCGGCATGGTGTCGAAAATTTCCGCCGCCAGGGTGGCGACGCGCGCGGGCTGCGGGGTGTTCATCGCCAGCGGCGCGGAGCCGGAGATCCTCGCCCGGCTGCTCGGGGGACGCGGCCCGGGCACGTTCTTCGTGCCAAGCGGTCTGCCGCTCGATGCGAAGAAACGCTGGCTCGCCTATTTCCAGCGCCCCGCCGGCACGATCTTCGTCAACGCCTGTGCGGTGCCCGTGCTCCGCGAGCAGGGCCGGAGCCTGCTCGCCGTGGGCGTCACGCATGCGCGCGGGGAGTTCGCCGCCGGCGACATCGTGAACATCGCCGGCCCGGACGGCACCGTGTTTGCCCGCGGCAAATCCGGCTTCGGTCACGACGAGATTCCGCCGCTCGCCGGAAAAAAAGGCGACGAGGTCGCCGCCCTCCATCCGGCGCGCAAACGCCTCGAAGTCGTCCACCGCAACGATCTGGTGCTCCTGTGACGCGCCCCGACCGCCGCGGTCGCCGGTTCACATTTTCGCGAGCAGATCCGCGGCCACCTTGGCCACCACGCCATCCTGCGCGGACGTGCCGCCGCTGATGCCGATCGCGCCGATGGGCACGCCGTCGACCACGAGCGGCAGTCCGCCCTCCACCGTGACGACGTCCGGGAGCGTCATGATGACCGACCGTCCGTCTTTGAGGATCGCATCCTCGAACGCCTTCGTCGGCCGCTTGAACCGGATCGAGGTCTTGGCCTTGCCCAGCGCCACATCGATGCTGCCGATCTGCGTGCCGTCCATTTTGGAAAAATAGACGAGGTTGCCGCCGTCGTCGACGATCGCGATCGCCATGGTCCATTTGTTCCGGGCCGCCTCGGCTTCGGCGGCGGCGGCGAGTTTCCTGGCGGCTTCGAGCGTGAGCGCTTTCTTCGCAGCGAGCTGGGCGCGGGCCGGCGAGAGGAACAGTCCACCGCAGAGCGCGGCGACGACAAGGGCGAGGCGGAGCAGGTTTTTCATGGGGAAACGGGAGCGCGAGCCAGACAGGCCGGCGGCGAAGCGCAATCCGCAACCGGTCGCGCCGCGCCCGCTGTTTCGAGCACGTCGCGCCAGAGCCGTGTCTCGCCGGCGTAACCGTGCCGGTCGAGCGCCGCGGCGATCTCTTCGAGCGCGGGCTCGACCACGCGGTGGCGGGGATCGCCCGCGAACTCGGGACGCACCGCGCGCGTGAGCGCCCAGCAGGCCCACGCGCGCCACCGGCGCTGGTCACGGCGCGGCTCATTCATGCGATCCGCATAGTGCTGAAAGTGCACGCGCGGATTGCCGAGAAACACGCCGGGCGGCGTGTGCGCGATGCACCACGCCATCGCCGCATACGGCATCGGCCACGCGTGCAACTCGGCCTCCGTGCCCGCCAGCTCCGCGCCCATCGCGCGGTCGAGGCAGAGGATGGCGCGGGCCGCGAGCCGGCGCGACCAGAGCGCGTGGCCGTATTCGAGGCACGCGAGATAGAACGCGCCGCCCCGATCCGTCTCGCGAAAGGCATGGAGCATCCGCCAGTCGAGCCCGTCACGGGGGGCGGGTAGGTGCGGACACGGCGGGAGAGGCGTCATGGGAACGCCGTCGAGCCAGCCGGGAGTTGGCCGCGGGTGCAAGTGCTGCGACTCTTCGCTTGGCGCGCGCCGGGGTTTCCGTGACAAAGAGCGGCTTGAGCGAAGCTCCGCCAACTCCCTCCCCCGCCGCACCGGCGCCGTCGGCGCGCGGCCACGAGATTTCCGGGTGGCGCAGCGTGCTCGTCTGGCCCGCAGCCATGCTGATGAAGCTCTGGGGCATGTCGCTGCGTTTCGAGGAAACGCCGGAGGACATCGCGGCCTACACGAAGAACGACGAACCCGTCGTCATGGTGCTGTGGCACAACCGGCTGTTTCTCGCCGCGGAAATCGTGCGCCGCTACCGGGCCGGACGCGTGCCGTATGCGCTCGTGAGCGCGAGCCAGGACGGCGCGTGGCTCACGGCGTTCTTCGCCCTGGTCGGCCTGCGCACCGTGCGCGGTTCGAGCAGCCGCTTCGGACGCGAGGCGGCCACGGAGCTCGTGGAACTGCTGCGCGCGGGTAACGACATCGGCATCACGCCCGACGGACCGCGCGGCCCCTGCTACGAGCTGAAGCCGGGCGCGATCATCGTGCCGCGGCGCACCGGGGCGCCGCTGCTGTTGATCGGCGGCGAGTTTTCCTCGGCGTGGCGGCTGCGCAGTTGGGACCGGTTTTACATTCCCCGGCCGTTTTCCCGCGTGCGGATGCGATGCGAGCTGGTCACCAACGACCAGCTCGCGGATCGCGATGCGGCGGCCGCGCGGATTCAGGCGAGATTGCTCGCGCTGAATCCGGACCGGGACTGAGCCCGTCGCAACCGACGGCTCAGAACGCGGGGACGAGCGTCACGTTGCTGCCGGACGCGACCGAGTAGTCTTCGCCGGTATTCCAAGTGAGGTCGTTGACGAGAAATTTGAACACCACCGGGCGCGACGACTCCGGCAGCTCGATCTGCCAGCGATCATCGGTCACACAGTTCATCAGCATACCTTTGTCCCAGCTGAGGCCGGGGCCCTCGCCGCGGATGTGCAGCGCGTTGCCGAAGCCGATGTCGATCTGGGCGGTGATCGTCGTCATGAGCGGCTGGGCCGCCACCGGGGCGACGGCAGGCGACTTGGCCGCCGCCGGGAGCGAGGCAGCCTTCTTTTTGGCCGGAGCCTTGGCGGCCTTGGGCGCGGCAGCGGGTTTCGGTGCAGCCACGGCTTTCGGAGCCGGTGCAGGCACGGGTTTGGTCGCTGGGGCGGGCGACTTTGTGGACTTGGAAGCGGACTTTTTCATTGCGGTCATAGGTGTTGAATGAGGCTAGAGAACCCCAGAATCGGAGACGAACTTAGCAAATGCGGGGCCAAAGCACCAGTCCCCGTTTGTGACATGACCGCAAATTCCTCACGCCAGGGAAACCACAACCAGTAAGCAACTTATACCAGCGTCACACAGCTTTCAGACTTTCCACTGCAGGCCCGCCCGGTGGGCGGGCAGCCCGGCCACCGGCCGGGCCTACCGTCAAAAAGCAAGGTGACGTTGGTATGATACCGATTACGAGACGCGTTTGGATTTTGCTGGGCCACCGCTTGCCGGTGGGGCCACAACGGCCGGCCCCCTACAGTCCAAAGGTTCTTCGTAATTGTTATGACCCGAAGCCCGGCAGAACCGACTACGCAAAAAAAACGGCATCCGGCGCTGACGCCGGATGCCGTCGAGATGGGTGCAAGTGCGACGACTACAAGCGCAGTTTGTCGAACTTGTAGTCCACGCGGAGCGTGTAGGAGCGTCCGCGCGGATCCGCGATCCGGGGCTCCCAACTGCTGCCGGCACCGGAGTTGGTGTCGTAGGTGGCCGAGAACGGCGGGTCGGTGTTGAAGAGGTTCTTCACGCCGGCGATGATGGTCGTGTTGCGGAAGCCGCGGTAGGTCGCGCTGAGACCGTAGACGTTGTAGGGCTTCACAATAGGATTCCACCTGGCCGGAATGATCTGGCCCGTGCCGGTGCCGACGCCTGGCAGCACCGCGTCGCGGTAGCTGTTGCGGTAGATTTCGTTCACGAGGAAACTCCAGTTGCCCCGGCGGTAGCCGAGGGTTGCGGAATGCTTGGCATGCAGGCCGATGTCGCTCGAGCGGGTGAAGACATCGATCTCGCTGGCGCTCCACGGCGCGGTCGGCAGCAGACGGGACTTCTTCTCGAGCAGGTAGGACATGTCGAAGCTCGCGGTGAGCTTGCCCTTGGCGCCGACGTCCATGTCACCCTTCACGCCGAAATCGATGCCGCGGGTGCTGGTCTGGCCGGCGTTCACCCAGCGGGTGTCGATGCGCTGGATGGTGCCATCGGCGCGGCGCTGGAAGCGGTCCTGGAAAAGCGAGTAGTTTTGCAGGAGTTGCGTGGTGCCGAAGCTTTGGATGGTGCCGCGCCGGTTGACCGACCACCAATCGACATTGGCGCTCAGGTGCTTGAACGGCTGGAGCACGACGCCGGCCGAATACATCTTCGCTTTCTCGGGCTGCAGGTCGGGTTTGCCGCCGAACAGCGTGGTCGCGGAGTTGGGCGCGATCTGCTGGCCGGTGCCGGGGTCGATCAGACCGGTCGAGGCGAGCGGGCTCTCTGTGACCGGGTCATACTGCTGCTTGAACGTCGGCACACGGAAACCCGTGCTGTAGGCGGAGCGCACGAGGAACTTGTCCATCGGCGCCCAGCGCAGCGTATACTTCGGATTCTTCGCGGTGCCGAAGCCCGAATACTGGTCGAGACGGCCCGCAGCGTTGAGATCGAGGCCCTTGACGATCGGAATCTGCAGCTCGGCGAACGCCGCCTTGATCGTGCGCTTGAGCGTGCCGGCGGTTGCGAGGCTGTTGTCGAACGGCGCGTTGAAGATGAGCGCATCGGACGAATTCAGGTTCTGCCGCGTGTCGCCTGTGAAAATGAAGCTCTCCTGCCGCCAGTCGACGCCGACCGCCGCCTGCAACATGCCGGCGGGCAGTTTCATGACGGAGCCGGAGGCGACCGCATCGTATTCGTCGGTGCGGTAGGTGCCGCCATACATCGCCACGCCGTTGGCGCGCGTCTTGTCGATCGCGGCCATGGCCTCTGGTGTCTGGGTGTAGGAAAACGGGTCGACGACGCCGGTGTTGATCAGGTTCACAAACGGCACGGTGAAAACGTAGCCATTGTTGATCACCGACCGGCCGCGGCTCTGCGCGCGGGAGGCACCGATCCGGTAGTCCCACTGGGAGAGGAACCCGAGCGGGCCTTCGGCGCCGACCATCGCCCGCCACGTATCGGTGGTCGTGGTATACGCGCGGTTGCCGAGCGGCAGCGACCGCCAGCGGAAGGCCATCGGCAGGCCGCGGTTGGGCGCGAGTTCGGGGAAGTAGGCGGCGAGCACATTGAAGACCTTGTTGTAGCTCGCTCCGGTGCTCGGATAGAGCATCCGGAACAACGGATTCGGCACGGTGGTCCGGCCGTCCAGTGCCGTGGTGGTGGCGGCGGCCGAACTCGTCCACTGATTCGGCGAAAAGCTCTTGTTCGACACGGAGCGGCCGAAGACACCTTCGAAGGTCAACCGGTGCTGGTCGGTCAGCTTGAACGTGCCGCGCGTGACGAGGTTGGTGTTCTTGACCGGTTGCTGGATGACCGCGGCGCGGCCGGTGTCCCAAGCCGAACCGTATTTCGAAGCGGGCGAGGCCCACAGCACTTCGTCATAGGGTCCCATGCCATCGAGCCCCGCGTAGCCGGGCCCGCCGGGCAGGTCGACGTAATTGACGCCGTTCACCCGGAGGCTGGCGTTCTGCGGGTCGACCGGACCGACGGAACTGGTGGTGGCGCCCGCACCACTGCCGCTAAGGACCGTGGGCACCGGAACGGCAGCCGAGCCAATCGCAAACAGCGTCGCGATCGGCGTGCCACGGGTGTCGGGCGAAACACCGCGCGCCGGTTGGAACGTGTTGACGAAGTCGCGCTGGTCGCCGCGCAGCACCTTGTGGTCAGCGCGGGAGACCGAGACCATGAGGTTGTAACGGTCGCGGTTCAGGTCGCCGAAACCGGCGACGGCGTTGTAGCGGAAAATGTTGCCCCCACCCTGCTCCGTCGCGTCCATCGCGGCACTCGCGGCGGAGCCCTGATAGTTGTTCTTCAGGATGAAGTTGATCACGCCGCCGACCGCGTCGGTGCCGTAGATCGCGGATGCGCCGTCTTTCAAAATTTCGACGCGTTCGAGGGCGGCGAACGGAATCTGGTTGAGATCGACGACGCCGCCGTTGAGGCCGTGCGACGAGACGCGCCGGCCGTTGAGGAGGATGAGCGTGGCGCCCGCGCCCTGCATGCGGAGGTTGGCGGAGGTCGCGCCGTTGTTGCCACGCTGAGCGCCAGCCACGACGTCGGCGTTGGACGCGAGGTTGTCGAGCGCGTTGCCGTTGATGTTCAATTCCATCAGCATCTGCTCGGCGCTGACGACGCCGCGCTGCTCGAGTTCGATCGGCGTGATGGTCACGATCGGCAGCGCGCCCTCGCTTTCGAGGCGCTTGATCATCGAGCCGGTGACGACGAACTTGTCGAGCTTCACCGATTCGTCCTTCTTCTCGTCTTTCGGAGCCGCGGCCGGCTGGGCCAGCGCCTCGGTCAGCAGGCTCGCGGGTGCGAGCAAGGCAAACAATACCGCCCGTTTCCACGGGTTGCGTGCGTTCATAAGGTTGTGGGTAGAGTTAACTCCGGTCGCCAGCAAACGCCGGGCCCGGGTTGTGGTGCGGCAAAAAAGTCACTTGGTCAGTCGCAAATAAGCAAGGAGAATGCCGAACGCGGGCGGACCCGGGGTGTAACTCAAACTGATGTCGGCGCTCTGTAGCGGCGGTCTATGACCGCCGTCGAACTGTCGCATGTGCTTCGTCGGCGGTCATAGACCGCCGCTACAACCGAACCCTTCGTTGACTGACATCAGTTTGAGTTGCACCCGCGGACCCGCGCAGCTCCGTTCTCCGGGCGATGCAGAGCACGCCCCTCTTTCGTCGCGCCCGGCGAAGCATGACTGTGCAAATGGGGGAGCCGCAACCGCTGCCGGAAAACGCCGCCCTCCCTTGCCAACGCCCAGCGGGGCGTCCTGCGGCTCCGCAACGCGGCCTTGCCGCCGCAATGGTGGACCGGAGGGGGATCAAACCCCTGACCTCGTCGTTGCGAACGACGCGCTCTATCAACTGAGCTACCGGCCCGTGAGGAACGGGAGGTATTGGGAAATCCGCGCCTCCAAGTAAACATCAATTTTTGCCGCCCGTTTCGCACCGGCGCATCTCACTTTCCTGCCACGCGGAGGGGCGCTTTTCCAAGCGCCCAAGCCCGTCGGTTGAAAACCGCCGCTCCGTCGTTCTCGCCGGACGGCAAGAAACTGAGATGTGCCCGTTCCGCACCGCGTCATCTCGGTGAGCCGGGCCGACGTGGGGGACGATTCTCATGGGTCGCACGGGAGCGGAAACCGCGGGTTCGGCTGGTGCGCTTCGTTCAGGTAGCGGCGCAGGCGCTCGACGACCTGCGGGTGGGCCGCCGCGATGTTGCGCGTTTCACCGAGATCAGCCGACAGGTCGTAGAGCTCGAACGTCGCGGGCCGGCCGGCAGCGGCGAACGTGTGAATCGCCTTCCACTGGTCGGCGCGCACCGCCTGCGTCGGCCCGCGCTCGCGAAACTCCCAGTAAAAATACTCGTGCTCCTTCTGCCCCGGCTGCCCCAGCAAGGTCGGCACCAGCGACAGGCCATCGATCGCCGCGGGCAGTTTCGCGCCGCCGAGCTCCGCGAGCGTCGGCAGAATGTCCCACGCCGCAAAGGGCGCGTCCACGACGCGGCCCGCGGCGATGCGCGCGGGCCAGCGCGCGAGCAGCGGCACGCGGATGCCGCCTTCGTAGAGATCACGCTTCACGCCGCGCAGCGGGCCGTTGCTGTCGAAGAACTCCGGATCGTGGCCGCCCTCGGTGTGCGGGCCGTTGTCGCTGGTAAACAGCACGAGGGTGTCCTGCGCGATCCCGAGTTCGTCGAGCAGCCGCAGGATTTCACCGACCTGCCGGTCGAGCCGCGTGACCATCGCCGCGAACGTTGAGCGCGGCATCGGCTGCGAAGCATACCCGCCGGGCGCGGCGTCGGGACCGTAATCGGCCTCGCCGCCCCACTCGGGAAACTTCCGGCCGGCGAACGGGGTTTCAGGAAACTTGCCCTTGAACTGCGCGAGAATCTCGTCGTCCGGCGCCTGGAGCTCCGCGTGCGGAATCGGCGTCGGCACGAACAGGAAGAACGGTTTTTCGCGATGAGTCCGGATGAATTTCAGCGTCTCGCGGTGCAGGATGTCCGGCGCGTAGGTGGTCTTCACGTGCATGTCGTTGCCCGGGAGAAAAACCTGGCGCTGGCCGTCCCAGAGATACGGCGGGTAGTAGCGATGGGCGAAGCGCTGGCAGTTGTAGCCGAAAAACCGATCGAAGCCCTGCGCGGTCGGATCGCCCTCGCTGCCGACGAAACCGAGGCCCCATTTTCCGAACGCGCCCGACACGTAGCCCGCGCCGCGCAGCACCTCGGGAATCGTGACGGCAGCAGCGGGCAGCGGCTCCTGGCCTTCCGGAAAAATCTCGGCGTTGCCGCGCACCGGCGTGTGTCCGGTGTGCTGGCCGGTCAGCAACGCCGAGCGCGACGGTGCACACACGGTGTTACCCGAGTAGAAGCTCGTAAACCGCATCCCCTCCCGCGCAAGACGGTCGATGTTCGGCGTGGCGAACTTCTTCTGGCCGTAACACCCGAGATCGCCGTAGCCGAGATCGTCGGCGAGGATGTAGATGATGTTCGGCGGGCGGGGCGGAGCCGTGAACGTGAGCGCGGATGCGCGCGCCAGTTGCAGATACGCTGCGGCGTAGCGCCGGCCCAGCTCGCGGTAGGAGTCGGCGTCGAAGTGAATTTTGTCACCCTTATGATTGAGGCCCTCAGCGCTGACGAACGCGGTGCGCGGCACCTTGGCCGGCAGGTCGCGCAGTGTTCGATCGATCTGCTGCTTGAATTCGTCCCAGGGACTGTCGGCAAACTTGCCGAGCTGCCCGGCGATGAACGGCACCGCCGGCGCATCCAGTTCCTGGCGCAGTCGTGCGACCAGGTCGGCGAGCTTCGCGGCGTAGGCCGGCGCGAGATCGCGCTTCGCGTCGGACTCGCCCTGGTGCCAGAGGATGCCTTTCAATGTGCCCGCCTGGAGCGCGAGTTTGGCGCGGCGCATCGCGTCATCCCACGGGTGCGTCTTCGTCGCCGCGTCGAGCGCGCCGGGCTGCCACGAGTCGATCGGCGAGCCGCCCACCGCACAGGGAATCAGCCCGACGGTCGCGCCCGGAGACGCATCCGCCAGCTGGAGACCGAAAGTCCGGCCGAGCCCCACGCCCGCGATGGCCTTGTCGAAATGGATCGGGTCGACCGCCGGCACCCAGTCGCCCGCCTTGTTCAGCGTGAGCACGCGCGGATGCGGCACCTGATCCGCCGGCGTGACCGCGCCGCGCCCGGCCATGTTGGACTGGCCGATGAGCAGGAAGAGGTGAAAATTCTCCTTCGCCGGCAGCGAAGCCGCCCGCACCGACTCGGCCAGAAAAACGGCGGGAGCGATCAGCGAAGCGGCCAGCAATCGGCGAACTGAGGAGAGCGGGGTTAACATTGGTGTCGTCGCCATAGGTTTCAACGGTGCGGAAATTTCCGACGCATGACGAGCGCGCGCGCGATCGCGGCCACGGGCTCGGGTTTATTCGCGGTGGGTCCGATACCGCGAAGCCTGCTTCGCCTTGGTTGGGAGCTGGCACGGGTCTCCTGACCCGTGGCGAGGTGGATCACGGGTCAGGAGACCCGTGATCCAAAACCGGCGGGGTTGGGAGCGGAACATGGAGGTTTGGTCAAATGCCCCGGAGCTTGCTCCCCGGATGTTTACTTTGAGGACGCCGGTTCGGGCGAGACCGACCGGTTCTTCGTGTTGATCCACGCGAACGGCGCGCCCTCGGCGGCTGTGACGGTGACGTTCCGCAGCGCGATGTCATCGAGATTTTGGGCGTGAAAGCCGAGTTTCGCCGCGCCGGTGACGTGCTCAAACGTGACGCCGAGCACCGGTTGTTCGACCAAGCCGCACAGGTAGGCGAAGCGGCCCTTGGGGTTTTCGACGGTGATGTTTTTGAAGTGAATATCGCGGAACACCGGAGTGCGCGGCGCCCGCGGCTGAACCGAATCGGGCGCCTCGGGCCGGCGGTAATAGAACAGGTCGATCGTGATCGGTGCGCGATTGTAGGGTTCATCCTTCCAGACGGTGTTCGTGTAGATGCAGTCCTCGACGCGCACATCCTCGACCACCGCTCCGAGACGGTCACGATTGGACTTGAGGTTCATCACGCTGGCGGCGTCGCGAAACACGCAGTCGCGCACGCGCACGTGCCGGATGCCGCCGCAGGTCTCGCTGCCGATCGCGAAGCCGAGCGGATGAGCGCCGGGGGCCAGGGTGCCGTCGACGAGACAGTCGCGGATCGTGATGTTTTCGCAGGAGCGCTGGCGGTTCGGCCGGTCGGGCGCCACGCTGCCCGCCTTGATCGCGATCGAGTCGTCCTGATTGGCGAAGGTGCAGCCGACGATCAACACGTCGCGGGACGAGTCGGGATTGAGGCCGTCGCCGTTGGTGCCGCGCGCGGTGGACATCTTGCGGAATCTCACCTCGGAGAACACCGCGCGATCGACGTAGACAGCGTGCGTGTTCCATGACGGCGCGTCGTCCAACGTCACGTCCTGCACGAACACGTCGGCGCACTGGACGAGTTTGAACAGCCGTGGCCGCGGCGCCTCGCGGTGCGGCCACCAAGTCTCGCCGTTGCCGCGGACGGTGCCGCCGCCCGTGATCGTCAGGCGTTCGACGCGCACCGCGGAGATGAGGGCAAAGTTCGTCACCGTCACATCGCCATCGGGGCCGGGCAGACCCACGGTGGACTCAGGATAACTCCCCTGCCCCCGCCCGAGGAAATGGAGCGTCGCCCCGGTCGCGAGGTCGAGGGTCATGTCGCTCTTCAACTCAAGGTGATCGACGAGATAGACGCCCGGTGGAATCAGCACGGTGCCACCCGGAGTGCAGGCGGCGATGCTCCGTTGGATCGCAGCGGTGTCCTTGGTGGCGCCGTCGCCGCGGGCGCCGTGATCGCGCACGTCGAAAATTTTCCCCGCCGGCCTTGTCCGCACGACCACCGCGTCCGACAGCGGCGAGTGGCTGCCGTCGGCTTCGCGACCGCGGACGCCGACGCGGTGCATCCGATCCGGCGTGAGGTTGCGCAGGGTGAAACTCAGGCGCGTGGTCTCGCCGGCCAGCTCGCCGTCGCAGAATATCTGGTAAGCCGTGATGCGCTCACCTCCCGGGGGGCGATCCCAGGTGAGCACGGCCGTCGTGGCCGTGCGCGCCAGCGGCGGCGCGTTGAGATTCGCCGGCGCGGGCGCCGCCCGCGTCGTCCCGAGGAGCGCGCAGGAGAGACCGGCGAGTCGCACGAAACGCGTCAGGGCGGACCTGCGCCGCACGATCGCTGGAGGGAGCATGGGCATGAATCGCATAGGCAAGGTCGAGGCAGGGAAACCAGTGGACCGTTCACCGCACTTCCATGAGGAGTGCCGCCGTCGCCTCGGGGAGCAGCAGCATCGGGAAATGCGAGGCCTCCATGATGTGCACAGGCCAGCCGCGTTCCTGCGCGCGCAGATACGACCGATGAAACGTGTCGTCCTCCGGCCGCTGCCCTTTTGCGACGGTAAGAATGAAGGTTCCGGGAATCTTCGCGGCCGCAGGATTTTTCAGGGCGATGATCTCGGTGAAAGTCTTGTAGGGCTGGGGCACCAAACGCGGAGGCGGTGCGTCGGCTTTGATGGATGGACGGACGATGAAGCCGTCCTTCAGGAACCGCGAAACGTCGGCCGAGTCGGGCCGCGGCGTGGTCATCAGGCACTCGCCGTCCACGGGCAGGAAGGCGTCGAGATAGATCACGTGCTTGATGCGCTCCGGGATGCGGTCGGCGACGCCGGCGACGACGAAACCGGCGTAACTGTGGCCGAGCAGGATCACGTCGCGTAAATCCTCGAAGAGGATGAAATTCACGATGTCGGCGATGTGCGTGGAGAGGCCGATGTCCGCGGTGGCGGTGTGATAGCGGTCCCCTAGTCCGCTCAGCGTCGGGCGGAAAATCGTCCAGCCCTTCGCCTCCATGATCGCGGCGACCTGCTTGAACTGCCAGCCGCCACCGGAGGCGCCGTGGACGAGGACCATGACCGGTCGAGCGGGAGCAGTGGCCGGCTTTGGTGGTGGCGTCGCACCCGAAGCGGCGGCGGCGGAAACGCTCACGGCGGCGAGCGCGGCGACGCGGAGGAATGTCACAGCGCGGGACATCCGCAACCAAACCCAGTCCACCGAACCAAGGGTCACAAAAAGCAAAAAAAGGCGCAAAAACTGAATGTCAGTTTCTTGTGCTTTTTGTGGCCAATCTGCCTCGGCGAATTTTTCGCCACCAAACCCGAACCACGAACCAGGCAATACGCAGGTCTTCATGTGCTATGGCCTCTCTCTCACTTTTTCCAACAGCGCTCGACCGAGAGCCCGGGCCTCGGGGGTATGTTGGTGCCCGATGCCGGGCCACGTCTTGAATTCCACCGCGAAGCCGAGTGAGACCAACTGTGCGGTGAAACGTCGCGCGCCTTCGATGCGCGGTGGCGTGCCGGGCGGACCGCCGGAGCCCCGATCGTCCTCGCCGCAACTGACGGTGAAGGGAATGTGCTTCGCCGCGGGATTGATCCGGTCGTCGCCGTCGGGGCCCGCCCACGAACCACCCGAGTGGGCGGAGACGGCCGCGACGAGTTCCGGATGACGAAAGGCGTAGCGGTGGGAGAACTGCGCGCCGGCGGAGAACCCGTGCAGGAAAATCTTCGGATGCAACTTCCAGGTCTTCCCGATCCGGGCCATCAGTTCCGCGAGTTTCGCTTCGTGGGCCGAGCCGCTCCGTTGAAAAATGTCCCGTGGCATCGTGGCCGGCCGCGGCGCAGCAGGATCGCGTTTGGGCTGCTCGAAACTCGGGCCGAGCACGATCACGTCATCAAAATCAGTCGCCCATGAGGCGACTCCACCGCCGTTCCTGCCGGTCCCGCCGGCGCCATGCACGCCGACAACCAGCCAGTAGGTTTTTCCGGCCACGGGATTTTCGGTCGGCGTGAAGAGCCAGTGCGTGAGGCCGTTGGCATCCGGGATGGCCGTCTCAACGGCGCGCAGTGAGCCGGCCAGCGCGAGCGCGCCGGCCAGGAGGAGCAGCCACGGATTCACCGCCGCCCGGGCGACGCGCGGAGGAAAACGAACAACGGGGGTGTTCATCGGACGGGCGCGACCGCCTTCTCCCAGGCGGCCAACAGTCCACGCAGCCGTCGAGCCTCCTCCGGGCGGCTCGCGAGCAAGTCGTGTTGTTCACCGGCGTCAGCGTCGAGGTCGAAGAGGCCCTCGACCGGTGGGCGCTGGCCCTCAAACCGGGCGACATATTTCAACGCGCCGTCGCGCGCGGCCTTCCAGGTGTTTTCCCCACGGCGTTGGCGCCAGAACAGGGTGCGCGATGTTTCGGGCAACTGGTCCGCGATCAGTGCGAGCACATCCTGCCCGTCGAAGGTGCGGCCGGGCGGGAGTTTCACCCCGCCCGCCCGCGCCAGCGAGGCCGTCAGGTCGAAAGTCACAGCCACTTGTTGGGTGACGATGCCCGCCGGGAGCGTGCCCGGCCACCGGACGATGCACGGCACGCGGACGCCACCCTCGTAGGTCGAGCCCTTGATGCCGCGCAACCCGGTGGGGCGCGCGCTGGCGGTGCCGCCGTTGTCGCTGGTGAAGATGACGAGCGTGCGCTTCGCGAGGTCTTCCTGGTCCAGCGCGGCGAGCACGCGACCGACCGCCGTGTCCATCCGCTCGATCATCGCGGCATAAACCTCCGGCGGAGCCTTGCCCTGCGGCCAGCGCGGCGAGTCGTCGGGCAGCGGATGCGGTTGCCGCTCGTCCGGCCCCTGGAAGGGCGAGTGCGGCGCGGTGAACGGCAGGTAGAGAAAGAACGGCCGGTCACGGTGCGCGGCAATGAACCGCTCCGCCTCATCGGCGATGAGGTCGGTGAAGTAGGCATCACGCTTTTCCGGGCGTCCGTTCCAAAACAGCACGTGCTGCGGCCCTTGAGGCGTCGGCTCGAGGTGGTGAAAGTAGTCCATGCCTCCGCCCACGCAGTAGAGCGCTTGGTCGAAACCATGCGCGCCCGGCGTGAACTTGTCCTCGTAGCCCAGGTGCCATTTGCCGAACAGCGCGGTGGCATAGCCCGCGTCCTTCAGCAACCGGCCGAGGGTCGGCTCACTGGCCGGGAGTCCCAGGTCATGGGTCGCGCGCAGCCGGATGGCGTCGTCGTAACGGCCGATATTGCCGGAGCCGATCGCGCATTCCAATCCGCCGACCCGCTGCTGGTATCGACCGGTGAGCAACGCCGCGCGCGTGGGCGAACACTCCGGGCCGTTGGCGTAGAATTGCGTGAAACGCACCCCCTCCTTCGCCAACCGGTCGAGCACCGGGGTGCGGATGTCCTTCACTCCGTAACAGCCGAGATCGCGATAGCCCAAATCGTCGGCGAGGATGAACACGAGGTTGGGCCGGGACGGTGCCGCGGGAGTGGCGGGCGGCCGGTCGACCCGATTGGCGTCGGCCGATTGCGGAGTTCCGAGTGAGGCGCGTTCGACGACCGCGACTTCGTTGCGCGCCTGGCCGGTATCGTCGTGGAACGTCGTTTCTCCGGCCACAAGCTCCTCGGCCGGCGGGGAGAACCGGTGCGCCAGTCCATCTGCATCCGGCCTCGCCGTTCCTGCGGCGCGCATCGAACCGTGCAGACCGGTGAGAAGCAGACAGGTGACGGTGAATCGCGGGAAGTGGGAGGTTCTCATTTCGCGTCGTTGCGCCAGACGTGGAGGAATTTGTAGTTGTCCCACGCGATGCTCACGAGGTCGAGGTCGCCGTCGCCGTCCAGATCCGCGAACTGGGTGCCGAGGTGGCTTTCATGGCCGCGACCGATCACACGGGCGGTGAACGCGCCGCGGCCGTCGTTCTCGAAGAGGTAGACCTTGTAGTCCTTTCCCTTGTGTTCGGCGGTGACGATATCGAAGTCGCCGTCTCGATCCACGTCGGCCACGTCCAGGTTGTTGAGCGACCAGGTCGTGATCAGCCGGTGGCGCACCCAGTTGTCCGTCGCGGGATCGGCCGGCTGCTCGAACCAGAACAAGTTGGCATCGGGTTCCCGGCCGGGCGAGCGCTCCTCGGTGACGACGATGTCGGTGCGGCCGTCGCCGTTCATGTCGCGCGCCCGCACGCGGTCCACCGGATGCGGCGCGGTGGTGCCGATGATGTGGCGTGTCCAGGGGCCGCGGCCGTGGCCGGGATTCTTCCACCAGGCGAGATACTTCTCGTTGTTTCCAGCGACGAGATCGAGCAGCCCGTCGCCGTCGATGTCGGCGAGGTCGACACCTTCGTCGGAGGCGTCCTTGGTGATGAGCGTGCGGGGCCAGTTGCCCGCGGCGGGATCGGCCGGGATTTCGAAATAGAAAATCCCGTCCTCAGTGGCGAACACCAGCTCGGGTTTGCCGCCCGGGATGATCTGGCCGGTCGTGAAGCCCTGGCTGTTGACGTGTTTGGTGCGCGGCGCCGTCGCCACGGTGCGCTTCGTCCACGCGGTGGCGCGGCGGTCGGCGGCTTCGAGCCAGTAAATGTTGGGGAGTTCCATCGCGATGACGTCGGCGAACTCGTCGCCATCCACGTCCACGATGAGGCAGGCGTCGAGGTTGGCGCCGAAATCGGTGCGCTCCCACTTGCCGGTCATGTCGCCGCCGGGGTTGCGGTAGAAGTAGCGGCCGGAGACGATGTCCTTGAGGCCGTTGCCGTGGCCCGAGAGATCGGCCATCGCGAGGCCGTAATACTTCATCCATTTCGGATCGGCGAAGTCGCCATACTTGGCGCGGGTGTGGTCGACCTCGATGTAAGTCCACTGGTCGAGGGCCAGGCGCGGACCGGCTGGCGGGATCGCGACCGTCTTCCGCGCCGAGAGGTTTTCCCAAATTTCGAGTGGATCGGCGCCGTCGAAGACGCGCTTGTAACCGGGCCTGGGCGGGAGCCAGACGGACCAGTTCGCGCCGATGACGTCGAGATCGCCGTCGTTGCCGAGGTCGGCGACGCGGAGGTTGTGCGTGCCACCGTTGCCGAGGAGCTGAAACCGCCAGTGCTCGCTGTCGCCTTGGTTCAGAAAGAGGCCGACGCGTTTCCGCGAGGACTGGTGCATCTCGCCGAAGACGATGTCGGGCGCGCCGTCGCGGTTCATGTCCGCGACCTTGAACGTGTGCACGTAGTCGACGTCCGGGCAGATCACGTGCTCTTTCCACGAGGCCGACTTCGGATCGACGGGGGCCTCGAACCACGACAGACGGCCGGCGGATTCGGCGGGGGCCATGATGACGTCGGGCCGGCCGTCGCGATTCATATCGGCGACCGTGACGCCGATGCGATTGTCCCAGCCTTCGGCAAACGGGTGTTTCCGCCAGACGCCTTTGGTCGGGTCGGCCGGACATTCCAACCAGAAGTTGGCGTGCACCACATCGAGATCGCCGTCGCCGTCGAGATCGGCCAGCGCCGAGCCTTCGCCGGCCTCCTCGTTGATCGTGACCGGCGTCCACGAGTCCGGCGTGTTTTGAATCAGCAACTCGGTCAGGCCTTTCGGGCCGCGCAGCAGGACATCGAGCCGTCCATCGCGGTTGAAGTCGCCGAGTTCAACGTCGTGGTTGAAGAAAGTCTTGTAGGTGTGGAGCAGGTGGGCCTTCCACGGGCCGGCGGCACCCACGCCGGGGCCGGGGTTCTCATACCACTGCACGGTGTGCGTGCGCTTGTAGTCGCCGACGATGACATCGAGGTGGCCGTCGCCGTTGATGTCGCCGACCTGCATGTCGACGCAGAAGCCGAAATCGTCCGCGACCTTGAACGGATCGATCACATGCTTGGTCCAGGTTGGATACTCATACCAGAACAGGCCCGTGCTGCCGCCGCAGACGAGGTCGATGAAGCCGTCGCCATTCATGTCGCCGACGGCCTTGGCCGGCCGGGTGAGATCGGGCGAGCCGTCGACGATCGTGTGGCGGAATGGGATGGCGGCGCTGCCGATCGGGGCCGGCGGTTCGGCTCCGAACTGCGGCGCCGCCAGTAGCGCAGCGGCAAGGAGGGTTAAGGTTCGGCCGCAACGAGTCAGGACCGAGGCCCGGTGAGAGATCGTGGCGAAGGCTGGTCTCATCAGAATTCCACGGTGTTGGTCCAGGCCCACGAACGGGGCACGGTGTTCATCTTGGCGTTCTCGATCACGCCGCTGCCGACATTGCGGATGAACACGAGATCGCGGTGGTTGAGGAGGTTCGTGACATTGACCTGGGTCGTCCACTGATACCTGGACCAGAACTTGAACCGGTAGCTCAGCATGAGGTTCGTGTTCACCTGCTCCGGGTTGAATTGCACCTTGCGCTTGTTGCCATCCGCGATGTCCACGTAGTAGTAGGCCTGCTGGTGCTGCCGCGCGACGACCGTGAGCCCGGTGGAGAATCCCTTGAGCCGCCCCTCGCTGAAACTCCGCGTGACGGTCGCCGATTCCGACAGGCGGGGAATGGAGAGATGGTCGCCGCCGGCGACCACGACGAATTGCGGCGTGGGCGGGATCCAGCCGAGCTGATGCGCGGTAATGGGGAGGCCGGTGCGGTCGGTGCCGATCGTCTGGCCGTCGGCCCGGCCCACCAGGCCCAAGGCAGCGAAAGAGCGTCCGCCCAAGTCCCTGATCCGGCCGCTGCCCGTGTCGAGGGTGGCCAGGTAGCCGGACGCAGGATCCTTCATCATGGCGACCGTCAGCGGAATCGACGGTGACGAAGCGTTGCCGGCAATCGAGGGCACCATCGCCACCGTGCCGTTGCCGAAGGTGACCTGGCCGGCGGCATTGACGCGGAACTCGTCGTTATACCAGCGCTCGAGGGCCACGCGCTTGCCCGCCACGTCGGTGTTGTAGGATACGGAAAGACGCAGCCGCCAGTCGCGGGTGGGATTCGCGGTCACGGACAGCTCGGCGCCCTTGACGGAATAATCCGAGAAATAGGCGAGCCGGCCCTGATGATTGCCGTTGATGGCGCTCGTCGGATCGATGGTTTCCGAATCGTTGAACAGGACGACCGCGCTGTCCTTCACGTCGACGGTGTAGGCCGCGAGCGAACCGGTGAGCTTGAAACGCGGGAGCGAGAACTTCAGCCCGGCTTCGTTGCCCACGCCGTTGTTGACGCTGGGGTAGGCGCCGCCGTTCTGCGGCCGGGCCCCGCCGGGCGCACCGTTGGGGGCGTAGGACAGCGAGTAATTGTAGTAGGGGGAGACGTATTGATTGAGGTGGTAAACCGCGCCGGCGCTCCACGTCGTGGCCCAGACGGCGAGGCGCGACGTATCCTGATTCCACTGCTCCTGAAAGTTGCGCCTCACCCCGCCGAGCAGGGAGACACGATTGTTGAACATCTCGCTGTTCAGCGTGGCGTAGTAGCCCTTGGCCCAGGTGAACTGATGAGTCGGCCCGCCCACCCGGCTGCCATTGAAACCACCGGGGTTGGTGGGCGTGGGCGGGACCTGGCCCTGAATGGAAGACTCCCCGGCGCGGTAGGTGTTGCCGTTGAGGACGACTTCCTTTGCGCCCACCTTCCACGGACCGAAGTCGGAACCATCCTCCAGGCTCCAATACGTAATCGGGATCAAGGTGCGCCCTGCGTCGTTGTTCGCGATGTTCGCGCGGTTCACCACGAACTGGCCGCTGGCGTCGACCAGATAAAAATTGACGGGATTGGAACCGAGCAGCTCGGCCAGCGTGCTTTCGGCGCCGATGGTCAGGCTGTTCTTGATCCGGCCGCGCAGCACGTCGAACTTGGCGTCGAGCAGCGCCCGGATCCCGCGCTGCCGCGTGCCAAACTGGCCGAACGAGGGGCGCCCGCCGGTGGCCCATTTGCCCGTGGGGTTGCTGGCGGAGGAGTGCGAAAGCACCCCCTGGGAATTGGCGACGGAGAAGCTGTGCTCCTTGGACGTGTTGTAGCGCGTCGCGCCGCCCATCACGCGCAGGTTGAGCCAGGGAGCCAGTTCCAGATCGATCGTCCCGCCGTAGTTGGGCAGGACGTAGGCCGCGATGCTCGCGGTCCCGGCGACGGCATCGACATTGCTCCAGTCGAGCGGCTTGAAATAGAGGCCGGCGGCGTTGCCCCGCGCGAGCAGGAGATTCAGATTTTGCCCGCTGCGGGGATCGCCGGGCAGGTTGGCATTGGAGTCGGCCGCGCGGTATTTGAAGACATCGCTGACCCCGGCGTGGCCCCGGATCGTGACCCAGGGGCGCGGCCGGTAGGCCGCCGCGACATACCACGCGTCCAGTTTCTTTTGGTTGAATTCGATGTAGTAGTCCTCCTTCCCCCGGGTGTAGGCGGCGCGCAGCGCCAGCTTGGAGTTCACGGCGTAGTTGGCGTCGAACTGGGTTCGAAACGTCCCCCATTCGTCGATCCTCAGCTGGAGGCGGGCCCGGTTGCGTCCGAAAACCGCCTCCTTCGATTGATAGTTGATGACGCCGCTGGCTCCGGCGGTGCCGTAGAGCAGCGACTGGGGGCCGCGGATGACCTCGGTCCGCTCCTGGGACGTGTTGTCCAAAAAATTCTCCGCGGCGCTCAGAAATCCGTCCATCCGCGGCGCGCCCGCCGGAATCCCGCGAATCATGAAGGGCGTGTCACCCACGCCGTCGCCCGGCGTGACGATGCCATTGGTCGGTTTGCCATTGGGGCTTTGGCCCGAAGCCCACTCCAACAAGAGGGTCGCGGAGTTGGAAAGGCCGAGGTCGTCGTAGAACTGCTGATTGTAGATTTCCGCGGTGACCGGGACGTTCAGCAGCGAGGTGTTCAGGCCGGAGATCGAATTCGCATTCAGCGACTCGTAGCCCACGTCCTTGGCGGTGCTGACTTCGAACGGGCTCAAGGTCACGACCGTGGTGTCGCGGGCCACGCCGGCCGGTTGATTTGCAACCTGGCCGCGAACGGAGCCGGCGCCGAACACCGCGAAGGCGGAAACGATGGCGGACAAACCGGGGTGTTTTCTCATGGTGGCTCCCGGGTCTAAAGGTCGAACGTCGCGCTCAGGATGAACTGGCGCGGGGCGATGATGCGGTATTGGTAGGGACTCCCGTCCGGGAGCGCAGCGATGGGCTGGAGGCGCCCGCTCTCCTGCACATTGCGCACGTTGAGCTGGAACGTCGCGCCGACCCGGTTGGCGAAAAGCCGCGCGCGATAACCGACAAACGCGTCGGCGTAGACGTGGCCTTTATCCCAGACCGGCCGGCGCACATCGTAGGTGCGATAGATGCCGTCGGCGCCCGGCGGCGCGGCGTAGAATCCGATCGAGCCCTGACTCTCGTAGCGGAGCGAGCCACCGACGTTGAACCGCCGGAGCACGGCGCGCTGGGTCAGGCCGGAGAGGCGGACGTTGGTGCTGAGGCTGCCGCGGTAGCGGCGCACCTGCGGGCGGGCGAGGCCTTCCAGCGCCTGTGCCGTTTGCAGGGCGCCCTGCACCGCGCGGATGAATTGCGCCCGCTGCGTCTCATTCACCGTATACATGCGGTCGAACCAGAGCTGGCCGGTGCGCGGATCGACGACCGAACTCCAGTAGGGCAACCGTTGCTGGACATAGGCGCCCACGTTCCGGCCCATGCGCGTGTTGATGGTTTGTTGCTCGGTGAAATTGCTCGTCAGCGTGAACCAGTTGACGGGATTGAAATGAAGTTCGACCTCCGTGCCGCGGCTCAAGATGTCGTCCGTTTCCGAGCGGGCGGTGGTGCGAAAGGCTTCGAGATCGATGGGGGCGATGCCCATGAGAGCGGTCAGTTGCGCCTCGAGTTGTTGCGGCGTGATCGACGGGTTGGCGGCGGTCAGCCATTCGGTGGCCTGCACCTGCAAACCGTAAAACACGCCGCCGGCGTTGCCGAAGAAGTCGAGCGCGAGCGCGGCGCCGGCGAGGCTGTTGGACGGGCCGTTCCGCGAGTTGAGCGTCATGGTCTCGTAGCGGTTCACGCGGAGGGAGAAGCGGCCGTCGAGCAGGTTGAGGGAAAAACCGTAGTCCTCGCCCTGGCCGGAGGGGTCGGGCAGGAACTTGAAAAAGACATCCTGCGCCGGCGAGGCCGGCAGAAAACTGTCCGAGCGGTTGTAGTGGAGATTCAGGCCCTGCAGCATCTGGCCGACGAAGCGGGCCGGGGCGGAGCCCTGTGCGGCCAGCCGCTCGATGGGCGCCCACCCGCGAAACGGTTTCACCACGACCCCCTTCTGGATCGCGCGCCCCTCGCGAATCTGCCACGGGTCGGGACGCAGCGCGTTGATGTAGGCGTAATTGAAATCGAAGCCGCGGTTCGTCAGCGCGGCGGCGACATTGCCGGCGTTGGTGAGCTTGGTGTAGTGGCGATCCTCCCGCGCGCCGAGCGTCGTGATCACCCGGCCGCGCAACCACTGGCTTTGCAGCAGGGCGCCCTCGGTTTTCTGGAGCACGTGCGAACCGCTGGAGTTGAGCGGTGCGAGCCCGAAGGTGATCGGCTCGTAGTTGAACTGGCCGGTGAGGGCGTTGCCCCACGCGTAGGTGTAGTTGCCGTAACGCAGCGGCGGGGGCGCGTATTCGATGTTCTGGCCGCGGTTGTCGCCGACATAGAAGCGGAAGATGCCGCGGATGGGCTGGCCGCCCTGGCGGTTGCCGGTGGCGTTGGGAAACGTCCACGGGTTGATGCTGATGATGTCCTCGCGGGACGTGTAGACGCGGGAGTCCTTCTCCTTGTATTCGCCGTAGCCCACGAGGCTGTGCGCGCCGAGCCAGCGCCGCAGTCCCTGGTCGCGGCTGAAATCCAGCCGGTAGGCCGACTGCAGGCGGTAGGTGTCATTGGTCAGCGGCGAATTCCGCACGCGCGGCTCCGCCTGAAAGATGAAGGGCCGGAACAAATACGGGTTGGGCGTGCCATCGAGCAGCCGCTCGTTGATATCGACCGCGAGCTGGCCGGTCGTGCCCTGCGTGCCGCCGTCGCTCATGATGTAGCGGTTGTAGCGCTCGGAGTCCTCGCGGAACCAACCGAACTGCGCGGCCAGCGACTGGCGGCCCGTCTCAAAGAGCGTCTGATCGAGCGTGATCCGGGTGGTCTCGGTCCGGTCCTCGAACGAGTTCGGCGCATTCGTGTTGAGTGATTTCCAGTCGTAGATGCTGCGGTCGGTGACGAGGGGCGTGCGCCGTCCGATCAGCGGCTGATTGTCCTGCACACGGCCGGCGGTGACCACGACGCGGCGGGTGTTTTGCAGGGCGCCGAACGGCGTCGTGGTGGAATTGGCGCCATAGGTCTGGCCCCAGTAGGTGATCCCCTGCGGCTCCACATACACCTGGCCGTAATTGGCCGTCGGCACATAGGTGTAGGCCGGCGGGTTGGAGGCGATCACGTTGCCGTTGAGCTTGAGGGCATTGGTGATCGGATCCCACGTCGGCGATCCGGCGGCGCGCCAGTCGCTGACGCCGTCCTGCGGCGGGATGGAGTTCGGCCGGTTGCCCGCCGCGTGATAATACTGATACGACGCCCGGATCAGCGTGCGCTTGAACGGCCGTGCGGTGAGCATGGCGTTGAGGCGCGACGAATCGACGCCCGAAGGCTTGAGGTCGAAGCCGTCGCGTTGCCGGGCGTAGCTGAGGCGCACGGCGAGCCGGTCGCGGAAGAGGACGCGGTTGGCGTCGAAGGTGGCGCGGTGGCCCTCGTCACTGTCGGCGCGCACCGAAACCTGGGCGCGATCCCGCTGCAGATTCGCGGCGGCGCCGACGATGTTCACCGTGCCGGAGGGATTGCCGAGGCCGAAGATGGAGGCGTTGGGGCCGCGGCTGATTTCGACGCCGTCGGTGTCGAGCGGATCGAGCGGCACGCGGTTGCTGGTCTCGAAGTTGCCGCTGGAAACGTTGGCCCGGCCGATACCGCGGATCCGGTTGGCGTTGGCCGGGTCGCCCGCGGTCGCGTCAGCGGTCTCGGCCCGGCCGGAGGTTTCCTCGATCTGGGTGAATGTGCCGGTGCCCTCGGTGTTGGCGGCGTAAAGGAAGACGTCGTTGAGATCGAGCATGGCGAAGTCGGCCATCTGCTCCTTCGTGATCACGGAGATCGGCGAGGCGAGGTCGTCGAGCGGCGAATTCAGGCGCGTGCCCGACATCGTATTCGTGGCGAAGTAGCCCTTGGTGTCGGCCACCACCTCGAACGGCGAAAGCACGACCGCCTCGTCGGGCGCGGTCGAAGCGGTGGCCGGTGAGGGAACCTTCTTCTGATCGGCCTCAAGGGCGCGAATCTCGTCGGGATCGAGCCGGCCGTTCTTATTCGCGTCGTAACGCCGCAGGGTTTCGGCGGAGGGCGCCGGGGCGACTTGGGCACCGAGGAGCGCGGGCCACAGCAACAGTGTGAGCCGGCACAGGACGCGGGGCTTGGTTGGGGTGTTCATGGTAGGTCATTGGCGGTCCACCGGGGACGCAGCGGTCAGGCGACCCGGAGGGATGGTTTGGTGGTCAGCGGTGGGGAAAGCATGCGGCCGTCGCTGGCGCGCCGCGCGCGGGAGTGACGATCGGCGCCGAGACAATAGCCGAAGGACGGAGGACCGGTATTTAGCGGACGCGGAAAAAGGTTTCGCCATCGCGGACGCTTGAACCGCTCCACGCCGAGGTGGGCGGGCACGTCCCCGTGCCCGCACGAGCGGAGCGCCCGCGGCCTTGGGTGCGACTCAAACTGAGGTCAGCGATCTGTAGCGGCGGTCTATGACCGCCGAATGAATGCCCTTGGCGCAACGACGGCGGTCATAGACCGCCGCTACAGCCGAGGCCCTCGAAAGATGACCTCACTTTGAGTTATACCCCGCGGCCTTTGAACCAAAAAGCCGCTGTTGGAATTAACCGCAAAGAGCGCAAAGGACTCAAAGAGAGACTCTCCGGCTTTTCTGAACGGGCGGGAGATCTTCACCTCGTGGGTGAATGCGCATGAAGGGCAGCAAACGAGTTTTTCTCTCTGCGCTCTTTGCGCTCTCTGCGGTTCAACGGCGGGATTTCGGTTGAAATGCGGGCACGGGGACGTGCCCGCCCACCTACGGCGGGTCAGTCCTGCGGGATTGCCCGCAGGCTGGCCGCGATGAAATCGAAGACGCGTCGCTCGGTGTGGTGGATCTTCTGATCGACGAAGTGACCGGTGTCGGGAACGACGATCAGCTCGTGCGGGATTTTCAGCCGCGCGAGGTGGGCGCACCAATCGAGGTTGGCGATGTAGTTCGGGTCCAGGTTGCCGACCACCACCATCAACCGGACCTTGGGCGCATCGGCGCGCTGCGCATAGCGGGTCGCGTTGTCGAACACGTTGTTTTTCGGATCGGAGACCCGGGCTTCGTCGCTTCGGTCAGCCGCGCCCGTCTCGGCGAGGGCCTTGTCGCGTTGATAGCCGCCCGCAAACGCCACGCCGGTGCCGATCAATTCGGGATGCCCGAGGCTGATTCGCGCGGTGCCACGGCCTCCCATCGAGTGGCCGATCATCACGCGGCCGGCGGGCGCGGCGATGGTGCGGTAGGTCTGGTCGATGTGCGCGATCAACTCGAGGAACCCGGATTCGCCCTTGGAGTCGGCGGTGTCAATGTAGTTGGGCCGGCCCCCGTTGACCATGACCATGAACGCGGCGGGATAGGAGTCCGAGGTCAGCATCGCACTCATCCGCGGGTAGCCCTGGATCGCCCTCCCCTCGCTGCCCTGGATGCCGCCGTGCAAATAGTAGATCACCGGAAAACGACGCGTCCTGGCGTCGGGGGCGTCGTAGCCGCGCGGGAGCGCAATGAAGTAACCGACGTCGGTCTGGTTTGCCCGGCTGTGGAACTTGCCGTGGATGAGGCTCGGATCGGCTTTGAGGTCTTTCGGCACCTCGTTGAACCACTTGAAGGGCGCAGAAGGACGATTGCCTTCGTCCTGGGCGAACGCGGATGCGGTGACGAGCAACAACGCGAGGAGCGAGAGCACGGATTTCATGAGAGCGGGCGTGGAAGCATCATTCGCGGATCGGTCCGGGATGGTTGATCCGGAGGGCGTTTGCCGAGGCGCCAGGCGGCTCGCCGCGCCAGAATTCGGTCTTTTTCAGGCCGGTGACGTAATCGACATCCGCCGGTGTGCGAGTGGCGGCGCTGGGGACGGAATCGCCGGTCTCGCGCGTCCACCGGTCGAGCAAGGCGCGCATCCGCTGCAGTCGCGCCGGAGCGACGGTGCCGGCGAGGTTCTTCGCCTGCATCGGATCCGCGGCCAGATCGTAGAACTCCTCGGCCGGACGCGGCGCGATGAAGATGTTTTCCTGTAGCGGACTGATCCGGCCGGCGGCGCGCAACGCGTGCAGGGCCTCGGAACTCGGGTCATCGCGTTTGCCGGTGAGCGGGAGATCGGGCCACGCGTTGCGCATGTAGACGTCGTTGCCGGCACGCACGAGCCGGATGTGCGCCATGAAATTGTGCCAGTTGTGCTCGGCAAACACGACATCGCGCACCGTCGCCTGCGGATTTTTCAGCACGGGCACGAGGCTCACGCCCTGGATCGTCGCAGCCTTGGGCACGCCGGCCAGTTCGAGCACCGTGGGCGCGACGTCGATCGCGCTGGCGAGCGCATCGGTCTGCCGCGCACGCAGGTCCGCCTGCGGCCAGCGGATGATGAGCGGCATCCTGATGCCGTCTTCGTAGAGTTGGGTCTTGGAGTGCGCAAAGGGCCGGCCGTTGTCGGAGGTGACGATGATGATCGTGTTGTCCAGCACGCGCTGGCGGCCGAGTTCCTGCATGACTTCCCCGATGTGGTGGTCGAAGCGCGTGATTTCGTCGTAGTAGTGCGCGAGGTCCTCGCGGGTCGCGGGAGTGTCGACAAGATACGGTGGCACGCGCACGTCTTCGGGACGGTTGAGGCCGTTGAACGGATTCTTGTCCCACGGCCGGTGGGCGTCGTGCGAACCGAACCACAGAAAGAACGGTTTGTCCTTCGGCCGGTCGCGCAGGCGTGCGACCCATTGGTTCGCGCCGCTCGGGCCCGCCGCGTCCTTGCCCTCGCCGCCGACCTCGAAGGCGTCGACCGCGGGCCCGGTGAATTCATTCCAGTTTTCTCCGAAATGGGTCTTGCCCGCCTGAGCCGAATAATAGCCCGCGGTGCGGAGCAACTGCGGGAACATCGCGACGCCCGGCGGCAGTTTTCCGTGCAGTTCCGCGGCGGTCCCGAGATTGTGAGGATAGCGGCCCGTGAGAAAGGCACAGCGGCTCGGGCTGCAACTGGAGATGGCGAGATAGCCGTGATTGAAGCGAAGCGATTCGGCGGCGAGCCGGTCGAGGTTGGGCGTGCGGATGCCGCGATTGCCGTAGCAGCCGAAATCCTCGGCGCTGATGTCGTCGCCGATGATGAAGACGACGTTGGGCCGCGGTGCCTGGCCGGGGGCCGCGACGCCCAACGCGAGCAAGGCGATCAGAAGTGCGACGATCCGCGGTCTCATGATTCGGCGCGCGTTTGATCAGAATCGCACCGCGCGCAGGTAGGCCTGCGTGACCGGCACCTGTTGCGGGGCGTAGGGCGACTCGTCCTCGACGTAGTAACGTTTGACGCCGGCCTTCGCCGCGGCGCGCAGGATGGCCGGAAAGTCGAGCTGGCCGATGCCCAACGCCACACTGGTCTGATTGGGCGCGCGCCCCGTCGTCACTCCCGACGGTTCGCCTTTGCGCAGATCCTTCAGGTGCAGTGTCGTGAATCGCGCCGGGTGTTTTTCGAGATACGCCACCGGATCGCCGCCGCCGTGGAAGAACCAGAAAACATCCATCTGAAAATCGACGTAGCGCGGATCGGTCAGGCGCAGCAGGTCGTCGAAGAGCGTGCCGCTGGCGGTGCGCACGAATTCGAAACCGTGCGGGTGATAGGCGAACCGCAGTCCGTGCTTTTGCAGCGCAGCGCCGAAGCGGTTGAAGTCGGCCGCAGCCCGCGTGACATCTTCGAGGGTAAGCGCGCCCTGACGCGGAATTTGGGAAACCACCACCTGCGTGGCACCGAGCGTCTTCGCATCGGCGGCAACGGCATCCGGCGATTTCAACAGCAGCGCGTATTGGGCGACGATGCTGCTGCACGTGAGGCCCGCTTGGTCGAGGACCTGACGGAAGGCGGCCGGGGTCCGGCCGTAGTAGTTTGAAGTCTCCACATCCGTGAAACCGAGCCGGCGGATCGTGGACAGCGTGCTGACGAGGTCGCGCTTCAGCTCCTCACGGTAGGTCCACAACTCCATGCTGAGGGCGCCGGCGAAATTGCCCTTCGGCGCGGCGGGGCCGTTGCCTAGATTCAACCAGACGTCCACGCGCGGCGTGTCGAAGCGGTAGGGTTTGTTGTAGATATCGAGGCGGCCATCGCCATCGAGGTCGGCCACGCGGGCCTCGTGGTAACCGATGCCGGTCGAAAGCACGGTCGTGGTAAAGTTGCCCTGCCCGTCGCCGTAGAGAATCCAGGCGCGGCAGTTCGGATCGTCGGGCGGCGCACCGGCTTTGTTGGTCCACTGCCCCATCTCGGCGCAGAAGATGTCGAGGTGACCGTCGCCGTTGATGTCGCCGAGATCGAGACTGTGGCCATGGATGACTTTGGTGCCGAGCAAGTCGCGGCCAACCCACGCCGCCGGACCGGTGGGATCGCCCTTGCACTCGAAGAAGAGGAGCGGGCCGTCGCCATCGCCGGATGCGAGCACGATCTGCGGCAGTTTGCCCGGCTTGAACCAACCGGCGGCGACCCGGCCCGGATGTTCGGCAAACCGGATGGCCTTGAATTCGTTTTCTTTGATGTGCTTGAACCAGAACATTCCGGCGATGAGGTCCGGCCGGCCGTCGCCATCGATGTCGCAGACCGCCATGCCCTCCTGCTTGATGGTTTGAATTCTCGGTGCAGCCGGCGGTGCGCCGGGTGCCGCGGGCAACGGGGCGACTTTCGTCTCGTATTTCGTGTAATCGAAAATCTCCGTGACGGACCACGATTCCGCCTCGCGGGGATTCGCCGGCGGCTCGGCCAGGAGGAGTTTCTTGGCGCCTTGGTTCCAGAACATCAGCTGCGGTTTGCGGGTGCCCTTAAAGTCAGCCATCGCCTGATCGTGGTGGGCGTTGCCCCAGCCTTTCTTGATCAGGTGGCGCTTCCACGGAACGGCCGGGTCGAAGTTCGGGCGCGGGTTTTCATACCACCACAATTCGTTGTTCTGGCCATCGCCGCCCACGATGAGATCGGCGTCACCGTCAGCATCGACATCGTAGGCCACGCCGCCCGCCTCGGGCCGGCCGAAGGCATCGTCGATGACGTATTTGTCCCAACCTTTCGCGGTGCGGCGCATCCAGACCAACGACGGCGCCTGGGTGCGCTCGCCCATCACGAGGTCGACGATCCCGTCGCCGTCGATGTCGAAGGCGAAACCGGTGGTCTGCTGGATGCCGCCGTTCGGGGCCGGCAGATCACCTTTGCGGGTGGAGAGATGTTTCCACGTGGGCACGGGTATTTCGGCCGCAAAGGAAAACGAGGCGAAGAAGGCCAGAGAGAACGCGATGGGGCGGTTCATGAAAAGGGCGGAGCGGGCGCGGTGAATCGGATGGCAGGAAAAAAGCGGGCCGTGACGGGGCGACCGGAAAACGAAGCCTACCAAATCCCGGCAATTTGTATTTAGCAGCGGTGGAAACTCGTTTCGCGCAGGCGGATGCGCCCGCTTGAGAGGCTGCACTGACCGCCGCGCGTCTCAATGCCTTTGTGGATCGAAGAACCCCTTCAAGGCCAGGCTGGAAACTGGTCTCGCCTACCGTCGAAAAACGCCGGCATCAGTCTCACAAATCGAAGGTCGCGCTCAGGATGAACTGACGTGGCGAGACGATGCGAAAGCTGTTCGGGGTGCCGTCGGGGAATGCGCCGATCGGCTGGAGGCGGCCGCCCTCCTGGAGATTGCGCACGTTGAGTTGGAACGTGGCCCCGACTTTGTCCGCGAAGAGCCGCCTGCGATAACCGAGAAAGGCGTCGGCGTAGATATGTCCCTTGTCCCAGACGGGACGCTGGTAGTCGTAGGCGGTGATGATCGCCGGCAATTGCTGCGCGCCGTAGTAGCCGATGGCGCCCTTGGTTTCGAACCGGAGCGCGCCGCCGACGTTGAAGTTGCGCAGCAGCCGGTGATCCGTGAGCCCGGCGAGGCGGAAGTTGGTGCTGACGGTGCCGCGGTAGCGGCGCACCTGCGGGCGGGCGAGTCCGTCGGTGGCCACGGCGGTCTGGAACGGATTGGCGAACCGGCGGCGGCAGTTTTCGAACGGAGTCTCCGCGCCGCCGTAAAGGTGGTTCCACCAGAGCTGCCCCGGCTCGACCCGGGGGTCGATGCGCGGATCTTTGATCGTGGTCCACAGGGGCAGGCGCCGGGCGTTGTAGAGCGCGACGTTGCGAGCGAGGTTCGCGTTGATCGTGCGCTGCTCAGCGATGTTGGCCGTCAGGGTCCAGTGGCGCGTCGGATTGAAGTGGAGTTCGAGTTCATGGCCTTTGCCAATCACGTCGTCCGTCTCCGAGAAGGGATACGCCGCGACCTCGGCCAGATCCTTGGGCGGAACGCCCATCACCTTGGTCAGCTCGGCGGTGAGTTGCGCCGGGGTGATGGCCCGGTTGGCGGCGGTGATCCACGCGGTCGCCTCCTGCTGGAGGGCGAACGCCGTGCTTGTGTAATCCAGGCTGGCCAGCACCGAAGCCAGACCGGCCGAGGCTCCGCTGCGCGAGTTGGCCTGCCGCGTCTCGTATTTGTTCACGCGAATGACGAACCGGCCGTCGAGGAGACTGAGGCTGAAGCCGTAGTCTTTGCTCCGGCCGCTCGGGTCCGGGAGGAATTCGCCGAAGACGTTGCGCGCGGGCGGGGCGGGCAGAAAACTCTCGGAGCGGTTGTAGTGCAGCGACAGGTTGTCGAGGAAATCCGCGGCCAGCCGTGCCGCGCCCGCACCGGAGGCCGCGCGTCGTTTCACGAAGTCGAGCCCGCGGAAGGGCCGCACCACGACGCCGCCCTGGCGGGTGTTGCCTTCACGAGTCTGCCAGTCGGCATCCTTCCGCCATTGGTTGACGTAGGCGTAGTCGTAGTCGAGGCCGTCGGCGGTCACGGCGGTGGGGTTCTGCTGGCGCGTGAAATGCCGGTCGCGACGCAAGCCGAGCGTCGTCACGACGCGCTCCCGCAGCAGCGCGCTTTGCAGGATGCCGCCGGCCGTCTTCTGGATCGCCAGCGTGCCGCTGGCGCCGTTCAGGAGGGAGGGCGCAAAGGTGGGCACGTCGGCAATGGTGGCCGGCACGGTGGTGAACGCGCCCGAGACCGCGTTGCCCCAGGTGAAGTTGGAGGTGCCGGGGCCGTAGGTGCCGGGGGCGTAGTCCACATTGAGGCCCTGATTGTCGCCCACGTAGAAGCGGTTGTAGTTCTGGCCGCCGCTCGCGCCGCGGTCGTTGAAGCCCAGGCTGAACTGGTAGCTGCGCTGGATCTTCTCCTTGTATTCGGCGTAGCCGACAAGGCCGTGCCGGCCGAGCCAGCGCGAAAAATTCTTCTCGCGCGTGAAGTCGACCTTGTAGGCGAATTGCCCGCGGTAGTTGTCGCTGCTCAGGGGCTGCACGCGCGACCGGGTGGTGATCAACGCGAGCAACGGCCGCAGGTAGTAGGGATTGCGCGTGCCATCGAGCAGCCGGGTGTTCACATCAATCGCCAACTGTCCCGTCGGGCCGTTCGTGCGCCCGTCGCCGAGCAGGTAGTTGGTGTAGCGGTCGGATTCCTCGCGAAACCAGCCCGCCTGCACCGCCAGCGACTGACGCGTGGTCTCGAAGCACATCTGGTCGAGCGTCACGCGCAAGGACTTCGTGCGATCATTGAAGCGATTCGGCGCCGCCAGATTGATCGACGACCAGTCGTAGATTTTCTTGTCCGTGATCATCTCGACCTGGCGCGCGATCAGCGGCTGGGTGTCATTGACCAGCGCGCGGGTGACGACCAGTTTGCGCGTGTTCGTTCCCGTGGATTGGGCGGTCGAGCCCGGAGAGTTGCCCGAGACGCCGAAGGTCTGCGTGATGCGCTCCACGCCATTTCGATCGATGAACAACTGGTTGTAGTTCGCGGCGGGCGTGAAGAGATAGGCGGGCGAGCCCGTCCGGAGAAAAGTGCCGTCCGGCGCATACATCGAGTTGGTCAGCGGATCCCAGGACGGCGATCCGGCAGCCCGCCAGTCGGAGATGCCGTCGAGCGGTGGGAGCGAATTGGGCCGGTTGCCGTGGGCCCGGTAATCCTGATAGGTCGCCTTGAGCGTGGTGCGGCTGAAGGGCCGGAACTGCACCATGCCGTTGAGGCGGTTGGTCTCCACGCCCGACGGCTTGAGGTCGAAACCGTCATGCTGGCGCACGAGGCTGAGGCGGAGGGCGAGCTGGTCGCGCAGCAGCACCCGGTTGAGATCGAGGCTGGCGCGATAGCCGTCGTCGCTGTCCGCGCGGAGCGCCACCTGGGAGCGGTTGCGCTGCAAGTTGGCGGCCGCGCCCACGATGTTGACGGTGCCGGACGCGTTGCCGAGCCCGAAGATATTGGCGTTGGGGCCGCGGCTGATCTCCACCGCATCGGCGTCGATCGGATCGATCGGCACGCGGTTGCTGGTCTCGAAGTTGCCGTTCGAGACATTGGCGTTGCCGATGCCGCGCACCCGATTGGCGTTGGCCGGGTCGCCGGAAACCGTGTCGGTGATCTCGCCCTGGCTGCCGGCGTTCGCGTCGAACGATGTGAACGTGCCGGTGCCCTCGGTGTTGAGCGAGTAGAGGAAGACGTCGTTGAGATCGAGCATGGCGAAGTCGGCCATCTGCTCCGTGGTGACGATGGAGATGGACGCGCCGAGATCCTCGAGCTTCGAGTTGAGCCGCGTGCCGGACATGGTGTTGGCGGCGAAGTAGCCCTTGGTGTCGGCCACCACCTCGAAGGGCGACAATGTCACCGTTTCGTCGCCGACGGGCTTCGCTTCGACCGGCACGGTCTTCGGGCGGTCGGCCGCCAACGCCGCCAGTTCATCGGCGTCGAGCCGGCCGTTGTGGTTTTTGTCGTAGCGGGCGAGCGTCGTGGCGTCCACGGAGGGCGCGAGTTGCGCCTCGACGGAGATCGCCAGCAGGAGAGCCAACGCTACCCAAGCCACTGAACGACCGCGGATGGTGCAGAGCTGAGTGGGGTTCTGATTCACGATGAGCAAATGTCGGACCTGTCGGTTGAGTGCGTTCATCCGCGGGTCGCCAGCGCGAGGATCGTTTGCCCGAGTGAGCGAAGTTATATTGCCGCCCGGAATCGATGCCGTTGGCCTAGAACGCGAGATCGGCCGAGAAGCGCCAGTAGCGCGGTTCCTGCGGGCGGAGGCGGTTCACTTCGGGAACGGGCGCGTTGATGTTGGCGATGTTCATGATCAGCGGATCGTGCTGATCGAGGACGTTGTAGACGTTGAGTTGGAGGCTCACGTTTTTGAGCTGCCTCAGCCTTGGCGTCCGGCCGAAGCGATAACCGAGAAACGCGTCGGCGCGCGTGAACGAATTGCCGTGCACCCATTCACCGTTGGTCTTGATGCCGATCACGTTCTTGCTCTGGTGGCGGGCCGTGCCGCCGACGCTGAAGCCCTTGAGGAACCCTTCCGAAAAGGAGTAGCGCGAAACCACGCTGACCTTCTCGCGCCGGTTGCCGATCGTGCCTTTGCCCTCCACGGACTTGGCGATCACGTTGGATGCCTCCCAGTTGGCGATCTCCTGCCCGATGGTCAGGCCGGCGCTCGTGACGAGGTTCTGATTGAAGCGCTTCATATACGGGATCTCGACCCGCGCCCAGTCGTCGATCTCCGGGCCGTAGTTGGCCGTCACCGATCCGGTGATCGAGTAGTTGGCGGAGAGGCGCCAGTGCTTCGTGACGTTCGCCGTGAGCGAATACTCGTAGCCGGTGGACTCCGTGTCGGTCTCGGTGCCGCCGGGGTCGATCTTGTGCAGCGCGCGCTCGGCCGCGGTGATGACACCCTGCGCCTGGAGCGCGTCCATGACCCGGTTGGACAGTGTCAGCGGGAGGTTCGGCGCCTGAAACTGCTGGGCGCCCGCCCGGGTCGTGACAAACCTGGTCGCGCGCACGAAGATTCTCCCGTCGAGGAGGTCGAGATCGAAACCGTAGTCCTGCCCCACTCCCTTCGGATTGTCGCCGACGCGGCTGCCGATGAAGTAGCCCTGGGCGTCGGCCCGCGGCATGAGCCGCACGCCGGAATTGGTCAGCTCGAACGAATTCGATTGGTTGTAGCGCACGGAGAACCACCGCAGGACGTGGAACACGCCACCGTAGGTCTCGGTGTGGCCATCGATGGTCTTGTTGGTCCGCCGGTAGTTGACGTTGTCGACGGTGTTGTCGCCGGTCGCCGGATCGAGGGCGCCGCGATAGCCTTCGTGAAGATACAGCGTGTCGGCCCGGTAGCCGCCGCTCAACGCGAGCCGGCGTCTGAAGAAGTAAGCCTGGCCGGCCGCGAGGTAGGAGTCCTGTTCCGATGGATCGGAAAAATCGCTGGTGCTCTGCTGGGCCGGCCGGGCCGAAATCCGCTGACCGGCCACGAGGGGATTGGGGATGCCGGTGAAGTAGCCGGTGGTCTTGGGACTGGCGATGCTGCCGTAGTAGGTGCCGAAATCGCCTTCGACGATGTAGTGGCGGTGCTTGACGGTGTTGGCCGTGCTGACGGCGAGAGAGTTGAAGGCGCCGCCAAACCCGGTCGCGCTCCCCCAGATGTCGCCGTAGTTGCGCTTCTCGGAGAAACTCAGCTCGCGCTCGGCCAGTCCGGCGAAACGGTATTCGCCCCACTTGCCGAGGTTGAACTCGGTCGAGGCCGTCATCCGGAAATTGTCGAACTTCTCGTAGCGCAGGCGCTGCTCCCACTCGGTGTCGAAGTAGAGCTGGCCGGCGTGAGGATTGGGCGTGACGCCGTCGCGCAGGAACCGGTTGGGATCGCCCTGCAGTCCGCTGATGCGGAAGGCCTGCCACGCTTCGAATTCGTAGTTCTGGTGATTGTAGGCGAGTTCGAGGAAGGAACGCTTGCCGAGCTTCTGCTGGTAGAACGCCGAGTAGGTGTCGAATTTGGTGGCCTGGGTCTGGCCGGGCCCGGCGATGTTGATGGTGAAGTTGACGTTGTCGACGAGCGGGGAGTTGACGATCACGGCCGAACCGACGGCCGCGGTCTGGGTGATGGCCATGCCGCGCCAGTCGCGGAACGCGCCGTCGTTCTCGACGTAGGTCACGCTCTGGTTGCCGCTGTTGGCCTGGAGGGCGATGCCGTTGGCGGCGTTCGCAACCGGCGTGTTCACGAGCGGACGCCCGGCGTTGATCCACTTCAGCACGTTGTCGCCCACCTCCTGGCTCATCGGTGTGGCCTTGAAGGTGCGGCCCTTCTCGTATTCGACCCGAACGACGGAGTTGGGCGTGGCGCTATACTTCGCCGCGAGGTGCCCGCGCCGCTCCTCGTTCTTCGCGAAATGCTGGTAAGCGTGCGTGTCGGACACGACGCCGTTGAACCGCACGCCGAGCTTACCGTTGAGCGAAGTTTGATTCAGATCGAGGGTGGCGCGGCGCAAATCGTAGCTGCCGTAGACCAGTTGCGAGCGGCGGACTTCGCGGTTGGTCTGCGCCTGCTTGGTCTGCGAACTGACCATGCCGCCCGACGAGGCGATGCCGAAGAGGATCGAATTGGGGCCGCGGTCCTCCTCGATGCGCTCCACATTGAAAGTGTCGGCCGGCAGCTTCCACCGGAAGTAATTGCGGCCGATCGTCGCGGCCTGTCCGCGAATCCGGTAGGTGGTGAAAAACTCGTTGGTGCCGTTGTCGTTGTTGGCGTTGGTGTAGTCGAGTTCGACGTTGTTGCCGAAGTTGACCGCCTCATCGAGGCTGACCGCGCCGATGTCCTTCAGAAATTCCTCCGTCATGATCGAGATCGAGGCGGCGGTGTCCTTCAGCGACGTGCTCATGCGGCTGCCGGCGAGGGTGTTCGCGGCCTGGTAGCCGACGTCCTGGTCGGCGGTCACGGTAAACGGAGTCAGCTCGACGGGCGTTTCGTCCGGTTTCGATTTCGCCTCCGAGGTGCCGGATGCGCCGGCCGACGGGTTGGCGGTTTGGCCAAGAGCCGAGCCGAGGCCGAAGATCAGGAGCGCGGCACCAGATCGAACAAACAGGTGGGTGGGGTTCACGGGAGGCAGGGAGGTCAGGTGGGCAACATGCGGCAGGCAGGCCCCGCCGACAGCAACCGGGCGCCCCGAGGGGCAGGGTTTGGTCCGTGGAGCATGGTCGGGGTGATCCGGCGTTCCTCACCCACGAAATGCGGGCGACGAATGCAGCCGGCCGCGACGGTAGCCGAGTCACCCCGCTTCGTATTTAGCGGAGATGGAAATTCGTTGCGCGCCGGTGGAATCAAACGCGGGCGGCGATCGGCCGGGCGATTGGCCGCGGGGCGGACCTATTTGAGGACAACGCGGTCTCCGGTCGCCGCCTGCCAGTCGCGGATTTTCGACCGCAGCCGGGCGATCACGTCCTGGTGACGCCCGCTGTAGTAGAGATTCGTGGTCTCGTGCGGATCACGCTTGAGGTCGAACAATTGGTGCCGGTCGCAATCGGTCAGGTTCAACTTCCAGCCGTCGGGCGAGACCACGGCCCGGGCATACAAGTCCTGCACGGATTGCGGGCCGCCGGGGGCGACCGCCTTCGTCCGGTTCGGTCCGTCCGCCCGGTTGAAGCCGTTCCACTGGATGAAAACGTGGTCCTCGGCGACGGGCTTCGATTCGGTCAGCGGCAGCAGGCTTTTCCCGGGGAGCTTCTGGTTGGATTTGGCGTGCATCAACTCGAGGAGCGTTGGCACGAGATCGATGTGGCTCACCGGTTGCTCGACGATGCGTTGCGTGCGGCCGCGCTGCGGGGCGCGGATCAGCCACGGCACTTTTGCGGACTCCTCATACATCACGTCCTTGGCGATCAGGCGGTGCGCACCCATCATGTCGCCGTGGTCGCTCGTGAAGACGACGATGGTGTTGTCCGCGAGCCCGAGCGTCTCCAGCGCTCCGAGGATCGCGCCCACGCTGCGGTCGACCTGGGTGATCAGGCCCCAGTAGTTCGCGATCAGGCGCCGCCACTGCTCTTCAGTGCGCAACGGAAATCCATACATGGGCTGCGTGAGGCCCTTCTGACGCGCGTTGCGGTAAGCCTTGGGCTCGTCGTCGTCGATCGGGTCGTGAAAGTTCGGTGGCAAATCGACGTCGCGCGGATCGTAGAGGCCGTTCAATGGTCCGGTGTAAGGCATGTGCGGCTCGAGGAAACTCACGTAGAGGATGAACGGGGACGCCTTGTGCCGCCTCAGGAAATCGATCGCCTTTTGCTCCAGGAACGCGGGCTTGCAGTGCTCGATCGGCAGCCTCGCGGCGAACTCGCGACTGAACAGGCCGTTTCCGGTATCCGGCGTGTAGCCCAGGTTTTTCAAGAAGTGCCAGTAGGCGCTGCGCGTTCCCTTCGCGCGCGTCGGCGAGTTGTCCTGATACTCCTCCATGCTGACCCACTCCTGGAAACCGTGCTGCGCAAACTGCTCGTCGCCGAGATGCCATTTGCCGTGGTAGCCGGTCCGGTATTCGGGATCGTTGACGAGTTCCGGGAAACATTTGGCGGTCGCGGGCAAAATGAAGCCGTTTTTCACCATCGTGTTTTGCGTCGGCCAGAGCCCGGTGAGGATGGAAGAACGCGCGGGAGTGCAGACGGGCTGGGTGACGTAGGCGTGGCGGAACACGATGCTCTCGTCGGCCAGTCGATTGAGGTGCGGTGTCTGGACCTTGTGGTTGCCGTAGACCTTCATGCTCCGGGCCGCCTGCTCGTCGGTGAGGATGAACAGCAGGTTGGGCTTGCGGGGATTCGTCGCTGGAGAGTCGGCGGCGACGCCCAGCCCTGCCAGACAGACGAGTGCGGCACCCCGAAAGAAACGTGGTATCGCAACGCCGGGTAGCTGCGAGCGTGAGCGAGTGGCTCGCCCGGAAACCACTCGCTCACGCTCGCGGCTACACCCCACGAAATCCCGGTGTCGCTGCACTAGCAATCCACCCAGCTTCGACATTCTGATCCATCTATGCGTGATCACGGGCGCGTCTCACTTTCTTGCAGCAAGCCGACTGGTAGGCCGGCCGCTCCGCGGGCGGCCAGGAGCGAGCGGGAATCGCAGCGCGCTGGCCGGGCGCGGAGCGCCCGGCCCACCCTGCGGTGCGGGCAAATGGCACGAAACTGAGCGGCGCCCGTGGTCACAGTTCTTATGATTCAGCGCCACTGCTCTTCGAAGAAAGCAGTCGAGGTGGAGCGCGTTGTCCGAAACGCGCTTGGGCGACACGCAACTCCGGAAAG
>JACRKC010000009.1 GCA_016235555.1 Verrucomicrobiota bacterium
ACGCGCTTTGCCGATGCGCGAGTCCTGAAAGCGCGTTGGGGTCAACGCGCTCCACCTCAATGCAGCTGGCTTTGGTGGCGTTCATGTTCATTCCGCTCGGACGATCGTCGGCGCCTGCCAGACTTCGGGATTGGCGGACGGCTCGAGGTCGTGTTCGCCGAACTTCGGCACGGGGTATTCGCAGGTGGTGTCGGCCTGGAGGTGGCGCGGGGCGTCGGGACCGGTGAGTTTGAAGCCCTTGATCTTCTTCTGGAGCTCGACGAGGCCGTGGAGCAGCGCCTCGGGGCGGGGCGGGCAGCCGGGGATGTAGATGTCGACCGGGATGTAGCGGTCGATGCCCTTGAGGACGTTGTAGCCCTGCTTGAACGGGCCGCCGGAAATCGCGCACGCGCCCATCGCGATGCAGTATTTCGGCTCGGGCATCTGGTTCCAGAGGCGGACGACCTGCGGGGCCATTTTCTTGGTGACCGTGCCGGAGACGATCAGGAGGTCGGCCTGACGGGGCGACGGGCGGAAGACTTCGGAGCCGAAGCGCGCGATGTCGAACTTGGCCATCGACGCCGCGATCATCTCGATGGCGCAGCAGGCGAGGCCGAAGTTGAGGGGCCAGACGGAGTTGCTGTTGCCCCAAGTGTAGAGCTCCTGGAGGCTCGTGAGCAAGATGCCGTGGCGCCGGAGCTCGTCGCGCTCGGCGTCCGTGATCATGCCCGGGGTGTCGGGGGCCGCGGTGTCGCTCACACAGCAATCCTCCCGAACATTTTTGACCACGGATTACACGGATCGACACGGATAGAAACCAGCAAACGTAGGGCTTGATCCGTGTTCATCCGTGTAATCCGCGGTTAAAGTTCATTACTTCCATTCGAGGTGCCCGCGGTGCCAGGCCCAGACGAGGCCCTCGGCCAGCAGCAGCATGAACACGAGCATCGCCAGCAGGGCGCCGGTCGAGAGGATGTTGAACGCCGCGGCGAACGGCAGGAGGAACAGCACCTCGACGTCGAAAATCAGGAAGAGGATGGCGTAGAGGTAGTAGTGGGCCTTGAACTGGATCCACGAGTCACCGGTCGGCTCGACGCCGCACTCGTAGATGGCGTTCTTTTCGGCGCTGGGCTTGGCCGGCTGAAAAAACCGGCGCCACAACCACGCGACCGACAACAGCACCAACGGAATCGCGACGGCCACCGCCACGAAGAGGGCGAGGACGGCGCGGGGGTGTTCGGTCATAAACCGGAAAACTAAAAGGTCCGGGGCACCGGCGAACAGAAAAAACTCAATTTCGCAGCGCACGTGCTGCGACCTATTAGCGCGGCCGCCGGCCCGGATGTCGCAGACGAAGCGTCCCGCTTCGTGGCTCGCGGCGGTGCGCGCCTGCACCCAAGGCTTGAAACGAGGCGGGACGCCTCGTCCACGACTCGCTCAGCGCGTCGCGCCGGCGTGGTCGCCGCGGGTGGCGCAGTTGATCCAGGCCGTGGCGCCGCTCGCGTAGTGCTCCTTTTTCCAGATCGGCAGCCGGGCCTTGGCCTCGTCGATGAGGTAACGGCAGGCATCGAACGCCGCGCCGCGATGCTCGGCCGTCACGCCCACCCACACGGCGAGTTCGCCGAGCTGGAGGTGGCCGGTGCGGTGCACGCAAACGGCCCCGAGCAACGCAAACTTCCCGCGGGCCTCGGCCAGGATGCGCGCGCCCTCCTTCTCGGCGAGCGGGGCGTAGGCCTCGTATTCGAGGGAGAGGACGGGCTGGCCTTCGTTGCGGTTGCGCACCCAGCCTTCGAACGTCACGCACGCGCCGGCGCGGATGTCGGCGAGCGCGCGCTGGAGCGCGGCGGGGTCGAGGGGGGTGGCGGCGAGGCGGAAGCTCATGGGGAAACTCACCCGCCCGCCACCGGCGGGATGAACACGACGCGGTCGCCGTCGCGCAGCGGGGCGTCGGCGGCGACGAATTCGTCGTTGACAGCGGCGCGCACGCGATTGGCCGGCAGCGTGAAGCCGTGGCGCGCACGCAGCTCCTCGTAGAGCACGGTGGGCGTCGCGGCGGATGTCGTGAGTTTCTCCTCGGTGAGGCCGCGCTGCTCGCGGAGGATGGCAAAATATTGGACGGTGAGGGTCGGCATGCGGTCTTTCTGGTAGGTCGGGGTTTATCCCCGACGTGTCGGGCGTAAAGCCCGACCTACTCCTCGGCGTCGGCGCGGTAGTCTTTCTTGCCGCCGGTTTTTTCGAGGAGGCGGATTTCGCGGATGACCATGCGGGGCGAGACGGCCTTCGCCATGTCGTAAAGCGTGAGTGCGGCGACGGTCGCGCCGGTGAGCGCCTCCATTTCGACGCCGGTCTTCGCCTCGGTGCGCACGCGGCAATGGATCGCCACCTCGCTGCGCGCCGGCTCGGGTTTGATCTCGATCTGGCAGTCTTCGAGCGGGAGCGGGTGACAGAGCGGGATGAGTTCGCCGGTTTTCTTCGCGCCCATCACGCCGGCGAGCACGGCGGCGTGAAAGATCGGCCCTTTCTTGGTGACGATTTCGCCGTCCTTGAGGAGCGCGGAGAGTTCGAGGGGCAGCGAGACGACGGCCACGGCGTGCGCCGTGCGTTTAGTCACGGGCTTGTCGCCGACGTTGACCATCGCGGGGCGGTTTTGCGCGTCGAGATGCGTGAACATTTCCGTCACTCTCACCCGGCGCGCTGCAACTCTCAACCCCTATCCTCACACGGGTGTGACTCAAACTGAGGTCAGCAATAGCAGCGGCGGTCTATGACCGCCGAACGAATGCCATTGGCGCAACGTCGGCGGTCATAGACCGCCGCTACAGCCGAGGCCTTCGAAAACTGACCTCACTTTGAGTTGCACCCTATCCTCACACCCACCGCCAGAACGGCACGAGCGAGCCGGCGGGAAATTCCGTCGGGTCGGCGGGCAGCTCCACGAACCCGTCCGTGGCCACGAGGCCGGTGAAATCGCCCGACGTGTTGCTCGGATCAGGCACCGCGAGCGACTCGGCGGCGGGACCCGCGGCGAGTTTCACCGGGAGAAAATAGGTGAGCTTCGGCTTGAACGTCACCGGCGCCGCCAGCGCGACGGGGCGCGGTGCGACCGGCGCGGCGGCGCTGGCGTGGGCGAGCGCGGGCAGGACGTAACGGTGCAGGCAGGTGTAGGCCGAGACCGGGTTGCCCGGCAGCGCGAAGACCGGCGTGCCGCGCGCGCTCATGCCGAACCAGAAGGGTTTGCCGGGGCGCTGCGCCACGCCCTGGAAAATCTTTTTCACGCCCTGCCGCTCGAGTTCGGCGGGCAGGTAGTCGAACTTGCCCTTCGACACGCCGCCGGTCACCAGCACCACGTCGAACTCCGCGATGATGTGCCACAGCATGTGCTCGATCTCGTGGCGCACGTCGCGCAGGTGAAACCGGCTGCTGTTTTCGTAGCCGGCGGCGGCGAGCGCCGCGCACAGCGCGTAGTCGTTGCTGCGGCGGATCTGGTGCGCGGCCACGCGGGCGTCGACTTCGACGAGCTCGTCGCCCGTGGCGATGACGCCGATTTTCGGTTTCTGGCTGACCGTGAGGGTGGAGTGACCGCAGGCCGCCGCGACCGCGATCTCGCGACCGGTGAGCCGCCGGCCGGCCTGCACGATCACGTCGCCCGCGCGGTGGTCGCTGCCCCGCCGGTGAAGCGCTTGGCCGGCGGCGGGCGGCTGGCCGGTCACCGTCAGGTGCGATGCGCCGCTGTCGCGGGTCGTTTCCTCGTAGGGCACGACGGTATCGGCGCCCTCGGGGAGCACCGCGCCGGTGGCGATCTCGATGCAGGCATCGGGCGCGGCGCCGAGCTTGAACGGCCGCATGCCGGCGGCCTGCACGCTTTCGACGCGAAACCGCCGCTGCCCCGCCGCCAGATTCGCCGCGCGCAGCGCGTAGCCATCCATCGTCACCCGGTCGAACGGCGGCAGATCACGGTCGGCGCGGATATCGGCCCGGAGCACGCGGCCGTGCGCCTGCGCGAGGGGGCAATCCTCGCGATGATACAGGCTGAGCTGGGCGCGGATGAGTTTTTCGGCTTCGGCGGGGGTAAGCATCGCTCTTTTTCTTTAACACGGAGGACGCAGAGCGCACGGAGAAATCTCGATTCTTTTGACTCTGCGCTCTCCGCGCCCTCTGTGTTGCAACCATTCATGTCTTCTGCCGTCCGCGATCAGTTCAACCGCACGCTGCACGACCTGCGCATCTCGGTCACGGACCGCTGCAATTTCCGCTGCCCCTACTGCATGCCGAAGGAGGTGTTCGGGCCGGGCTATCCGTTCCTGCACGACCCGCAGCTCATGGCGCTCGGCGAACTCGTGCGGATCGTGCGGGCGTTCCGCGCGCTCGGCGTGGAAAAAGTGCGCATCACCGGCGGCGAACCGCTGCTGCGTTCCGACGTGCCGGAGCTGATCCGCATCCTGAAACAGGAACTCGGCGTGCCGGACGTCGCGCTCACCACCAACGGCTGGCTGCTCGAAAAAATGGCGCCCGCCCTGCGCACCGCCGGGCTCGACCGGCTCAACGTCTCGGTGGATTCCCTCGACGATGCGACGGCGGGGCGGCTCAACGGCCAGGGCTTCAAGGTCGCGCGCGTGCTCGGCGGCATCGATGCGGCGGCGGCGCTCGGCCTGGCGGTGAAAATCAACTGTGTTGTCCAACGCGGCGTGAACGACGCGGAGCTGCCCGCGCTGTGCGAGTATTTCCGCGCACGCGGCCATCCGCTGCGGTTCATCGAGTTCATGGACGTGGGCAACACGAACCACTGGTCGCGCGACCGGGTGGTATCCGCCCGCGAGATCGTCGACCTCGTCGGTGCGCGCTGGCCGCTCGAACCGATCGGGCCGGCCTATCGCGGCGAAGTGGCCGCACGCTACCGCTATCGCGACGGCCGCGGCGAGATCGGGCTGATCAGCTCGGTGACGGAGCCGTTCTGCCGCGACTGCCACCGCGCGCGGCTCTCGGCGGACGGGCGGCTGTTCACGTGCCTGTTCGCGTCGCTGGGTTGGGACGTGCTCGGGTGCCTGCGCGCGGGTGCGGACGACGCGGAGCTGGCGGCTTTCCTTGCACGCATCTGGCAAGGGCGACTCGATCGCTACAGCGACGAGCGCGCGGAGTTGCTCGCCCGTGGCGAATCGCGGGCGAAGGTGGAGATGAGTTACATCGGGGGGTAGGACGCCCTGCCGCGTCACGGCGCGATGAGCGAAATCCGCTCGGTGCGGTGGCGGCGGTAGATCGCGAAATCGGCACGATCCGTGGTGAGCACCTGACTTCTGGCGTGCAGTTCGCTGAGGCGCACGAGACACGCATCGGCCAGCTGCATCCGTTCGCCGTAACGTGCGATCAGGGCCCGGATGCTGGCATTCTCCTGCGGGAAAAGCGGCGCGATCTCCAGTGCGCCGGCTGCGATCATTTCAAAAACATGTTCGGTGGCCTGTCCGCCACCGAGCAGGTAGGTGGCCTCCGACAACACGGCTTCGCAGGTGAGCATCGGCGTCGGCAGTCGGCCAAACTGCTCGACCGACCAGGCATGCCACTGGTCGCTGGCGTCAAGGTAGCCGACGAGCGGGCCGGCATCGATGATGATCCTAGCGGCGGCCATAACCGGCCAGCGATTTCACGCGCTTGCCGGTTTGCACGCTGCCCGCCAAGTGGCCGATCACGTCGGCCATCGTGCGAACAGGCGCATCCACGCGTTTGAACACATACGTCTGGCCGCGGGCATCCTGCACGAGAACTTCGCGACCGCTGGCCGCGGCCCGGCGATGGCGGGCGAGGTTGCGGCTGAATTCGCGAAGGGTCGTGGTCATCTTTGTCTGACAACCGTGTCGGACAGATTCCTCCGCGCAAGGCGGAAGTCGCCGTCAAACCCAAGGCGGCGCGGAGGGCCGGCGCCGCCTTTCACTCATACCGCGCCGAGCGGCCGAGGTAGTTGAGCATCCAGATTTCCTTCCACACGCGGTAGCGGCCTTCGTGGGTGATCTTGCCGAGTTCCTCGCGCTCGGCGTGGGCATGCAGGAAACCCAGCTCGGTGTTGAGCGCGTCGAGTTCGCTTTGCGCCGCGTTGAGATCGGCGAGGGGTTCGCTCGTGAAGGGCACGGTCGTGACCTTGGCCGCGGTGAGGCGGGCGCGGTGGCGGGCGAGCAATTTCGGCAGCGAGCGGCGCCACGGGCTGCGCTCGACGAACCAGTTCTCCGGGTAAAAACCGGCGAAGGGGATGTAGAGGTTGTCCGTCAGGTAGCGTTCGCCCTCCGCCGTGATCGAGGTGACGGCGAAGCACACGGAGATCGCGCCGGTGGCCTGCGGAAGGAAAGTCACCTGCACGCGCATCGTGGCGGAGGTGTCCTGGTAGACCGACACGCGCAGATAAATGCCGCCGCCGATCTCGGCCTTGAGCGCCTGCACCTGGCGGAAGCCCTCGGCGCGCAGCCATTCGCGGATTTTCAAGAGGCGCGGCTGCACCGGCCATTCCTCGCCGCTGGTGTTGGTGGCGTAGCGCGGGAACAGCGGGAGCGGGCTCACGCTGAGCGCGGAGATCGCGAGCCAGTTGTAGAGGGTCTCGCCGATGAACCAGACGATGAAAAACACGCTCACCAGCACCCAGAACGGCCGGTCGATGAGCTGGTAGTCGCGGCAAAACATCGCCCCGCCAAAGGCAAACACCAGCCACCGCAGCCAGCGGTCGGCGATCGCGAGCAGCGGCGAGGCCATGCGCTGGTTCACCTGCATCAACAGCAGCGACACGAGCACGGCGGCGATGATGAGATAGGAGGGTTCCAAGGTGACAGCTGTAGCGGCGGTCTATGACCGCCGTCGTGAACGTTGGGTATTCATTCGGCGGTCATAGACCGCCGCTACAAAATCAGCTCAGCCGCACGGGCATGATGACGCAGACGAAGTTTTCCAGCGTCTTGAACACGCCGGGGCTGACCTCGTCCTTCACCTCGAAAAACACCTCGTCCTTCGCGAGGGCGCGCAGCGGATCCATGAGGAACTGCGGGTTGAACGCGACCTGTAGATCCGGCCCGCTGTAGCCGATCGCCATCGATTCATGCGCTTCGCCGAAGTCGGGGCTCTGCGCGGTGATTTCGAGGAGGTTGCTGCTGAGCTTGATCTTGATCGAGTTGGATTTCTCCGAGCACACGAGTGCGGCGCGGTGCACGCACTGGAGGAGGAGTTCGCGCTCCAGCTTGATGCGCTGGTGCGTCTCCTTGGGGATGACCTGCTGGTAATTCGGGTAGTTGCCCTCGACGACCTTGGAGTAGAGGTAGACGTGATCGACGAGGCCGCTGGTGTCCTTGTCGGTGGCGATCTGGAACGCGGCGCGGCGGTCGTTGAAGTTGATCCTGGCCTTGGTGCCCTTGTCGAGGAGGCGGGTGAGTTCGCTGACCGTCTTGGCCGGGAGGATGATCGCGCCGGCGCTGGAGGCGGGGACTTCCATTTCCTTCGAGACCATCGCGAGACGGCGGCCGTCGGTGGCGACGAGGGAGAGCTTGCCGTCGCGGAAGTTGAAGTAGACGCCGTTGAGGATGTAGCGCGTCTCGTCGCTCGACTGCGCGTAGGCGACGCTCTTGAGCATGTCGGCGAGTTCGGACTGCTCGAGCGCGTAGGCTTTCTCGTCGCCAAACTCGGGGAGCGGCGGGAACTCGTCCTTGCCGATGCCCATGATGCGGAAGGTGGAGCCGCCGGAGGTGAGCTTGACGGAGTGGTTGGGCGAGGCGTCGAAGGTGACGTCGAGGTTGGGCAGCTCCCGCACGATGCCCGCGAGGCGCTTGACGGGAAGGGTGACGGCGCCGGTTTCCTTCACCTCCGCCTTGATGCGGCAGCGGATGCCGAGGTCGAGGTTGGTGGTGGTGAGGGAAATCTGATCTTTCTCCGCCTCGATGAGGACGTTGCTCAGGATGGGCATCGTGGCCTTGGAGCCGACGACGTTGAGCACTTGGGCGAGGCCGTTGGCGAAGTGATCGCGGTTGATTTTGAATTTCATGCGGGGTGGCGGTGAAGCCTTGGAGAAGCTAACAAAGGATAAAAGGATAGGAGTTCAATTAGGAATTATATCCGTAATCTTATGCGGAGCCAATAACTCCAACAACCCGGAGTTTTCCCTCGTAAACGGGCCCGAAAAACACCGTGAAAAACTCCCGTCCACGCTGCGGGCAACCACCGGGTTGTTCGCAGCCGCCGGGGTGTTGGCGGGCGGTCCGCAGCTTCCTCACAGGTTGCTGGCGGGCCGGTCCGGATGCGGTTTGTGGGGCGGCGGCGGGCGCCAGTGGCGGTAGAGGCCGGAGAAAATATAGGCGAGGCAGGCCACCAGGAAGGCGTATTCCTTGTAGAGCACGACCAGCCCGATGAACACCACCACCGCCACGAACTGGCGCACCCTCATGCGCGTCTGCAGGTCGACCTGCTTGCCGCTGGGATAGCGCACCCGGCTCATCATGAGCAGCGCGATCAGGAGCATGAGAAACGGCAGCGCGAGGGCCCAGTTTTTGAGCGACTTGTCGTGCTCGGCGAGGTTGAGCAGGAAGAGCACCATCGCCGCCACGGTGCCGGCGGCGGCTGGCACGGGCAGGCCGACAAAGTCCTTGCTGAGCTCCTTGGTGCCGTGGTGGAGCAGCGGGTTGGTGATGACATTGAAACGCGCCAGCCGCATCGCCGCGCACAGCAGATAAACGAAACCGATCGCCCAGCCCACATAGCGGAACCACAGGATGCCCTGCGTCGGCGAGAGGATGAGGTAGAACATCAGCAGCGTGGGTGCCACGCCGAACGACACCACGTCGGCGATCGAGTCGAACTCCGCGCCGAACAGCGACTCGCGCCCGCCCATGCGGGCGAGTCGGCCGTCGAGCGCATCGAACGCCGCCGCCGCAAAGATGAACCACACGGCGTGGCGGTAGTGCTCGGCATTGGTGGCGCCGAGGTATTCGCCCGTCAGCGAAGTCTCCGCGAGCCGCGCCTGGATGCAGTTCACGATCGCGAGAAAGCCGCAGAAGAGGTTCCCCGCCGTCATCAGGTTCGGCAGGAAATAGATGTGGCTCGCCTGCGTGACGTGATAGGGATTCTCGCGGTGGGCGAGATCGTGTTCCGCGGCGGACTGCGCGGCGGGATCGTGCGGATGCGGGGCCTTCACTTCGTCAGGCTTTCGAGGTATTTCCAGAACTTGGAGTGTTGCTCCACCAACTGCTGCTCCGACACCGGCAGCTTGTTGCGCAGCAGGAAGTCTTCGAGCGAATTCTTGTGCAGGATGTAGTCGACGTGGAGGCTCTCGCCCTTCGCCTGGAAATAAAAGCGGAAATCTCCCGCGCGCAGCCGGTAGAACTCCCGCTGGCCGCGATGGAACCGCCCCAACGGTTCGCGCGGCTGGGCCAGGTCGGCCGGCTTGAGCGAACCGATCGGCTCGATCACCTCGAGCTGCGCCAGCTTGTCGAGCCGGTTGAGCTCCCGCATCGCCTGCTCGGAGAAAGTGACTTGATACATCTCAGCTCCTTGGGGCGAAAAAGATCTGCCGACTGCGGTGGTCCTGCCCGCGGTCGGGCCATCCGAGCGATTTTACGATGTCGTGCCCCATTGAACCGCCCGGTCTATCCCCCACCCTCCGCTCGGCAACGCTATTCCGTGCCGGCGCGAGCCGTGGGGCGCATCTCAGATTCTTGCAGTCCCGCGAGAGCGACGGAGCGGCGGTTTTCAACCGCCGGGCTTGGGCGCTTGGAAAAGCGCCCCTCCGCAGTGCACGAAAGTGAGATGCGCCCCGGGCCGTGTTTCAGCCTTCAGTCTTTTCGCCCTTCGGCCCTTACTGCGGCCATGTCCGTCACCCTGTCCGACATCCGCGCGGCCCGGCGCCGCATCGCGGAGGGCGTGAGCGTCACCCCCTGCGCGGAATCCATCCCGCTCAGCGAGATCACGGGCGCCCGCGTCTTCTGCAAACTCGACAACCTCCAGCGCACCGGGTCGTTCAAGGAGCGCGGCGCCCGCAACGCCCTCCTCCGCCTCGCCGCCGGGCGGAAGAAGCGTGGCGTCATCGCCGCCTCCGCCGGCAACCACGCGCTCGGCCTCGCCTACCACGGCCGCCTCCTCGGCATCCCCGTCACCGTCGTGATGCCCGGCTACGCCCCGCTCATCAAAATCACCACCTGCCAGCGCCTCGGCGCGCGCGTGCTCCTGCGCGGCCGCGATTTCGCCGAGGCCCGTGCTGAAGCCGACCGGCTCGTCGCCGCCGAGGGCCTCACCTACATCCACGGCTTCGACGACCCCGACATCATCGCCGGCCAGGGCACGCTCGGTCTCGAAATTCTCCGCCAGACGCCCGACCTCGATGCGATCGTGTGCCCGATCGGCGGCGGCGGCCTCATCGCGGGCATCGCCGTGGCCGTGAAGGCCCTCCAGCCGCGCGTGAAAGTCGTCGGCGTCGAGAGCACGCACACCGGCAACTTCGCCGCCGCGCTCCGCGCCGGGAAACCCACGCTCGTCCCCCGCCGCGCCACCCTCGCCGACGGTCTCGCGACGCTCACGGTCGGTGCCAACGCCTTCGCCCTCGCGCGCGACCGCGTCGACGAAGTCGTGAGCGTTTCCGAAGACTGGATCGCCCTCGCGATCCTGCGCATGGTCGAGCTGGAGAAAACCGTCGTCGAAGGCGCCGCTGCCGCCCCGCTCGCCGCGCTCATGGCGGGCAAACTCCCGCGGTTGAAAAACCAGCGCGTCGCCCTCGTCGTCTGCGGCGGCAACATCGACCCCGCGATCCTCAGCCGCGTGATCGAAAAAGGCCTCGTGCACGACGGCCGCCTCACCCGCTTCACCGCGAAGATCAGCGACCGCCCCGGCGGCCTCGCGACCCTCGCCCGCGCGATCGCGGACGCCGGCGCCAGCATCAAGGACATCGCGCACGACCGCGCCTTCAGCGGCGCCGACGTGAGCGCCGTGAACGTGATCTGCACCGTCGAAACCCGCGACCGCCCCCACATCGCCGCTCTGCACCGCGCGCTGAAGAAGCACGGGTTTCCGCTGGTGATTGAAAGGTAGGGGCGGCTCTCCGAGCCGCCCTGAGTTCCGAGCCAGATTCGTCGACCAAACGATCGCCCACCCATCAACCCAGGCCCGCCCGGAGGTCGGGCCCTCCCACCAAACCGCGCCACCACTTTTCTGTAACTTCCCCTCGCCCCCGCGGGTAAGACCGCGACTATTCTCCGTCTCGGTTTCCAGTTTTCCGCCTCACCTTGAACGCCCCCGCTCCCACTGCGCCGCCGGCCGTGCCGCCTGTCCTGCCGGCGGGCGACTGCATCATCGAGGCGGCCGGGCTCGGCAAAACCTATGGCACGCAGCGCGCGCTGCGCGACGTGACGGTGCAGGTGCCCCGTGGCACCATCGGCCTCCTCGGGCCCAACGGCGCCGGCAAAAGCACGTTCATCAAGTGCCTGCTCAATCTGGAAACACCCACCACCGGCTCCGCGAAAGTCCTCGGCGTCGACATCCGTGCCGCCAACCGCGCCTCGCGCGAAAAAGTCGGTTACAGCCCCGAGCAGGATTGCCACATCGCCGGCATGGCCGGCTGCGAATACGTCACCTATTGCGGCCAGCTCTCCGGCATGCCGTTCCGCCAAGCGCGCCAGCGCACGCACGAGATCCTCGACCTCGTCGGCATGGGGCAGGAGCGCTACCGGCTCGTCGACACCTACTCCACCGGCATGAAGCAGCGCGTGAAACTCGCGCAGGCCCTCGTGCATGATCCCGAGGTCGTCTTCCTCGACGAGCCCACCAACGGCCTCGATCCCTCCGGTCGCGAGCACATCCTCAAGCTCATCGGCTCCCTCTGGCGCGACCTCGGCATCAGTGTTGTGATGTGCTCGCACCTGCTGCGCGACATCGAGCGCGTCTGCGACCGCGTCATGATCATCGGTCATGGCCGGTTGCTGGAGCACGACAGCATCGTCGGCCTCAAGGCCCGCCACCGTCGCATCGTCGAGATCGCCCCGGCCCGCGATACCGAGCGGTTCCAGGCGGCGTTTGCCGGCGCCGGTCTCACGGTCGTGAAACTTTCCAACGGCAAACTCCGCGTCGAATCCGCCAGCGACTCGATCGAGTGGGTGCTCGAGCTCATGCGCACGCACGACCTCCCGCCGGCCGAGATCGTCTCCAACCCCGACGCGCTGCACGAGTTGTTCATCAAATCCATCTCCGCCGACCATGGATAACTTCGTTCGCAAAGCCCACGCGGTAGCGGCCGAGGTAACGAGGCCGGCCTCCTCACGTCGGCCGCTACGGTCGACCGCCGATCATGGATAGCCCCGCCCAAACCCTCGACCTCAGCCGCTGGCGCGAGCGGCCCCTCGGCGTCGGCTACCGGCGCTGGGTGATCGTCGTCGCCGGATTGCGCGAGCTGTTCCGCACGCGGTTCGCGAAGTTCCTCCTCAGCGTGGCCTGGTCCGCCGGCCTCATGATTGCCCTCGCGGGTTTTGCATTCAGCCAGTCGCTCGCCGAAGGGGGCTGGCTCCAGACGCTCGCGATCAAGGCCGGGCCGCGCATGGAGGCCATGTTCACCGTGGTCACCGGACTCGTCGCGATGTATCCCGACGTCCTCGTGAACGGCGTGTTCACCGCCGTGTTCTGGGCGCACTCCTACCTCGGCCTCTGGCTCAGCCTGCTCGCGCTCAGCTCGGTGGTCCCGCAACTCATCACGCGCGATCGCTCGAGCAACGCCCTCATCGTCTACCTCTCGCGACCGCTCACCTCGACCGACTACCTGCTCGGCAAACTCGGCATCATCGTGGGCGTGCTCGTGCTCGTGTGGACCGGGCCGCTGCTCGTCGGCTGGTTGCTGAGCATGCTCTTCGCCACGGACCGCGACTTCATCGTCTACTCGTTCGAACCGCTGCTGCGCGCGCTGGCCTTCAACGGCATCGCGCTCGTCGCGCTCGCGTCGCTCGCCCTCGGCGTCTCGGCCCTGGTCCGCCGCCCGCAGCTCACCGTCGCGATCTGGATGGTGATGTGGATCGGACTCGGGACCGTGGCGCAGCCGCCGCGCGCGCCGGCGTGGATCAAGCGCACCAGCATCACCCGCAACCTGAATGAAGTGCGGCAGGAATTTTTCCGGCTCGACGCCGCGCTCACCGACGCCGGCGCCAAGCTCCCGCTGCTCGACCAGCGTTTCATCGGCAATCTCAACGGCGCCGCGAAGAAGGCCGAGGCGGCCGATTTCGACGGCGCGCTGCTCGGCCTCGGCGTGATGGCCGTGCTCTCCTCGTGGGTGTTCTTCCGCAAACTCCGACCCGAATGAAAACGAGCATTCCATGTTCCGGCGGTGGGGCCGGCTCTCCGAGCCGGCCTGAGTTCCCGCGGGGTTTGCTCCCGCCATGGAAGGATCGGTCTCAGCCCAGGCCGGTTCGGAGAACCGGCCCTACCCTCGACCCATGACTCCCATCGCCCAGGCCGAAAACCTCTCGCGCTTCTACGGGATGATCCTCGGGTTGAACAACGTCTCGTTCACCCTCCGCCCGGGCATCACCGGCATCGTCGGCCCCAACGGCGCGGGCAAGACCACGCTCTTCCGCCTCCTGCTCGGCCAGATCCGCCCGAGCTCCGGCGAACTCACCGTCTTCGGCGAGCGCCCGTGGAACAACCCCGCCGTGCAGGCGCGCCTCGCGTATTGCCCGGAGAGCGAGGTCATGCCCGCCGGTCTCCGCCCGCTCGAGTGGCTCACCGGTCTCGGCCAGATCTCCGGCCTCTCCGCCGCCGAGGCCGACACCCGCGCCCGTGCCGCGCTCGACCGCGTGAAGCTGCTGCCCGAGCACTGGAAAAAACGCGTGACCGCCTATTCCAAGGGCATGAAGCAGCGCGTGAAACTCGCCCAGTGCCTCCTCCACGGCCCGCAACTTGTGATCCTCGACGAGCCGATGAACGGTCTCGATCCCATGGGCCGCGAGGACATCGCCAACATCCTCCGCGATCTCGCGCACGATGGCGTGAGCGTGCTCATCTCCAGCCACATCCTGCACGATTTGGAGGCGTTGTGCGCGGAGTTCATTTTGCTGCGCTGGGGGCGCATCCCGCGCTCGCTCAACGAAACCGCCTCGCCCGATGCCCGCGCCCGCTGGCCGGAAGCGACCACGTTCCGCTGCGAATCCCCCGAAAAACTCGCGCGCTTCCTCTTCGATCGCGACCTGCTGCGTGGCTGCGACATCGTCGCCGAGACCGGCTCGCTGCACGCACGCTGGCGCGACCCGGAGAAGTTTTTCCACCAGTATCACCAGCTGTTGCTCGAGAGCGGCGTGCGCATCTTCGAGGTGCAGGACACCGAATCGTTCCTCGAAAAGGCGATCGATCACAGCGCCTCGTCATGAAGTGCCCATCTGTTTATTTCCTCGGGGCGGTGTGCCACGCCCGATTCGTAGCGGCCGACGTGAGGAGGCCGGCATGCGCGAGTCCAGCTCCGGCCTCCTCACGTCGGCCGCTACCACGTTGCGCGATGCACACCGCCTGCTCATGACTTCCACCGCCGCCCAGTCCGCGCCGCGCGTCGCCGCGAATCTCTCCCACGCCTTCGCCGGCGTCTGGCAGCTCACCCTCCGCCGTTATCTCCTCCCGTCGCGCTGGATCACGGTCGGCATCGGCATCGTCGTGCTTGCGCTGCTCAGCCTCGGCTCGGGCCATCCGTTCGACGAGCCCGGCCGCTACACCGGCTGGGCCATCCAGTTCTACATCACGTTCCTCGTGCCCGCGATCGCCTTCATGGCGGCGGGCGGCGCGCTCCGCGACGAGATGAAATCCGGCACGGTCGACTACGTGCTCACGCGACCGTTGCCGCGGCCGGCCTTCGTGGGCTTCAAGTTCCTCTCCCACCTCGTCTGCGCGCAACTGGATCTCCTGCTCGCGTTCGCCGTGGTGGTCGGCGTCGGGCTGTTCCGCCATGCGCCCGGTCTCGCGCTCGCCGCGCTGCCCATGCTCGTCGCGCAGGGGCTGCTCGTGACCGCGTTTTCCGCGCTCGGCTTTCTCTGCGGGGCGATTACGACGCGCTACGTCTTCATCGGGCTCGGTTACGCCGCGATCATCGAGGCGGGCGTCGGACAGATTCCCACCCAGCTCAGCCGGCTCTCGATGACGCACCAGGTGCGCGATCTGCTCGCACCGCATTTTGAGCGCGCCGCGGAGCAGGTTACCTTGCTCGGGTGGGTCGGCACCGGCGCGATCGTCGCCGTCTTCACCGTCCTGTTCCTCGGGGCCGCCGCGGCGGTCTTCACCGTGCGCGAACTCGCCGGTCCCGCCGACGCGTGAGCGGTTTGTAACCACCGCGGCCCGGGCCGTGTAGCAGGGACAACCAATCATCCCAATCTCATGAAAACCCGTTTCCTCCGCCACCTCGCGCTCCTCGCGCTGCCGCTCCTGCCGATCTCGCCCGCCGCCGCCACCGTCAACCCGGCCATCGTCGCCGCTGACGCCCAGTGGCTGGTCCACGTCGACCTCAACGCCCTGCGCGAAAGCGCCATCGGCAAGGAGCTGATCGCCATGGCCGAGAAGGCCCAGCTCGACACCGCCGGCGGCAAGGTCGGCATCGATTGGAACAAGCTCTCCGCCACCATCGGCACCGCCACCGCCTACGGCACCACGCTGACGACCGATCCGAAGCAGCTCGATGGCGCGCTGCTCTTCCAAGGCACCCCCGAACTCCGCAAGATCGCCGAGAGCATCCTGATCCAGGCCAACCTCACCAACCCGAAGGAAGTCGCCGAAATCACCGACCTCCCGTTCCCCGCCTACGCGCTCCGCGAGAGCAAGAAAGCCCCCGCGCCCAAGCCCGCCGCCGGCGCCGAGGAAAAACCCGCCGCCGAGTCCGCTCCCAAGGCCAAGGCCGCCGATGCGCCGCCGTTCGAAGTCGTCATCGCGTTTCCCCCCGAGCCGGTCGTGCTCGTCAGCAAATCCAAGGCGCACCTCCTGAAAGCCCGCGACGTGTTCCGCGGGGCCGCCCCTTCGCTCGCCAAGAACTCCGGCTCGGCCCTCGGCAAATTCCTCAAGAGCTCCGACGGCGCCTACCTTTTCGTCGCCAGCATGATCCCCGCGGAAACCCTCGTCAAAGGCGATGGCCCGCAGACGCGCATCCTCAAGATGGCCAGCTCCGGCTCCCTCGCGATCGGCGAGCGCAGCGCCGACACCTTCGCCCGCGCCGACCTCATCGCCAGCAACGATCAGATGGCCGAAAAGCTCCTGAAAATCGTGCAGGGCATGACCGCCATGATGTCGCTCGCCGAGACCAACGACAAACAGCTCGCCGAATTCCTCAACTCCGCCGCCGTCAGCCGCGAAGGCAAGACCGTCTCCCTCAGCCTCGCCTACAACAGCGCGCGCCTCGCGCAGATGATCAAATCGCTCCAGCAGACCCAGGCGAGCCCCGCCGCCCGCCAAGGCCCGGCGCCGATCACCAGCGGCAAAGCTCTCGCCCAGTGGACCGCCGAGGCCGCGCCAGCCGGCACCCCGTTGCAAATCGCCACCCGCACTCTCGAAAACGTCGCGCTCACCAACGGCGCCATGATCTCCCTCGGCCGCGCCAGCAACGGCGGCAAAAATGTGAAGTTCGACCGCCTCGAAATCTCGTCCCCCGCCGGTGGCCCGCCCATGATCTTCAAGTCCGAGTTCATGCGCGCCGGCGGCCCCCGCGGCAACCTCCAGCAGGTCCAGTTCCCCGGCGCCGATGGCGACTACACGCTCAAAGTTTCCTACCAGAATGACCCCGACGGCAAGGCCGCCTACGCCGTGAGCGTGCGCAATCCGCCGCCGGCCGCGCCCGCCGCCAAGCAGCAATGACCTTCCTCGCCGCCGAGACTCCGTCCGCCGCCACTGCGATCCAGCCGGATCCGGTGGCGTCGGCGTGTCCCGACGAGACCGCGCTGATCCGCGACGCCGCGGCCGGCGACTCGCACGCCTTCGGCCAGATCGTCCGCCTGCACCACGCCCGCGTCTTCAATTACCTGCGCCAGATGACGCGCCACCACCAGGACGCCGAGGACCTCACCCAGCAGACCTTCATCAAGGCGCACCGCCACCTCGCGAGTTTCGATCGCGCCCGCCCGATCCTCAACTGGCTGCTCACCATCGCGCGCAACTCCGCGCTGAATCATTTCCGCGACACGAAAAAATGGGACGAATTGCCCGCCGACTCCGCCGCCACCGGCCCCTCGCCCGCGCGCGTCGTCGAACGCCGCGAGCAGGAGGAAAACCTCTGGGCCCGCGCCCGCGCCCTGCTCGGCCCCCGCGAATACGAGGTGCTCTGGCTCCGCTTCGCCGAGGAAATGTCCGTGCGCGAAACCGCCGCGGTCGTCGGCCTCACCGAATCCCACGTCAAAGTCATCATCTTCCGCGCCCGTCAGGCGCTGCTCGCCCGAAAGGAGTGAAGCCCCCATGAAAACCTCGACCCACGAATCCCCCCGCTTCACCTGCCGCCTCGCCCGCGGCCTGCTCTCGACCTTCGGCCGCACCGACGCCGGCGAACCCCGCGGCCCCGGCTCCGCCCACGTCGCCACCTGCGAATCCTGCCAGGCTTTTTTCGCCACGTGCGACGAACTCGACCTCGCCCTCACCCGCTCCGCCGCCCGCGAGTGGTCGGAGCCGCCCGCCAATCTCGAGCAAAACATCCTCCGCGCCGTGCGCCTGGACGGTAGCCGCGAGCGCCAGCGAGTGGAATCCGCCCCGCCCCGCCTCGCCCTCTGGTCTCTGACCGGCGCCGTCGCCTGCGCCGCCCTCGCACTGGTCGCGCTCCAAGATCGCTTCGTGCCCGCGCGTCCGGCTGCGCCCGCGCCGGTGGCCCGCGCCACGGTTCAACCCGCCGCCGACGCCGCCACGTCAAACGACCCCGCCGTGCTCGCCAAAGCCCGCGAGCTGATCGCGTCCGTGTCCCTATTCAGCGAGATCCGCCCGCGCACCGCCGCCCTGCTGCAACAGGACCCGCTGCAACACGAAGTCGACGCGCTGAAAGCCGACGCGCGTCACGCCGTGCGCTTCCTCGCGATGAATTTCCTCCCCGCGTCCGCCGACGAGCTGACGCGCGGCGAGTGACGGCGTAATCGGATTTGCATCGGTCGCAGCGGCCAAGCACAACGCGCAGCAACCTCGCCGCGCGGATCGGTTGCACGCATCGCGCGGGATTTTCCGCGTTTGCTCCTTACCGCCATGATCGAACTCATGCCTCCTCGATCTTGGCATTTGGCGTGATGAAAAAAGCGCTCCCCCGGCGCGCGCGTTCGGCGTTGGCGATCAGATCTGGGAAGACTTTGGCAAACTTCCACGCCTGATCCCAGAATGGCAGGTCAATCCAACCTTTCTTTAGAAAAAAGGTGGTATGCCCGGCCTCCTGCCACGCTTTGATTTCGTGAGGATTCTTCCGAATTTGTAGATCGCCGGAAACAATCACCCAATCGGGCTCGGCGGCGAGCGCCCGCATCCACACTTCGTCAGCGGTATGGGCGGCAAACCGTTCCTTGAGATGAACCACACGATGCTCCGGCTGCACCAACGCATCCAGACTGCGGGCGAGCTTCGGCGAAAGGTTGTTGTCGAAGAAAAGCCTCACGCGGCCAGCGTTCGCTCGAACTCCACGGCGTCGTGCACCTCCTCGGGCGCGACTTCAAACCAGCGAACAACCGACTCGATCGAGCCGTTGGCTTTTACGCTGCGAGCCAATACTCGCGTCGGAACACCCGAGCGATTCACGGTGGGCTGGCCCAGATTTCTGATGGGATCAACAACCACCGCGCGCTCCCGGCCCAACGGCCACCAACGCGTAACGCCATCGTCGAATTCGAGCTCTTTGAGAAACGGCGCGACGATACGCTCAAACTCACGCTGGTCATCGGTGATATTGACCAGGCAAACATCGCCGGATTCCTGGGCTTGCTGGAGCAGTATGGCCCGGCCGTCGGTGGCAAACCGGTGAGCACAAAATGGGTGGTCGGTTCCGAGCTTCGCTTTCGCAGCGATGTGAGCATCGCGCATGGTCTTCCAGCTCACGCCGTGTTCGAGAAACGCCCGGACAAAGCGAATCTCCATCAAATCCTTGAAACCGACTGCAAGCTTGTCTTCCAACGCGCCGAACTGACCAGTCCAAACGGGTTTCGAATGGTGCCGGTCCCGCTTCGATTTGAAATCGTAACCCTTAAGCCAACGCCGAATCCGCGCTGAACTCACCCGAGTGAGGCGGGATGCCTCCGGGACGGTATAAATGCCAGCGCCGAGTAACCGCGAATCGCTCACGATGGAAAAATGTGCAACAGCGTGACCAAGCGCAAGGCTCAGGATGCAAGTTCGTCGAGATGGAGCGGTCGCGGTTGGTGCGGAAATAGCCCGCTTTACCCGCGGGGTTTCTGCGGTAGATTCATGGCATGCCCCGTTCCGGTTATTACCTCGCCCTACTATTGGGATCGCTCACCCCCGCCATCGTCCACGCCGCCTCTGCCCCGCGCCCGCCGCGCAACACCGACGAGAGCAAGGTCGGCGCGTATGTGTTGCCCGAACTGCTCGTCGCCAAGGACGGCCGACGCATCGCCACGCCTGCGCAGTGGCGCGACATGCGCCGTGGCGAGTTGCTCGCGGATTTCGCGACCAGCACCTACGGCCGCACGCCCGCGCTGCCGTTCCGCGTGCGCGCGCAGACGCTCGCGACCCGCACCGACGCCGTCGACGGCCTCGCCACGCGCACGCTTGTCGAGCTGCGCCTCTTCGACGATCCCGCCGCATCGAAGATCACGCTGATGCTCTACGTGCCCAACGCCGCGCGCGGTCCCGTGCCCGCACTGCTCGGGTTGAACTATTTCGGCCACACGAGCGTCGAGGCCGATCCCACGCTGCCGCTCACGGACCAGTGGCAGCGTCCGATGGCCGACATGGGCATTGTGAAGAACCGGCAGACCGAGGCCACGCGCGGCAAACACGCTTCGCGCTGGCCGCTGGCGCTGGCGTTGCGCCGCGGCTACGCCGTCGCGACGTATTTCTACGGCGATCTCGAACCCGATCACCTCGAAGGCTGGCGCGACGGCCTGCGCGGTTACCTGATGAAAAAAGAAGGCCGCACCGAACGCGCGCCCGACGAGTGGGGCGCGATCGGCGTGTGGGCGTGGGGGCTGAGCCGCTCGCTCGACTACCTGCTCACCCTCCCCGCGATCGACGGGAAGCGCGTGGCGGTGTTCGGCCACTCGCGTCACGGCAAGACCGCGCTGTGGGCCGGCGCGCAGGATGAGCGCTTCGCCGCGGTGTATTCCAACGACAGCGGCGAGGGCGGCGCTTCGCTCGGCCGCCGCAACTTCGGCGAGACGGTCGCGGACTCCGTGGGCGTGAACCCGTTCTGGTATTGCCCCAACTACGCGAGCTACGTCGGCCGTGCCGAGGCACGTCCGGTCGACCAGCACATGCTGATCGCGCTGGCCGCCCCGCGTCCGCTCTACGTGGCCAGTGCCACGCTCGACCTCGGTGCCGATCCGCGCGGCGAATTTCTCAGCGCCGTGCACGCCGCGCCGGCTTACACGCTCTACGGACTCACCGGCCTCGGCACCGAAACGATGCCGCCCCCCGACACGCCCGTGGGCAAACGGCTCGGCTATCACGTGCGCACCGGCGCGCACGACATCACGGCCTACGACTGGGAGCAGACGCTGAATTTTCTCGACCACGAAGTGGCCGGCAAACGATAGCGAAACGGTTTTCGAGGTGGGCGGGCACGTCCCCGTGCCCGCATGGGTTTGTCGTTACTGTTTTCGCTTTCGCAATGCGGGCGCGGGGACGCGCCCGCCCACCTCTTCGGCCAGAGGTTCGCAGATCCATGGCCAGTCTTCAGCGCGAACGCACAGGCCTTTCACGACGGGATTCCGCCGGATGTAGTTCGCTTTCAGTTCGAACTCATGGTCGTTGCGGATGCGGTGGTCGAAATAGCCGTCCTGCCACTCGATCCGGTGGGTGCGTTTGTGCCAGGCCTTCCAGTCGTGCATCACCGCCGACATTTCTTCAGATGCTGGAAAGGCGATGACGGCGTGCCAGTGATCGGGCATGAGGAGAAACAGAAAGCAGCACCACCGGCGTCGAGCATGATAGAACCGCGCTGAGTCCAGCAAGGGGTGTCCGAGCGAGGGCGCGATCAGGTTGGCGCGAGCCAGTTGTTCCAATGCGCAGCGCACGCGGATATGAAAGATCGCGCCGTCCGGCACCCAATCCGGCACACGATGGTGCAGGCGGTCCTTGAATGTGGGCGACATGGTGCAATGAGGCGATCGGTGTAGGTTTCAGTCAAACCTTCGGGGTGGGCGGGCACGTCCCTGTGCCCGCATTTAGTTTGTCGCTGCTCTCTCCGCTTTCGCCATGCGGGCGCGGGGACGCGCCCGCCCACCTTTGTTGCGCCGATGTTTGCTCGCCTGATCGGGCAGGCTTGTTCTGAAGTGGTGGCCTATGCACGTCATGCCCCGCCTCGTCCTTGTAATCGCGTTTGCCTTCGTGTCCCTCACCCGCGCCGATGACTTCGATGTCGTCATCTACGGCGGCACCTCCGCGGCCGTCACCGCGGCGGTGCAGGCGAAAAAGATGGGCAAGACCGCCGTCATCGTCTGCCCGGAAAAACACCTCGGCGGCCTCTCCGCCGGCGGCCTCGGCTACACCGACACGGGCAACAAGGCTGTGATCGGCGGGCTCGCGCGCGATTTCTACCACCGCATCTGGGCCTACTACGACAAACCCGAGACGTGGGTCTGGCAGAAAAAAGCCGACTACGGCAACAAGGGCCAGGGCACGCCCGCGATCGATGGCGCGCAACGCACGATGTGGATCTTCGAGCCGCACGTGGCGGAAAAAGTCTTCGAGGATCTTGCGCGGGAGTTCGCGATCCCGGTGCACCGCGACCAGTGGCTCGACCGCGCGAAAGGCGTGAAGAAGGACGGCACCCGCATCGCCGCGATCACGATGCTCAACGGCAAAACCTACACCGGCCGCATGTTCGTCGATGCGACCTACGAGGGCGATCTCATGGCCACGGCGGGCGTGGCGTATCACGTCGGCCGCGAGTCGCAGGCGCAATACGGCGAGAAATACGCCGGCGTGCAGACCGGCGTGCTCCACCACCGCCACCACTTCGGCGCCGTGAACGCGAAGATCAGCCCTTACAAAATCGCCGGCGATTCGCAGAGTGGCGTGCTCGCACGCGTCAACGCGGAGCCGCCGGGCGCGTTCGGCGCCGCCGACAAGAAGGTGCAGGCTTACTGCTACCGCATGTGCCTGACCGATCTGCCGGAGAACCGCGTGCCGTTCCCCAAGCCCGCCGGCTACGATCCCACGCAATACGAATTGCTGCTCCGCATTTTCAACGCCGGCTGGCGCGAGACGTTCGCGAAGTTCGACCCGATTCCGAATCGCAAAACCGACACGAACAACCACGGCCCGTTCAGCACCGACAACATCGGCCGCAACTACGACTACCCCGAGGCGAGCTACGAGCGCCGCCGCGAAATCCTCGCCGAGCACGTCACCTACCAGCAGGGTTGGCTCTACTTCATCGCCAACGATCCGCGTGTGCCGGCCGACGTGCGCGAAGCGATGAGCCGCTGGGGCCTCGCGAAGGACGAGTTCAAGGACAACGGCCATTGGCCGCACCAAATCTACGTGCGCGAGGCGCGCCGCCTGATCGGCGCCTACGTGATGACGGAAAACGAACTGCTCAAGCGCCGGCCCACGCCCGAGTCGGTCGGCATGGGCTCCTACGCGATGGATTCACACAACATCCAGCGCTACATCACGCCCGAAGGCACCGTGCAGAACGAAGGCGACATCGGCGTCTCGACCAATGGCCCCTACGCGATCGCGTTTGGCTCGCTGCTTCCGAAAAAAGCGCAGTGCGAAAACCTCCTCGTGCCCGTGTGCGTCTCGAGTTCGCACATCGCCTACGGCAGCATCCGCATGGAGCCGGTCTTCATGATCCTCGGGCAATCCGCCGCAACCGCCGCGGTGATGGCGATCGAGGCGAAAAGCGCCGTGCAGGACGTGCCCTACGCGAAGCTGCGCGCGCGGTTGCTGGCCGACGGCCAGGTGCTGGAAACGCCCGCGGACGCGACGCCCGCGCCGAAGAAGAAGTAGGCGAAGCAATCGTTCGAGGTAGGGCCCGCTCTCCGAGCGGGCCTGAGTTGGGGGAGTCGCAGGCTGGAACTCAGGCCGGCTCGGAGAGCCGGCCCCACCAGTGAGCGGTCATTCAATCACTCCCGCGAGCCAGCGCACGACGTTGAGCAGAAACTGCGGATTCTGCTTCGCCGCGGGATCGTTCATGCCCATCGGGCGCTGGGTGGGGCCGGCGAGCTGGGCGGAAAACATCGCGGCTTCGCCGAACACCGCCACGCGGCCGCGGCCGACTTTCAGCACGGCGCCTTGCGACCATCCGGAGACATCCACGCGCGGCGTGTCGGGTTCGAATTTCGCGGCGACCTTGCACTCGAGCGACACGGAGCCCGATGGCAGGGTCAGCAACGGGACCGCTGCGGGCGGGCAGCGGAATGCGCTGCCGGTGAAGTTGCGCACCGCGTCGATCGCCTCGGCGGCGGAACGACCGCGGGTGATCGCGTGGTCGGCGAGGCGCGGTCCGGTCTCGCGGCGGAAGGTGAGCTGGCTGCTGCCGGTCGCATCCTGCGTATAACCGTTGCTGAACGTGAAGCCGAACCCGGCGGCGAGCGTGGCGTTGGCGCCGGGGAAGGGCATGTGATCGACGATGAGGAAGAGCGCGCCGCCGTCCTTCACCCACGCGGCGACGGCGGCGATTTCCTCCCCGGAAAAAGCCGGTGGCGTCGGCAGCGACCAGTCGCCGGCGGCGTTGCGCGGATGGAGCGCGTTGGCGATCACGAGCACGCGCAGAGCGCGGAGCGTGGTGGCGGAGAATTTTTCCGCCGAGCCGCGGACCACGAAGCCGTCGCGGCGGACGAGATTCGCAAACGCGAGGTAACGTCCGCCGGCCGTGTGAAAGTTGCCGTGCGCCTCGTCGATCGCGACGACCGGCCCGCGGCCCTCGGCAAAAGCCGGCGAGGCGATCGACGGGGCGAAGGCCGTGTCAGGGATTTGCTGGGCGCGGGCCGCACAGGTGACGGCGAAAACGAGCGCGATCGTGCAGCAGTCGTGGACGAGGCGTCCGGCCTCGTCGCGTGCGTGTCTCCAGCGACCACTGAGGCGGGACGCCTCAGCCACGACCCGGTTCATGGCGCCTTCACATCGTAGCAATAGATGAGATCCTGGTCGCGCAGGTAGAGGCGGCCGTGGCTGATGACGGGGTGCGTCCAGATCGCGCCGCGGGCGCTGCGAATCTTCGTCTGCGGGCTGAGCGTGAAGCGGCCCTTTTCGGTCCAGCCTTTCGGCGTGGCTTCGACGAGCACGACGGCGCCCGATCTTTCATCGAGACAATAGAGCATGCCATCGGCGGCGCTCACGGCGCCTTTGCCGAGTTTCTTGTCGTTCCAGACCGACTCGCCGGTTTTCCAATCCTGACAGACCCAGCCGGGGTCAGCGTGGCCGTAGACGTGATCGCCGATCAGCACGACGCCGCCGTGGTGGTTCTTGATGACCTTGTTTTCGTAGACGGTGGTGACCTTGTTGCCGGGCTCGACGCGCACCATCAGGCAGCCGGCGCCGTAGCCGGCAGTCACGTAGATTTCGTTGCCGCGCACGATGGGCGTGGGAATGACGGCGGTGCGGCCGTTGAAATCCGCCCGCCAGAGGAGCGCGCCATCCGCCGGGGAAATGCCGAAGACGCTCTTTTCGTTGCGCTGCACGTATTGGGCCTGGCCGTTGAGGGTGGCGGGGACGATGGAGGAGTAATGGGCGAATTCCGTGAGGCCCTTCGATTGCCAGATCACTTTGCCGGTGAGCTTGTCGAGCGCGACCATCGTGCCCTTCGCGCCGCCGGGGGTGCAGAGGACCTTGTTGCCATCGACGAGTGGCGATTCGGTGTAACCCCAGTTGGGTCGCTTGCCGCCGAGTTCGGTCATGCTGGCTTTCCAGCGCACCTTGCTGTCGGCGACGTTGACACACACGAGCTCGCCGATGCCGGTCATCGCGTAGGCGCGATCGCCGTCGATCGCGGGCGTGCCGCGCGGGCCGTCGCCCCAGTCGTTGTCGAGGACGGCGCCGAGTTTGGCGGTCGAGAGCTCCTTGCCCGTGGCGGCGTCGAGCACGAGGAGAATCTCGGCGCCGTCGCGCGTGCCGACCGTGAAATATTTGCCGCCGGCGATGGCGGCGCCGGAGTAGCCGTGGCCGGCGTTTTCGAACAACCACAGGCGCTTCGGGCCTTCGGCGGGCCACGACTTGAGCAGGCCGGTTTCCTTGGAGACGTCGGTGCGGTCGGGTCCGCGCCATTGGGGCCAGTCGAGGCCGGGGGCGGCGATGGCGCCGGAGGTGGTGACGATCAAACCAGCGAGCGTGGCGAGGAGGTTGAGGCGAGGCATCATAATGCGGGGGTGGTGGTGCGTCTGACGCGCCGGGCGGGGTGGAGTTGCAGGATGGAGTGGATGGGGGTCTGCGCAGGCGTCAAGCGGGAGCATGCGCGAACGCGGTTTTGCCGGCTCGGCCCCCGCGTGCGCAACGTGGCGGTCCCCCCACCCTCCGCGCCGGCGGCTTTGATCGCGCGCTCGGGCCCGAGGCGGCTTGATGCCGGTTTCAGGCCACCAAAACGACGGCCGGACAAAAATCCGGCCGTTCTTCTTTGTCCGGCGCAACAGGTCGCGGCATGGCGCGTCGCTATTAGGCGCTGGCGTCCCTTTCGGTTGATCGGCTGATACCCGGGCCGGGCCCGTAAACGCACGATCGGCTCGCGCGTCTGCCAGCGCATGCCCCTTGCGTCTCCTTCGTTGCATCGCCGCGGTTCGTGCCGTCCCGGGCGGACCGCTGGAGTGGATTCGTCCGTGAAAGCTGGTTTGCTGATCCTCCTGCTCGGGTCCGCGCTGGGCGTGGCCCCGGGCCTCGCCGCGGCGGCGCAGCGCACCGTGCCCACCGACCGCCCGGTCAATTACGAGGCGTTCGGTGCGATCGGCGACGGTGTGGCCGACGACCTGCCCGCCATCGTCGCGGCGCACGCGTTCGCCAACACCCACGGCCTGCCGGTCCAGTCCAGGCCCGGAGCCACGTATCACCTCGGCCGCCGCGCGCTCACCGCCATCATCGCCACCGACACCGACTGGGGCACGGCGCGATTCATCATCGACGACACCCATGTCGAGAACCACCGCGCGTCGCTCTTCGCCGTGCGCTCGTTGCTGGAACCCGTGACGCTCGCGATCCCGCGGCTGGCCCGCGATCAGCAGCGCCTCGACCTCCAACCGCCCCGCGATTGCTGGGTGCGCGTGGAAAACAGCCGCAAGCGCGTCTACATCCGCCGCGGTCTCAACCAGAATAACGGCACGCCGCAGCGCGACTGTTTCATCCTGCGCCGCGACGGCACCATCGCGGGCGCCATCGACTGGGATTACGACACCATCACGCGCGTCGAGGCGCGCCCGATCGACGAGCGACCGTTGATCATCAAAGGCGGAGTCTTCACCACGACCGCCAACCGGATGAAGCAGGACAAGGGTTACAACTACTGGTCGCGCAACATCGCCATCACCCGCTCCAACACCACCGTCGCGGGCCTGACCCACCACATCGTCGGCGAGACGGACTTCGGCCACCCCTACGGCGGATTTCTCGCCGTCAGCAGTTGCGCCGATGTCACGTTGCGCGACTGCTTTGTCACCGGCCACAAGACCTACTCGACCATCGGCTCGGCCGGCAAACCCGTCAGCATGGGCACCTACGACCTGAGCGCCAACGAGGTCGTCAACTTCACGATGATCGGCGTTCGCATGGACAACATCTGCGACGGCACCCGCTGGGGCGTGATCGGGACGAACTTCTGCAAGAACATCCTGCTCGAAAACTGCACCCTGTCGCGCATGGACACGCACCAGGGCGTCTCGGGCACCTACACGATCCGCGGCTGCACGCTGGGCCACGCCGGGCTCAACGCCATCGGCCGCGGCACGCTGACCGTGGAAAACTCCACCTTGAACGGCCGCTCGTTCATCAGCCTGCGCGGCGACTACGGCAGCACGTGGGAAGGAACCATCGTGATCCGCCACAGCCGCTGGATCCCCGCCTGCGGCGCGCCGGTGCAACCCTACCTGCTCGGCGCGAGCAACGACGGTCAGCACGACTTCGGCTACCCGTGCTTCATGCCGCGCGAGATCATCATCGATGGCCTCGTGATCGACGACGCCAAGCACCCGAAGGACTACGCGGGCCCCTACCTCTTCACGGATCCCGATGGCGGGGCGCCGGCGGCGGCCGCGCGGCCATTTCCCTCCCGGCTGACCGAGCAGGTCACGATCCGCAACCTGACCACGACCAGTGGACGCAAACTACGGATCTCGCCCGACGCCGAGTTCAACCAGCGCGTGCGGGTGAGCGGCGGGAATTGAAACGACGCCGTCCGGTGGGCGGGGCGCTCCGCGCCCGGCTGCGGCGCGATGGGCTCCGTTCGCCCTTGGCCACCCACGGAGTGGTCGGTCCACCTTCAGGTTCGCGGCAGAAATCTCTGACGCGGCTTCACGGTGCCCGTCCGGACCTCCCGGATTGACCACTCGGCGGATGGGTGGAATGATGCCGGAGTTCTGATCTGCGTTGAGATTTCCGCCGAACTGAACTCCGCCATGAAGAAAGTCCCGGTCGATCTTTCGATGTTAGCCGTGGCGACCGACAGCCACGATGAAAACGCCTGGTATCTCGATCTCGAAACCGGCGATGTCTTACGTGCTCGCGTGCAGTGAACAGCCACACGCTGGCCGCACCCATCATCACGCAGCGCCCTCTCTCTCGTTGCCAAGCGTTCGCTTAGTAAGTCAGCCGTTAGCATCATCCCCATAGAGCTGCGGCAGGGCATAGATCGCGAGGTCCGGCGGCGCCATGCGCGGTTGGCTGCGCAGGAAAGCCACCGGGCGGACGGTGCGGCCCTTCCCCGGGTAGTGCGCCACGCGCGCCGCGAGTTCGCGGGCGACGGTGGCCGGGGCGGACCGGCCGTGCCACTTGCACTCGCCGAGATCGATCCAGCCGTCGGCGCGCAGGCCGACGACGTCGATCTGCGCGGCGCGGTCCCAGTATTCACCGACTGCGAATTTTCCGGCGACTCCCTCGGCCGCGTAGAGCAGCGGCAGGGCCTCGCGACACAGCCGCTCGAAGCTGTCGCCGCAATAGGCGTCCCATTGCGGCGCGACCAACTGCTCGAAGGCGCGCTCCGGACCGAACCGGCGCAGCGTGCTCCAGTGCGGCTCGATAAACCGGAACCAGAACCGGAGCAGGGGATCCGCCACCCGGTAGAGCACGGAGGTGCGCGGCGGGCGGCCGGGCATGAGCGGAAACACGCGTTCGAGATAGCCGGGCGCCACCAGACTTTTCAGGTGCGGCGCCAGGGCCGCGGTGCTGAGGCCGATGCTGCGCGCGATTTCGCCCTGGCTGTGGCGCCCGCGCGCCGTGGCTTCGAGGACACTCGCCGCCTGCTTCACTTCGGCGAGTTTTTCGCGCAGCAGAAAATCCGGCTCCCGCTGGAAAAACGCGTCCACCGCGAAGAACTCCGTCGCGATGTTCTGCGCCACGGAGCGGTGGGGATCGAACCGGCGCAGATAGGCCGGGATGCCGCCGCAGATAAAACAGGCCCGCGCCTGCTCTTCGCGCGACCAGCGGGGGTGGAACCGCGCCGCTTCGCGGAAGCCAAAAGGCTCCAACCGCAGCGCGGCGGTGCGCCGGCCGTGCAAGGGCGAGCGCGCGCCGAGCACCTCGCGCTCCATGAAACCGATGAACGAGCCGCACAGAATCAGGAGCAGGCGTTTGCCGCGCTGCCACTCGTGATCCCAGAGGCGCTGCAACACGGACGGCAGCTCCGGGCTGGAGGCGCAGAGCCATTGGAATTCGTCCAGCACGAGCACGAGCTTGCGACCGGCAGGAGCGGCGCCCAACACGAGGCGCAGGGCCGCCTCCCACGTTTGGGGCGCCGCCGCGGCCAGATGCGGCTGCGCCAGCCACTCGGCCGCGACGGCCATGAAGTCGGCGATTTGCGGCGTGCGCAGCTTGTCGCTCGCCGTGAAGCAGACGGTCGGCTTCTTCGCGCAAAACCGCAGGATGAGTTCGGTTTTCCCGACGCGGCGCCGGCCGTAGACGGGAATCAGTCCCGATGACGCCGCCCGGTAGTGGCGCTCCAGCGCCGCCAGTTCAGCCGCCCGGCCGACGAATCCTCCAGGCATGGCGGGGCGGGCAGGCATGGGCGCGAGTTGCTCAGGACTTACTAAGTCAATGCTTAGTAAGTGCGGCCCACGAGGAGACAGCCGGGCCCGGTGCGAGGCCGGGATGTCAGACCAACGGCTGCTGAAGAATGGACGATTGGGTCGCGTGGGTAGGTCGGGGTTTATCCCCGACGCCTGCGGTCGGACGAGGTCGGGCGTAAAGCCCGACCTACGATCATCCAAATCTCAACAGCCGGTGGTATCAGGCACAGCCCCGATACCCGGACGTCGTTGCCACTTTACGGCAAATCCGTCGTGCCCATCAGGAAACGGTCGACTTCGCGGGCGGCGCCGCGGCCTTCGTTGATCGCCCACACCACGAGGCTCTGGCCGCGGCGGCAGTCGCCGGCGGCGAAGATGTTCGGGATGCTCGTGCGATACTTCTCGTGCTCCGCCTTGATGTTGGAGCGCGGGTCGGTCTCGAGCTTGAGGTCCTTCAGGATCGCCTGCTCGGGCCCGAGGAAGCCCATCGCCAGCAGCACGAGCTGCGCGGGAATCGTCTTCTCGGTGCCGGGCTGTTCCTTCGGGATGAACTGCCCCTTCTCGTTTTTCTCCCACTTGATCTCGACGGTGACGAGCGACTGGACGTTGCCGGCGGCGTCGCCGACAAATTTTTTCACGGTGGTGAGATAGATGCGGGGATCGGCGCCGTATCTCGCGGCGGCTTCTTCCTGACCGTAGTCAACCTTGAGGGTCTTCGGCCATTCGGGCCAGGGGTTGTCGGCCTGGCGTTCGAGCGGGGGCTTCGGGAGAATTTCGATCTGGATGACGCTCTTGCAGCCGTGGCGGATGGAGGTGCCGACGCAGTCCGTGCCGGTGTCACCGCCGCCGATGACGACGACGTGCTTGTCCTTCGCGTGGATCGGGCTGGTGGCGTCGGAGAGCACGGCCTTGGTGTTGGCGGTGAGGAACTCCATCGCGAAGTGCACGCCCTTGAGGCTGCGGCCTTCGATCGGGAGATCGCGCGGCTGGGTCGCGCCGGTGCAGAGGACGGTGGCGTCGTATTCCTTGAGGAAGATCTGGGGCTCGACGTTGTCTTTTTCGCCGCTGCCGACGGAGGCGTTGCAGACGAACTTCACGCCTTCTTGTTCGAGGAGCTTGATGCGGCGGAGGACGACTTCCTTTTTGTCCAACTTCATGTTGGGGATGCCATACATGAGGAGGCCGCCGGGGCGGTCGGCGCGCTCGAAGACGGTGACGGTGTGGCCGGCTTTGTTGAGCTGCGCGGCGGCGGAGAGACCCGCGGGACCGGAGCCGACGACGGCGACTTTCTTGCCGGTGCGGACCGTCGGCGGCTCGGGCGTGACCCAACCTTCGTCCCAGCCGTGGTCGATGATCGAGGCCTCGATGTTCTTGATCGTGACGGGCGGGTTGGTGATGCCGAGGACGCAGGAGCCTTCGCAGGGCGCGGGGCAGACGCGGCCGGTGAATTCCGGGAAGTTGTTCGTCTTGTGCAGGCGGTCGAGGGCTTCGTGCCAGTGGCCGCGGTAGACGAGGTCGTTCCACTCGGGGATGAGGTTGTTGATCGGGCAACCGCTGGCCATGCCGCTGATCAACTTGCCCGTGTGGCAGAACGGCACGCCGCAATCCATGCAGCGCGCGCCCTGCTGGCGGAGCTTCTTTTCATCCATGTGGTGATGAAACTCCTTCCAGTCGCGGACGCGCTCGGTCGGCGAGCGATCAACCGGCAATTCGCGCAAGTATTCGATGAATCCTGTTGGCTTTCCCATTGTGCGTGAGGTCGAAGGTGATGGTTTTGGTGGCGCGAATCGAATCAGTTGCCGCCGACGCGCGAGAGGTCGCGGGCGTTTTCCTCGAAAGCGGACATGATGGCCTCGTCGCCGGTAAGGCCCTGGGCCTGGGCGCGCTCGATGCAGGCGAGCATGCGCTTGTAGTCCTTGGGCATGACCTTGACGAATTTCGGGACGAGCTTGTCCCAGCCGGCGAGCACGGCCCTGGCCTTCTCGCTATTGGTGTAGTCGAGGTGTTTCTGCACCATGGCTTTCACCTCGGCGATTTCGCGGGCGTCTTCGAGTTTCTCGACGCCGACCATCTGGGTGTTTACGCGAGCGGCGAAGTCGCCCTTTTCGTCGAGCACGTAGGCGACGCCGCCAGACATGCCGGCGCCGAAGTTGCGGCCGGCGGAGCCGAGCACGACGACGCGGCCGCCGGTCATGTATTCGCAGCCGTTGTCGCCGACGGCCTCGACCACGGCGTTGACGCCGGAGTTGCGGACCGCGAAGCGTTCGCCGGCCATGCCGCGCACGTAGATCTCGCCGGCGGTGGCGCCGTAGAGGGCGACGTTGCCGATGATCATGTTTTCCTCGGCCTTGAAGGAGGCGCTGGCCGACGGATAAACGATGAGTTTGCCGCCGCTAAGGCCCTTGCCGAAGTAGTCGTTGGCGTCGCCTTCGATGGCGAGCGTCATGCCGCGGGTGACGAAGGCGCCGAAGCTCTGGCCGGCGGAACCGGTGAACTTGAGCTTGATGGTGTCCTCGGGGAGGCCCTTGGCGCCGTGCTTCTTTGTGACCTCGCCGCTGGTGATCGTGCCGGTCACGCGGTGGACGTTGCGGATCGGAAGCTCGGCGACGACCTTCTCGCCGCGCTCGATGGCGGGCTTCGCGAGGTCGAGCAGCGTGGTGACATCGAGCGAGCGGTCGATGCCGTGATCCTGCTTCATCTGGCAATAGCGGCCGACTTCGGCGCCGACATCGGGTGAGTAGAGGATGTTGGAGAAGTCGAGGCCCTTGGCCTTCCAGTGCTCGACGGCTTTCTTCGCCTCCAGACGGTCGACGCGGCCGACCATCTCGTCGATGGTGCGGAAGCCGAGCGACGCCATGATCTCGCGGAGATCCTCGGCGATGAAGCGCATGAAGTTGACGACGTGCTCGGGCTTGCCGGCGAATTTCGCGCGGAGCTGCGGGTCCTGCGTGGCGACGCCCGCGGGGCAGGTGTTGAGGTGGCACACGCGCATCATGATGCAGCCCGTGGAGACGAGCGGCGCGGTGGCAAAGCCGAATTCCTCGGCGCCGAGCAACGCGGCGATCGCGACGTCGCGACCGGTCTTGAGCTGGCCGTCGGTCTCGACCGCGATGCGGGAGCGGAGGTTATTGAGGACGAGCGTCTGGTGCGTCTCGGCGAGGCCAAGTTCCCACGGGAGACCGGCGTGCTGGAGCGAAGTCTGCGGCGAGGCGCCGGTGCCGCCGTCGTAACCAGAGATGAGGACGACATCGGCGTGGGCCTTGGCGACGCCGGCGGCGACGGTGCCGACACCGACTTCGGACACGAGCTTCACGGAGATGCGCGCGTCCTTGTTGCCGTTCTTGAGGTCGTGGATGAGTTCCGCGAGGTCCTCGATCGAGTAGATGTCGTGGTGCGGCGGCGGAGAGATGAGGCCGACGCCGGCGGTGGTGCCGCGGGTCTTGGCGACCCACGGGTAAACCTTGGTGCCGGGCAACTGGCCGCCCTCGCCGGGCTTGGCGCCCTGGGCCATCTTGATCTGGAGTTCCCTGGCGTTGACGAGGTATTCGCTCGTGACGCCGAAGCGGCCGGAGGCGACCTGCTTGATGGCGGAGTTCTTCGAGTCGCCCTTGTCGTTGGTCCAGGTGAAGCGGGCGGGATCTTCGCCGCCTTCGCCAGTGTTGGACTTGCCGCCGATGCGGTTCATCGCGATGGCGAGCGTCTCGTGCGCTTCCTGCGAGATGGAGCCGTAGGACATGGCGCCGGTTTTGAAGCGCTTCATGATCGCCTCGGCGGGCTCGACCTGATCGAGCGGAATCGCGGCGCCGTCGGTCTTGAAATCGAGCAGCGAGCGCAGCGTGCAGAGGGACTTGGACTGGTCGTTGATGAGCTTCGCGTATTGCTGGAAGGTCGCCTTGGAGTTGGTGCGGACGGCCTTTTGCAGCGCGTGGATGGACTCGGGCGAGAAGAGGTGGGCCTCGCCGCCGGAGCGCCACTTGTAGATGCCGCCGACGGGCAGCACATGGCCGTCGACCTGGCGGTCGGGATAGGCGGCGCGGTGGCGGAGGAGGACTTCCTGCGCGATCACGTCGAGGCCGATGCCACCGACGCGAGAGGGCGTCCACGTGAAGTAGTGATCAACCACGTCCTGACGGAGACCGAGCGCCTCGAAGACCTGCGCGCCGCGGTAGGACTGGATGGCGGAGATGCCCATCTTGGACATGACCTTGATCACGCCCTTGGAGCCCGCCTTCACGAAGTTCTTGCAGGCGGTCTTGTGGTCGATGCCGGTGAGCACGCCCTCGCGGATCATGTCGTCGATCGTCTCGAACGCGACGTAGGGGTTGATCGCGGTGACGCCGTAGCCGATGAGCAACGCGAAGTGGTGCACCTCGCGGGCCTCGCCGGTTTCGAGCACGAGGGAGACGCGCGTGCGCAGACCCTCGCGGATGAGGTAGTGGTGGAGACCGGCGACGGCGAGGAGCGACGGGATGGGCGCGTAGTCCTTGGTGACGCCGCGGTCGGAGAGGATGATGACGTTGACCTCTTCCTCTTCGATCATGCGGCGGGCCATGATGGAGAGCTCCTCCATCGACTTCGCGAGGCCCTTCTCGCCGCGGGTGGTGCGGAAAAGGATGGGCAGCACCCCCATCTTCAGGCCGGGCAGATTGGTGCGACGGATCTTGGCAAATTCCTCGTTGGTGAGGATGGGCCATTTCAGCTCGACGCGGCGACAGGCGGTGGGCTGCGGGTTGAGCAGGTTACCCTCGGAGCCGAGGCGCGACTCGGCGGAGGTGACGATCTCCTCGCGGATGGAGTCGATCGGCGGGTTGGTGACCTGCGCGAAGAGCTGCTTGAAATAATCGTAGAGCAGGCGCGGCTTGTTGGAGAGGACGGCGAGCGCGGCGTCGTTGCCCATGGAGCCGACGGCTTCGACACCGTCCTTGGCCATGGGCGCGAGGACGATGCGCTCGTCTTCAAACGTGTAACCAAAGGCGATCTGCCGCTGGAGGAGCGTGGCGTGGTCGGGCTGCTCGACTTTGGGCGCATCGGGGAGGTCGCCGAGGTGGACGAGGTGTTCCTTGATCCATTCGCGATAGGGGCGCTCGGTGGCGAACTTCTGCTTGATCTCCTCGTCCTCGATGATGCGGCCCTCCTCGGTGTCGACGAGGAACATGCGGCCAGGCTGGAGGCGGCCCTTGCGCTCGATCTGGTCGGCGGGGATGTCGAGCACGCCGGCCTCGGAGGCCATGATGACGAGGCCGTCCTTGGTGACGTAGTAACGCGAGGGGCGCAGACCGTTGCGGTCGAGGATGGCGCCCATCTGCTTGCCGTCGGTGAAGGCCATCGACGCGGGGCCGTCCCACGGCTCCATGAGGCAGGAGTGGTATTGGTAGAACGCGCGGCGGTCGGGGTCCATCGACTCGTGGTTGGACCACGGTTCGGGAATCATCATCATCATCGCGTGGGCGAGCGGCCGGCCGGCGAGCACCATGAGTTCGAGCGTGTTGTCGAACATCGAGGAGTCGGAGCCGTTCGGGTTGATGATGGGGAGGACCTTCTTGATGTCCTCGCCGAAGAGCTCGCTCTCGAAGAGCGCCTGCCGGGCGTGCATCCAGTTGATGTTGCCGCGGAGGGTGTTGATTTCGCCGTTGTGCGCGAGGTAGCGGTAAGGGTGCGCGCGCTCCCAGCTGGGGAAGGTGTTGGTCGAAAAGCGCGAGTGGACGAGCGCGAGCGCGCTTTCCATCGCCGGGTGCTTCAGGTCGGGGAAATACTGGTCGACCTGCTCGGTGGTGAGCATGCCTTTGTAAACGAGCGTCTTCATCGACAGGCTCGCGACATACCAATACTCGGCGCCAGCGAGCGTGCTCGTGCGGATGTCGGTGTAGGCGCGCTTGCGGATGACGTAGAGCTTGCGCTCGAACGCCGCATCGTCGGCCACGCCTGCGCCGCGGCCGATGAAGATCTGGCGCATGAACGGTTCGCAGGAGCGGGCGGAGTCGCCCAGCGGTGCGGAGTTGGTCGGGACGGTGCGCCAGCCGAGCACGATCTGGCCCTCGGACTGAATGACCTGCTCGAAGCGTTCCTCGATTTTGCGGCGGATGGTGGGGTTGCGCGGGAGGAAGATGAGGCCGGCGCCGTATTGGCCGGCGTCGGGGAGGGAGATGCGCGAGTTCTTGCAGGTTTCGACGAAGAACTTGTGCGGCATCTGGAGGAGGATGCCCGCGCCGTCACCAGTGTTGACCTCGGCGCCGCTCGCGCCGCGGTGGTCGAGGTTGCGCAGGATCTGGAGGCCGTCGGCGACGATCTTGTGGGACTTGCGGCCCTTCATATCCACGACGAAGCCGACGCCGCAGGCATCGTGCTCGAACCACGGATCGTAGAGGCCTTGTTTGGCGGGACGGCCGGGGTAAGGCAGCGTCGCGCCGGTGGGCGCGGGCTGGTGGCCGGAAGATGCGGTGGTGTGGGACTGCGTCGTGTTCACGTCGATTTCGGAAAAGTGGAGCGGTTTTCGGGCCAGTTGACGGCGGTGGGTGGGTGTTGGTGTCGGCGCAAAAAAAGGGCCGTCTCGTGCTATGCGAGAGCGGCCCGGAGTGCGTTATGTGCGGTGAGCTCTCAGCGCGATCAGAAGAAGCGGATCGTTTTGGTGGCCATTTTGGCGTGTTCCTCGTCCGAGCAACCGAGGTTCGTCGGCACATCGGCCGCGGAGTCGGTGGGTTTCACGAGGTCGTTGCTGAGCAGGTAATTCTCCACTTCCTCGCCCGAGACGTCGGCGAGCATGACGCCGTCGACTTCGACGCACGGCGAGAGGGGCTGGCCGGACTTCTGGACCATCTCCGCGTAGTTCTCGCGGTGGTTGATGATATCGATGTCCTCGAACGCGAGGGAGTATTTGCGCATGATGGCCCGGACACCGTTGGACCAGCCACAGTGCGGTTTGAGATAAGCCTTGATGGTCATGCGAGGAACGAATGCGCGGACAAAAGCGGAGCAAGGTAAAGGGCGCGATTTTCCGCGAGCAAGCACAGTCTCAAGTTTTTTTCGGCCGGGAATGTCATAGGCGCGCCTGGCCGGCGCGGAAGTTTCAAGTGACAAGTGACCAGGGTCAGGAAACTCGCAGTCGCGGCCCGAAATCCGAGCCCCCGAGCAGCTGTGCATCGGAGACCTTGTCACTTGCCACTTGTTACTTGCCGCTTCGCCGCCTAAGAGGCGGCCATGAAAGTCCTCGTGACCGGCGCGGCCGGGTTCATCGGCTACCACGTCGCCCGCCGCCTCGCTGAAACGAAGCGCTGCGCGGTGCTGGGCGTGGACAACCTGAGCGACTACTACGAGGTCGAGCTCAAGCGCGCGCGCCTCGCGGAGTTGGCGAAGGTGACGGAGGAGGTCGAAATCAAGGAGGGCAAGACCGCGGGCAAGACCTTCGAGACGTTTCGCTTTCTGCAGGCGGACTTCGCCGACGCGGAGAAATTCGCGGGGCTGGTGGCGCACTTCAAACCGGACTACGTCGTGCACCTCGGCGCGCAGCCGGGCGTGCGGTTCTCGATGGAAAATCCCGCCGCCTACACGCGCGCCAACCTCGATGGCTTCGCCAGCGTGCTCGAGGCCTGCCGCCGCACGCCGCCGAAGCATCTCGTGTTTGCCTCCAGCAGCAGCGTCTACGGTGCCGGGGCGAAACCGCCCTTCCGCGAAGACGACAACACCGACCAGCCGGTGTCGTATTACGGCGCGACGAAGAAGGCCAACGAGCTCATGGCCCACAGTTACGCCATGGTGCATGGTCTTAATATCACCGGCCTGCGCTTTTTCACGGTCTACGGCCCATGGGGCCGTCCGGACATGGCGCCGACACTCTTCGCGCGCGCGATCTGCGAGGGGAAAACCCTGAAGCTCTTCAACGCCGGGAAAAACCTGCGCGATTTCACCTATATCGACGACATCGTCGATGGCGTGGTGAAGGTGTTGCTCTACCCGCCGCCCACGCCCAACTGGGACGAGCCGAAGCACGTCCCCGCGTTGCGCATCTTCAATCTCGGCCACCACCGGCCGGTCGAGACCCTGCTCTTCGTGCGCATGCTCGAAGAACTCCTCGGCCAGAAGGCGCAGACCGAACTGCTTCCACCGCAGCCGGGCGACATGTTCGAGACCTGCGCCGATCTCACGCGCGTCCAGGCCGCGATCCAGTTTACGCCGAAAGTGCGGCTGGAGGACGGGCTGAAGCAGTTCGTGGCGTGGTTCCGCGACTACTATCGCCTCTAATTCAACCCGGCCGGCCGCGGCACCTGGAGGCGGATGCGCGTGCCGACACCGAGAGTCGACGCGATCCAGAAGCGCCCGCCGAACTGTTTGGTCACAAAAAAAGCCTTCGTGAGCCCGAAGCCGCCGCCCATCGTGCGCACGTTACCCACATTGCTCGCCCGCCGGCCGTAGTGCACGACCGTCGCCAGCTCGTCCGACGGAATGCCCCGGCCCGTATCCTCGACGACCAGACGCAGCGAGGCGGCATCCTCATAGAGCGCCGCGGTGATGTGGCCGCCGGGCGCCGTATATTTGCGGGCGTTGGCGACGAGGTCGCGCAACACGTCCTGAAACACGACCGGCATCACGATCCGATCGCCGAGGCTGCTCTCGATCTTGAAATCGAAATAGTAGTCCCGCGGCTCCTGGAGGGCGGCGTTGTAGGTGATGCGGAAGCGGCCGTGGCTGTTTTTTTCGAAGGCCGAGAACACCTCCAGAAAATCGCAGCGCAAATCGGCGATCAGAAACTCGCGCCAGCGGTCCGGCCGTTGGGCCCGCGCCAGCTGCTCGCGCGCCCGCACGCGCAGGATCGAAAAAACCGAGCGGAGATTCTCCAACGACTCGACGATATCCGGGTGCGCGCGCCGGTCGGCCCGCGGCGCGAGCGCGGCCTCGATGTCGGCGAAGATGACGGCGGCCTGCGCGTCGACCTGCCGGGCCGTGGCCAGCGCGGCGGCGGGGTCCTGGAGGGAGCCGATCAGCTCGTCGCATACGGCGAGGCTCTCGTGGAGCAGCGTGTCGTCCTGGGCGAGGTTGATCCCGATGAGGACCAGTTCGCCGCGGAGGACATTGAACACATTGAGCAGCGAGTGCATCGCCAGCAGGGACTGCTCCTTGGGTTGCAGCGGTGGAATCTCGGTGATCTCGATTTCGTGCGTCACAAGCGGCATCGGCTACAGGGTCGGGCGGACGAGCGCAAAGCCGATTTGCCGGCTCGCGGCCGGAGGGGCGCATCTCACTTTTCTGCCATCGCCAAGGCGGGACGCCTCGTCCACGTGGCTGCGGCGTCCCGCCGCAGTCAGAAAACCGAGCTGCGCCCCGGCCGGAGCACGCGCTTGCTTCGGCCCCCGGTGGCGCTTCGCTGGGCGGACTGTCCGTGAACTGGTTTCAACTCCTCACCGCCGTCCTCATTGTTGTCACCCTCGTGGGCGTGGCGGTCGGGCGCTACCCGGCGCTCAAGATGAACCGCGCCACGATCGCGCTCGTGGGCGCGACGCTGCTGGTCGCGCTGGGCGTGCTCACGCTCGAGGAGGCCTACCGCGCGATCGACTGGAACACCGTCGTGCTCCTCCTCGGCATGATGGTGCTCAACGTGAACCTCCGCCTGGCCGGCTTTTTCGAGCTGGTGACGGCGCACGTGCTGAAGTTCGCCCGCACGCCGCGCCGCCTGCTCGCGCTCATCGTCGCCGTGTCGGGCGCGCTCTCGGCGATTTTTCTCAACGACACCATCGTGCTCGTCTTCACGCCGCTCGTGCTCGACATCGCGGCCGCGCTCCGGCGCAACCCCCTGCCCTACCTCGTCGGCCTCGTGACCGCCGCCAATATCGGCTCCGTCGCGACCGTGATCGGCAACCCGCAGAACATGCTCGTGGGCCTCTCGTCGGGCATCCACTTCGTGGCGTTCACCCGCGCACTGGCCCCCATCGCGCTGCTCGGCCTCGCGATCATCTGGGTGGTGATCGTGCTGGTGTATCGCGCGGATTTCCGCGCGGAGACGTTCGCCGACTGCTACCACCTCACGCCGGAGATCAAACGTCCGCGCCTGATCAAGTCACTGTTCGCGACCGGCGTGATGCTCGTCACGCTCATCGCCGGCGGCCCCGTGCCGCTCGCCGCGATCCTCGCCGCCGCGGTGCTGCTCGTCACGCGCCGCACCGATCCCGCGCACGTGTTTCAGGAGATCGACTGGGCGCTGCTGGTCTTCTTCGCGTCGCTCTTCGTCGTCACCGGTGCGATCGGCGCGTCGGGTTTCGGTGCGCAACTGTTCGCGTTCCTGCGTCCGTATGCCGACGGCGGCGCGGGTCCGCTCACCGTGGTGTCGCTGGTGCTGAGCAACCTCGTCTCGAACGTGCCCGCGGTGATGCTCTTCCGCCCGGTGGTGCCGACGCTCGCCGATCCGCAGGGCGCGTGGCTCACGCTCGCGATGGCGACGACGCTCGCCGGCAACCTCACGCTGCTCGGCTCCGTGGCCAACCTGATCGTGGCCGAGATCGCGAAACGCCGCGGCGTGCACCTCTCGTTCGTCGAATACCTGAAAGCCGGCACCCCGATCGCGATCCTCTCGCTGCTGCTCGGGGTGGCGTGGCTGTAGTGCAGCGGCGCCGAGATTTCCTGGGGTGTAGCCGCGGGCGTGACAGACTGTGTGAGAACGCGACGGTTGTAGCGGAAAGCGTGAGCTTTTCGTCCGAACGCGGGCCAAATCCCACGAAAACCTCACGGTTTCCGCTACACTTCGCGCGGCTGAACGAATGCCGCCGGGTTTTCACACAGTCTAGTGAGCGAGTGGTTTCCGGGCCACTCGCTCACGCGCGCAGCTACCCGGCGTTGCGCTGTCACGTTTCTTCCGAGCGTTGCAGCAGGCGCGCGATCGATTTCTTTCTTGGCGGTGCGGCGCTTCGGAGGGAGTTTGCACGGAAAGACCACCCATGGCTGCCGCCAATGCCGACCTTTCCACCCTGCTGGCCGCGAGAAATCGCCTGCGCGACATCGGTCGCAACGCGCCCTGCCCCTGCGGCAGCGGACACAAATACAAGAAGTGCTGCCTGCCGCTTGATGAGGCGACCACGGCGCGGGCGGCGAGCGCCCTACCGCATTCGGAGTCCACGAACCTGTCGGACCGGCCGGGTGGCACGGCGGCGGGCTCACGCTTCAACGAGTCAGCCACGGGCATCGACGAGACTCCCGCCTTCACCGCGGAAATCGAGGCCGCGCTCGATCGCGCCTGGGACGACTACAAACGCACAATACCGCCGACCGCCGCCGCGATGGACGCGCTGCTCACCCGCCTGCTCGCGCTGCCGCCAGAGGCGACGAGTTGGAGCGACCTGTTTAGTGAGTTTGCCGCGCACGACCACGCCGATCTGCCGGGCGTTTTCCGCCGCATCGTGGCCACGGTGCCGCCGGCCGGGAACACCAGCCTGGCCTTTCTCCATTGGGTCGCGGCGGAGCGGTTCGTAAAACAGGGTCGCACCGACCTCGTGGGAGAGATTGTGCGCGGGTTTCGCACGCTCGATGGCACGAGCTACGATCCCGACGCGCTTCATCACGTCTGGCTTTGGACGCTCGCCGCCGGCGGCGAGGCCGAGGCGGTGGCGCTGCTGGAGCATTTTCTGCCGATCCAGCGCGCCGCCAGCGCCGACCATCTCATGGCGCACGTCGTGCCGGAGGCGTGTCGCGGCCTGTTCGAATTGCGCGCCGGCCGGCTCGTGGCGGCCGGTGTCCCGGAGGCTTCCACCGGCGCGATCGCGACGGAGCTGCGTCGCGACATCGAGGAGGAAATCAACCCGGAGTTTGCCCTGCGGGCCGCCTAGGTGATCCGCGGCGAGCGTCCGCCGCGCAGGTGGAGCCCGGGCGACTTCGACCTGGCCACGGAAAATTTCGAGGAGGGGACCGAGGAGTGGGCGCTGGCGCTGGACCGGTTCGAGGCGTTGTTGCAGATCGCGCGCGAAGCCGCGCAGCACGACGGGCGTCCGGGTGGCATTGCATTTTACGGCCTCTGGCGGGCCGCCGATGCCCTCGCCAACGACCGCCGCAATCGTCGTCGCGCCGGGGACGACGACGTGATCGCGGTCAACCTGCTCGAGTGCCTCGCGCCGAACGGCATGGAGCGCCGCATCTCGCGACATGTTGGGCACCGATGAGGCGAAAGCGCGCCTGCAACTCTCCTCCCATGTCGACGTGCTCCGCTTCGCCCGCCGTCACGCGTTGATCGACCCCGAATCCGCCGCCAAGAGCGAAACCAACATCGCCATGCTGCGGAAGAAGCTGGAGAGCGGCTCATGATCGCCGTCCCGGGCGGGTCGCGCTCGGCGGGTGACCCGGCGTGAAGATGAGGTTTGCATGGCCGGTTTTTGGGGAAGCTGATCTGAAAAAACCGCGAGCTTCGCGCTGATCCTGGCCACGGTGTATTTCGCGGTGGCCTTCAAGCCGGGGGGCGGGCAGTGATTTCACCCCGCCGGTGATCTACCTCGACCATAACGCCACGACCCCGCTGCGCTCGAGGCCATGCGCCCGTTTCTCACGGAGCGCTGGGGCAATCCGAGCAGCAGCTACGCGTTCGGCTCGCAGCTCAAGTCCGTGATCGAGGAGGCGCGCAGCCCTGTCGCTGCTCTCATCGGCGCCGCTGTGCGCGAGATCGTGTTCACCAGCAGCGCCACCGAGAGCAACAACACCGCGCTCCACGCGGCGCTCTCCGCCGACCCGGCACGACGCCACGCGGCATAGTGCGCTGGGGTATGCCTCGGGACTGGATACCGATCCCGACCCATGGCAGAAAGGTTACCGCATCGCCGGCGAACTCGACCGGATTGGGATTTGAACGCCGACGGTCGGAAAATGGGCTCGCGCATCAGCAGAGGCTGGATATCGTCCGAGCAGACTCATGAAAGTGCTCGTTCAAACTGAAAGAACGTCATGGCCGACTCTTCAAGGGCGCTTGACGCATGCGCTTACCACACGCGAGGAGGCGGTGCGCCAGCTCCAGATCACGATGCAACTAACGCCGCTCGCGACCGGCGTATTGCTGCGGAGCAAAAACGCCTCATCGCTTGGGCAGAAGAAAACCGCCGGCTGAAGTTTCGCCACCGGCCGCTCCCCGAGTTTGCCCGCGGCGGCGAGCATCGGGTGTTTTACCGGCAGTCAAACCGGCGCTACTACAAGGCCACCCTGGCCGAGCGACAGAAGGGTTACGGGATTGCGCTGGGCTCTCTGTGCCGTGGCGCCACACCGTCGGAGTATCTGGACAGACAAGCGCTGCATAATCGGATTTTCGCGGATGACATCCGGCTGGAGTATGTTTTGGAGAACGGAGGTTTTCCGATCATCGTAATCTCGCAGCCCGGTGTGAAAGGCACGCCGCCTCCTCAGTCCGCGATCGATGCGATGATGTCGCTCAAGGGCTTTGAAAATCTGGCACCCGGCGCCTTCTATGATTGCGGCAAAGGTCTCCTGATTTTCGATTTGGTGCCGAGAAACGCAATTCAGACATCCGACGGCAGTGTGTTTCCGATTGATCCGGTGATTCAGCGCATCGACTCCGACTTCGGCGAATTTCTGCGGGCACAGCCGCATACCATCAATCTGATCTGACCCGTTTGCTCGAATGGGCCCCGGAAGCATCCGGGTGCGGTTGCCCGAGTCGCAAATCGAAGCGCTTCGCCGCGACGAAATCCTGAGCGTGCGGAGTCTGGCTTCGCACGGGGCTTGATTCTCAGGTTTCAGCGGGGCCGCGCATGCGACGCCTCGTGCAAATCATGAAGTCGGTTGAGCAAAAGGACTCAACCACAGCAGGCCGGCAGGCCGGGATATTTGACCCCGATCCGCACTGCGACTTCTCTAAGCCGTGACTGCGACCGAAGTGATAAAAGAAATCGAGGCCTTGCCGCCGAACGATCAGGCCGAAGTCATCCGTTTCGCCTATCGGCTCGACGCGCAACGCAAGTTGAGCGGCGCTGAGCTTTCGCACCTCGCTGAACGCATGGTTGCCACTGAAACCCCGGCGGACGCTGCTGTGCTTCGCGCCGAAATCATGCGCGGGTTTTACGGTGGCCCTCATGCCTGAAGTTCACTGGCCCGCGTAGTATCGCATCCGATGTCTTCGGAGGCTCTCCACCGAGGGTCTCAGCTTCGCCTTTGGATCGAATTGCAGGTGGCGACCAGCGTAGGTGCGGAGCAGCCATGTCTCGGGGCCGGCTTCGCCGAAGCGTGACGTGTGGACGACTATACGAAGATCGGTATCCACCGACCAGAGGCCCTCGTCGAACATCCAGTGGGCGGTCTTCGAAAGTGCGAGGCCGTTGGTCAGATCGTCGTTGCGCGTCTCGGCCCAGCTTTCGATATGGGCGGCATCCACCACGCTCGCCCCTTCGGTCGTGACACATCGGTAGCCGGTCAGCGCACAGACGTGCCGGTAGTCGTCGACTATTCTTACCTGAAATTTGCGCTTCGGCCCTTCTGTTTCGCGGCCTCGAGACCTTCGGCAACCAGCGTTTCGCCGACCGCGGGTCCGAAACCGGGCGGACTGAACCCAAAACTCTCGTAGAACGCGGCCTGTTCCGTCGGCTCGAAATACCGCGAGATCAGCAGGAGGCGCGCTTTCAGCCGGAAATCCGGATCGGCCAGCAACGCATGGAAATCGCGGTCCAGCTCACACACGGCGCAGTCGTCGGGACTTGTCGCTGGACGCATGTCTGCCGTGAAGGCGGACCAGAAGTTCTGGCTGCTCAGGTGAAAAAACGGGAGCCGCAGATCGAGTTTCGTCGGCCAGCGGTTCGCCACGAAGCTACCATACATCCGAAAACGCAGCACCAAGCTCGGCGTGCGCACAAAGGTCCGGCCATCGAGACCGGTCCCGGCCTCCGCCATGTCGATCAGACAAAGCAACAGCAGTGGCTTGTGCGGCGCTTTCCCATGGGTGTTGCCGCGGCCGATGGCGGGCCGAAGAGCGGTCAGCCGGCCGAGCCAGTGACGGTTTTTTTCGTCGATGTCGTTCACCGCGCGCGGCGGAGGCTCGCGGGCGGTTTTCCGGAAGGCAAGCGCCGGGCGCGATTCTGGTGCGCGTGGCAACCGGAGTGAGCGTGGTGGCTGATAAGGCCGAAGCGGCGGCTTGTCTGGGCGGGAAAGCTGTGCACGCTTGGCCCCATGCCAACCGCGACCTTAGTCAAACCCGGGAAGACGCACCGTCGCCGAGCGAAGAAGCGCATCGTAGGCTTCAGGTTGAAAGCGGTGCCGGGCAGCCCCCTTGCTGGATTGGAGCACCTCGTCGGGTGCGTTTCCCTGCCCCACGATTCCCGGCCGCGTCGCGAAATCCTCCGTGCCCGCTAGGGCGCATCTCACTTTCGTGCACTGCGGAAGGGCGCTTTTCCAAGCGCCCAAGCTCGGCGGTTGAACACCGCCGCTCCGTCGCTCCTTCCGGACTGCCAGAAACTGAGATGCGCCCTGCCCGCTACCTCGCCGATCATAATACTTGATGCAGGCCCATTGGTGGCGCTGGCCGATGCCGCCGATGCCAGCAACACGTGGGTGGCGCGATGGATCGCGGGCGAGAACCGTCCGTTCATCGTCACCAGCGCCGCGATAGCCGAAGCCACCCATGTGCTCGGCAACGGACCTGAAGCGCTGGCCTTCCTGGAGAAATTGGTTGCGCGGCTGCGCGTCGAGGATCCAGCACCCGTAGCCGTGCTGGCCGAGATGCGAAAGTGGAACCGACGGATGGACTACGCGGATGCTTGTGCCGTGCTGCTGGCGCGCAAACACCCGGGGGCCGTCGGCCTCGCGACCGACCATCGCGATTTTTCCGTGTATCGGGTGCCGTTCGTGTCGCCGCGCGGCGAGTTTCACGGGTAATGCAGGTTACGAGACGTGTTTGGACGTGGGAGGGCCGCCGCTCGTCGGCGGGCCTCGGCTTGCGTGCCATTGGCACGGCCCGGCCACAAGGGCCGGCCCGACGGTCCAGAGGTTCTTCGTAGTGGGTATGATACCAACGGCTGCTGAAGAATGGTCTACTGGGTTCCAAGGGTAGGTCGGGGTTTATCCCCGAGATCCGCCGTCGGCGGAAAAGTGTCGGGCATAAAGCCCGACCTACGATGGTCCAAATCTCAATAGCCGTTGGTATAACTTCGGGGCGCGCCATTCGCGCGTCTTTGCGCCGACCAAGCGGCGGCCGATCCTACTGCTTTTTCTTCTTCGCGGCGGGCGCGTTCTTGGGGTCGAGGTTCGCGGCGAGGTCGGCTTCGGTGACGGTGGAGGCGACGCCGTCTTTCGGCACTTCGACTTTCGCGAGCCAGAGGATGGCGTTGAGGACGAGTTTGCGCTGGTCGTCCTTCGCCCAGCCGCTGTGAAAATGGCCGCCGGTGAAACCGAAGCCGCGGCTGCCGTTCGCGTTTTCCGCGACCCACATCACGTGCTGCGGGAGGCGCTGCGCGACCTGCTCCCGCACGGCGGGATTGCCGGCGTGCGCGTCGTCCTTGCGGTTCATCGTCTCGGGCGGCGGCACGTCGGTCAGGATGGGCGTCACGCCGGTCAGGCCGGCGCGGAAGCGCATGTTGAAATACCACTCGTCGCGCGTCGTGAACGGTTTCACCCCGCGCGTGACGGCGTGCACGGGCAGCGTCTTGAAATTGCCGTCCCAGTGCGGGTTCACCGACCAGTTGATCTCAAACGCGCCGCCCATCCATGCGAGAAACTCGGCCTGGCCGTTTTCGATCGTGGGCTCGACGGCGTAGTGGATGCAGCCGAAGCCGGCACCGCGCTTGACGCGCTGGCCGAGCGCGGCCAGGCGGGTGCCCTCGAGCGCGGGATGCTTCACCCCGCCGTCGCTGTAGATTACGATCGCATCGGCGTCGTCGAGCGCGGCGTGGTCGTCGACGGTCTGCCCACCCACCGGTTTCGTCGGCCAGCCATTGTCGAAGACCACGACCTTCACGCCCGGAAAACCGGCGAGACATTTCTGGAAGAGCAGGCAACCGGCCCGATGTTCGTGCGCGCCGGGTGGATGGCTGGGGCGCCCGGCGATGAGGACGATTTTCTTATCCGCGGCCCACGCGCCGAGCGGCAGCGCGAGCAGAAGGAGCAGCGGGCGGAGGAAGGTCGGTTTCATGCGTAATGGGTCCAAAAGGTCGAGGCTGGCCGCGAGTTCGTTGACGTAGCCGCGAGCGTGAGCGAGTGGACGAGCAACCACTCGCTCACGCTCGCAGCTACAAGAATCGGAAAACGTGGCGCGGACATGGTGAATGATCGGACCGAGCGTCTCGGGCTGCCCCGGAGAAAATTCGTGTCAGCGCGTTATTTCTTTTTCGGGGCGGGTTTCGGATCGAGGTTGGCGGCGAGCAGATCGGCGCTGACCTTCGATTCGACGCCGTTTTTCGGCACGTCGACCTTGGCGGTCCAGAGGATGGCGTTGAGAACGACCTTGCGCTGGTTGTCGTTGCCCCAATGGGCGTGCGTGTGGCCGCCGGTGAAGCCGAAGCCGCGGCCGCCGTCGGCGCGGTCGATCACCCACATCATGGTCTCGGTGCGGCCGGCGGCGGCGATGATGTGCTGGTAGGGGCCTTTCGGGTGCACGTAGGTGCCGCCGCGGACCTTGTCGGACGGGACGGCGGTGAGAATGGGCGTGATGCCCTTCTCGTTTTCGTTCCAGCGCATGTTGAAATACCACTCGTCGTGATTGCTGAACGGCTTCACGCCGCGCGCGACCGGGTGGTCGGGGAACTTCTGATAGTCGGGCGACCACATCGGATTGCAGGACCAGTTGGTCTCGTAATAGCCGCCGATCCAGCGCTTGAACTCGCCACCGCCGTTGTCGGCGGGCACCTCGACGCCATAGTGCATGAAGCCGAGGCCGACGCCTTTTTTCGCGAGCGCGTCGAGCAGTTGTTTGCGCGCGGGCTCGATCGCGGGGTGTTTCGCGCCGCCGTCGCAGTAGATCACCACGGCCGCGGCGCCGTCGAACACCGCGTCGGAGTCGGGCCAGCCGTTGGTGTAGACCTCGGCCTTGATGCCGGGCGTCTGCGCGAGGCATTGCTGGAGGAGCAACATGCCGGCGCGGAACTCATGCATGCCGGGCGGATGGCTCGGCTTGCCGGCGATGAGGACGATACGCTTGTCGGCGGCCTGCACACCGAGGGGCAGCGCGACGACGGCGAGGAGCGCGAGGAGATGGCGGAGTTTCATGGCTGCGAAGGAAGTTGTCTGAATTTGAACAGGAAGGCCGGGAAGGTCGGGAAGTGCCGGATTTGGCCTCTTTCCGTTCTTCCCGGCCTTCCTGTTCCAAAATCGGTCAGGTGCGCCTCATCGCAGCGCCTTGCGGAGGAACTTCAGGCCGCCGACCGAGATGTTGTCGCGCTTCGGTTCGATCTTCCGCCAGATGGCGGCGGCGCGGGCGATGACCTTCACGTCGGTGGTGAACGACTCGATGACGACGTCGCCCTTGTAGCCGATCGCTTTCAGCGCCTTCACGATCTCGGGCCACGCGATGTGGTCGCCGCCGGGCGTGCCGCGATCGCTGCCGCAGGCGTGGAAATGCGCGAGGTGCTTGCCGGCTTTGCGGATCGAGGCGGCCTGGTTCTTCTCCTCGATGTTCATGTGGAACGTGTCGAGGTGCAGCTTCACGGCTTTGGAGCCGACGGCCTTGATGAGGCGGAGACCCTGGTCGCAGGTGTTGAGGAAGTCGGTCTCGAAGCGATTGAGCGGTTCGATGCAGAGGGTGACGCCCTTGGCCTCGGCGTGCGCGGCGAGCTTCTTCAGGTTCGCCACGACGAGCGCCCATTCGACTTTTTGCTGCGCGGGCTCGACGGCGTCGGCCTTGCCCACGACGGAGTAGATCGGGCCGATCACGGACGGGCAGCCCATCGCGGCGGCCTGATCGACGAGGGCCAGGCAGTAATCGAGGCCGGCCTTTTGCTCCTCGGGCGATCCGCGGAAATCGCGGCCCGGGCCCATGCACGCGCACACGCTGCCGATGGCGAGACCGGCCTTGTCGGCGGCGGCTTTGACCTTCGCGGGATCGATGTGACTCGGGTCCTCGATCGGAATTTCGACGGTCTCGAAGCCCCATTGCTTGAACTTCGGGAACAGTTTCACGCTCTTAGTCGTGAACGGGGAGGTGTAGAGGAAGGTATTGATGCCGATTCTCATGGAGGGGATGGGTGAAAGTTGCCGGGGTGCGGTCGAAAGAGAACCTGCGCGGCGCGTGGCTCAAGCTTGAAAGCCTGGCCGCACGCGGGATGCTCGCGCCCAACGGTGAAACGCCTCCGCTTCGTCTCCTTTTTCGTCTGCGTTCTGGTCGGTTTTGCCGCGCGCACGCACGGAGCCGAACCATCGCCGCTGCTCATCGAGCGGCAAAGGGTGAGCGATGGTTTCAAGCAGCTCACGCGCGCCGCCAAATGGAGTCTCGTCGAATCGCGGCCGATCCAGTTTCCGACGTTTCACCCGCAGGGCATGGTGAAGATCGGCGCCGAGTTTTTCGTATCGTCGGTCGAGGTGACGCGGCGGCCGCGCACCTACCCCGTCCCGCAGCAGGGGTTCGATCGCGACGCCGGCGCGGGGACCGGCCATTTGTTCAAAATCGATGCGCAAGGCCGGCTGCTCGCCGACCTCGTGCTCGGCGAAGGCACGATCTACCACCCGGGTGGCATCGATTTTGACGGACGCGACATCTGGGTGCCGGTCGCGGAATATCGGCCGAACAGCCGCTCGATCATCTACCGCGTCAACCCGGCCACGATGAAGGCCACGGAGATTTTTCGTTTCCCCGACCACCTCGGCGGCCTCGTGCACAACACGGAGCGCCGCACGCTCCACGGCGTGAGTTGGGGCTCGCGTTACTTCTATCGCTGGACCCTCGACGAGGCGGGCCGCGTGACCGACGCCACGGCGGCGCCCGAAAAACTGCGCACCGCGAATCCCTCGTTCTACATCGACTACCAGGACTGCAAATTCCTCGGTCGCGACGAAATGCTCTGCGGCGGACTGGCCCAGATCGGCGACACCGTGCGCCTCGGCGGCCTCGAGCTGGTCGACCTGCGCACGCACCGCCCGATCTGGCAGCTCCCCCTCCCCCTCTGGACCAAGTCCGGCCTGCCGATGACGCAAAACCCCTGCTGGATCGAGCCGACCGAAGGCGGTCTGCGGGCCTACTTCATGCCCGAGGACGATCGCGCGACGCTCTATGTTTTCGAGGTGAAGCCGTGATGCGGAAGCTGGACAGTGCAGCGCATCGAGGTCACCTTTAGGCATGGTCTCCACTCCTTCCAAACCGCCCGCGCTGCCCGAGATTCGGCGCATCGTGCGTGCCGTTTGTGCGCGGCACCCGGTCGCGCGCGCGGACCTTTTTGGCTCGGTGGCTCGCGGGGAGGCTCATCCGGGCAGTGATGTCGATCTGCTGGTGGAGTTCGTGCCCGGGGCCGCAGTGGGCTTGCTCGAGCTGGGTGCGTTGCGTGAGGAGCTCGCCGACGCGCTAGCCTGTCCGGTGGATGTGGTCAGCCGCCGCGCGGTGGAGCGCAGCGCAAATCCCTTTCGCCGCCGCGCCTTGCTCGGCGCCACCGTCAACGCCTATGCCCGATGATCTCCAGCAGGCGCTGCTGCGCGACCTGCTCGATTCCGCCCGCGCGATCCGGCGCTATCTCGATGGCGTGAGCCGCGAGGCGTTCATGGCGAACGCGGAAAAGCAGGACGCCGTGTTGCGGCGCTTCGAGATCATCGGCGAGGCGGCCAGCCGGCTCTCCCCGGAAACGCAGACGCTCTTCCCCGGGCTGCCCTTTCGCGCGATGCGCGGCATGAGAAACATCATCGCGCACGACTACGGCGAGGTGGATCTCGAGCTGGTGTGGCAGACGGCCACGACCGATCTCCAGTCGTTGATCGCGGCGCTCGAACACCATTTTGGCGGGTGACCGTGCCAGCGACCTCAGGCGTGCGCGCGCCGCGCCCGGCCGCGTGTTTCCCGGCAATCGCGGGATAATTTCCCACAAGCCGGGCTTGCATCGCTGCGAACCACCACTAGGTGTTCGCCTGCACAGTCCCCACGCCGCCGGCTTTTTTCTACCGACAAACAACCCTCAACGCTCAACACCTGTCCTCCCATGTCCAAAGCCGCTCCCGCCAAAACCGCCGCCGCCGCTCCGGTTCCTTCCGCCGCCAGTGCCGCCCGCGACAAGAACATCGAGCTCGCGCTCTCCTCCATCACCAAGCAGTTCGGCGAAGGCTCGATCATGCGGCTCGGCTCCGCGCAGAAGATGAAGGTCGAGACGCTCACGACCGGCTCGCTCGCGGTCGACCTTGCACTCGGCGTCGGCGGCCTCCCGAAGGGCCGCATCATCGAAATCTACGGCCCGGAATCGTCCGGCAAGACCACGTTCTGCTTGAGCGTGATCGCCGAGGCGCAGAAGCGCGGCGGGCTCGCGGCCTTCATCGACGTCGAGCACGCGCTCGATCCGAAATACGCCCGCGTCGTCGGCGTGAACCTCGACGACCTGCTCGTTTCCCAGCCCGACTCCGGCGAGGACGCGCTCAACATCATGGAGACGCTCATCCGCTCCAACTCCATCGACGTGATCGTGCTCGATTCCGTGGCCGCGCTCACCACCAAGGCCGAGCTCGACGGCCAGATGGGCGATGCGACCGTCGGCGCGCAGGCGCGCCTCATGAGCCAGGCGATGCGCCGTCTCACCGCCGTCGTCAGCAAGACAAACTGCATCTGCATTTTCACGAACCAGATTCGCGAGAAGATCGGCGTGATGTTCGGCAACCCCGAGACGACTTCCGGTGGCCGCGCGCTGAAATTCTTCGCCTCGATCCGCATCGACATCCGCCGCAAGGACCAGATCAAGACGCCCGAGGGCAAGGTCATCGGCAACCGCACCAAGATCAAAGTCGTGAAGAACAAGGTCGCCCCGCCGTTCACCGAGGTGGAGTTCGACATCATGTATGACGAGGGCATCTCGAAGATGGGCTCCCTCCTCGACCTCGGCCTGGAGCACAAAATCCTCGAAAAGAAGGGCGCGTGGATCGCCTACGAAGGCAACCTCGTCGGCCAGGGCCGCGACGCCGCCAAGCAGGCGCTCAAGGAAAAGCCCGAACTCGCCGAAAAGATCCAGGCCGCGGTGCTCGCCAAGGTGAACGTCACCGGCGGCGCCACCGTGACGGGCGAGGCCGCGGAGTAAGGCTGTCATGTCCGCGCTGGCGCACCGCTGGAGCCATTGGGCGGCCATCATTGGCGCGCTCCTGCTCGCCGGCTGCGCGGCGACCACCGCGACGTCGGGCGTTTCGACGGGCGATCGCCAGGAAATCAGCACGCGCATCGCGGCCATCCGCGATGCGATTCTCGCCAAGTCAGCGGCCGGCATCGTGCGGGACTCGACGCCGGATTACGCCTTCACCGGTGCCGATGGCGTCACGTTTGACCGGGACGGATTTGTGCGACGCACGGAAGGATTGTTCGCCCGGGTGCTCGCCATCGAGTCACTCGACACGCACGTCGATTCGATCGCCGCGCAGGCCGACGGCTCGGCGGCCGTCGAGATCACGCAGACGATGGTGCGGCGCGAAAAGGCGGCCGACACGGGTGCGATCACGCGGCTCTGGCTGTGCTATCGCGAGCAGCACACGTGGGTGCGCGTGACGGGACAATGGCGCGTGCGGCGCGTGCAGTTCATCGGCACGCCGGAGCGCAAGGTGCTGCCGGAGTCGGCCGCGCCGTAGGCGACGTCAACCGCGCGCGGCGGGCGGAATCACAAGTTTCAGCGCCGTGTGCGTGGCGGAAAAGCCGCAGACCTTGTTGTCGATGAGCCCGGCGGCTTTGGCGGCGCGCATGACGTCGACGTCGCTGAAATGAAGGACTGCGGGCACCGGCCGAATGTGGATTGCAGGGTGCGATGCACCGCGTGGTGGCGCATTGCCTCCGAATGAGGCTTGGGATTGGCTGTCGGGCCTTCTCCCCATGACGACCGCTGTCGAACCCATTGCTTCGCCTCCTGCGCAGCCGCCGATCGAGGCGCGCGAGCGGATGTTTCACGCCCGCGGACTGGCGCGGATTTATGGCGAGGGCGAGGCGGCGGTGACGGCGCTGGCGGGGGTGGATTTCGAGATGTTCGCCGGGGAACTGATCGTGTTGCTCGGCGCGTCCGGGAGCGGAAAGTCCACGCTGCTCAACCAACTCGGCGGTCTCGATTCACCCACGCGCGGGATCCTGCACTATCGCGGCTGGGATCTCGGGACGGCCGACGAGGCGGGGCTCACGCAGTTCCGCCGCAACGCGGTGGGCTTCGTGTTTCAAGCCTACAACCTGATCCCGTCGCTCACGGCGCGGGAGAACGTCGCGCTCATCGCCGAAATTTCGCGCGACCCGATGTCACCGGAAGAGGCGCTCCACCTCGTCGGCCTCGGCGAGCGCATGGATCATTTTCCGGCGCAGCTCTCGGGTGGCGAGCAGCAGCGCGTGGCGATCGCCCGTGCGATCGCGAAGCGGCCGGAAGTGCTGCTGTGCGACGAACCGACGGGCGCGCTCGACGTGCGCACCGGCATCACGGTGCTCGAGGCGATCGAGCACATCAACCGCGAGCTCGGCACGCTCGCCGTCATCATCACGCACAATGCCATCATCGCCGACATGGCGGGGCGGGTGTTCACGCTGTCGGACGGGCGGCTCGTGGGCGTGCGGGAAAACACGAGCCGCGCGACGGTGCGGTCGCTCGCGTGGTGAACATGGCGCTCGTAATTGAGCCTGTGGTCGGGCCCGCTCTCCGAGCGGGCCTGAGTTCCAGCGTGCGTCACCACAACTCAGACCCGCTCGGAGAGCGGGCCCTACCCTGCAGCTCATGAGCCTCCTCGACCGGAAACTGCTCCGCGATCTCCGGGCGCTGAAGTCGCAGGCGCTCGCCGTGGCGCTCGTGATGGCGTGCGGGCTCGCGATGATGGTCACCACGCGCTCGCTGATTCTCTCGCTGTCGACCACGCGCGACAATTACTACGAGCGCCACCGGTTCGCGGAGGTGTTTGCGCGCCTGAAGCGCGCGCCGAACTCCGTGCGGGATGAGTTGGTGAAGATCCCGGGCGTGGCGACGGTGCAGACGGGTATCGCGATCCAGGTGACGCTCGATGTGCCGGGGCTCATGGAGCCGGCGGTCGGGATGATCAATTCGCTGCCGGAGCGCGGCGCGCCGGTGCTCAACATCCCCTACCTCCGTGCCGGCCGGCTGCCGCAGAGCCAGAGCCGCACCACGCGCGGCGAGCTGGCGGTGAGCGAGGCGTTTGCCGAGCCGCACGGGTTGAAGCCGGGCGCGAAGCTGTCGGCCGTGCTGAATGGAAGAAAGCAGGAGTTTCTGATTTCCGGCGTCGCACTGTCGCCGGAATTCGTGTTCGAAGCGCCGCCCGGCGCGGCCCTGCCCGACAACAAGACCTACGGCGTCTTCTGGGCGCCCTACAAGGAGCTCGCGACCGCGTTCCAGCTCTACGGCGCGTTCAACAACGTCGCGCTCACACTCGCGCCCGGCGCCTCGGAGGGCGAGGTGATCGCGGCGGTCGACCGGCTGCTCGCGCCGTATGGCGGGCGCGGGGCCTACGGCCGGACGAACCATCCGTCGCACCGGCGCGTCGACGACGAGATCCGCGTGCTCCAGGGGCTGTCGGTCGCGTTTCCGTTGGTGTTTCTGAGTGTGGCCGCGTTCATGGTGAACTCGGTGATGAGCCGGCAGATCACGCTCCAGCGCGAGCAGATCGCGATGCTCAAGGCGTGCGGGTTCAGCAACCGGCAGGTGGGCGCGCACTATTTCAAATTCTCGCTCGCGATCGTGGTGGGCGGCGTGGTGTTCGGCGCGGCGGGCGGCGTGTTTCTCGGCGGGAAACTCGTCGAGATGTATCACCTGTTTTTCCGGTTTCCGCAGCTGGACTTCATGCTCGACACCCGCGTGCTCGTCGCCGCGACCGCGGTGAGTTCGCTCGCGGCGTTCGGCGGCGTGGCGGGCGCGGTGCGGCGGGCGGTGAACCTGCCGCCGGCCGAGGCGATGCGCCCGGAGGCGCCGGCGAGCTTCCGGCCCGCGTTGTTGGAGAATTTCCGCGCGGCGCGGTGGTTCAGCGCGAGTTTCCGCATGGCGCTGCGCAACATCCAGCGCCGGCCCGTGCGGAGCGGGCTCACCTGCCTCGCGCTCGCGCTGGCGACAGGAATCCTGATCGTGCCGAACACATTTCGCGACGGCATCGCCTACGTGCTGGATTTCCAATGGGACGTGGTGCAGCGGCAGACGGTCACGCTCTCGCTCGTCGAACCGCAGCAGGCGCGCGCGATCGCGGATTTCCGGCACCTGCCGGGCGTGGTGCTCGCGGAACCGTTTCGCTACGTGCCGGTGGAGCTGCGCGCGGGTCCCATCATGCGACGGCTCATGCTGCAAGGGCTCCCGGAGCGCGGCACGCTCAGCCGGGTGATCGATGCGCGGCCGGCGCAATTCACGCTGCCGGCGCGCGGGGTGGTGATCTCGGCGAAGCTCGCCGAGGTGTTGCGCGTGAAGCCGGGCGACGAAGTGATCGCGCGCGTGCTCGAGGGTGAAGAGCGCGAAATCTCCGTGCCGATCGTGGGCCTCGCGGAGGATTTCGCGGGGGTGGCCGCCTACATGCAGCTCGATGCGCTGAACCGCCTGATGCGCGAGGGCGACCGCATCACCGGCGCGCATCTCTCGGTGGCGGCGGGGCAGTGGGAGGAATTTCTGCGCGCCGTGAAGAACACGCCGCGCGCCGCGGGCTGCATGATCAAGGCCTCGATGCGCGATGGGTTTCGCAAGACCACGGCGCAGAGCATCGGGCTGCTCCAGAAGATGTATATGATGTTCGCGGTGATCGTGGCGTTCGGGATCATCTACAACAGCGCGCGCATCTCGCTGTCGGAGCGCGCGCGCGAACTGGCGACGTTGCGCGTGCTGGGCTTCACGCGCGGCGAGGTGGGCGCGGTGCTTGTCGGCGAACTCGTGCTGCTCACCGTGGTCGCCTTGCCGGTCGGGCTCGTGATCGGATCGGGTTTCGCGCGCGGCATCCTGACCGCGGTGAACACGGAGACGGTGCGGCTGCCGCTCGTGCTCACGGCGGCGAACTACGCGTTTGCCGTCGCGGTGGTCGCGGTGGCTTCGGCGTTGTCGGCGCTCTTCGCCGCGCGCAAGCTCGCCGACATCGATCTGGTGAGCGCGCTCAAGGCGCTCGATTGAACACCATGCCCGCTTCACCTTTTGTCATGCTGAGCGCAGCGAAGAATCCATCAGGTTGTTTGCCACCGATGCACGCGGCGGAAATCCAACTGGATTCTTCGCTGCGCTCAGCATGACCAACCAAACATGAACCCAACTCCCCCACCCTCGCCCGCTGCGAAAAAGAAAACGGCACCGACGTGGCGCGGTCGTCTCCCGCTGGCCGGCGGCGTGCTCCTGGTCGGGCTGATCGTGGTCGGTCTCTGGCCGCGGCCGGTCCCGGTCGAGGCGGCCACGGTGGCCCGCGGGCCGCTGGTGGTCACCGTCGAGGAGGAAGGCATGACGCGGGTGAAGAACCGCTACGTCGTGTCGGCACCGGTCGCCGGCCAGTTGCGCCGGATCGACTGGAAGGCCGGCGCTCCGGTCGAGGCGGGCCAGACCGTGATCGCGGTGTTGGAGACGGGCGGCGCGGATTTTCTGGATGCCCGCAGCCAGGCGCAAGCCGAGGCCCGCGTGCGTGCGGCCGAGGCCGCCCGCGAGGCGGCGCGCGCGCAACGGGAGCGCGCGGCGGCGGCGGCGAAGATGTTCACGACGGATTTGGAGCGGTTGCGGGAGTTGTTCGCGAAAAAGGTGCTGTCGCAGCAGGAGTTTGACGCGGCGCAGATGCGGGCGGACACGGCCGCCCAGGAGACACGCGCGGCGGAGTTTGCGCTAAAGGTCGCGGAGTTTGAACACGAGCAGGCGCGGGCGTTGCTGATGCGCGGTCGCAGCGGCGCGAGCGGCGCGGAGCCGCTGATCATCACGTCGCCTGTGAACGGCAAGCTCCTGCGCGTGATGCAGGAGAGCGAGCGCATGGTGCCGGCGGGTTTCCCGCTCGTGGAGGTCGGCGATCCGACGGATCTCGAAGTGCGCATCGAGATGCTCTCGCGTGACGGCGTGGCGGTGCGGCCGGGCGCGCGCGTGGCGCTGGAACGCTGGGGTGGAGCGCAGCCGTTGCAGGCGCGCGTGCGGCTGGTGGAGCCGTCGGCGTTCACGAAAATTTCGGCGCTCGGTGTCGAGGAGCAGCGCGTCTACGTGATCGCGGATTTCGTCGATCCGGTGGAGCAACGCCCGACCCTCGGCGACAGCTACCGCGTGGAAGCGCGCGTGGTCGTATGGGAAAATGCGAGTGCGTTGCGCGTGCCGGCCGGGGCGCTGTTCCAGCGCGGCCTGGCGTGGCAGGCCTATGTGATCGCGGGCGGGCGGGCGCGGTTGCGCGCCGTCCAACCGGGCCGCAGCAACGGAGTCGAGACCGAGGTGCTCGACGGCCTCAAGGAGGGCGACCGGGTGATCGTGTATCCGGGCGACAAAGTCGCGGACGGCACGCGCGTGACGGGCATTGACGTGAGCGGTCGTTAAGGGAAGAGCCACTCCGCGCGCCAACCCTCGCCGTCGCGCGTGAAGCGCTGGCGGTCGTGGTGGCGGAACGCGCGTTGCTGCCAGAACTCGATCACGTCGGGCACGACGCGCCAGCCGGACCAGTGCGGCGGGCGCGGCACGGCGCCGAGCGGGAAGCGTAGGGCTGCCGCTGCGACGGCCTGTTCGAGGACGAAGCGGCCGGCGATCGGCTGCGATTGCCGGGAGGCCCAGGCGCCGAGCTGGCTGAGGCGGGGCCGCGAGGCAAAATACGCGTCGGCTTCGGCCGCCGACACGGCGTCGACGCGGCCTTCGATCCGCACCTGGCGCTCGAGCTTCGGCCAGTGCAGGCAGAGCGCCGCGCGCGGGTTGGCCCGGAGGTCGTGCGATTTCGGGCTGTCGAGATTGGTGTAGAAGACGAAACCGTGCGCGTCGGCGTGTTTCAACAGCACCATGCGCACGGCGGGGCGGCCGGCGGCATCGGCGGTCGCGACGGACATCGCGGTGGCGTCGAACGGCTCGGCGGCGCGCGCCTCGGCGAACCACGTCTGGAATTGGGCGTGCGGATCGGGCATGGCGGAGTGTGCGGGATCGGGGGTGGTGGCGCTGCGTGAGGGTTGTAAAACTGCGCGCAGGGATTGTGCGAGGCATTTGACTTGCGCGGCGCGGATGCGAAGCGTGTCGGCCCGAAAATGCCGCGCTTCGACGACACCATCGCCGCGCTTGCGACGCCCGCGGGCACCGCAGCGATCGCGGTGGTGCGCGTAAGCGGGCCGCGGGCCGCGGAGTTGGCGCGGGAGATTTTTCGCGCGGAAACCGCGGCGCGAACGATGAGCCACGCGGACTACGTGGATCGCGGCGGTGTGTTGGTGGACGACGTGTTGTTCACGGTATTCCGGGCGCCGCATTCCTACACGGGCGAGGATTCGCTTGAGATTTCGTGTCACGGCAACCCCTTCATCGCGCAGAAAATCGTCGAGGATCTCTTCGCGCGCGGGTGCCGGCCGGCCGAACCGGGGGAATTCACGCAGCGGGCGTTCCTGAACGGTCGCATGGACCTCAGCCAAGCGGAGGCGGTGATGGATGTGATCCACGCGCGCAGCGAGCGGGCGCTGGCGGCAGCCAATCAGCAATTGCGCGGCGCGCTTGGACGGCGGATGGGTGGGCTCGTCGATGGACTGCTCGGGGTGCTGGCGCGCGTGGAGGCCTACATCGATTTCCCGGATGAAGACCTGCCACCCGAGGATCGCGGCACGGTGGCGGCGGAGATCGCGCGCCTGCGGCGCGAGACGGAACGGCTCATGGCGACGAGCCACTACGGGGCGCTCCTGCGCGACGGCATCAAGACTGTCATCGTCGGCGCGCCGAATGTCGGGAAGAGCAGCCTGCTCAACCGCCTCGTCGGCCAAGAGCGGGCTATCGTGAGCCCGGAACCGGGGACGACGCGCGACTTCATCGAGGAAAACATCATGGTCGGCTCGCACTGGCTGCGAATTATCGACACCGCAGGGCTCAACCCCTCGCCCGCCCCACTGGAAAAACTCGGCATGGAGAAGACCGCCGAGCGCACCGCTGAAGCGGATCTCTTTCTGTTGGTGATGGATGCAACGCTCCCCTCCCCTGTCCTCCCCGACGGCGTGCTCGCCCACGCGCGGCCGGAAAATACCATCGTCGTGATCAACAAAATCGATTTGGCGACAGCCGACCGGCGGCCGGAGTTTTCTCGGCCGGGTTTTGCGTCCGTGGAGGTATCGGCGCTGACGGGCGCGGGCATCGAGAAACTGATTGCGACAATTGCGGGCCAGGCCGATCGATTTAAGCAAGAAACTGGTGAAGAGTTAATTGCAATTAATGCCCGCCATGCCCACGCACTGGATTGCGCGCTCGGGTCGCTGCGCGAGGCGGAAGGAAAATTGAGTCGTGCGGAGCCAGTTGAGCTGCTCGCCAGCGACCTTCGCGACGTGCTGGCCGCTTACGGGGAGATTGGCGGAAAGATTGACAACGAGCGGATGCTCGACCGGCTGTTTGCCTCGTTTTGCATCGGAAAATAGCAGTGGCGCGCGGGCTTCGAGCCGATGCGACGGAACCATTTTAAGAAAATTGATTTATAACGACAGAGTCTTCGACGTGATCGTGTGCGGCGCCGGCCATGCGGGCGTTGAGGCGGCGTTGGCGTCGGCGCGCATGGGCGCCCCTACCCTGCTCCTCACCGGCAATATCGATACGATCGCCCAGATGAGCTGCAACCCGGCGATCGGCGGCCAGGCCAAGGGCCAGCTCGTCCGGGAAATCGATGCGCTCGGCGGCGAGATGGCGATCAACACGGATGTGACCGGAATTCAGTTCCGGCTGCTCAATGAGTCCAAGGGGCCGGCCGTGCGGTCGCCGCGCGCGCAGTGCGACAAGAAGGCCTATCAGTTCCGGTTGAAGCACGTGCTGGAGTTGCAGCCGAATCTCCAGATATTTCAAGCGACGGTCACCGGGTTGGTTTTCGAGCGCGGTCGCGTCGTGGGCTGCCGGACGAATCTGGATGTCGAGTTTCGCGGTCGGACGGTCGTCGTGACCACGGGCACGTTTCTGCGCGGTCTGATGCATATCGGCCAAAACAAGAACGAAGGCGGCCGGCTGGGCGACTTTAGCGCGAAAACCCTGTCGGCGAGCCTGGTGGAAGCCGGCATCGAGCTGCGCCGACTCAAGACCGGCACACCGCCTCGGCTGCTCGGGCGGAGTATTGATTTCAGCCGGATGCAGGAGCAGCCGGGCGACGCGGAGCCGACGTTTTTCGCGTTTCACGACACGCGTGAAGCCGAGGACTTGTTCCACGTGGAACACACGGGCGAGCGCAGGCTAGGGTGGCGGCCCGGTTGTGAACAAGTTTCGTGCTGGATGACCTACACGACGGAGGAGACGGCGCGGCTCGTGCGCGACAACCTCTCCCGGTCCGCAATGTATGGGGGTGAGATAGAAGGCGTAGGGCCAAGGTATTGCCCAAGTATTGAGGACAAATTCGTGCGGTTCGCCGACAAGCCGCGGCACCTTCTTTTCCTCGAACCCGAGGGCCGATCGACGAACGAATTCTATGTGAATGGCCTGTCAACAAGTCTGCCGTTCGATGTTCAGCTCCAGATGGTGTATAGCATCCCGGGGCTCGAAAAGGCGGTCGTCCTTCGGCCGGCCTACGCGGTGGAATACGACTTCGCGCCCCCGACACAGCTCTTCCCGTCGCTGGAGTCGAAGAAGGTCGAGGGCCTGTTTTTCGCCGGCCAGATCAATGGGACATCGGGCTACGAGGAGGCTGCGTCCCAAGGCCTCATTGCCGGGATCAACGCGGTCAACAAGGTGAGGGGAGTGACACCCTTGCTCGTCCACCGACACGAAGGCTACATCGGCGTGCTGATCGATGACCTCGTGACCAAGGGAACGAACGAGCCCTACCGCATGTTCACGAGTCGCGCTGAACATCGGCTCTTGTTCAATCACGGGAGCGCCGAGCTGCGGTTCATCGACCATGCGCGTGCTTATAATCTATTGCCGACAAGCAGAATAAATAGAATAGAGGCCAAGCGACGCGCGATCGAGCAGTGGGTCGTGCGCTTGGAAAACGAACGCACGACCGGCGGCACGTGGGGCGATGCGATCCGGCGTGATCGCGAGCGGACCGAGTTGCCGCGGGAATTCTTGCGAGAGGGCAGCGCGGTGCGAGATGAAGTTATTTATAGCATTGCTTATCAGGGCTATCTGACGCGAGAATACAGACAGGTCGAGAAACTCGCCCACATCGAAAAGATCAAGATTCCGCCGGGTATCGACTACGCATCGATCCGCGGATTGCGTCGGGAGAGCGCGCTCAAACTCGCCGATATCCGCCCGGCGACACTTGGACAGGCGAGTCGCATCAGCGGCGTGAATCCCGCCGACATCGGCATCCTTATGATCGTGATCGAAGCGGGGAGGGGAGGGGGCGCCCCTTCGTCACCGCCGTCCGCTTAAATGGATCATGGATAATCCCATCCGCACCGCCCAATATCACGCACGCATGGCCGAGCGCAGGCGGGCGTTGCGCGAGCGGCTGCACGGGTTGTTGCCGGCCGACGCCCACCTCGTTTGGGAACTCGGCTGCGGGCATGGGCATTTTTTGACGGCCTATGCCGAGGCGCACCCGGATCAGCTCTGCGTCGGCATCGACATCGTGGGCGACCGCATCGACCGCGCCAATCGCAAGCGCGACCGAGCACACCTCGCCAACCTCCACTTTCTCCTCGCGGAGGGCCGGCTGTTCCTGGAAGAGCTGCCGGCCGGCGCGCGTTTCGCGGAGGTATTCATCCTGTTTCCCGACCCGTGGCCGAAGCTCAGGCATCACAAGCACCGCATCGTGCAACCCGATTTCCTCGCTGCGGTTGCGCAGCGCGCCGAGCCATCCGCCCGGCTGTGCTTCCGCACCGATTTTGCGCCGTATTTCGAGGACGCCCACGCCACGATCGACGCGCATCCCGACTGGCGGGTCGTGGACGAGCCGTGGCCGTTCGAGCAGGAGACGGTTTTTCAGAGTCGCGCACCGAGTTATCGGTCGCTCGTAGCCCGCCCGCACCCCTTCAGCCATAAGATGCGCACCGCTAAATCGGCCGGCGGCTAATTTTCTGGCGCCTCCACTCATCGCGCAATTTCAGGGGTTGACGGAGAGAGGAGCGGCAGGCTTTCTCTTGCCTCTTTCTCTCGGGCCTCGCCCGTTCCTGCACGCATGACCCGCCTCAAGAAACTCACCGCCCTGCTCGCCACTCTCGCGCTGCCGGCTGCTGCTTTGGCCGAAGGCGTGGACCCCAGTGCGGCCAAACTCGTCGATTTCGGTCATGGTTGGGCGATCACCAATAGCATGATGACCGGCTGGTGCATTTCCGGCCTGTTGATCGCGCTGGTGCTCGGCCTCGTCGGAAAACCGAAGGTTCTCCCGTCCAAGGGGCAGGCGGTGGTCGAGTCGCTCATCGAGGCGCTGCGCGGATTGTTCGAGCCGATCGTGGGCAAACACGCGTTTCCCGCGGCGTTTCCGCTGCTCATCACTTTTTTCCTCTTCATCCTTTTCCACAACTGGATGGGCCTCATCCCCGGCGTCGGCACGATGGGGTGGGGGCATGAGGTCGACGGACACTTCCACATCACCCGCCCGCTGATCCGCCCGCACAACTCCGACTTCAACAGCACCATCGCGCTCGCGCTCATCTCGTTCGGCGCGTGGGCGATCATCGTCTTCAAATACACCGGCCCGAAGATGATCATCTGGGATCTCTTCGGCAACAAGGCCGACAAGAAGGAGACCCCCGGCTGGCTGTATCCGATTCTCTCGCTCGTGTTCCTCGCCGTCGGCTTCATCGAGGTGTTCTCGATTGTGATCCGGCCGTTCACGCTGTCGGTCCGTCTCTTCGGCAACATCTTCGGCGGTGAAAACCTGCTCCATGGCACGGGTTTCTTCTTCGTGTTTTACTTCATGGAGATGCTCGTCGGCCTCATCCAGGCGCTCGTGTTCACGCTGCTGACGTCGGTTTATATCGGTCTGCTCTGCAACCATGGCGACGACCACGAACACGACGAGGCCCACGGTCACGCGGCCGATTCGCACCACTGATCGCTCAGAATAATTTCCCGTCGGGAGCGTGCCCCGCGTGCGCACGGCGGAACTCCAACCAACAAAACCACCATCCACATGATCACCCTCCTCGCTGAACTCCAGGGCAACATCGCCTCTGCGTTTGGTCTCCTCGGCGGCGCCCTCGGCGTCGGTCTCATCGGCCTCAAGGCCGCCGAAGCGGTCGGCCGCAATCCCGCCGCCTCCGGCAAAATCCTCGTCCAGGCCATCATCGGCATGGCGCTCGCCGAAGGTCTCGGCATTCTCGCGCTGTTCCTCGCCAAGTAAGTCTTCGCCTTGAACCCCGGCAGCGCGACGCCCTCGCGCTGCCACACTCTTTCCTGCCATGACGCTGTCTCTCTTCCTCGCCGCCGCCGCCGAACACGCCGCCTCTCCCGGCATCGTCGAGAAATTCGGCCTCGAGCCGAAATACATCGCGATCCAGACGTTCAGCTTCCTGGTCGTCATGGCTGTCCTCTACTTCTTCGGCATCAAGCCGACCGTGGCCGCGATGGAGGAGCGCAACGCCAAGATCGCTTCCGGCTTGAAGCACGCTGAGGAGATGCAGGCCAAGCTCGCCGCCGCGCAGCAGGAGAGCGCCGCCCTCGTGAAGAAAGCCCAAGGCGAAGCGACCCGCATCATCGACGATGCGCGCAAGACCGCGAAGGACTTCCTCGACAAGCAGACCCAGGACGCCGCGGCCAAGTCCAACGACCTGCTGGCGAAGGCCCAGCAGGCCATCGAGCTCGAGCACAAGAAAATGCTCAACGAAGCCCGCGGCGAAATCGCCCGCCTCGTCGTCACCACCACCGAGCGCGTGCTCGCCAAGAAGCTCACCGACGCGGATCGCGCGGCTTACAACGATGCCGCCACCCGCGAGCTCACGAGCGTCTAAACACACTCACTAAGCCACTTTCACCCGCCGCCCGCTGCGATGGCCTCCGCGAAAAAACAGATCCAGACGCTCGCCCGCCAGCTCTTCAAACTGAGCTTCGACAACGGCGCGCTCACCAGCGATCGCGTTGCCGGCGTGCTGGCCTACGTCGAAAAGACGCGCCCGGCCCACACCACCGCGGTGCTCAAGGCCTACCACCGCCTCGTCGCCGCCGAGTTCGCCCGCGGCCAGGCCGTGGTGGAACATGCCGGTGCCGTCAGCGAGGCGACCCTCGCCGGTATCGCCGCATCCATGACAAAGAAATACGCTCGTCGCGTTACGACCGTGGCCCGCAAGAACGATGCACTCCTCGCCGGCGTGCGCATCCGGGTCGGCGACGATGTTTATGAGTCATCTGTCGCCGGCCAGCTCGCCGTGCTTTCCGCCGCCGTCTGATTTTCCAAAAATACCCGCACCCAACCTCTCTACTCTCCGATGAGCACCGTCCTCGAACAAATCGAACAACAAATCGCCAAGCTCTCCACCAAGGCGGTCAAGAAGAACACAGGCGTGATCCGCACGGTCGCCGACGGCGTCGCGAAGATCGATGGCCTGTCCGACGTGATGTATAACGAGATGGTGCAGTTCCCCGGTGGCGCCATCGGCATCGCGCTCAACCTCGAAGAAGACGAAGTCGGCTGCGTCGTCCTCGGCGATGTATCCAAGCTCAAGGAAGGCGACGAAGTCAGCACCACGGGCCGCCTCCTCTCCGTGCCCGTCGGCAAGGCGCTGCTCGGCCGCACGGTCGACGCCCTCGGCAATCCCGTCGACGGCAAGGGCCCGATCGCCGCGAAGGAATTCTACCCCGTCGAAAAGATCGCCCCCGGCATTATTGTCCGCAAATCCGTTTCCCAGCCGCTCTTCACCGGCATCATGGCGATCGACTCCATGATTCCGATTGGTCGCGGCCAGCGCGAGTTGATCATCGGTGACCGCGGCACGGGCAAGACCACCATCTGCATCGATACGATCATCAACCAGGCGAAGATCAACAAGGTCGGCCTCGCGAGCGGCGACCCGAAGTTCCGCCCGGTTTACTCGATCTACGTCGCGGTCGGTCAGAAGAACTCGAACATCGTCCGCACAATCGGCGCCCTCGAGGCCGCCGGCGCTCTCGAATACACGATCATCGTCGCCGCGCCTGCGGCCGACAATCCCGCCAACCAATACCTCGCGCCCTTCTCCGGTGCCGCCATGGGTGAGTGGTTCATGGAAAACGGCATGGATGCGCTCATCGTTTACGACGATCTCTCGAAGCACGCCGTCGCCTACCGCCAGATTTCACTGATTCTGAAACGCCCGTCCGGTCGCGAAGCTTATCCCGGCGACGTTTTCTACCTGCACAGCCGCCTGCTCGAGCGTTCCGCGCGCCTCGAAGGCAAGGGCTCGCTCACCGGTCTCCCGATCATCGAAACGCAGGCCGGCGACGTCTCCGCCTACATTCCGACCAACGTCATCTCGATCACCGACGGCCAGATCTTCCTCGAAACCGACCTCTTCAACCAAGGTATCCGTCCCGCTGTTTCGGTCGGTCTCTCGGTGTCGCGCGTCGGATCCGCTGCACAGATCAAGGCCACCAAGCAGGTCGGCGGCAAACTGAAGGGCGAACTCGCCCAGTTCCGCGAACTCGCCGCCTTCGCGCAATTCGGTTCCGACCTCGACGCCAAGACCAAGGCGCAGCTCGATCGCGGCGCACGCATCGTCGAACTCTTCAAGCAGCCGCAGTTCAACCCGCTGCCGATCGAGCTCCAGGTCGCCGTCCTCTTCGCGATGCAGAAGAGTTTCTTCGACCCGATCGATGTGAAGAAGGTCGTGGCCGCGGCGAACTCCCTCAAGGAGTTCTTCCTCGCCCGCAAGGACGCCCTGCTCACCGAAATCCGCACCAAGGCCGCCCTCGACAAGGACCTCGAGGCCAAGCTCCAAGCCGCGTGTGAGGAGTGGAAGCCCACCTTCACCGCCTGAGTTGATCAACCGCTAGCGCGCTCCTCCCTCGATGGCATCCACCCGCGACATCCGCCGGCGCATCAAGTCGGTCAAGAACACCCGCCAGATCACCAAGGCGATGGAGCTGGTGGCCGCGTCGAAGATGAAGAAGGCGCAGCAGGCCGCCCTCGCCGGCCGGGCCTACGCCCAGCTCATGGCCGACATGCTCGCCGCTCTCGCCAACCGCGTGGAGGAGTCGCAGCATCCGTTCCTCGTGCAGCGCCCGGTCAAGACCCGGGGTATCCTGCTTGTCACGACCGACAAGGGCCTCTGCGGACCGCTCAACGCCAACCTTTTCAAGCTCGTCACCGAGATCAAGGGGGCCGCGAAATATTACGTCATCGGTCGCAAAGGTTCGCAATTCATCGCCCGCACCAAGCGCGACATGGTGGCCGAGTTCCCTGTCACCGATCGCGTGGCCTTCAGCGAAGTGAAGGTCGCCGCCGAGTTCATGGTGAAGCAGTTTCTCGAGGGCGTGATCGACACCATCGAGGTCATCTATCCGCGCTTCAAGAATACGCTCGTGCAAGAGCCGGTGGTCCGCCCCGTGTTGCCGCTCGCGAACCTCAAGGAGTTCATGGCGCACGTGAAGGCCGATGCACACCACCAGCCGGCCAGGAATGCCGACACCCGCGAAATCCTTTTCGAGCCGAACGCGACCCAGGTGCTCGAAGCCCTGTTGCCGTTCTACGTCAACCGTCACCTTTACCAGCTCGTGCTTTCGGCCAAAGCCTCGGAACACAGCGCGCGCATGGTCGCGATGAAGACCGCCAAGGACAACGCGACCAAACTCCTCGGCGACCTCACGCTCGAATACAACAAGGCCCGTCAGGCCGGCATCACGCAGGAAATTCTCGAAATTGCCGCCGCCCAGTTCGCGGCCGCCTGAGTCACTTTCACCCCACTCGCATCCACGCCCACACTTTTCAAATGAACACCGGCAAAATCGTCCAAGTCATCGGCGCCGTCGTCGACGTCCAGTTCGCGGAAAACACGATCCCGCCCATCTATCAGGCGCTCACGGTCGAGTTCTCCGCCGCCGGCCGCAAAGAAAACCTCACGCTCGAAATCCAGCAGCACCTCGGTGGCGGCGTCGCCCGCGCGATCGCCATGTCGTCCTCCGAAGGACTCGTGCGCGGCATGACCGTGGTCGACACCGGCTCCCCGATTTCCGTCCCCGTCGGTGAAGGCGTGCTCGGCCGGATCTTCGACGTCACGGGCAGCCTCGTTGATGGCCAGGGGCCGGTGAAATTCGAGAAGAAGTATCCGATCCACCGTGCCGCGCCCTCTCTCGTTGATCAGGACACCAAGGCGCAGATCCTCGAGACCGGCATCAAGGTCATCGATCTCATCTGCCCCTTCACCAAGGGTGGTAAAGTCGGTGCGTTCGGCGGTGCCGGCGTCGGCAAGACCGTCGTCATCATGGAACTCATCAACAACATCGCCAAGGCCCACGGTGGTTTCTCCGTGTTCGCCGGGGTCGGTGAGCGTTCCCGCGAAGGCAACGACCTCTACTGGGAAATGATCGAGTCCAACGTCATCGCGACGGAGAAGGACGAAAAGGGTCACACCAAGAAACACCCCGACGGTCGCCCTGTGATCAAGGAAGGCTCCAAGGTCGCGCTCGTCTACGGCCAGATGAACGAGCCCCCGGGCGCCCGCATGCGCGTCGCCCTCTCGGCCCTCGCCATGACCGAGTATTTCCGCGACGAGAAGAATCAGGACGTGCTCCTCTTCGTCGACAACATCTTCCGCTTCTCGCAGGCCGGCTCCGAAGTATCCGCCCTCCTCGGTCGCTCGCCATCGGCCGTCGGTTACCAACCGACCCTCGCCAACGAGATGGGTAACCTCCAGGAGCGCATCACTTCGACGAAGAAGGGCTCCATCACCTCCTTCCAGGCCGTCTACGTGCCCGCCGACGATCTCACCGATCCCGCGCCAGCCAACACCTTCGCGCACCTTGATTCGACGATCGTGCTGGAGCGCGCCATCGCCGAACTCGGCATCTATCCCGCCGTCGATCCGCTGGCCTCGACCTCGAAGGCCCTCGCGGCCGACGTCGTCGGCGACGAACACTATTTCGTCGCCCGTGAAGTGCAGCGCGTCCTCCAGCGTTACAAGGATCTGCAGGACATCATCGCGATTCTCGGCCTCGACGAACTCTCGCCCGAGGACAAGCAGACCGTCTATCGCGCGCGCAAGATTCAGCGTTTCCTGTCGCAGCCGTTCCACGTTGCCGAAGTGTTTACCGGTTCAGCCGGCAAATACGTCTCGGTCAAGGAGACCGTCCGCGGCTTCAAGATGATCCTCGACGGCCAGCTCGACGACGTCGCCGAGGGCGACTTCTACATGAAGGGCGGCATCGACGAGGTGCTCGCCGCCGCCAAGAAGGCCTAAAAGAGACCACGAAAAACACGAAAAGCGCTGAAGCACACATTTCCTTTCGTGTATTTGGTGTGTTTCGTGGTTAACCAAATCCGATGCCCTTGACTCTCGAAATCGTCACGCCCGAAGCCCGGGTCTACTCCGACACGATTGACACGGTCGTCATCCCGACGGTGGAGGGCGAGGTCGGCATCTTGCCGGGTCACATCCCGCTGCTCACGCAAGTGGAGCACGGCGAACTGCGCGTGACCAAGGGCAACCAGACCCACTTTCTCGCCGTGAGCGGCGGCTTCGCCGAGGTCGACAACGATCGCGTATCAATCCTCGCCGAACACGCCATCACCGAAGAGAAGATCGACGAATCTGCGGTCGAAACTGCACTCAAGCGCGCCGAGCAGGAGCTCCACGAGGCCAAGCACCTCGACCCGGCGCAATACGAACACCTCCAGAGCATGGTGCGCTACAGCGGCACGCAGCTCGCGTTGAAGCGCCGCCGCCGCTGAGCGCGGCACCCGCTGCCGCGATGTCCGCGCAATCCTCAGTCCCGACCCGTGGTCTAAGGATTTTGCTTAGCGAGATTCGGGCCGACGGTCGCACCCAGACGCTTGCGGACCGTGGAAAACTGCCGATTGTTCGCCACGTCGCCGTTCCCGTATGAGTCAGCCGCCGTTCCCTGCCCAACTTCCGCTCTGCCAGCTCCCCGCTGGCGCGCTGGGCCGTGTGTGTGCACTCGAAGGCGATCCGGATTTTTGTCAGCGAGTTCGTGAAATGGGGTTCAGTGAGTCGGCCTACGTGACCAAGATCGCGGGCAACGGCACGATTCTCTGCCAGGTGTGCGGCACACGCATCGCGTTGAGCCACTCGGCAGCCAAAAATATTCTCGTCGAACAAGTCGCCCGGCGCTGATCCGCCGCGTCCGCGCATGGCTCTGCCGCCGCACATTGCCGCCGCCCCCGTCGGGCCCGCCGCCTCGCGTCTCCCCGTCTACGCGCTCGTCGGCAATCCGAACTGCGGCAAGACCACGCTCTTCAACGCCCTCACCGGCCTGAAGCAGAAGGTCGGCAATTACCCCGGCGTCACCGTCGAAAAAAAGGAGGGCACCACCTACTCGCAGCACGGCCAGCCGATCACGGTGATCGACTTGCCCGGCACGTATTCGCTCGCCGCCCGCTCGCCCGATGAAGCCGTCACGCGCGACGTGCTGCTCGGCCGCCGCGCCGACACGCCGATGCCGGACCGCATCCTCTGCATCGTCGACGCCACCAATCTCGAGCGAAACCTCTACCTCGTTCATCAGATTCTCGACCTCGGCCGGCCCGTCATCGTCGTCCTCAACATGATGGACCTTGCGGTCAAGGCCGGCCTCAACCTCCGGATCGGCCGCCTCGAGCACGAGCTCGGCGTGCCCGTGATCCCGTGCGAGGCCGTGAACCAGAAGGGCCTCATCGAGCTGCGTGTGGCGATGAGCCGCCTCGAAATCCCGCTCTCGCGCCACGCGTGGGACGTGCCCGCAAAAATCGCACCGGCGGTCGCCGAGCTTCAAGCTTCGCTTTCCTCCAACGACCAGAAGCCACCGCTCATCGCGCGCGCCGAGGCGCTCCTGCTCCTCACGGATCGCGACAGCGTGCGCGTTTCCGGCTCCACCCCGCTGCACGCGCGCACCGAGGACATCCTGCGCACGTGGAAAAAACGCTGGGAAGGCGAGGGGACCGACTGGGCGGAGACGCTCGTGAAATCCCGCTTCGCCGCCATCCAGCGCATCACGAACGAAGTCGTGCAACGCGCCGGCGAGACCGGTCCGACGAAGAGCGACCAGATCGACGCCATCGTCACCCACCACGTCTGGGGCTGGTTCATCCTCGGCGCGATTCTGACCGTGCTGTTCCTCAGCATCTTCGTGCTGGCCGAGCCGCCGATGAACTGGATCGACGACCAGTTCGCGGCTGCGTCCGATTGGATCAAGGCGCACATGACCGACGGTGATCTGCGTGACCTCATCACCGACGGCGCGATCGCGGGCGTGGGCGGCGTGGTGAAGTTCCTGCCACAAATTCTCATTCTGTTCTTCTTCGTCGGCCTGCTCGAGAGCACCGGCTACATGGCGCGCGCCGCGTTCCTGATGGATGGGCTCATGGGCCGCGTGGGCCTCAACGGCAAAAGCTTCATCCCGCTCCTCAGCTCCTACGCATGCGCCATCCCGGGCATCATGGCGACACGCACCATCGAATCGAAGCGCGACCGCATCGTCACCATTCTCGTCGCGCCGCTCATGAGCTGCTCCGCGCGCCTGCCGGTCTACCTGCTCATGATCGCCGCCCTGTTACCGGCCGAACGCGTCTCACTCGGCGCGAAGGCCGGCATCATGATCGGCATGTATGCCCTCGGGACCGTCGCGGCATTTGCCTTCGCCTGGTTGTTCAAACGCACGCTGCTCAAAGGCGAGCCGCCACCGATGATGATGGAGCTGCCCGCTTATCAGCGCCCGTCGCTCAAATGGGTGGCGACGCACATGCTGGAGCGCGCGTGGTCGTTTCTCCGTCAGGCCGGCACGGTGATCCTCGGCATCAGCATCGTGCTTTGGTTCCTTTCCGCCTATCCGAAGGCACCCGAGGGGGCCAATGCCTCGCAGCAACTGGCCCAGAGTCTCGCCGGTAAAGCCGGCCACGCGCTCGAGCCGGTCATCAAACCCATCGGCTTCGACTGGCAGATCGGCATCGGACTCATCTCGTCGTTCGCCGCGCGCGAAGTGTTCGTGAGCACGATGGGCATCGTCTTCAACGCCGAGTCCAGCGACAAGGAGGACACCAAGCCGTTGCGCGAAGCCATGCTCGCCGCCAGATGGCCCGACGGCCGCCCGCTCTTCACGCCGCTCGTCTGCCTCACGTTGATGATTTTCTATGTGTTCGCGATGCAGTGCGCGAGCACGCTGGCCGTCGTGAAACAGGAAACCGGCGGCTGGAAATGGCCGCTCTTCCAAACGGTCTACCTGACTGGCACCGCGTGGATCGTGTGCTTCATTGTCTACCAAGCCGGCCGCGCACTCGGCTTCTGATTGCAGGAACCTGCTCGCAGGCGATTCCCCATGTCACCTGAACGCCAAACCATCGTCGCCCTCGTCATCGTGGCGCTGGCCGCCGCGTGGCTCGGCTGGCGCTGGCTCGCGAAGCGAAAGAATCCCGGCTGCGGCGGCGAGTGCGGATGCGACGCGCAGAGAATCAATGCGAAGATAAAAAGACGGTGATTCTGGCGGAGAGTGTAATACCAGTTACGGCGCGCTTTGAGACTCCTGATCTGGTAGGCCCGCCCGGTGGGCGGGCTGCCCGGCCACCGGCCGGGCCTACAGTCTCAAAGCGCACCGTAACTGGTGTAACAGGAAGTGAGGTCAGCAAACCGAGGCCTGGGTTGTAGCGGCGGTCTGCGACCGCCGAACGAGAACCCATGGCGCATCGCCGGCGGTCGCAGACCGCCGCTACAGCTGGCTGACCTTCCTTCCTGTTGCACTCTCTGGCGGACGCAGGGGCCGGATTTCACGGTTTGTGCGGGGTCATTCGCCAGGCTTCGAATGCTGCCTTTGCTTCTGTAAACTGCGGCGTAACGCGGCAAATATCCTCCACCAGTCTGATCGCCAACGCGGGATCGTGTTCGGCAAGAATCAATCGAGCGAATCCAAGAGCCTTCTCGGAGCGCGCCAGTTCGCCATTCAGGTAAATCTGCGCGTGGGCGAGCATCGCCGCGTTTTCACCTCTGGCGTGATCCACGCGCATTTGGGCAAAGCGCAAGTCGGCGTCCCGTCGCGTCAGCCAAGGCGGCAGCGGCTCAAATCCACGCGCTTCATGCAGCATAGCCGCGGCTTTCGCCCATTCGTGGGCCGCGATCAATCGTTCGATTTCTGAAAAGAAGGCATCTCCCTTGGGTCGCGTCCAAGTTTGCACCTTGGACACAGGTTCGGGTTTCCTCGGCGCACCGCCCGCCTTCTGGCGGAGTTCGTCGTGCTGCGCTTGGAGCCACTCGCTTGCGGGGAAACAGCCGGCCGCAAGTTCGCAGACACGGAGTGCCGAGTCGAAGCGGTTCGCGCGTGTCAGCGCTTCAATGGTCCCGCGATAGATCCCTATGCTGGGCGGTGACTGCCGCACGTGTTCGAGCAGGGCTCGTTGCGCCGCCTCGCTTGGATCGAGAGCAGCTCTCACCAAGCGGTCCAGCCAGGCCGTGGCCATGGTATCGGAGCCATCCGGCGATCGGCGGATGGTCGATAGCAGCTTCAGCGCTTCCTTTGCTTCCTCCCAAGCCGCCCGTCGGATCGCCGCCTCGACGATGGCGTTGTTCAATCGGTCCATGGCGTAGCCGCGTTCTTTGGCGGCGGTTGCGCAGTGTTTCACCAAGGAGGATTGCCCGATCTGGGCCAGCGGTTCCGCCGCCAAGAGGATGTTTCCGATCGAGCTGCCGTGACGAAAAACGTAGTCGGCGAGAGCCGCTTCGGCGGCCGTCGTTTCTCCAGCCATGGCCAGCTGGGCGATGCCAAAGACAAGCTCCTCGGGGCGATTTGAGGTGACGGCGCGAAATCGGCGCAGGGCATCGCCCATTTTTTCCGCATCTCCTGCTTCCCGGCAGGCCCGCACCAAGAAGCGGTAGACCAGCGCCGGTTCGGCCGCTGGGTTTTCAAGCTCCCGCGTCAGGAGGTTCACCAGGTCCTTGGCACGGTTGCCCGCGAGCAAGGCCAGCGCGGTTTGTTCGATTCGCGTGTTTGGCTGAAACGAGCGTTCCGCCACACCCAACGCCTGCTCAATATGTCCCGCGGCCAGCAGGGCGGTGAATTTCTGCTCCCCCAACCACCGCCCATCCCGACGGACATCCTCCGGACTCATCCCGCTGCCCACCTGGTCGCAGGCGGCGATTATGGCGGCGTAATCTTCGCCGCGAGCCGCCAGTTCAAAGAACGCTTTGAGATAAGCCCGGCCGGGATAACTGCGGCCGATACCGTCCCGCAGGGTGATGATTGCTTGGGGCCAGCGTCGGGTTATGACCAGAAATTCAGCAAGGTGGAGGCGCGCTTCGCGGTCGTCTGCTCCCTTGGCAAAGCCGAGGCGGATGAGTGTGGCCGCCTCGGCAAACTTGCGTTGCTGCCATAGCTCCTTCCCGCGGTCGATCAGGGCTTCGCCCTGTTTCACCGCCACCGAGGTTCTCCGAAACGGGTAGAGCAACGCGTCCTGATAGGTCATCCGGCCTTTCGCGTCGCGTTTCCAGACGTAGTGCAGTCCGGTTGCCAGACCGGTCCAAGCCACCGCCGCCATGACGGTCGTCCACACCAGCGTGCCGCGGAGGCTGATCGCGAGACCACTTTCTGGGAAACCCGGCGTGCGCTCATAGAAGCCGAACCAACCCAGGTGCCACCGGGCTTTGATTTGGTCGGATGCGCCCCAGATGAAGTTGACTCGTGGTATCATGGCTGCCCGTCCCATCGGACAAAGCCCCTGGCTTCGCAATCAACCACCCCCGTGCTACCAAGCGAAATTCTCGCTTGGGCCGCCATTCCTGCGCGATTTCTCTCTTGGACCATGAGCTCTTCAATTCTCGGCGGTTCTCGGCATCTTGGTAGCGGTGGCTGTTGCTCGTGTAGTCACGCCCGTGGCTAAGGCACAGACAAATCTTATCCTAAATTCCGGATTTGAGAGTGGGACGTCCAACGGGACCTTTGTTGGTGATGCAGGAGTCGATCCGGGGAATGCCGGCTACCACAGCGGAAGCGCTGGTTACGTTAACTCCGGAGGGACGAACGGAAATACCGGTTCAATAAGTCAGACGTTCAACCCGGTTTCGGGACAGTCGTATTCGATTGGTTTCTATTCAAGCGCTTCTGCGTTTATTGCGGTTTAGCCCCCGAGAGAGAGAAGTTCTTCCTTCGGTTGTTCAACCACCGACTGCCCGTCGCCGCCACCGTCACCCACAAGCGATGGCCGAGAATGGGCGGACGCCGCATTTGGGGTGTTCCTGTCATTGCCAAGCCGCGGGGCGGCCTCAAGCTCCAGCGCAAACCCTGTCTCTCCATGGAAGTCATCATCCGCGACAACCAAGACGCCGGCTGTGTCCTCGGCGCAAAAATCATCGCCCGCGTCGTGCGGGAAAAACCCGACGCCGTGCTCGGCCTCGCCACCGGCCGCACACCGCTGCGCCTTTATCAGGAGCTGATCCGCATGCACCGCGCGGAAGGCCTCGATTTCAGCCGCGTCACCACCTTCAACCTCGACGAATACGTCGGCCTGCCGGCGGACCATGTGCAGTCCTACCGGTATTTCATGAACGAGAATCTTTTTAAGCACATCAACATCGACCTCGCGCGCACCCACGTGCCCGACGGCACGGCGCACGATCTCCACGCCGAATGCCGCCGCTACGAAGATCGCATCGCGGGCGTCGGCGGCATCGATCTCCAGCTCCTCGGCCTCGGCCGCAACGGCCACATCGGTTTCAACGAGCCCACCGGCTCGCTCCGCTCGCGCACGTGGTTGAAGATTCTCTCCGAGCAGACGCTCAAGGACAACAGCGCCGTCTTCGGCTCGCTCGAAGGCATGCCGAAGCACGCGCTCACGATGGGCATCGGCACGATTCTCGATGCGAAACGCATCCTCCTCCTCGCGTTCGGTCCCGCGAAGGTGCGCGCCGTCGAACACATGGTCGAGGGCCCGCTCGCCGCGATCTGCCCCGGCTCCGCGTTGCAGATGCACCCGCGCGCGACCGTGATCCTCGACGAGAATTCCGCCGCGGGCCTCCACTACGCCGAGCACTACCGCTGGATCGACAGCCACAAGCTCGCGTGGCAGCGCTACGATTGAGCGGCGGGAGGCCGGAGCGCGCCCTCGCAGCGCGAGACTGCCGGTTGATCTGCGCCCGGACGGGCTCCGTCCCCGATTTTTCTTGTTGATGGCGGATTTGTGCTAGGGAGCGGCCTCGCGCCGCGCCGCGCCGCGCGTTCGTGTGCTGGCCTCGCGCCGCTTTGTGTCCCGCATGTGCGGCGCGGCGATCAAACCTCAACCCCCTCCCGTATGAATCAGCCCGTTCGTCTCACCCTGCCGCCTTTCGCGCAGTTGCTCGGCCTCGCCGTCGCCTTGTCCACGCCGCTTGCCCTCTCCGCCCAGTCTGCGGATACGCCGCCCGCGAAGAACGACGCCGCGGCCGAGGACCCCGTCAAACTCGACCAGTTCGTGATCACCGCCGTCGCGCGGCCCGACAAGTCGCAGCTCCAGTCCTCCGTCTCCGTCAGCTCGCTCTCGATCGAGAAGCTCGAGCTCTTCACGCCGCGCAACACCGCCGAGCTCTTCCGCTCGCTGCCCGGCATCCGCGTCGAGTCCACCTCGGGCGAGGGCAACGCCAACCTCACCATCCGCGGCATCCCGCTCTCCGACGGCGGCTCGCGTTACGTCCAGTTCCAGGAGGACGGCCTGCCCATCGTCGAGTTCGGCGACATCGCGTTCGGCAACGCCGACGTGCTCTTCCGCTCCGATGCCACCATCGGCAACGTCGAAGCCGTGCGCGGCGGCAGCGCCGCGATCTTCGCCTCCAATTCCCCCGGCGGCGCGATCAACATGATCTCGAAGAACGGCACCAACCCCGGCGGCACGCTCGCGCTCATCTACGGCCTCGACTTCGACACCACCCGCGCCGAGTTCAACTACGGCGGCCCGATCAACCCCGACACGCGCTTCAACGTCGGCGGCTTCTACCGCCGCGGCGAAGGCCCGCGCACGACCGGCACCACCGGCGGCGGCGGCCAGGTGAAGCTCAATGTCACCCGCGATCTTCCCAACGGCGGCTACCTTCGCCTGCACCTCAAGGCCATCGACGACACCGCGCCCACCTACCTGCCCGCGCCCGCGAAGGTCAACAGCGTCTCCTCCTTCGGCAATCTCCCCGGCTACAACGTCCTCACCGGCTCGCTCTACACGCCGAACCTCACCACCGACAACGGCGTCGATACCCACGGCCAGCGCGTCACGCGCCACTTCGACGGCATCCGCTCCAAGGTCGCCTCCATCGGCGCCGAGGTGATGGTCTCCCCCGCCGACGATCTCACCATCACCGATCGCGTGCGCGTCGCCTCGCAATCCGCGCAATGGGGCGCGCCGTTCCCCGCCAGCATCCGCACCGCGTCGGACGCGCTCAAGACCTACGCGCCCACCTTCACCGGCGCGACGAAACTGGTTTACGCCTCCGGCGACGCCAAGGGCCAGACCGTCGCTTCCGACGCGCTCGTCACCACCGTCCACGCTTTCGACACCAACGCCCGCGACCTCGGCTGGATGGGCAACGACCTCAAAATTAATAAATTCATCAAGCTCGGCGACGGCGCCAAACTCGACTTCACCGCCGGCTACTACTCCTCGCAGCAGAAAATCGTGCAGGACTGGGCCTGGGCCTCCTACCTCCTCGAGACCAAGGGCAAGAACGCCGGCACGATCAATCTCGCCAACACCGCCGGCACCGCGCTCACCAGCAATGGCCAGCTCAGCTACGGCCCGATTGACTGGGGCAATTTCTCGCGCGGTTACGATCTCACCTACACCGTCGACGCGCCCGTCGCCAGCGTGACGTATCAGAACGGCCCGCTCAGCCTCGATGCCGGCGTGCGTCACGATAACGTGAAAGCCCGCGGCAGCGTCATCGACGGCACCGCCCGCAGCTACGATCTCAACGGCGATGGCGCCATCTCCGGCGCCGAGCTCGGCGGCGTGCCGACCTTCGACTGGTCGAAGGCCACTAACGTCAACTACAGCCTCGGCTACACCAGCTACTCCGCCGGCGCGAACTACGGTGCGACCAAGGACCTCGCGTTCTTCGGCCGCTTCTCCTTCGGCGGCCGCGCCGGCGCCGATCGTCTCGCGCTCAACGCCGGTTCGAGCGGCCCCGGCTTCCAGGCGAAGTCCTTCTACTACGACGTCCGCCAGGCCGAGGTCGGCGTGAAATACCGCACCGCCAAGCTCCTGCCCGGCCGCCTCGTGTTCAACGCCACGCTCTTCAACGCGAAGACGCGCGAGCCCTCCGGCGCCGAGCTCAACAAGGTCAACCCGCCCATCGACTATACCTCGACCGGCCTCGAGCTCGAGGGCTCCTACCGCCTCGAAGGCTTCGAGCTGCGCGCCAACGCCACCTACACGCACGCCCGCGGCTCCGTCGCCTCCGGCACCGGCCGCCTCTCGTTCGATCCGCGTCGCCAGGCCGACTTCATCTACACGATCGCCCCGTCCTACACGTTCGGCGCGTTCAGCCTCGGCGGCTCCGCGATCGGCACGACCGAGTCCTACTTCCAGGACCCCGCGCACGGCACCACGCAAAACGCCACCGCGATCAAGCTGCCCGCCTACGTCACGATCAACGGCTTCGCCGCCTACACGATCGCGAAGAACGTCACGCTCACCGTCAGCGTGAACAATCTCTTCAACGCCACCGGCTGGACCGAAGGCGAGGACGGCTCGCTGCCCGCGGCCAACGCGCTGCCGATCACCCGCGCGCGCACCATCCCCGGCCGCACCACGTCGCTCACGCTCCGCTACGCGTTCTGATCCATCCGCGCGCGTCCGGCGCTCCGCCCACCCGGCGCGGAGCGCCGCCGCCGCGCGCACCTTCCGGTCCCGTGCGCAACCAAGTTCAACTCATCACCTACGTCGACCGCCTCGGCGGCGGCGGTTTCGCCGAGCTGCGCCGACTGCTGGCCGGGCCGCTCGCCGGCCTCTTCGGCGGCGTGCACGCGCTCCCGTTCTTCCACGCGATCGACGGCGCCGACGCCGGCTTCGACCCCATCGACCACACGCGCGTCGACCCGCGCCTCGGCGATTGGTCGCACGTCGAGGCCCTCAGCGCCGACGTGCCCGTGATGGCCGACCTGATCGTCAACCACGTGTCGGCCGACTCGCCGCAATTCCGCGACTTCTCCGTTCGCGGCGCCGCTTCGCCCTACGCCGAGCTGTTTCTCACCGCCGAGCGCGTCTTTCCCCACGGCGCCAGCGACACCGAGCTGCAAAAAATCTTCCGCCCGCGGCCCGGGCTGCCGTTCACCGAGGTCACGCTCGCCAACGGCGAGCCCCGCCGGCTCTGGACGACCTTCACGCCGCAGCAGCTCGACATCGACGTCCGTTCGCCCGCCGGCGCGGCCTATCTCACCTCGATTCTCCAGCAGTTCCAGCGCAGCGGCATCACGATGATCCGGCTCGACGCCGCCGGCTACGCGGTCAAGCGCCCCGGCACGAGCTGCTTCATGCTGCCCGAGACCTACGAGTTCATCTCCGACCTCACCGCGCAGGCGCGCGCGCTCGGCATGGAGGTGCTCGTGGAGATTCACAGCTATCACCGCGACCAGATCGCGATCGCCCGGCGCGTCGACCGCGTCTACGATTTCGCGCTGCCGCCGCTCGTGCTGCACGCGCTCTTCAACCGCACCGCCCGCGGCCTGAAGTCGTGGCTCGCGATCAGCCCGCGCAACTGCCTCACCGTCCTCGATACGCACGACGGCATCGGCATCGTCGACGTCGGCGCCGATCCCGCCGACCGCGCGGGCCGGCCCGGCCTCATCCCGCCCGTGGAACTCGACCCGCTCGTCGAACGCATCCACGCCAACAGCCGCGGCCAGAGCCGCCAGGCCACCGGCGCGGCCGCGCACAACCTCGACCTCTACCAGGTCAACTGCACCTACTACGACGCGCTCGGCCGGGACGATCGCGCCTACCTCACCGCGCGCGCGCTCCAGTTTTTCGCGCCCGGCGTCCCGCAGGTTTACTACGCTGGCCTGCTCGCGGCGCACAACGACATGGCGCTGCTCGCGCGCTCCAAGGTCGGCCGCGACATCAACCGCCCCCACTTCACCGCCGCCGGAATCGACGCCGCGCTCGCGCGCCCCGTCGTGCGCGCCCTGTGCGAGCTCATCTGTTTCCGCAACACGCACCCGGCCTTCGCCGGCGAGTTCGCCGTCGGCGCGACGCCCGATCACCAGCTTCAGCTCGCGTGGCGCGCGGGCGCCCAGCACGCGACGCTCGACGTCGATCTCGCGCAAAGCTCGGCCCGGCTCGCGGCCACGCGCGCCGATGGCACGGTGGAGACGCGCGACTTGCTCGCCGGGCTGTGAGCGAGCAGAAGTGCCGCGATGCGTTTTCGTTGTCTCGGCCTCGGTGAAATTCTCTGGGACGTGCTGCCCGCCGGCCGCCAGCTCGGCGGCGCGCCCGCCAACTTCGCCTACCACGCCGCGGCGCTCGGCGCCGAGGGGCGCGTCGTCTCGCGCATCGGTCGCGACGAGCCCGGCCGCGCGATTCTCGCGCGACTTGAGGAACTCGGCCTGCCCACCGACACCCTCGAACTCGATGATGCCGCGCCGACGAGCACCGTCACCGTCGCCCTCGGCACTGACGGCCACCCGCACTACACGATTCACGAAAACGTCGCCTGGGATCGGCTCGCGGCCGAGCCCGCCGCGCGGGCGTCGGTCGCGGCGTCTGATGCGGTCTGCTTCGGCTCGCTCGCCCAGCGCAGCGAGCCGGCCGGCGCCAGCATCCGCACCTTGCTGGACCTCGCGCGCGCGGACGCGCTCCGCGTTTTCGATCTCAACCTCCGCCAGCATTACTACTCGCGCGCCGTCATCGAACAATCCCTGGCGCTGGCCAGCGTGCTCAAGGTCAACGAAACCGAGCTGCCCGTGTTGACGGAGATGTTCGCCCTGCCGCGCGACGAACGCGCCGCGATGACGACGCTCGCCCAGCGGTTCGGCCTGCGGGCCGTCGTGTTCACGCGCGGCGCGCGCGGCAGCGTCGTGTTCGCCGATGGCGCGTGGGCCGAGCATCCCGGCCGGCGCGTCGAGCTCGCCGACACCATCGGCGCGGGCGATTCGTTCACGGCGGCGTTCACGCTGGGCCTCCTGCACGGCTGGCCCCTCGCGACGATCGTCGATCGCGCGACGGCGGTCGCGGCCTTCGTCTGCACGCAGCCCGGCGCGACGCCGTCGCTACCTGCGGAGCTCGCAGCACCGTTTCGCGGCTGAGCGGGTCGAGAGGGTAGGGCGCGTTGTCCCCAACGCGCCGCCTCAGGGCGCCCGTCCGCACGCCGAATGAACGGCGGATTAAGGATAATCCGCCCCACCGTCTAGCGCGTCACCTTCACCACGGCTTTCGCCATCACTTCGGGCCGGAGGCCGAAGTCGTGTTCCTCGCGATCGTAGAACACCACCTTCGGCTCGCGCTCGAGATGCGAGGCCACGTGATGCAAATCCGCACGATACTGCACCGGCGAGCGGCCCGTGGCTTTGCGGAAGACCCGCGTGAAATAGTTCGGATCGTTGAAGCCGCACGCGCCGGCGATTTCCTTCACGCTGAGCGCGGTCTGGCGCACGGCGTCGATCGCGTTGGTCAGCCGCAGGCGCGTGAGGCATTCGACGATGCGCTCGCCCGTCTCGCGGTGGAAGAGTTTCGAGAGGTGGCTCGCGGAGCAGCGCAGCTCGGCGGCGAGCATCTCCACGCTCAGGTCGGGGTCCTGGAGATTGTTGCGGATCAGCCACTGGCAGCGGAAGACGCGCTCGGTTTCGGAGTAGCGCGCGGCGTCCTGCTCCTCGGCGAGCCCGAGCAGCAGCGAGAGCTCCGCGAGCAGCAGGCCCTTGATCGCGGTCGCGCACGCCGCCTTGTCGCGGAGGCGCAGCTCGCCCGCGCGGTTCAGGTATTCGACGAGTTCGTGGAACAGGTCGGTCGTGAAGAAATGGATGTCGTCCACGATCGGATGGCCGGGCGGCGACTCGTGCGCGACATGCACCGAGACGGTTTCGTTGTAGAAGCAGACGACCACGTTCTCGAACGCCCGCGCGCCGCTGCGCACGGCCTCGCCGTGCGGCACGCCTTTCGGCATCACGCAGATTTCGCCCGGGCCGAGCGTGAATTTCTGATCGGGAAACGCGAAATCCGTTTCGCCGCCGAGCTGGATGAAGAGCTCGGGCTTGAAGTGATACTGCATGCCCGGCAGCCGCTCGAAGAGCCGGCGCGTCTCCGGGATGCGCACGCGCGCCTTGCCCGACTCGAGCAGCGCGATCTGGCGGCGGAACGTCTCGATGAAAAGCCGGCGCGCGTCCACCTTGGCGCCGGAGCGGGAGGGGAGAAACGAAATCATGGGGGGTAACGCGGCGACGCTAGCACCGCCGCCGCCGGGCGCACAGCCGCAAAATCGCTTTGTGCTGCCCTTCGCCGATTTTTCCGGGTGGGCGGGCTTCCCGTTTTTTGCCGTTATCCGAACATCCGGCCACGCCCCTCGGCACTCCCCCCATGAAACCCCGCCTCACCTTCGCCCAGATCCTGAACATGAACTTCGGGTTCTTCGGCATCCAATACTCGTTCGGCCTCCAGCAGGGCAACATGAGCCCGCTCTACAAATACCTCGGCGCCGACGAGGGCTCGCTGCCCTACCTCTGGCTCGCCGGCCCGATGACCGGCCTCATCGTGCAGCCGATCGTCGGCGCGATGAGCGACCGCACGCTCTCGCGCTGGGGCCGGCGCACGCCGTATTTCTTCGTGGGCGCCGTGCTCTGCAGCGTGGCGCTGTTCTTCATGCCGTTCAGCCCCACGCTCTGGATGGCGGCCTCGCTGCTCTGGATCCTCGACGCGGCGAACAACGTCACGATGGAGCCCTATCGCGCCTTCGTGAGCGACAAGCTCGACCGCGCGCAGCACTCCCTCGGCTTCCTCACGCAGAGCGCCTTCACCGGCCTCGGCCAGACGCTCTCCTATCTCACGCCGTCCATCCTTGTCGTGCTCGGCATGAACAAGGATGCCGTCAACGCGCACCACATCCCCCACGTCACGATCGCGGCATTCGTGATCGGCGCGATTTTCTCCATCGTCTCGATTCTCTGGACGCTTCGCACGACGAAGGAAATCCCGCTCACCGACGAGGAGCAGGCCGCGATCCGCGGCCAACCGAGCGGCTGGGGCCACACGTTCGCCGAGATCGGGGCCGCCATCGTCGAGATGCCCGCCACCATGCGGCAGCTCGCCGTGATGAAGCTGTTCCAGTGGTATGCGCTGTTCTGCTATTGGCAGTATATCGTGCTGTCGCTCTCGAAGACGCTCTTCGGCACGACCGACGCGGCGAGCGCGCAATTCCGCGAGGCCAGCCTGATCAACGGCCAGATCGGCGGTTTCTACAACGCCGTGGCGTGCGTGGCCGCGTTTGCGCTCGTGCCGTTCACGCGCCGCCTCGGCGCGAAGCCCGTGCATGCGGTCTGCCTCACGCTCGCCGGCCTCGGGCTGCTCTGGCTGCCGGCCATCCAGTCGCGCGCGCTGCTCTTCGTCCCGATGCTCGGCATGGGTCTCGCGTGGGCCAGCATCATGGGCAACCCCTACGTGATGCTCGCGGGCTGCATCCCCGCGCATCGCACCGGCGTCTACATGGGCATCTTCAATATGTTCATCGTGATTCCGATGATGATCCAGATCTTCACGCTGCCGCTCTACTACCGCACCTGGCTGGGCGGCGATCCGGCCAACGTCATCCGCCTTGCCGGCGCGCTGCTGCTCTGCGCCGCGGCCGCCACGCTGTTCATCCGCGTGGCGCCGGCGGAGGAGCCCGCCACCTAGAGGCTGTCACGGACTCAGCGGCTTGAGCACCCGGGGTAGGGCGGGTCTGTGACCCGCCTTCGAACACTCAGCGCGCGAAAAGGCGGGTCACAGACCCGCCCTACCGCTGGCGAAAAGCGCCTGACCGCCTCTAGGCCGCCGCGGGCGCGACCGCGGGCGATTTTCTCCGGGCGATCGGCAGCACGCCGACGGCGGCGATGAGACACAGGGCGCCGGCGCCGATGAACGCCCACGCGTAGCTGCCGAAGCCCGTGCGCACCGCCCCGGCGGCATACGCCGCGAACGCCGCGCCGACCTGGTGGCTCGCGACGACCCAGCCGAACACGATGCTCGCCTTTTCGCGGCCGAACACTTCGCCGGTGAGGCGCACGGTCGGCGGCACGGTGGCGATCCAGTCGAGGCCGTAAAACACCGCGAACACGCCGAGGCCCGCCGCCGGCCCGAGCAACGCCTGCGGCAGAAAAATCAGCGAGAGGCCGCGCAGCCCATAGTAGCCGAAGAGCAGATAGCGGCAGTTGTAGCGGTCGCTCAGCCAGCCGCTCGCGGTCGTGCCGACGAGATCGAAGAGCCCCATCATCGCCAGCAATCCGGCCGCGCGCACCTCGGGAATGCCGCAGTCGAACGCCGCGGGGATGAGATGCGTGCCGATCAGGCCGTTGGTGCTCGCGCCGCACACGAAAAATGAGCCCGCGAGCAGCCAGAAATCGCGCACGCGCACGGCTTCGAACAGCACGTCGAGGGCGCGTTTGGCGGGATTGCCCGCAGGGTAGGGCCGCTTCTCCGAAGCGGCCTGGGTTTGCAGCGAAGAATCGGCTTGAAACTCAGGCCGGCCCGGAGAGCCGGCCCCACCACTCTCCCCATACGGCCGCTGGCCGACGTCGCGCGGATCGTCCCGCATCAGCCACCAGATGAACGGTGCCACGGCCACCGTCGCGCCCGCCACGATCCACGGCGCCGCGCGCCAGCCCTGGCTGGTCACCGCACTGGCGAGCGAAGGGAGAAAAATCAACTGCCCGGTCGCCGTGCTCGCGGTGAGCACGCCCATCACGAGTCCGCGCCGCTCGGTGAACCACTTGTTGGCCACCGCGGCGCCGAGCACGGTCGCCGCCATCCCCGAGCCCGCGCCCACGACGAAGCCCCACAGCACCACGAATTGCCAATACTGCGTCGCCACCGTCGAGAGCCCGTAGCCGGCGCCGAGCAGGAGCATCGCGACCGTCATCGTGCGCCGCAGGCCGAACCGCTGGTAGAGCGCCGCCGCAAACGGCCCGATGAGTCCGTAGAGGAAAATGTTGATCGAGATGATCGACGAGACCGTCGCGCGGCTCCATTGAAACTCGTTGCCGAGCGGGAGCAAAATCACGCCCGGGGTCGCGCGGGCGCCGGCGGCGGCGAGCAGCGTCACGAACGTCACGCCCGCGGCGATCCACGCGTAGTGGAGGCGAGGGCGGGCGCTGGCGGCGGGTTGGCTCATAACAACGCCGCGGAGCGTGCGGGCGATTGCCCGCGGCGCAAGCGGTGCGACGGCGTTTCGACGAAAACGCGCACGACTGTTCGGTTGTAGGGCGGGGTCGCCGAACCCCGCCGAAAGCACCCGCGATGCGCCTCGCCGGTCCGCAGCTCGATCCGAGATGCCCCAATCGCGGCGGGTTCGGCGACGACGCCACGCCCACCACAACGCATTCGCACAAACGGCGGGGTTCGGCGACCCCGCCCTACAACTCCGGCGTTCAGCGCTTTTCTTCCATCAATCCGATCAGGTTGCCGTCCGGGTCGCGCACGAAACCGATCCAGAGTTCGTGGTCGGGCAGCTTCGCGGTGAGTTGCGGCGCGCGCTCGTTGGTCGCGCCGCGGGCGACGATCGCGGCGTGGGTCGTGACGACATCGGTCACCTTGAAATAGAGGATCGAATTCTTGCCGGCTTCGCCGTGACCCTGCGGCGTCGTGAGCATGATCCGCACGGGACCGGCCGCGAGAAACGCGAGGTTGGGGCCGGCGGGGAACAGGAATTTCAGGCCGAGCACGTCGCGATAAAACGCGGTCGCCTGCGCGACGTCGCCGACGGTGAGGGCGATCTGCCCGATTTCAGACACAGCCGCGGGGGTGGGGGAACTCATGCGCGGACGCTGCACCGTGGGGCCGCAGCGGTCGAGTGCGCCGTGATGGGTGGCGAAAACGGCGGCCAGGCGGTCCGCCGGCGCACGGTGGCGTCCAACCTCGTGGGAGGGGCTTTAGGCCCCGACGGGCTGCGGTGTGCGCCGGGCGGCGGGGCATAAAGCGGGTGTAATTCAAACGGAGATCAGTTTCCGAAGACCTCGGCTGTAGCGGCGGTCTATGACCGCCGGCGTGGCGCCAAGGGGATGCGTTCGGCGGTCATAGACCGCCGCTACAAATCGCTGACTTCAGTTTGAAATCACTCCCTACTTCATCCACGCCCACAGCCACTCCACGGCGCCCTTGCCGAAGATGGCGATAGCGCCGAAGAAGACCACGGTCAGCAACGTCACCAAGTAGCCGCCGAGGATGAACCAGCCGTCGCGCTCCAGCAGCCCGCCGGCCATCAGGATGATCGCCCACGCCGGGATCACGTTGGAAAGCGGGATCGGCAGCGGCAGGAGCAGGATCGTCGCGCAGAAGACGATCGGCAGGGCGTGGAGCTGTTCGAGCCGCGGGCTCGCCGTCACCCACAGCAGCCGCGGGCGCAGCATGCGCTCGAAGCCCACGACGATCTTGCGGGTGAGTTCGAACACCTTCGCGAAAATGTGCGGTGGCAGGCGGGTATCGAGCAGGCGCGCCGGCAACCACGGCTTCGTCCCGAGCGCCAGCCGGCCGCTGATCAGCGCGATGATGAGGCCCAGCGGCGTGGATAGCGTGGGCAGCGGGATCGGGGTGCAGAACGGCAGCGCGAGCATCATCATCAACAGCACGTAGCCGCGGCCGTGCAGCAGTCCGAACACCTCGCGCAACGTGACCGTCTCCACCTCGAATTCCTTCACGATCAGGGCGAATTCCTCCGACAGCTTGCGCGGATGCTGGCGGTCGGAGGGCGTGATCACCGAATGGCCGTGACCCGCCGCGGGCGGGGGCACGGGCGCGGAGGGCGAAGCGGGCGACGGAGGCAACGACACGGCGGCACGTTGAGACGCGCCGCACGGGGTGTCGAGCGCCGCGGGAACCCGGTCGTCGGTCAGGCACGGCTTTCCGGTTTGGTTTCGTAACTGTAGGTCAGCTCGCTCGCGAGCGCGCTGGCCTACGTGGGAACGATTGGTGGATTCACACCGGAAAGCCGTGGTCGCTCAGGGCGCATCTCCGTTTCTTGCAGTCCGGCGAGAGCGACGGAGCGGCGGTTTTCAACCGCCGAGCTTGGGCGCTTGGAAAAGCGCCCCTCCGCAGGGCAAGAAAGTGAGATGCGCCCCGTCGCTCAGCTCGCTGTCGCGGCGCTCGGCGAGCGCCGATGGCCAAGGCCCGGCGGTCACCGACCGCCGCTACAACTCTTCAAACGGACGCACGACCGGGAATCCGCCGCGTTACAGGTCGGGGATCGTCACGTCCACCTGCTCGCCGGGGCGCAGCGCGAAGCCGTCCGGCACGGCGATGTGCACGCGCAGGCCGAGTTCGGGCACGGTGGCGCGGTTGAACAACGCGAGCACCGTCGGCGAAATCGGCTCCAGCGCGCGGCCGACCTCGACGATGGTGGCGTCGGCGCTCGCGCGGGAGGCGTTGCGGGCGCGCACGGACACGCGCATGCCTTCGCGGGGTTCGAGCGGGAGCGGTTGGCGCAGAAAACCGACCAGCCGGGCGGGGGCCTCCGCGGCGATCGTGGCGGCGAGGTCGCCGGTGGCGAGCGTCGTGCCCTCGGTGATGGGCAGTGCCGTGACGACGCCGGCGATCGGCGCCGTGAGCACGATCGGCGCGAGCTGGGCCTCGGTGAGACGGAGCTTTTCCTCCTGCAGGCGCAACGAGGCGCGGAGGGCGTCGTGGGCGTCGCCCGGGGACGGAGCCGGCACGTCCACGGTCGAAGCGAGCGAGTCGACGAGTTGCTGCTGCGCCTCGATGGCGGCGGCGAGGCGGTCGCGCAGGAGGCGGGCATTGTCGAAGCTCTGCTCGGAGACGGTGCCCTGGCGCTGGAGCGGGGTGAGCCGGCCGAAATCGGCCTCGGCTTGCTGCAATTGCACGCGCAACGAAGCCAGCGCGACCCGCTCGCGCAACCAGTCGAGTTTCAGGCGGGCGGAGTGCACCGCCAGCCGGCGGGGGCCGAGTTCGGGAGCGAGGCTGGTGCGTTGAAAATCCACCTCGGCCCGGATGACCGCGAGCGACGCGGCCAGCACCGCGGGATCGACCGGGTGGAGGTGCGCGAGGACTTCGCCGGCGGCGACGCGTTGGAGGAGGCGCACGCGGACGTCGGATACGCGGCCGGCGTGGATCGCCTTGACCTCGGAGCGGAGCAGCTCGGCCTCGGCGACCAGCGTGGGCGCGGCGGCGGAGTGGCGCCAGAGGCCGAGCACGCCGAGGCCGCAGAGGGCGAACACCACGAGAGGCAGCGCTTCGGCGCAGAAGAGGCGCCAGCGGTGGCGCGGCGGCGTGGGGATGCGGGCGAGGGGACCGGTGGCGGCGTTCATGCACGTTGGGTCCGAGACCGCGAAGCTGGCTTCGGCTTGGTTGGGTAGCGACGAGCGCCAGCGAGTCGAAGAGCGTCGGCTCGCTGGCGCTCGCCGCTACGATGAGTGGTCGAAGGTTGCATGGTGGATTGATCTACTGCCCCGGGGCTTGCCCCGAAGATCTTTACGCTTCGGATTCGTGGGTCGCGGGGACGCCGGTGATGTCGGTGGCGCCGGGCAGGGCGGCGAGTTCGCGGAGGAGTTCGTCGGCGCGGTCGGGGTCGCGGAGCTGGAGGTGGTAGGCGAGATCGGTCACGAGGCCGTCGGGCGCGACGCGGCGCTGCGCGCATTCGACGCGGCGGCTGTGCCGGTCGAGGAACCGGGTGAGCGCGGGCAATTCGGCGGCGGGGCGCGTCCAATGGAGCTGCAGGAAAAAGTCATGATGCCGGCGCCGGCCGAAGGACGTGAGCCACGCGAACGCGACAATGGCGGCGACGATGAGGCCGCCGAGCGCGGCGGTGGCGAATTTTTGCAGGCCGCAGGCCATGCCGAGCACGATCGCGGCGAGCACGTGCGCGGTGTCGAGGGTGTCGCGCACGACATTGCGGAAGCGCACGATCGCGAAGACGGCCATGACGCCGACGGCGGCCACGAGGCTGTTGGCGAGGATGATCATCACGAGCGCGACGATCACGGGGAGCAGGAGCAGCGAGACGACGAAGGCGCGCGAGTAGGAGAGGCCGCTGTGCGTGGCCATGTAGACCCACGCGATGAGCTGGCCGAGCATGAACGAGAGCAGCACGGCGAGCGCCACGACGGAGAGCGAGGTGGGCGCGCTGGCGTGATCGCCGCGGAGAAAGGTGTCGAGCATGGACGGAAGACGGAGGGCGGAGGTCAGAAGACGGAAGACGGAGAACGGAGGCGGGGGACAGGAGTCAGAGGACGGAGGTCAGAGGACGGAGGTCGGCCGGAAAGTAACCCAATGGGTTACTTTCAGTTCTCGGCCACACGGCAGTGTTCGTCGGCTCGCTGGCGCTCGCCGCTACGGGGCGTGGCGCGGCGCCGCACGCGGCGAGGCCGTCGACGTATTTGGCGGCGCTGCGCTGTTGCAGGCCGAAGGCGCGGATCATCCCGGCGACCCAGGTGGGGTAGCGGTCGGTGAATTTGATTTCGAGGATCACGGTGGCGGGAAAAACGGGGGCGGGGGCGCGGAAGGCGGTGTCGAGGTGCAGCTCGGTGAGCGGCTCGCAGCGGATCGCGCGATCGAAGGTGATGCGGACGGCGTTGTGGCCGGGGCTCACCCAGGCTTCGCGCTCGTAGGCGACGTGCGCCCGCGGCGTGGCGCGGAGGCGGCGCATGAGGTCGCAGAAGGTGCGCAGGGCGGCGAGCTGGCGGGCATCGGGCCGCGCCCTTCGATCATCCTCAGGGCAGGCGAGGTGGTGGACGGTGGGCCACGCGCCGGCGAGGAGCGGGGCGACGCACTCGCGGCGCACGAGGGCGCGTTGTTTGTGGATGCAGCGGTCGACGCGGCGTTTGATTTCGAGGTAGACGGGCGAGGCGGGGGCGTCGTCGTAGTAGCGGGCGCGGAGTTTGAAACGGTTGCGGTCGCCGTTGAGCGTGGCGTGGCAGAGCGAAAGGGTGGCGGTGTCGAGGTAGAGGCTGTGGACGGGATACCACGGGATGTCGCGGTTGGCGCCGAAGTCGTCGGGCACGAGGAACGGTCGCACGAAACGCCGGAGGGCGATGGCGGTGGCTTCGTCGACGCGGTATTTCAGCTCGAAGCGCTGGGTTTGGAGGCGGTCGGTGAACATGACCGGGAGTTGAGAGAAAGATTAAGAGAAAGAGGAAAGAGAAAGATCGGCGGGCTACGGCGCCTCGTAGATCTCCACCAGCGCGAGGCCGGTGGTGTTGTTCGCGCCGCTCACCTGGACGGTGTAGGCGCCGGCGGGGAGGGTGACGACGAAGGCGGCGTCCTTGCTGCCGCTCGGGAGGGCGAAGGCGCCGACCTGCGTGGCGACGCTCGCGGTGGTCGTGGCGGTGGTGCCGGCGGACCAGTCGTCGTTGGTGAGGATGACGTCGCTGCTGCGGTAGATCGCGAGCTGGGGATCGGCGAGCACGCCGGTGAGGCCGAAGCTGGAGAGGGTCGGGCCGACTGCGCGGATGAGCAGCGTCTTGGCGCCCTCGCCGGCGATCACGAAGCCGGCGACGATGATGTCGCTGCCCGTGCCGACGAAGCCGCGGGTCGCGATGTTGCCGAGCTTCGCGGTGGAGGAAGCAGCGGAGTCGGCGTCGTAGATTTCGACGAGGGCGATGCCCTCCTTCGCTAAAGCTTCGGAGGGCGCGCCAGTGCTGGCCGAATACTGACCCGGAGGGAGCTCGATCAAAACGGCCGCATCGGCGCTGCCGGCGCTGAGGGCGAAGGCGCCGAGCGAGGAGGTCGTGGTGATCAGGGCGGCGAGGTTCGCGCCGGTGCCCCAGTTGTCGTTGGCGGCGACGTCGACGTAGGCGGCGGTGGCGGAATCGTAGCGTTTCAGCGTGAGCTGCGGGTCGGTGAGCACGCCGCTGACGCCGAAGGAGCCGAGGGTGGGGCCGACGTTGCGGACGAGCAGGCGCTTGGTGCCCGTGCCGGTGACGACGAAGCCGGGGACGAGGGCGTTGGCGCCGGTGCCGGAGGTGGCGCGCGTGGCGAGGTTGGTGAGGCGGGCGCCGGAGGTGGCGGCGGCGGTGACGGTGACTACGATGTTGTCGCTCACGGTCGTGACGCCAGCGGAGGTGACGAGGGCACGGTAGGTGCCGGCGTTGAACGTCTGGGTGCTCGGGATGGTGTAGCTCGCGGCGGTGGCGCCGGTGACGTTGACCCACTGGCCGGCGACGAGCTGCTGCCACTGATACGCGAGAGCGGCGGTGCCGGTGGCGGTCACGCGGAGGGTGGCGGTGCCGCCGGCCGTGGTGGTGATGGTGGCGGAGCTGCCGAGGGCGACGGAGATACCGCCGGCGTCGGCGGCGCCGGGGTTGCCGTTGACGGCGGAGGAGGCGCGCCAGGTGGATTTCTTACCCCAGTCGCGGGCGGCGGTGGTGGCGGCGGATTGCGTGACGAGCGAGTAGCCACCGCCGGAGGCGAGCGCGGACCACGAGGACTCGTAGCGGAAACTCAGGATGTGGACATACCACGGGGCGGGGAGCGTGAGGGAGAGGGTCTCGCCGTTGTTGTCGAGGGCGCCGGTGAACTGGCCGGGGGCGAGCGCGGCGACTGAGCCGGGGTAGCGCGCGGCGAACGCGGTGCGGTTCTTGCACACGACGGTGTAGGCGCCGGCGGCGAGCGTGGTGCCGGCGGGGAAGGTGTAGTCGAGGCCGTTGGTGAAGCGGACGCCGCTGAGGTCGAGCGGGCTCGTGCCGGTGTTGACGAGTTCGAGGTATTCATGATCGCCGGCGCTCGTGGTGGCGACGGGTTGATACATGATTTCGGTGAGGCGGAGGTTGTTCAGCAGCGTGGTGTAGGCGGCGGGCAGCGCGGTGGCGTTGGAGATGCCGGGCGTGGGGACCGTGAACGTCGCGAGCGTGGCGCCGCCGTCGGTGGTGCGGCCGGTCGAGGTGTCGGCGGGTTGCGACACGAAATCGATGCTGTCGACGAGCGCGCCGTTTTCGCCGAGCAGCCACAGGCCGTCGAAGTCGGCGTCGAGGGAGAAGGGCAGGTCGGCGCCGTAGAGAGGGAGGAATCCGCCGGCCGCGATGAAGCTGAGCGCGGGAAACGCGAAGCGGCCCGGGTGATTGGTGGTGTCGTCGGTGAGACGGGCACCCCCGAGGGCGACGGGTTGCGCGGCGGAGTTAAAGAGTTCGACGAAATCGTGGTCGACGCGGAAGGAGATGCGGCCGGCCCATTCGTTGATTTTGACGGAGTTGATCGCGCCGAGCGTGGTGGCGGTGGCGTTGGCGGCGCCGGGAGTGGGCGGGGTGAGCGCCCACGTCGCAGCGGTGGAGCCGGTGCGCGAGATCGAGAAGTCGGGGATCTGGAAGCCGAAGGTGATCGAATCGAGCAGCGCGCCGCCGCTCGCGGCGGTGTCGTAGAGGAGCACGCTGTCGCCCTTGGCATCGAGGGAGAAGCCGGTGTGCAGGCCGGGCGCGGTGGTGTCGGTGTCGGCGTAGACGGTGAGGTAGGCGCCGGCGGCGAGCGTGGTGCCGGCGGGGAAGGTGTATTTGCGGGGCGTGGCCGCGTCGTCGCTCAGGCTCTTGCCGGCGAGATCGATGGCGGCGGAGCCGGCGTTATAGAGCTCGATGATGTCGGGAAAAGTGGAGGCGTTGGCGATCTTGGTGTTGGTGGCGAGGACCTCGTTGATCCGGAGAGCGGGGGTGGAGGTGGCGGTGAGGGTGGCGGTGCTCGTGCCGACGGAGGGCGTGATTTTCCCGGAGCCGATGAGGCCGAGCAGGTGGCTCTGGCGCGCGGTCATGAAAGACTTGATCGAAGTGCGGTAGATAGCGGGCGTCCACGCGAGGTGTGAGTCGACGAATTGGTAGAAGGGCGGATTCGGGTTCGTGGTGGTGTCGGCGTCGAAGATGGAGCCGAACATCTCGCGGATGGCGGTGAGGTATTTGGTGCGGAAGGCGGCGTGGCCGGCGCGCGTGCTGTCGCCGAGGAGCGGCTGGAGCGGGCGCATGAAGGTGTCTTGGAAACCGCCGACGGCCTGGCCGGCTTCGGTCGCGTCGTAGAGGCCCTTGGACGTGGCGGTGGTGGTATTTTCGCCGAGGCCGAACGTGGTATCGAGGTCATGCGGGACCGGGTAGAAGCGCGGGCCGGAGCCGGTGTTGACGAAGGCGCCGGCGTAATCGTCGTCCTCGCCGGTGGTGAGGTTTTCCTCGGCGTTAGGGAGAATCGTCATGACGGCGAGGTAGCGCGCGAGGTAGTCGAGGTCGGCGACGGTGGAGAGCGTGGTGACCTCGGCGTCGGTGAAGGGGACGCCGTTCCAGGTGCCGTTGGCGACGCTGGTCGTGGTGGCGCCGGTGAAGTGGGACGCGGCGACCTCGTTCCACACTTTCGAGAAATTCATCACGTCGGTCCAGTCGTTAGCCGCGGAGTTGTTTTGTTTCGACCAACCGCTCCACGTCAGGTCGGGGTTGGCGGGCGCGGTGGTGGGCGAGTAGGCCCAGCCGGTGATTGAAACTTTGCGGTAGAGCTGAGCCGACGTGACGAGCGGGAAGTGGTGGTCGAGGTAGTCGCCGTTGAGTTCCTCGATGCGCACGAGCTGGCCGTGGTCGGCGGTGCTGCCGGTGGCGACGGTGTATTCGACGCCGTTGCGGCGGACCTCGATCGCGGCGGCATCGGCGGCGACGATACCGACGGCGCGGATGGCGCGGTGGGCGAGGAACTGCACGGGGGCGCCGCGGGGGTTGATGAGGAAATCGCTGATGCCGTTCCAGCGATCGTCGGTCGGGAGCGAGATGCGGAGAGGCTTGATGGTGTATTGGCGGCTGCTGTTGCCGCGCACGCGCATGGAGGAGAGGTAGCGGATGGTGGTCTCGTCGCCGGTGGCCGCGACGAGGGTGAAGTTGAACTGGCGGTCGCCGATGTTACCGCCCGCGCCGCCGGGGCGCCCACCGCCGGGCGTGATCGTGGTGGTGGTGCCGCCGGTGTAGGTGTTGAACGCGGCGTTTTCCGCGCCGGTGAGGATGAGGCGATACGCGGGTGAGGGGCCGGCGATGACCTCGTTGTCGACTTGGTAGACGCAATTGGCGTTCTGCCCTTCGCTGGTGGGCGCGGGCCAGGTGCGGGTGAGCGTGCCGTCGGTCGCGGAGACGTAGAACTCCACGACGGTCTTGTCCGATTTCGGATCGAGGGTGGCGGTGAAGGTGCCGGTGCCGTCGTTGAGCAGGGCGACGGTTTGAAACGCGCCGGGCGTGGCCGAGGTGGCGTCGCGCCAGTAGAGCGTGGCGGCGAGCTTCGCATCGGTGGAGCCGAGTTCGTCGGTGAGATTGGCGGAGATGGTGACGGGATCGGTGCTCGTGGGAATCGCCGGTGAGTGCTTCACGCCGGTGAGGAGCGGGGCGACGTTGGTGGCAGCGAGGGAGTTTTTTGCGCCGGGCGTGCCGCCGGCGGCGGTGGAAGCGCCCCAGTTCTGGCCGGTGTTTTTCGCGAGCGTGGCGCTGCGGCGTTCGAGCGAGGAGCCGGCGCCGTCGGCGGCGCTAACCCACGACCAGCCGCCGAGCGTGTCGCGCGTGCGCACGGCCCAATCGCCTTCGTTGGCGTAAGTGACCGAGTCGACCTCGGTGAAGGTGCCGGTGGTGGCGCCGGGCTTGGCGAGCGTGATTTTCTCGCCCTTGTTGGCAAGGGTGGCGCCGGTTTTCCACGGGCCGAGGACGGTGGCGGACGCGGCGGCGGCGTTGCCGGCTTTCAGCGCGGTGGGATTGGCGGCGACGACGAGATAACCGCCGGCGGCGAGCGTGGTGCCGGATGGAAACGTGAAGCTGGCGGCAGAGGTGAGCGACCAGCCGGAAAGGTCGGCGACGGTGGCGTCCGGATTGTGGAGTTCGATGAACTCGAGCGCGGCGTTTTCCGGGTAGCCGGTGCCCGGGCGATACATGATTTCGTTGATGACCGGGGCGGCGAAGGCGCGCGCGGCGAGCAACGAAGCGGCAAACGTGGCGGCGAGGTGGCGGAAAGGGCGCATAAGCGAATCGGGTGGTGCACGGGTAGGACTCGCGCGCCCGGGAATCGGTCATGCGTTTGTGATGATGCGGTGACGGTGCGGGATGAAGGCGGGGTTTTTTGCCGTGAATGGTGTCGCCGCGGTCACGTGTGCGGCGTCAAGCGCGTCGGGCGGCGGTGTGGCCGGGGGCATGGCCGATTTTTGCACCGGTCCAAGCGAAGAGACCTGAATTTCTTAACCACGGATGAACACGGATGAACACGGATAACGGTCCGGTTGGGTGGCTCCATCCGTCGACAGAATTTTCACCGCGGATCGCGCGGATTTCACGGATGGCTATGAGATGCGGCCAAGTTATCCGCGCCATCAGCGTAATCCGCGGTCTATGGTTTCGGGTTGGAACCTTCGGTTGCGGCGGAGCGATGCCAGGCGAATCTGAACGACCATGCCGGAGGAGCGCGCAGCTCAAACAAAACAACTAAACAGGAAGGTCGGAAAGGACGGGAAGAATCCGGTCATACCAGTTACGTCTCACTTTTGGTCTCTTGGTAGGGGCGTCGCTTGACGACGCCGCGCTGCGCAACCCGGGCGCCGACAAGCGGCGCCCCTACAGTCCAGATTCGAGCCATTTCTGCGCTTTCCGATCTTTCCGGCCTTCCTGTTCAGATCGTGCGGGTGCGGCAGAGCCGCGCCGGGGCAGCGACACCGAGATTTCGTGGGGTGTCGCCGCGAGCGTGACAGACTGGGTGAGAACGCGACGGTGGTAGCGGAAAGCGTGAGCTTTTCGCCCGAACGCGGGCCAAAGCCCACGAAAACCTCACGGTTTCCGCTACACTTCGCGCAGCTGAACGAATGCCGCCGGGTAATCACACAGTCTGCTGAACGAGTGGCTCCCACTCGCTCACGCTCGCGGCTACCCGGCGTTGCGCTGGCACGTTGCTACCGGGGCGCGGCGCCAGGTGATCCGCGGTGAAACTCCGTCCTCTTGCTTCTGGCCGCGCGCGGAGCGCACGGCCCACCTGTTCAGAAGTTGCCTTTGATGCCGAACTGGAAGTTCACGCCGTATTCGCCTTCGCTGGCGAACTTCACATAACGCGGGCTGCCGATGGCGTAGGCGTAGTTCTGGTCGCGGTTGTTGAAGAGGTTTCTCACCGTGAAGTAGAGGCCGTAGCGGGCGTTGAGGCGGTAGTCGCCGGAGAGATCGAGGCGGAGGCGCTCGGCCTGGTAGTTCCAGCCGGCGGCGCCGATGTTGCCGGCGGCGATGGTGCCGACGCGCTTTTTGCCGACGAGGGTCCACTTGGCGTAGAGCGAGAGCGGGCGGCGGTTGTAGTTCACGCCCCAGTTGATGAGCTTGGGCGTGAAGCCGCGGAAATCGGCCTCGGCGGGGCTGCGGTTGCGCACGAGCGTGGCGTTGGCGAAGACGCGGATCGAGCGCGCGAACCCGAGCTGGGTGAACATGCTGAGCGGCGCGTTGACGTCGAATTCCCAGCCGTTGATGTGCGTGATGCCGGGGACGTTGACGGGAGCGTTGACCTGATAACCGACAAACTCCTCGCCGAGGTCGAGGGTCCGGAGGAAGTCCTCGGTCGCGAGGAAGTTCTGGGTCGAGAAGGTGTTGGTGATCTGGCGGCGGTAGAAGCCGGCGGAGAGGACGGCGCCGTTGCTCGGGTAATACTCGAGGCGGACGTCGCCGGAGTTGGCCGTCCACGGCTTGAGCGCGGGGTTCTTGGTGGTGATGGTGCCGAGGGCGGCGCCGGTCGCGTTGCTCTCGGGGTTGAAGTCGACCTGGTTGACGGTGGTCGAGCCGAGGATGTTGCCGAAGTCGGGCCGGCCGACGGCCTGGGCGAGGCCGAGGCGGGCCTGCACGTTTTCCGTGAAGTTGTAGGTGGCGTTGAGGCTGGGGTAGTAGCCGCCGTATTGCTTGCTGAGCGTGGCGCCGAGCTTTTGGTAAACGAGCGCGTCCTCGGCGATGCCGTTGGCGATGCCCTCGGGCGTGGTCGTGTTGATGGTGTTGGCGGCGTAGATCAGGATCGGGCGCCGGTTGGCGTCGAGGATCAGGTTGCCGGCGGCGTCCTTGCGGTAGCGCGCGTTGTTGTCCTGGAGGACAGCGCGACCCTTGTCGGTGGTGCGCTCGTAGCGGACGCCGGTCACGACGCGGAGTCGGTTGCGGAAGAAGGAAAAGTCGCCCATGAGAAACAGCGCGTCCTGCCGCTCGGTGATTTGGATGGGCGAGGTGAGCGTGGTGCGGATGTCAGTGCGGAGGTTGGTCTGGGTGTTGAACCAAGTCGGGTTGGTCTCGTAGAGCTGCCAGGCGCGCCGGCCGCTGGGGAACTGCACCTGCTGGAGGCCGCGCGGCTCGGGGAAGGAGAGCATCGCCTGGTTGAGCAGGCTGAAGGGTGTGCGGGTGAAGGACTCGTCGGGTGCATTGGCGGCGGTGACGCCGTCCGGTCCGACGTAGACGGGATTGAAGGAGCTGTTGCGCGCGGCGCGGTAGGTCTCGGCGCTGGAGCCGCCGATCTTCAGGGAGAAGGGCACGCGCTCGTTGAAGAACTTCCGTTTGGCGTCGAAGCGGGCGCTCTTCGCGGTGCTGTCGTTGTCGCGCGTGCCGTTGCCGCCGTTGAGGAAGAACGTGTAGTTGTTGAGATCGAAGGGATCGACGACCTGGCCGGCCGCGTTGCGCACCGTGATCTTGCCGGGGAGGTATTGGGAGTAGCCGTCGAAATCGACGGTGGCGGCCTGGATGCGACCCGACGCCGTCTCGAACTGGCGGTGGGAGATTGCGCGGTAAGTCTGATCGGAGAAATTATAGCCGGCGGAGCCGGTGAAATCCCATAGCGAGCCGGTGTGGCGCCAGTTGAGGCGGAAGACGTTGTTGCGGACGCGCACGTAGCGGGCGGTGTTGGCGACCTGCGCGGCGCCAGCGCCGGTGCGACCGTGGGTGAAGTTGTCGCTCCAGGAGAACGGGTTGGTGCCGGCGTTGATCGTGAAGTTGTGTTGCTCGTAGTCCTGCACGAGCCAGTTGCTCGACGTGGAAAACGACAGCACGTCGACCGGCGTGGCTTTCCAGTCGAACCGTGTGCCGATGGCGTAGCGGTGCTCGTAGACCGGGAAGACGTTGTAAACGAGGCTCGTCAGGTAGGGATTGTCGACGGTGGCGCGCAGCGGGTCGGGCGGCGGGTTGGAGGCGGGCGTGGTGGCGGTGCTGAAGTTGCGGTTGATGCGACGCGCGGAGCCGAACTGATCGTTTTTGGTGGCGTTGATCGAGAAGCCGAAGGTCTTCGAGACGGGCACGGTGTAGGCGAAGTCGAAGTCGGGCTGGTAGTGGTAGGTCATCTTCTGGTCGTCGCCGTCGCCCGCGCCGGACATGCGGCGGAAGTTAAACTCGTGGGAGTTTTGGTTCACGTAGACCTTGAAGCGCAGCTCGGGACGGCTGGCCTCGAACGCGGTGCGGCTGACCATGTTGATGCCGCCGGCGAGGGAGGCGGGCATGTCGGGCGTGGGGACCTTGTAGATTTCGACGCGCTGGGCGTTGCTGAGGGAGAAGGCTTGGAGGAGCGTGTTGCGCGTCGGGTTGCCGGAGCCCGCGGCGTTCACGTCGTCGCCGTCGAGGGCGATGTTGGTGTAAGCCGACGGCAGACCGCGGAGGCCGATCTGCACGGAGTTCATCTGGTCGGTGCCGACGTCGACGCCGGGGAGAAACTTCACGAACTCGCCGAGGTTGTTCTGGATGACGTCGCCGAGGGCGTCGGTGGCGAGCACGGTCTTGATGCCGGCGGCGAAGCGCTGCTCGTTGATCGCGATGGTCGCGGCGTTGGTCTCGCGCGCGGTGCCGACGACGAAGGCGTCGAGTTTCACGGCATCGCCGGCGGACGCGACCGTGGGCTTGTCCGCGGACAGGAGGGCAAAGTCGCGCTGCACGGTTTCGCCGGCCGCGAGGCTTACGGTCACGGTCTGCGGCGCGAGGCCGGTCGAAAAGACGGTGAGCGTGACGTTGCCGGGCGGGAGACCGGTGAGACGATATTCGCCGAACGCATCGGTGAACGCTTCGCGGCTGGTGCCGGCGATGGTAACGCGGGCGTTTTCGAGCGCGAGGCCGGCAGCCTTGTTCTGCACCCGGCCGGTGAGGGTGCTGGTGGCCGTGGGCTGGGCAACGGCGGCGGCGGCCGCGAACAAGACGAGCGCGAGCGCCGTCGCGATCCGGCGCAAGGCGCCGCAGGAGGCAGGAGACGAGTGCATGGTGGGAAGGGTCCGCGCCAATCTACGGCAGCGGGGTGACGACGGAAATCACGCAGTGGATCAAAGTCATACAAAAAATGCCCGCGGCCGCGGTGTAACTCAAACTGAGGTCAGTTCTCGAATGCCTCGGTGGTAGCGGCGGCTTATCACCGCCGGCGTGGCGCCAAGGGGATACGTTCGGCGGTCATAGATCGCCGCTACAAATCACTGACCTCCGTTTGAGTCACACTCCGCGGGCCGGAAACGAACCGGATTTTGAGATTGAGTCGGGCCGCCTTCCGGCCGGGCCTGTTTTTCATGCCCTCGAAACCCATTCCCGGATCCAGCGGCGATGTGCTCACGACTTTGCCGTCGGCCTACGTGCCGCACGCAGCGACGGGGCTGCTGCACCTGCCGCGTTTCCTGGCGAAGTGCCGCTACGTGAAGCAGCACGGCGCGCTCCCGCCGAGCTACGCGAAGAACTACAAGCGCGGGTGCGATCGCTTTCTGAGCCAGCACCTCGGCATCGATCCAGCGGCGGTGGAGAAGATCGTGTTCGAATCGGCGACCGACGAGGAAATCGAGGCGAAGTTGAAGACGCTCCTGCCCGCCGACGTGCGGGCGGCGGCGTGGAACCGCCGCTACGTGCAGATGGGCATGACCGAGGCCGGCCGCGAGTTCATGGCGAAGGCGCTCGCCGCGATGGGCTGCGCGGCCCGCGTCGAGGAAATCAAGAGCGTGCCGGACTTGATGGAGTTCGACGAAGGGCGGATCGAGTAGAGGTTTTCAACCCAGAGAACGCGGAGCACACAGAGGAGGAGCTGCGTGGCCTCCGGGTGACACGGTTCGAGCTTCGTGTTGCGCCGCGGCGAATTCGCCCAGACAGATTGGCCACAAAAAGCACAAGAGGGCACAAAAACAGAGGCTCCTTTTTTTTGCGCCTTTTTGCGCTTTTTGTGGCCATCCCCTCCGTGGTTTTGATTTAGCTGCGGCTCGGTCACGCAGGGTATGAGCTTCCGCCGAATGGTGCCCAAAGGCCAGATGCGCGCTGGCCAAATCGACGGAAAGGAAATGTGCTGGTCACACAGCGGTAACATTTCCCCGCCAAGGTAGCCCTCGTAATCAACCACCCAACGAAGGCACCTCTCATGAAAAACGCGACCCCCAGCCAGCCCGAACAAAACCACAAATGGACACAAATCGACACGAATAGCCGAAGGCTCTCTTCAACATGCCTGGGGTTCCATTCGTGTGAGTTCGTGTTCATTCGTGGTTCAACTGGATTGTTCCGACTCGTCCGTGGCCTTGCCGCCTTGCTCATTGCGTCGGCCTTATCGTTCAACGCATCCGCCGCGTCCGAATCGCCGTCGCTCCTCCTGCAAAAGGGCATCTACGCCGAGGAGGTCGAGCGCAACCTCGAGTCCGCGATCAAGATCTACGAACAAATCGCCGCCGAGTCTGCCGCCAACCGCACCGTCGTCGCGCAGGCGCAGTATCGGCTGGCGGTGTGTTATCAGAAGCAGGGGAAGAAGGAGCAGGCGATCGCTGCTCTTAATGAATTGGTGCAGCAATATCCATCGGATGCCGACACAACCAAAAAAGCGCGGCATATGCTCGCGGACCTGGGTCAAACACCGTCTGAGGGCGTGGCGATTCGCCGGCTGCCCTCGGTGGCAGCCAACTGGTTCATGGATCTGTCAGCCGACGGACGGTTGCTCGCCTATCAACCCGAAAAGTCCTTCGATCTGTTTGTCTGCGAGACTGCGACGGGGAAAACCTGGCCGGTTGCCAAAGGAGAGCGCGGGATGGAGCCTTGGCAGGCGACGATTTCACCTGATGGCACTCAAATCGCCTACACGATTAACGGCCTCGTGCTCTGGATCGCGAAAACCGACGGGACGGAATCGAGAAAAACCCTAACCCGCGAAGGTAAGACTGGATCGTTTCAAACCATCGGATGGTCTCCTGACGCCACGCGCCTAGTCTGTATGTCAGTCGACACCAAGTCGACATCGGTTTCGGTGCTCAGTCTGAATCTGAGCACTGGCGAATCGCAGGAACACGCTCGCATCGCCAATACGCAGCGATTGCGCGTGTTTTGCCTGTCGGCCGACGGGAATTATGTCGCGTTTCGACGCAACGAGGATGGGCGAAAAATCTTTCTACTCGATCTGCGCTCGGGCCGCGAAGAGGTTTTGATCGAGAAAGACGCGGTGGGCGTCGTCGGCTGGACTCTCGGCGACTCTAAAATTGTGTTTGTCAACAATCGATCCGGCGCGAGCCACGATCTTTGGGCGGTGGCCATCAAGGATGGCAAGTCTTCCGCGGAACCGGAGCTCATCATGAGCAATCTGGGCTTCGTGGAGCCATTCGTCACGCGCGATGGCCGTATCTATTACGCTGAAAAAAGTCGCGACCTGTGGGTGATGGAAGGATTTCTAACGAGAAAAGCGGTTCAGAAACTCGCCAGACCCAGCCCCAGCCCAGCCGCTTTGGATGAATTCCGCGGGCCGAACCATTCCATAGTCGATCGGAATCTCGGTTTCTCAGCAACGCTTCCTACCGGCTGGGAACTCAAGAGTGCCAATCGACGCGGCAGTCAAAGACCGATTACTACGATCGACCTCTCGGTTGCGGAGTTTCCTGACGCGCTGCCGAGACTGAGTCTCCACATCCGCCCCGATGGCGCACCCACAGCGCCCGCCGAAGTGGCTGCGATGCTGCGCAATTTTGCGGAAACGGTGGTGATCGCAGACAGGCAGAAAGAGAACGACCTCACCGACTACAAGAATCGGCCAACAAGCTATGCACTCAGAACTGTAGCAGGACGCGCCGCAATAAGTTGGGCCGCGGATTTTAAGAGAGGCGGCAAAACCTGGACGGAATATCTGGCAGCGATTTACGGCGACAAACTCGCAACTGTAGCCCGTGTCCAAGTGCCGGCGGAGAAGGCTGACGATCTCCGCACTGCATTCGAGAGCTTGGTTGAGAGTGTGCGGCTTCCTTAGCAAGCGCGCAACCGCGACGGCGCCGTTGAACCCTGAATTGAAAATTCCGTTCAAAGAGTCCGCAGACGGAGAACAGAGTCCAGCGCCGCTCATCGCGGCGCTGGTGCTCGTGGCGCTCGTGCCGGCGGTGGGGGTGCTGTGGTTCATGTCGGTCGCGATGCGCAACGAACGGCTCGCGGTGCCGGCGCTCGGTTCAGCTTCGCTCATCCAGCGAACCGCAAAAATGGAGGAACGCCTGCTCTTCTTCACGCGTCGCCACCCCCGCGACGATGTGGCCGGCGAGGCTGCGCACGACGTAGGCCCGATCAGCCGGCAGTTGCAGGCGATGGATTACGTCGCGAATGATGGCCGCGAACGTATTGCCGTTGTAGAAACAGAAAGGCGCCAGGCGGTGGCAGCGGCGGCAGAGTTCCACGGCCTCATCGAGCCGCATCGCCTCACGATGCCGGCTGGCCCAAAGTTGCTTCGTTCGGTCATGTCCGTCGGAAGTCGGCTGGTGTTGCGCCTTTTTTGCCTCGCACAGCAGCGCGTTCTGCGCCGTCACGAATTCCCAAGTGTAGTCTGCCAGCCATGCGCGGGTCAGCGCCATGAATCACCTTGGTTTGGCCTTCCCGGCGGCCTTGATCTTCTTCAGTTCCTCCACCCCGGCGCTCTTCAGGAAACCTTTGCCCGTCCTGGCATACACTGGCTCCGCGGCGAAGCGGTCCTGAATCGACCGCGCGTCGGCCAACACCCGTTGGAAGACCGGGTCGTTCAGGAGTTTCGGATCAATCGCCGAATTCATCGCCGCAACCCTAGCCGGCGGAGGCGGGTGCGCAATTACGCATTTCTGTCTCGTCGCCATTCTCCCGCACAACCCGGCGCCGCACGGATGATCCAAGGCTGGTGGGCGACAATGGCGCACGAATTCGCAAAACGAACCCTTCCACTCGAAAACGTGAATCTCGGCCAGAATGGCGAGACCGCGGTCACGTGCGTGCGGTAGGTTTCACTCCGGTCAGAAATTGAAAATCCCCTTCACCAAATCCCACGGCGTAGCGCAGAGCCCAGCGTCGCTGATGGCGGCGCTGGTGCTCGTCGCGCTCGTGCCGGCGGTGGGCGTGTTGGGGTTCATGTCGGTCGCGATGCGCAACGAGCGGCTCGCGGTGGAGGCGCGGCTCACGGCGGTTTATGCGAATCATCTCGCCGCGTTGCAGCCGCGCGTGACGGCGTTCGTGCGCGAGCGGCAGGCGGCGTTGCAGGCACACGTGGGCGGCGCGCCGGCGGAGACCTTCGCGGCCATCGTGCGGGCGAAGCTCGCGGATGGCGTGATCGTGACGGATGGCGCGGGGAAGGTGCTTTATCCGGCGTCGGCGGCGGCGGGTGCCGAGATGCGCGTCGAGGAGACCGCAGAGTGGGCGCGAGCGCGAGAGTTGGAGTTTCAGAGAAACGATTTGGCGGGAGCGGCGGAAATTTACGGACGCATCGTGGAGTCGGGTCGCGAAGCGAACACGCGGGCGCGGGCGATGCAGGCGCAGGCGGTGTGCTGGTTGAAGGCGGGCGAGAAGGAGCGCGCGCTCGCGCGGCTGGCGGAACTGGCGGGCGATGCGAGCCTGCGCCACGCAGTGAGCGCGCAGGGCGCGTTGATCGGGCCGGATGCGCAGTTGTTGATTTTGAAGACGGTGAACGTAGGTCGGGCTTTACGCCCGACAGGTTTGTCGGAGGTGTCGGGGATAAACCCCGACCTACGTCGGACGTTCGACGCTTTGGTTGCCCACTTGAACGATTATGCGGACGCCGGGATGCCGGCGAATCAGCGGCGGTTTCTGATGCACGAGGTGAGCGTGCTGGCAGAAGGTAGGAGCCTGCTTGCAGGCGATACTGTGGCACGGGTCTCCCGACCCGGGGGGCCCGCGTCACCGCCGGACACGGGTCGGGAGACCCGTGCCACGCCAGAGCCATCGCCCGCCAGCGGATCGCTGCCAGACGCAACATTTCCCACCCTCGCGGCGGAGGATCTGGCGGCGGATTACTTGGAGCATGATCCCCCGCCGGCGACGGAGGCGAAGGTGGAGCGCGTTGACCCCAACACGCTTCCTGCGGGCGGGCATCAAACCGCGCGTTGGGGTCAACGCGCTCCACCTCGAACCGAAGCGTGGCTTCAACGCACGCCGCTCGCGAAGGTGTGGCGGCTGCCGAGCACCGACGGCACGGTCGTCGCGCTCTTCCGCGAGGAGCGGCTGCGGGAGGAGCTGACGAAGCAACTCGACGCGCTGGCGTTGCCCGACGTGCGCGTGAGCGTGCTGGCGCCGGGCGAGGCGGAGACGGCGCTGAAAAGGCCCGTGCCGACGCAGGACGCGGGCGAAGCGCTCCCGGGCTGGCGGCTCGCGCTGAGTTTCCGCGACGGCGATCCGCTGGCGGAGGCGGCGGCGCGGCAGGCGCGGTTCTATCTGTGGATGGGCGTGGGCGTCGTCGCGATCATCGGCGTGCTGGCGGTGATGGTGGCGCGCTACGTGGCCGCGCAGATGCGACTGGCGCGGCTGAAGGATGATCTGGTCTCCACGGTGTCGCACGAGCTGAAGACGCCGGTCGCCTCGATGCGCGTGTTGCTCGACACGCTGTCCGCGGGGCGAGAGCGCGACGAGGCGCACCGGCAGCGCTACCTGCATCTCGCCACGAAGGAAAACCAGCGGCTCGGCCACCTCGTCGAAAATTTTCTGGTGTTTTCGCGCCTGGAGCGCGGGCAGCAGCAGTTTCGGTTCACGGCGCTGCCGCCGCAGGAGATCGTGCGGACAGCGATCGAGGCCCTCGGCGAAAAACTCACGGGACCGTCCTGCCGCCTCACCACGCACCTCGCGCCCGACCTACCGGCGATCCGCGGCGATGTCGACGCGCTCGCCACGGTGCTCATCAACCTGCTCGATAACGCGTGCAAATACACGAATGGCGAAAAACACATCGCGGTGCGGGTGTGTGCGGAGTTGTGCGGCGTTATTCCGAGCGGACGAAAAACTTCGGAGGACTGGCCACAAAAGGCTCAAAAGGCACAGAAACGGAACGGTTCGGTTTTGAGCTTTGTGAGCCTTTTGTGGCCATCGCCAGTTTCGACTCATGCGGTTTCGGTCGTGGTCTTCGAGGTGACGGACAATGGCATCGGCATCGCGCCGGAGGAGCAGCGGCGAATTTTTGATCGTTTCTACCAAGTTGACCAAAGCCTGACGCGGCAAAAAGGCGGCTGCGGCTTGGGGCTCAGCATCGTGCAGTCGATCATCCGGGCGCACGGCGGCGTAGTGGAAGTCGAAAGTGAGCCGGGGCGGGGGAGCCTGTTTCGGGTGAAGATTCCCGTGGCGAATGCGCCGGGTGAGGCCCCGGCCGACGCTGTGACCAAACCCAATCCGGTTGACCGCGGATTACACGGATAGCACGGATGAAGGCTCCCAAATTCGAAGGTCTTTATCCGTGTTCATCTGTGCAATCCGTGGTTAAAAAGTCTTTTGGATCGATCAAATGAGCCGCGACAAGATTCTGATTATCGAAGACGACCCGACGATGCAGGAGGCGTTGCGGGATAATTTCGAGTTTGGCGGCTACGCGGTGCACGTCGCGAGTGATGGGCGCACGGGGCTCAACGCCGTCCTCGCCCACCAGCCGGATCTGATCCTGCTGGATATCATGCTGCCGGGGATCAACGGATTCGATCTGTGCCGGCGGATCCGCAGCGAGGGGCTCACGATCCCGATCATCATGCTCACGGCGAAGAGCCAGGAGTCGGACGTGATTCGCGGCCTCGAGCTCGGCGCCGACGATTACGTGACGAAGCCGTTCAGCATCGACGTGCTGCTGGCGCGCGCCGGTGCCTGCCTGCGGCGACGGCGGCAGCCGCCGGGAACGGAGGTCGTGTTCGGCGACTGCCGTTTCGATCGGGCGGCGCTCAAGCTCTTCCGCGGCGGGCGCGAAGTCATCCTCACGCCGAAGGAATTCCGGCTGCTGGATTATTTCGTGCGCAACGCCGGACGGGTGGTGACGCGCCAGCGGATTCTGGATGGCGTGTGGGGCGAGGAAATCATCGTGACGGAGCGAAGCGTCGACCGCTGCGTCGCCACGCTGCGGACCAAAATCGAGCCGGAGTCGCCGCACGGCCGCTTCATCAAGACGCTGCGCGATGTCGGGTATCGGTTCGATCTGCCGTGAGGGAGCGGGCCGGACCTGATGGCGTTCGACGAAGGGCGGATCGAGTAGCGGCCGACGTGAAGAGGCCGGCCTCGTTACCTCGGCCGCTACGGGCGGCATGAGCAGGTGGCTGAGGCGGAACCACACGCGGTCGAGATGCGCGAAGCCGGGTAGCAGCCGAGGTAACGAGGCTGGTGGGCGATGTTAACCCAATCCCAGCCTC
>JACRKC010000071.1 GCA_016235555.1 Verrucomicrobiota bacterium
CAAACCCAGCGCGTTGAGGTCAACGCGCTCCACCTCCTCCGCGCGTCCGACTCCCGCTTCGCCACCGAGCAAGTCGCCCTCGTGCTCCCCGCCAGCCTTTGCTCGACCCAGATCGCGCGCCTCGCCGCCGAACGTCTGAACGAAAGGCAATTCGGCCGCGCGCAGGGCATCTCGCGCTTCGTCGGTTTCACCCACACCGAGGGCTGCGGTTTCGGTGGCGAGACGATGTATCAGTTGCTCCACCGCACCTACCGCGGCTACCTCACGCACCCGAATGTCGCGGCCGCCCTCGTGCTCGAGCACGGCTGCGAAAAAGTGCCCAACGACGTGCTCCGCCACCAGCTCACGGCCGCCGGCGTCGACCCCCGCCGCTTCGGCTGGGCCAGCGTCCAGCTCGACGGCGGCATCGCCAACGCGCTCGACAAGATCGAAGCGTGGTTCGCCGCCAAACTCGCCGCGTTGCCCGTCGCCACCGCCACCACCGCCGATCTCGGTGCGCTGTCGCTCGCGCTGGTCACGACCGCCCCCGTCGAGAAAGCAACCGCCGACGCTCTCGCCCAGCTCGCCAGTCAGGTGCTGCACCGCGGCGGCACGATTCTTGTGGCCGAGAGCGACCATCTCCTCGCGCACCGCACTTTCACCACCGCGCTACTCGGTGCGACAGAGCCTGCCCTGAGCAAGGCCGAAGGGCCGCACGCCACACTCGCCTACGGCCAGCCGGCGATCGCACCGGGGCTGCACATCGTCGCGACCGAGAGCGAGCACTTCGACGAAAACGTGACCGGTCTCGCCGGCTGCGGCGCGCACGCCGTCCTTGCGGTAGTCAGCGACCACGCCCGCCAAGGCCATCCCCTCGTCCCAGTCCTGCAAGTTGCCGAACCCGCCCAGCGCAGTTGTATCCCCGCCGACGACATCGATCTCTTCCTCGGCGATCGCGCCGCCGATGTTCTCGGCGCCCTCGAACATCTCCTCGTCCGCGTCGTCCAACGCGAACGCATCCCGGTCGCCAACGCCCGCGGCTTCGTCGATTTCCAGCTCACCCGCGGCCTCCTCGGCCTCACCACGTAGCCGCCGTCGTGAGACCGAGACGCGGATTTGTCATTTACTGAGTCTCGCAAAACTGGGTGACACGCGGTGGTTCGGGGAGCGCCCGCGTCCCGCGGGCTGTCCTCGGCGTCTCGCCGAGGATTTCGGAGGTCTCGGCGAGACGCCGGCACCAGCACCCGAGACGGGTGCGCTCCCCGAACCACCGAACTCTTTGTCACTCTATTTTGCGACGATCGCTAATGGACGCCAAACCCACTCCGGCGTTCCGACCCCGGCCTCGTGACTTCGGCCGCTACCGCACCGTCTCCCACGGCGCCCAGCCCTCGTTCCACTTCAGGTAGGCGCGACGGCCGAACTCCAGCGGTGGACCGCCCAGCTCGAAGGCCCCGAGGTCCGGCGCCTTGCCGGTGAAGTCGTCGTTGAAATTCGGCAGCACCGCACCTGCGTCGATCACCGGGTTCGGCATCGTCTCGACGGGATCGGTGATCACGCGTTTCTGGCCGCCGCCCATGTCGGTCGGGATCTTGCCGTAGTGCACGTAGCTCACGCGAGGCGCCGGAAAAAATTCGAGGCGTGACGTCGCGAGATACGCCACCCGGCCGCGCACGCCGTGGCGCTCGACGGCGACGCCGCGATCGGAGCCGTTGAAGAAATCGTAGTCGTAGTCGCTCGCCGGCGGCTTGTCCTGCTTCGTCGTGAGCGCGCCGCGGCAATCGAAGATGTTGTTTCGCGTCACACAGTTCGGGTTCACGTGCGAGGTGAAGGCCGTGTGCACGCCGCCGGGCTGCAGCGCCGTGTTGTGCAGCACGAACCGCCGCCCGCCGCCGAAGTCCTCGCGCTCCCCGGTCTTGATGCACGCGCCGCCGGTCGGATCGCGGTGGGTGTGGCGGCTCGCGGCGTAGACGTTGCGGAACACGTAGAGCGGCCCGCGCGACACGCACGCGGTCGCGATGCCGTTGTAGAATTTGTCGAGATAGTTGCCCCAGATACGCACGTTCATGTTGGCGCCCTCGCTCTCGATCGCGTCGTCCCAGCAGTTGCGGATGAAGTTGCCGTGGATGTCGGAGTCGCGATTCGGGCTGCCCTCGCGCGAGAAATTGTCTTCGCCGCCGATGCCGTCGTTGAAGCCGTGATCCTCGCTTGCCCAGATGTCGTTGAAGCGGATCACGTTTCCGCCGGTGCTGTTGATGAGGCTGATGCCCTGCGGGCCGACGGGATGTCCGTCCTCCCAATCGCTCGCGGCGCCGCGCGGGTGCTCGATGAGGTTGCGCTGAAACGTGAGGTTGCCACAGCCACGCTCCGCGTAGATCGCGCTGTCGAGATTGCCGCCGGTGTTGCCGTAGGAAACGGGCCCCGCGTAACGGCCCCAGCCGCTGATGTGGCACTGCTCGACCACGATGTCGTGGTGGCCGGCTTTGATCAGGATGCCGTGCGCAGCGGCGTTGCGCAGCTCGATGCCGCGCACGATCACGTAGTCGGCGTCGATCACGAGATTGCTGCCGCGGTTGCGCACATCGATCGTCGAACGCCCCCCGGCCGGCACGGTCACGAGATGATAACCCTGCGGCGAACCGGACTGGGTGATCGTGAGGCCGTCGGCACTGTCGCCCGGCGGCAACGTGGTCGTCACACCGATCGGAAACTGGTCGCGACGCGTGCGGGCGGTGAGCGTCGCCTCGCGCTCGCCGGCGCGCAGCTTGATTTCGTAGGCCGTGTCCGGCGCCAGCGCGACGATGCTCCCGCGCCATTCGCCGTCGCGCGCATCGAAGACCAGCGGCAACGCGCCGCGCCACGCGGTGGCGCCTTCGCGCCGATACTGCACCGTGCACTCCCGCGCCTCCGGCGTTTTCCAATACAGCCCGAGGCACTCGAAGGTGGCGACGGCCACCGGCGGCGAATCGGCGGCCACGGCGCCGAGGCTGGTCAGCAGGGCGAAGAGGGGCATCCAGCGTTTCATACCCCGCTTCATGGCACGGCCGCCGGGCCGATGCAATCACGGCACCAGCCAGAGATACGCGAGGTAGCTGACGACGCAGCCCGCCACCGCCGCGATCACGCCGGTCACGAAGCGCCGCTTCACAAAATAGATCAGCACCATGCCCGTGAGTGACACGACGACCATCAGCACCGCGGAAAGATCGACGATGAGCGACCAGCCCCGGCCGGTGTCGCGGCCTTTGTGCAGATCGTTGATCACCGCGACGAATCCCATCCGCGTTTCGTTCAGCTCGTAGCGGCCCGTCGCGCGATCGATGGTCGCGTCGGCCGCGTAACCGGCGCCCTTGAAGGCGACCGCGCACTGCCCGTCCTCGACGCGGAACTCCCCGACGAGCCCCTTCACGCCATGCACGCGGCGCAGGTGCTCGACCACCTCCAGTTTCGCCACCGTCGCGGCACCCGGCGCGACCCACGTCGCGTCGAGTTTGCCCGTTTTTCTCCCCGTGATCGGGTCGCGAAAGAACCATTCGGCGTGATTCAACGTGAGCCCCGTCACGGCGAAGAAAAACAGGATGCCGAAGCTCACCATCGACACGTAGATGTGCAGCCAGCGGAAAACCGACGCGCATTTGCGCCGCCACCAGCCCGCGACGTGGCCGGGCGGGTGCGGCTCGGGAACCGACTCCGGCGCCATGGCGTCAGCGCGCGCCGCCCTGGCGGCGGTAATCGAGCGAGATGGCCGCGAGCTCGATGTTGCCCGGCAGGTCGACGTGCTGCGTCCCGGCCGAGAAATCCAGCTCCTGCCGCACGAGCTGGTGGGTGCCATGCTCGCGCGCGGCTTCCACGGCCACGGTGTATTTGCCGGCTGCGACCGGCCGGCCCTGGCTGTCCTTGCCGTCCCACTTCACGGAATATTTTCCGGCGGAACGCGTCGCACTCGCGACCGACACCGGCAACGGCCCCCCCTCCGCCATCTGCCGCAGCTGGTCGGCGCGATACCACGCGCGCAGATCGGGCAGCCAGCGCCCGCCGTTATACCACAGCGCGATCGTGCGCAGCGGAAACCCGTCCTTGTCCTCGATCCACACCGCCACATACGGCCGCAACGCGCGGCCGGTCGTGATCCGCGCGATCTCGAAATTCACCACCAACTCAAACTCGCCGCCGCCGCCGGCCGGCGCCGCGGCGCCACCGCCGCCCGCCGCCACGGCCGCATGCACGCCATGCGTGGCCGCGGCCGGCGCCGGCAGTTCGCCGCCCGCCCAGCCCGCACTCGCGCGCCGCGTGCCATCGGCGAGCACCAGCAGACACTCCGTGTCGCGCACCGAGGCCGCGAGCCGCAGCCCCTCGTCGGGCGCCAGCACGCACAACGCCGTGGCCAGCGCGCCGGCATCGACCGCCCGCGGCGACACCACCGTCGCACTCAACACATGCTCCACCGGCCGCGCCGTGCGCGGATCGACAAGATGCGAGTAGTGGCGTCCACCGATCTCGACGCCCCGGCGATAACCGCCGCTCGTCGCCACCGCGCGATCGCGCACCGCGATCTGGACCAGTGGCGCATCGTTTTCCGCGTCCGCCACGGGATCGGTGATGGCGATGGTGTCGCGGGCCGCGCCGCGCACGACGAGATCGCCGCCGATGTTGACGACCGCCGTCTCCAGCTGGCCCGCCGTCACCGCCTGGGCGCACGCGCGCTCGATGATGTAACTCTTCGCAAAGGAATTGAGCGCGAGCGGCGCCGTGGAGAGATGCGTGGCCGTCCGCGCCGCGGCATCGAGCCGCCAGTGCGTCTGGTGGACCGCGGCGACCGCCGCGTCCAACTCCGCCGCCGATGGCGTGCGCCGGGCGCCGGCCGCTTCCCGCCAGACCCGCCCCGCGACCTCGGCCGCAGCGTCCAGCGCGCCGTCCGTCCGATCGCGCCACGCGTCGAACAGCGCGAGCACCTCGAACAGCTCCGGCGACACGCGCCGCGCCTCGCCCTGCGTCGCCAGCCACCGCCGAAATTCGCTGGTCGCGTCGTAACTGCTGAGAATTTTCGCCAGCCGGTCGATCTCGGCGAGCGCGGCCGCTTCGCCGGCCTCGGCCTGCACCCGGCTGCCGGCGGCAAACCGCAGCTCCAACGACGTGCCGAGCACGTTCTCGTGCTGGAATCGATGCCACTCCGCCGCGCGCAGCGCGCCGATCAGGTTGGCCAGAACGCCCGCCGCGATAACCCGCCACACGCTCAACGGCGGTCGTGAAAAGCATCTTGGCCGCGTAGCTGAAGCCGTGAGGCTTTCGCGATTCCGAGCGAAACGCTCACGCGTTCCGCTACACGCCGGGGCGATAGCGGGACTTCGACGCCACGCGGTCAGGAAAAAAACGCTCATGAAAATCCCGTTTGGGCCACTTTCAGCGGCGTTCTTCACCGTCGCCCCGCCGCTCGCGCCCACGTTCGCCGCCCGGCCCGCCGCGGCCCTGCCCCTGCGCCTGCGCGCGGGCCAGTTGCACCAGCTCATCGCGCGTGAGGAAGCCATCCTTGTTCAGATCGCCGCGCTCCATCATGCCCATCATGCGCTCCGGCAGCTCGTCCTTGGAGAGCTTGCCGTCCCCGTTTTTGTCGAACTGCAGCATGCGCACGACGATCTCGTCGACGTTCACGGGGCCGCCGGGACCGCCCGGGCCGCCGCGCCCGCCAAACGCCGGACGCACCTCGTCCTCGGTCAGCTTTCCGTCGCCGTTGCGATCGAGCTTCTTGAGCGCCGCCGGTGCATTGGCGATCTCCTGTTCGTCGATCACGCCATCGCCGTTGGCGTCGAGCGCGGCGAAAATCGGATTCATCATGCGCGGCGGCGGGCCACCCTCTCCACGCCCCCGCCCGCCCTCCGGCCGGCCTTCCTGGGCATGGAGCCCGGGGGCGGCGAGCGCCAGCGCGACCAGACCAAACGAAAAACGACGGGAGAGAAACGGGGTTTTCATGGGGGAAACGATGATGGGTTGCGCCACAAGAGACGCACGAGCCGGGAAAGAGTTCGCAAATGCCAGACGCTCCAGCAGCGATCTTGCAATCCTGGCGCCACGCCGCATGGTGGCCGGTCCGTTCTTTGATTGGCTTGCCCGCCCTTGGCGGGCCGCACCATCAATCGAGAATCTCAGATCCAAAATCTGAAATCCCTTTCGGGGGTGTTCCGGATTCTACCCTTGGTTGGAGTGCGCCGCTGCCTGTCGAGAGTCGTGGGTCTCTCGTTAAACCCCCTGCGAAAAAAATAATAGGCAACAACGAAGAAATGCCCTTGGCTGCTTAATGTCAGCCACGTCGGCCCCGCGACACCTGCTAGCGGGAGCTGACGTCGACAGCAGGCATAGCGCGCGGAGCCATCCGCGGACTGCGCGCCGTATCTTCATCCGGGGATTGGCCTGGGCCTTAGCGCGTGTGGTCGCTTGGCCCGGGCGAGACTAAAATCACGCTATACAGGTAGACGCGGCGCGCAAAGATCAGGGGCACAGGGGTTCAACTCCCCTCACCTCCACCATTTTGAAGTCGTGAGACTTAACTCGTTATCGGCACGGACGGACAAATTCGTTTCGGCCAATGCTGACCACGGTTTTATGAAAGAAACGGTTAAGGTTTGATCGTGAAAAACGCGGTTCAACCCGACTTTTTGGAGAAATGCCTTCATTTCTCCTTCGTTTCCTTCCTGAACCGTCTTTTCGAGGCTATTTGCCTCGAAAATCCAGTTTTTGACGGGTTCAACCCAACTCGTCTTTGTTTTCTCCAAGGAGGCAATTTTCGCCTCCAACTCGACCTTGCGCGGAACGAGCGGGTTCTTGAGTTCCTTGAACTCCGCTAGGTCGATTGAGCCGTCGGTGAAAGCGTCGTTCAGCCGGTCAATCTTGGCTTTCATGGCCGCCAATTCTGCCCCCAGACGCGCGATCTGAGCGTGTGTGACTGTAGAGTCCTCCGTCTCCCAAATCTCAAGCTTCGCAAGGAAACGCTCCTTCCACTCGTCGGGGAGCATCACGAGTTGGACGTTCCGCTTCGCCTCTTCCGCGAACGACTCCTGTCGGATGAACGTAGTGCTCTCGCAGCCGCGCTTTTTGTTTTTGTGTGTGCAGCGGTAGTAGTAGAAGCGAAGACCACTCTTCTTCACGTGGCGCTCGCCGGTGATGCAGTGGCCGCAGGAACCGCATGTCGCGAAATTGAGGAACTGGAGACCCTTGTCACCCCTGCGCTTTCTCGGCTTCGACACGGCGATGCGCGCTTTCTGAATGTCGTCCCACGTCTTTTTCGACACCATCGGGACGTGGCTTCCCTGATGAAGCACGCCCTTGTGATAGAAGGCGCCGTAGTAGAAGGGACTTTCGAGGAGGTGGCCGACCGACGAAAGGCACAGGGGCTTGCCTTTCTGTCCGCCGCGCAGACCCACTCTCGTCATTTCACGAAGGAGACCGGTCATTGAGTATTTACCTTGCGCGAACTCCTCCAGGATTCGCTTGAGCTTAGGGAAGTTCTCGGGATGTGGCTCAATCGTCCGCAGCTTCTGCTCATTAAAATATCCGAGCGGCGCTTTGCCGTAAAAGATGCCACGGCGCACTCGCTCCCGGATCCCGCGCTGAATGTTCACCGAGAGGTCGCGGACATACTGGTTCGCCATTCCAAGCTCCACGGCAATCATGAGCACGTTGTCCGTAGGAAGGTATGACTTCTCGAAAGTGCGGATTTCCCGAATCTGCCCGCGTTGGAGCATCCCGATGACCTTGCCGCCGTCGTCGAAATTCCGCGCGATGCGGTCGAGTTTCCATGCTAGAATTGCCTGAGCTTCGCCGCGCTCGATTCGTGCGAGCATTTCGTTGAACACGGGGCGGCCCGGCCCCTTCGCACTCTTGCTCTCGGTGAACGTCGCTGCGACGTTAAGGCCGTTCTGCCCCGCGATCGCGTTTAGCTCTGAAAGCTGCGCATCGATCGATAGCATCTGGCGGTCCTCGTCCTCGCTCGATTTGCGACAGTAAATGAAGTATCTGAGCATGGTTCAATCATACCATGCGACATAAGTAAATGCTAGTCTTGAAATCCACACCGGCTAAGAAAAAGCGCGCCTATCGCACCCCCGCCCATCGCCTGCGGAGCGTTCGACTCGTCCTCAATGGACGCTCCACTGTTGAGGTGGCGAAGGTGTTTGGTGATTCTCAGACTGCGGTTTCGAAATGGGTGCGAAACTTCAAGAAAGAAGGTTTCGCGGGGCTAAAGGACGCGCCACGCTCCGGCCGACCGTCGGCGATCTCCCCTTCACGAGAAACGAAACTGAGGGATTTCGTAGCGCGTGCACGCGCAAAGTCACAAAGAGTGAGCGGCGGGGTGCTCGCCGCAGTCATCAAGAATAAATTTGGAGTCATTCTGACTCGTCGTCAGTGCGAGAGAATTATAAAACGAATCAGTGACGATCTGCATTGAGTGGATTGCGGCGCGATATGCCGCTCAATTGGATCGGATGTGTGCGGTGACGCACACGACGCGGAAGTGATTCCGCTCCTTTCATAAAACCGTGGTCAGCATTGGCCGAAACGAATTTGTCCGTCCGTGCCGATAACGAGTTAAGTCTCACGACTTCAAAATGGTGGTCCTTGTTGGACACCGTCCGAACCCACTTCAATGAGAATCCGCTCTAGTGGAGAGCGGGGGATTCGAACCGTCCTTGATGATTATCCGCTTGTCTCGGGTGTCCCCGGCCCTATCCTCGCACGGGGATACCCCGC
>JACRKC010000072.1 GCA_016235555.1 Verrucomicrobiota bacterium
ATATCGTGATGGTCGGTGAAATCCGCGACCTTGAGACCGCCGAGATTGCGATCAACGCCTCGCTCACCGGCCACATGGTGTTCTCGACGCTGCACACCAACGATGCGCCGAGCGCGGTGACGCGTCTGATCGACATCGGCGTCAAGCCGTTCCTGGTTTCGACTTCGATGCGCGCCACGATGGCGCAGCGGCTCGTGCGCAAGATCTGTTCGAAGTGCAAGCGACCCTATCACCCGACCCCGCAGGAGGTGCGTTCGCTGAACATCAATCCGGCGCAGGCCGCCGCCGCGACCTTTGCGAAGGGTGATGGTTGTGCCGACTGCAATGCGACCGGCTATCGAGGCCGCATGGGCATTTTCGAGGTCTTCATCGTGAACGAGGAGATCCAGAAGATGATCTACGAACACGCCGGCACCTCGAAGCTGCGCGAGCGCGCCCGCCAGCAGGGCATGCGCACGATGCGCGAGGATGGCGCCCGGAAAGTCACCGCCGGCCTGACCACCATCGAGGAAGTCGTTTCGATCACCGTCGGCGACGTCAGCTAATTTCAATCCCGCACCCCATGAGCTACGACATGAACGATCTGCTCGACCTGATGGTCGACCAAGGCGGTTCCGATCTCCACCTGCAAGTCGGCCAGCCGCCGACGTTGCGACTCAGCGGCAGCATGACCCCGATCGACGGACCGCCGCTCACCCCGGCCGACACCGAGAAGCTCATGTTGTCGATCACACCCGACGGCCACGTCAGCCAGGTGAAGCTCAACGGCGGTGCGGACTTCGGTTTCGCGTTCGGCGAAAAGGCGCGGTTCCGCGTGTCCGTGATGAAGTCCAAGACCAACTATGGCATGGTCCTGCGGCAGATTCCCTACAAGATGTTCGGCCTGCGCGATATCGGCCTGCCGGACAAGATCCGCGAACTGCTCTACCGGCCGCGCGGCCTGTTTCTCGTCACCGGCCCGACCGGCTCGGGCAAGTCCACCACGCTCGCGTCGATGGTGAACTACATCAACGAAAACCGCGACGGCCACATCATCACGATCGAGGACCCGATCGAGTATTACCACAACCACAAGAAGTGCGTCGTCACGCAGCGCGAGGTGCACGTCGATGTGCCGAGTTTCTCCGAGGCCATCCGTCGCGCGCTCCGTCAGGATCCCGATGTCATCCTCGTCGGTGAAATGCGCGACCTCGAGACCATCGAGGCGGCCATCTCCGCCGCCGAGACGGGCCACTTGGTGTTCGGCACGCTGCACACCAACAGCGCCGCCAAGACCGTCGACCGCATCGTCGACGCCTTCCCGGCCAACATGAAGGACATGATCCGCACGCAGCTCTCCTCGTCGCTGATCGCCGTGGTCTCCCAGGTGCTGTGCAAGAAAATCGGCGGCGGTCGCATCGCCGGCTACGAGATCATGGTCAACACCACCTCCATCGGCTCGCTGATTCGGGAAAACAAGACCTTCCGCATCACCTCCGACATCCAGACGGGCGCCTCGCTTGGCATGATCACGATGGACACACACCTGATGAGCCTCGTGAACCGCGAACTCGTGCAGCCGGACGAAGCCCTGGAAAAGGCGCAGGATCCAAACGTCATGCGCGAAAAATTCCTCCAAGCGGGCTTGAAACTGCGCGAAGTCTGACCGCCGACGATGTTCCAGTCCCACAGCCAGGCCATCTACGAATTCCTCCGCGAGCAGCGGCTGGTGCCACCCGGGCAGCTCGATGAACTCAACGAGGAACACAAGGCGACGGGCAAGCCGCTGGCGGATGTCGTGGTTGATCTGGGCATCATCGACAAAGGCGAATTGCTGCGCCGGATCGCCGAGCATCTCGGCTACGACTACCTGCATGATCTGCCGGCGACGTTCGACGGTGATGCGATCGCGGCGGTCAACGGCAAACTGGCCCGCGACTACGGCGTGATGCCGCTGCGGGCCGATGAGCAGAATATCGACCTGCTGGTCACCGATCCGTTCAACACGCAGGCCGTCGACGACCTGACCTTTGCGCTCGATCGCAACGTGCGGCTGTATTTCGCCGACCCGGACAAGGTCGACGTGCAAATCAAACAGCACTACGGCGAGGACGAGGAGACCATCGAGGATCTGTTGCAGGAGATCGGGAGCGGCAAGGTTGCCACGGAGAACCGCGAGTATTCCGACCGTGATCTCGAATCGATGGCCGAGCAGACGCCGATCATCAAATTCGTCAATCTCGTCATCGGCCAGGCGATCCGCGACAAGGCGAGCGACATCCATTTCGAGCCGTTCGAGCACGAGTTCAAGATCCGCTACCGCATCGACGGTGCGCTCTACGAGATGGCGCCGCCGCCCAAGACGCTCGCCCTGCCGATCATCTCCCGCATCAAGGTGCTCGCGTCCCTCAATATCGCCGAGCGCCGCATCCCGCAGGACGGCCGCATCAAGATCAATCTGGGCGGCCGCGCGGTCGATCTCCGCGTCTCGACGCTGCCCACGCAGTTCGGCGAGAGCGTCGTGCTCCGCGTGCTCGACCAGGCCGCCGTGCAGCTCGACATCACGCAGCTCGGCATGCCGGAGGACGTGTTCAACGGCATTCACGAAATCGTGCGCCGGCCGAACGGCATTTTTATCGTGACGGGCCCGACTGGCTCCGGCAAGACGACCACACTCTACAGCGGCCTCCGGCTGATCAATACGATCGATCTGAAACTCCTGACGGCCGAGGATCCGGTGGAATACGAAATCGAGGGCATCATGCAGGTGCCGGTGAACCCGCTCGTGGGGCTCACGTTTGCGTCCGCGCTCCGCTCCTTCCTCCGCCAGGATCCCGACGTGATCATGGTCGGCGAAATTCGCGACCTCGAGACCGCGCAGATTGCCATCCAGGCTTCGCTCACCGGTCACCTGGTGCTGTCGACCTTGCACACCAACGACTCCGCCGGCGCCGTCACGCGACTGATCGACATGGGCGTCGAGCCGTTTCTCATCGCTTCGACCCTGGAGGCGGTGCTCGCGCAGCGGTTGGTGCGGCGCGTTTGCACGCAGTGCAAGTCATCCTATCTGCCGCCGCAGGATATGTTGGACCAGCTGGGAATCGCCCGGGAAAACGTCGGCAGCCGGCAGTTTTTCTTCGGCCGCGGCTGCCCGGTCTGCAACCAGTCCGGTTACAGAGGCCGGCTCGGCATTTATGAGTGGTTGCGCGTGTCGGAGGCGGTGCGCGACCTCATCACGTCGCGCTCGCCGACGCTCGTCATCCGCCAGAAGGCGATCGAGCAAGGCATGCGGACGCTGCGGGACGACGGCCTGCGGGCGATCTTCGACGGACTCACCTCGATCGAGGAAGTGATCAAATACACCTGACCATGGCCAAGTCATCCGCCCGTTCCGATGCGGCTTCCGCGTTGCTCAGTTCCGCTGCCCAGGGCGGCAAGGGAGCCGGCACGGCGATGGTGGGGCTGCCGCTCGGCGTGGGTGGTCGACGCCGGCGTCGCTCACTGGGTCGCGCGATCAACACGAAGGGCCTCGCGGTGTTCACGCGCCAGCTGGCGACCCTGGTGAAAGCCGGCATGCCGATCCTGCGCAGTCTCGAAGTGCTCGCCCGGCAGGAGAAAAAGCCGGCCTTCAAGGCCATTGTGGAGGACGTGGCCGATACGATCCGTTCCGGTGGAAACTTCTCCGACGGCCTGTCCGCGCACGACAAGGTGTTCGACCGGCTTTACGTCAACATGGTGAAGGCCGGCGAGGCGGGCGGCGTGCTTGATACGGTGCTCGAGCGCGTGGCCGTGTTCATGGAGAAGGCGCAGAAAATCTCCGGCAAGGTGAAGTCGGCGATGGTCTACCCCGTGATCATCATCTGCGTCGCGTTCATGATCGTCGGCGTGCTGATGGTATTCGTCATCCCCAAGTTTCAGGAAATCTTCACCGGCCTGTTGAAGGGCAAGTCACTGCCGGCGCTCACGCAAACGCTGATGGACATCAGCGGCTTCATCAAAAATCACTTTTTCGTGGCGGCCGGCGGCATCGTGGTCGGCGTGGTCGCGTTCAATCTGTTCAAGAAAACCAGGCTCGGGGCGCGCATTCTCGACTGGCTGCTGATTCACATGCCGGTTTTCGGCGAGTTGTTTCTCAAGGCCGCGATCGCGCGGTTCACACGCACGTTCGGCACGCTGCTCGCGTCGGGTGTGCCGATCTTGCAGGCACTCATCATCACGCGCGACACGAGCGGCAACGTGCACGTCGCAAACGCCATCAACGTCGTCCACGACCGCGTGAAGGAAGGCGACAACGTCGCGAAGCCGCTGGAGTCGACACATATTTTTCCCGGCATGGTCACGAGTATGATCGAGGTCGGCGAGGAGACGGGCGCGTTGCCCGACATGCTGATCCGCATCGCCGACACCTATGATGACGAGGTCGACAACGCCGTCGCGGGTCTGACCTCGATCATCGAGCCGATCATGATCGTGTTCATGGCGGTGATCGTCGGCACGATCGTGGTCGCGCTGTTCCTGCCGATGGTGAGCATCATCCAGAACCTGTCGTAGGCGGCGAGTTTGCGCTCGCGCGAAGTAAGCGCCGGCCAGCCGGCGGCCTACGGAGTCAGCTTCTTCGTCAGCAACTGGGCGCTCAGGCCGGGCAGGCGTTCGGAAAATTCCTCGCCTTCGTTCGCCTGGCGCAGGGCGCGTTGCACCATGCCCATCTTGGCGTCGAGGTTGTCGATCATCGAAACGAACACCGCCTCGGGGGTGGCCGCGTAGACGGCGGCGCCCCACTCGGGTTCGCCTTGGTGCGAGAGGATGATGTGTTCGAGGCGTTCGAGGCGGTCGGGGTCGAGCTTGGCCTTGATGCCGGCTTTGCGCGCGAGCTGGTAGCCGAGCACGACGTGGCCTTGGAGGATGCCGCGGCGGCTGCGTTTCGTGGCGAGCGTGCCTTCGTATTCGATGACTTTGCCGGTGTCGTGGAGGAGGATGCCGGCCAGTGCGAGATCGGCGTCGACTTCGGGGTAGAGGGGAAGCAGCGCCCTGCAGGCGCGCGCCATGTGCGTGGTGTGTTCGAGGAGGCCGTGGCGGTAGGCGTGGTGCATCGCCACGGCGGCCGGCGCCCATTTGAAGTTGTCGCCCAGCTCATCGAACACCGCGCGCACCGTGGCGCGGAGTTCGGGCTGGGTGATGGCGTCGATGAAGGTGTTGAACTCGGCCCACAGCGCGGTGCTGTCCTCGGGCGCGACCTCGACGAGGTTTTCGATCATGCCGGGCGCACCGAGCTGGTCTTCCTTCAAGGCCTCGGCCCGCAGCAGGCGGGGGGAGAGGCGGCCTTGGTAGAAATCGACCTTGCCCTCGACCCGGACCACCGCGCCCTCGCCGGCGGACTTGAAGGTTTCGAAGACCGGGCTGTCGCCAAAGATCGTGCAACTGAACGAGCCGCCGCGATCGCCGAGGTCGGCGCTGAAAAACGCGTTGCCGTTCGAGGCGGTCTTGGCGGCGAGTTTTTTGACCACGACCAAGGCGGCAAACGGGCGACCGTTTGCGTCGGTGCCGAGCGCCTTGAGGTCGCGCACGGAGGAGAGCATGGGCGAGTCAGGCATGGGATTTCACGAGTTGAGTGCAGGCCTTGAAGAACGGGTGCGCCACGTCGTGTAGCAGCGCGTAGAAAACGGTCTCGGCGGGCAGCACGTGAGCGCCGGCGCGGGCGAGCGCGGCGAGGCACACCGCCGCATCATCAGGCCGGCGTGCGCCCACGGCGTCACTGAGGATGGTGACCTGGAGGGACTCGGCCAACGCGGCGACCGCCGTCTGGTAAACGCACACGGGGGTCTCGATGCCGCAGACGATGAGGTGCTCGACGCGGCGGTTTTCCAAGAGTTCGCGGCGGGTGGCTTCGTCGGCGAGTGCGGAAAAGGTGTTCTTGCCGAAGGCGGGAACGCCGGGTGCGAGGGCGAGCAGTTCGGGTGCGGTCGAGCCGAGTTTTTGCGGCACCTGCTCGGTGAACACGACCGGCAGGCCGAGTCCGGCGGCGGCGGCCACGGCGAAGGCGCAGCGGCGTTGCACCCGCGTCCCGTCGGCGACGGCGCGCACAAACACGGGCTGCATGTCGATGCACAGGAGCACGGCACCGGCGGGAGCGGACGAGAGGTTCATGAACGGAAATAGCGTTGCCGGGCTTTCACCTGAATTAAACGTTTTTCCGGCAAAACGAACGCCGTGAGGTAGCCGCCCATGACGCAGGCCGTGTCGATGCCGAGCGACCAAGGCCGCTGCACGACCTGCGGGCGCGGGAGATGGCCGTAGATCACAAACGGCGGCCGGTGCCAGAGATCGGCCCACAGCGGCGCGTCGGGCTCGTCGGAGCGTTTGGCGGGACGGCCCCGATCGTCGACCACCTGGATGCGGGTGACGACCTCGGCCGGCTGCGTGCGCCAGTCTTGATTCGGCAGGAAACCGCCATGCACGCAGACGACGCCGAGCGCGGCGTCCTCGTAGGTCAGCGGCATCGCGGCGAGGAACTCCCAATCGGACGGGCGCAGTCGCACGAAAGTGTCGATGTCCTGTCCCTTGAGGACGCGGTGATCGCCGGTGCGATGGCACTTGAGCAGGCGCAGTTCGTGATTTCCGAGCAGGCAGATGGCACCATGCTGCCGGGCGAGATCGATCACCTTGCAACTGTCGGGACCGCGGTTGACGAGATCGCCGAGAAACACGAGGCGGTCGTCGGGCGCGGGGGCGATCTTGCCGAGCAACTCGGCCAGTTCGACGTGGCAACCATGAATATCGCCCACGGCGATGAGTCTTCCGTTCATACGGCGGAAAAGTGCTAGCCTCCGCTCTGCGCGGCAGTAAACAAGAAACCCCATGGACATGCACCTGCAGCCGCTCGCGACGAACTGTTTCGTCAGCGGGCAACCGTTTGCCGATGGCGACCGCGTCGCCAGCTTTCTCGTGCGCAACGCCAGTCTCGAAATCGTGCGCTACGACGTGAGCGAGGCGAACGTCGCGACGTTTGCGCCGGCCGGCTACGTCGCGTGCCGCTGGGTGCATCGCTTCAAGCCGCGTTCGCACACCGACAGCGACGCGGCGCGCGCCCTCAAGCTGAGCGCCGAAAATCTCTTCCTCACGCTCGCCGATCCCACGAATGAACTGAACGCGGAGAGCACGCGTCTGGTGCAGTTCCTCGCGCTGATGCTGGAGCGGAAGAAAGTCATCCGGCCCCGGGGGCTCAACGCCGACGGTTCGAAGCAGGTTTTCGAGCACGCCAAGACCAAGCAGGTGATCGAGGTGCCGGCGGGCGAGTTGACGCCGGAGTTCTTCGTGGCGGTGCAGGAGCAATTGAGTGTGCTCGTGGGGGCGCCAAAACCGAAGGCGGCGGCACCCGCCGCGCCGGAACCGGCACCCGCCGCAACCGAGCCGGCGTCCGCCGCGAGTTGATCAACGCCGCACCGGCACGCCGCGGGTGGCGAGGTAGTCTTTGACCTGCGGAATCGTCAGGGTGCCGAAATGGAAGAGGCTGGCGGCGAGCACGGCGCTCGCGCGGCCGGCGTCGAGCGCATCGGCAAAGTGCGCGAGGGTGCCCGCGCCGCCGCTGGCGATCACGGGCACGCCCACGGCATCGCTGACCGCGCGGGTGAGCGCGCAATCGTAGCCGGCCTGAGTGCCGTCGGCGTCCATGCTGGTGAGGAGAATTTCACCGGCGCCGAGGGCGACGGCGTGCTTCGCCCAGTCGACGGCGTTGAGTTCGGTGGGGTGGCGGCCGCCGTGCGTGTAGACGCGCCACGATCTGCCGTCGGGCTCACGCTTGGCGTCGATCGCGAGGACGATGCATTGCGCTCCGAAACGATCCGAGGCCTGGCGAATGAGTTCAGGGTTTTTGATCGCGGCGGTGTTGAGGGAGACCTTGTCGGCGCCGCTCTTCAGCATCGCCTCGATGTCGGCGAGGGTGCGCAGACCGCCGCCGACGGTGAGAGGCATGAAGCACTGCTCGGCGGTCGCGGCGACGACATCGTGCATGATGTTGCGGTCGTCGCTCGAAGCGGTGATATCGAGGAAGACGAGTTCGTCGGCGCCTTGCGCGTCGTAGGCCTTGGCCGATTCGACGGGATCGCCGGCGTCGCGGAGTTGCTGGAACTTCACGCCCTTGACCACGCGGCCGGCGTTGACGTCGAGGCAAGGGATGATGCGGCGGCGGAGCATGGTGGCAGGAAAAAAGTAGCAGGGAGCAGGTGACAAGTAACAAGAGCCAGCGGCGCGCGAAGCGCCGGGCCTTCCTTGATACGTGATCCTTGTTCCTTGCTACTGCCTCACGAGTCCGTGTGCACGATGTCCGGCTCGAAGTTCACCACCAGGCGGTAGACGTGGCCGGGCCGCATGATGAGCGGGTGGTCGCGCACCAGGTTCTGCAGGTAGTGGATCTTGCCGTAGTTCGTGCGGTAGGTCGGGTCGGCGCTCACGACCTCGGTCTCCTGCCACGTGGCTTGGAAATCGTCCTTCGCGACCGAGCAGCGGTGGCCTTGCGGGCCGAGCGTAAGGCCCGTGCTCACCCGGTATTTTGAATGCGGCGCGGCGATGGCGATGGCGTAGCGGAACTTGGTCAGCGTCACCTGTTGCTTCACGGTGTAGGCAAACTCGCTGCTGACTTTGCTGCCCGCGAAATTCCACTGCACTTTCACGCTGCCGAGATTTTTGGCGAACTCTTCCTTGGTGGTGATGAGTTCGGGCTGCTCATAGCGGAAGTAGAAACTGTTGCGCAGGCCCAGACCGGTGACGCAGTTCTTGCCGTAAAACGCGGGCAGCGTGACGAGATCGCCGAAGGTCAGCTCCGGCAGCATGACCGGTGCATAAATGTTGTTGGGCCAGTCGAAGATCCCCGGGCAATGGGGGAACGCGAGCGAATCGGCGGTCAGCGTGGTGCCGGAGCTGATCAGCGGAATCTGCAGGTGGAGGCCGCTCTCGCTGTCGCGATAAAGGAAGAGCCCCTGCTCCTTGCGATTCGATTTGTCGAAGATGACGAAGCGACCGCTGGTTTTCGGCGGATCGAGGCGGGGGGCGCCGGGCGGCATCTGGACCGTCTTGGCGAGGCGCGACCACTGGCAGAGGTAGCGCGCGGCGTCGAAGTTCGCCATGCGCGTGGTGTGGTGCGCATAGGCGGTGCGCTCGTCGTCGCGGAGGTCGAGGAAACCGTGCTCCTGGTCGAGGTAGGTTTCGTAGAAGAACATGAACAGGCGGCGCAGCAGGTCGAAATACTTCACCTTCTGATCGTCCGGAATCCAGCCGTCGCGGAGCCCTTGCAGGATGAGGCTGATGCAGTGCATCTGCCCGTAGGCGCCGGCGGCGCGGCCGAAAGCCCACCCGAGGCCGTCCGGCCGCACAAGGTCCGGCATCATCTTGATATACTTTTCGGCGTAGGTGCGGAGGGTGGGGAGCTTGCGGTCGCGCACACCGCTGTTGGCGTGCAGCTGCAACGCCGAGCGGATGAACACAAAGCTCCACGCCCCGTAGAGATTGAAGTTGCCGCCGAAGCCGTGGGTGGCGTCGTCGAAAAAGCCGGCGGAACTGGTCTGGTTGATGCGATCGCACAGGCGCTCGATGAGGCGCGAGGTCTCGTCTTTCTTGGACAGGCCGAACGAGAAGCGCGCGACGGCCTTCGCGACATTGAAGGCCTGCCAGTGGTTGTCGTAGTCGCTGCGGTGGAGCAGGGCCTTGTCGATGCGCACCTGCGTTTCCTCGACGAGGCGTTCCCAGACGGGGTTGCGCTCCTTGGAGGGACCGAAACAGAGGAGGCCGAGCGCGGCGTAGGCGAGGCCGTTTTCCGCGGGCGGCTCGGTGAACATCTGCGCCGTCACACAGCGGGCGGCGAGGTCGACGAGATCGTGGCCCTTGAGCGTGGTTTCTCCAGTGACGCGATAGAACTCTCCCAAAGCGCAGGCGATGTGGCCCGGCTCGTCCGGTCGGGACTGTTCGCCGTTGGCGGGAAGAACGGTGCCGTCAGGTTGGATGGATTCGAGATTTTGGGCCAGCATTGACCTGGCCATGTCGAGGCATTGCTCGGAGAAACTATGCATGAAGCGGTGTTGGCGTGGTGGCGGAGGTGCGGCGGAGAGAGCGGAAAAGATGCGGAGGGGGGCGAGGGGGCGGCAAGAGCGAAGTTACCGGGCGATGAGCTTCAGGAATTCGGCATTGGTCTTGGTCTTGGAAAGACGCGCAATCATCGTGTCGGTTGCCTCCTCGATTTTTTGTTGCACGAGGGCGCGGCGGAAAAAGTGGATGCCTTCGAGGGTCTTCGCATCGATGAGCAGCTCTTCCTTGCGGGTGCCGGAGGCGGCGACGTTGATGGCGGGCCACAGGCGCATTTCGGCGCACTTGCGGTCGAGCACGAGCTCCATGTTGCCGGTGCCTTTGAATTCCTGGAAAATCACGTCGTCCATGCGGCTGCCGGTTTCGACGAGCACGCTGGCGATGATGGTGATCGAGCCGGCTTCCTCGGTGCGGCGGGCGGTGGCGAAGAGCTGGCGGGGTTTTTCGAGGGCGCGCACGTCGAGGCCGCCGGAGCCGGTGCGGCCGGAATTGCGGGCGGTGTTATGGGCGCGGGAAAGACGCGTGATCGAGTCGACAAAAAGCACGACGTCGCGGCCGGTTTCGACCAGGCGTTTGGCGCGCTCGATGCAGAGGTCGGCGATGCGGAGGTGGTTCTCGATCTGCTCGTCGTTCGATGACGCCCAGATCTCGGCGGCGGAGACGCTGCGTTTGAAATCGGTGACTTCCTCGGGCCGTTCGTCGATCAGGAGGATCATGACGTGGCACTCGGGGTTGTTTTCGAGCACGCCGAGCGCCATGTCGCGGAGGAGGGTGGTTTTGCCGGTGCGCGGCGGGGCGACGATGAGGCCGCGCGTGCCTTTGCCGATGGGGCAAAAGAGGTCGACCGCACGGGTCGTCAGGCGCCCGTCCTTCATCTCCATCTTGAGGTGCTGGTTGGGCGAGATGGTGGTGAGCGTGGTGAACTCGAACTTCCCGCGGCGATCTTCGAGCGGCACACCGTCGACCGTCTCGATGAAGCGCATCTTCGGGTTGGGGAAGCGGCCATCCGGGGGAAACGCCGTGCCGCCGATCATCGAACCGGACCTCAGTTTGAAGCGGCGGATCAGTTCCTTCGGCACAAAGGGATCGGTCGGCCGACGCTTGCCGCCGCGGCCGATGTCGATGAGCTGGCCGTTGCCGCCGCGCTGGAGATCGATGTCGAGCACGCCTTCCACCCGAATGGTCTCGACGACCGGGGCGGGCGCGGGCGCCGCTGGAGCGACGGCCGCAGAGGCCTGGGCCGGCGCGGTGGCCGCGGCGGCAGCTGATGGGTCCGCAGCAGCGGACGGGGTTTTCTTTTCCATGACGAATGTAAGACGAATCACGTCCCGCGCTTGACGCTTGAAACTCTGACCGGGATAAGAACGCCGTTTTGCGTCCTTAACCCTAAATCCGACACGCACGTGCCAGACCAGACGATTACCTCAGTGTCCCGGGAGCACCGGAAATTCAGGCCTTCGGCCGAGTTCAAAGCCCAAGCCAACCTTGGGAGTGATGCGACTTACAAAAAGCTCTACGCCGAGTCTGTCAATAGCCCAGAAAAATTCTGGGACAAACAGGCGAAAGAACAGCTGGTGTGGCGCAAGCCCTATAAAAAGGTGCTCGATTGGCAGCCGCCGCACGCCAAGTGGTTTGTGGGTGGCAGGTTGAATGTTTCCGAAAACTGCCTCGACCGCCACCTCGGCACGCATCGTGAAAACAAGGCCGCGCTTATCTTCGAAGGCGAGCCGGGCGATGTGCGCACGATCACTTACAAGCAGCTCCACTTCCATGTGTGCCGCCTCGCGCACATTTTTGAGAACATGGGAGTCGGCATGGGCGATCGGGTCGCGATCTACATGCCGATGATTCCCGAGGCGGTGATCGCCATGCTCGCGTGCGCACGCGTGGGCGCGATTCACACGGTCGTTTTCGGCGGCTTCAGTCCCGAGGCGCTCAAGGACCGCATCAACGACTGCAAGGCCAAGCTCGTCATCACCGCCGACGGCGGCTGGCGCCGCGGTAAGATCATCGAGCTCAAAGCCAACGTCGACAAGGCGCTCGAGGGCGCCCCCAGCGCGCACACCGTCATGGTCGTCAAGCGCTGCGGCAATCCGGTCAACATGGTCGAGGGCCGCGACGTGTGGTGGAAGGACGCCTGGGTTGGCGCGCCAAACTACCACAACGCGAAGGCCTTCGATTCCGAGCACCCGCTCTTCATCCTCTACACTTCCGGCTCGACCGGCAAACCCAAGGGCGTGCTCCACACGAGCGCCGGCTACCTGCTCGGATGCAAGCTCAGCTCGCACTACGTTTTCGACCTCAAGGACAACGACCGCTATTTCTGCTCGGCCGACATCGGCTGGGTGACGGGCCACAGTTACGTCGTCTACGGGCTGCTCTCCAACGGCTCGACGATCTTCATCTACGAGGGTGCGCCCAACCAGCCCGAGCCCGACCGCTTCTGGCAGATGATCGACCGGCACGGTCTCACGATCCTCTACACGGCCCCGACTGCGATCCGTGCCTTCATGCGCTGGGGTGACAACTATGTGCTCCGGCACCGGCTCGACTCCCTCCGTCTTCTCGGATCGGTCGGCGAACCCATCAATCCGGAGGCATGGATGTGGTATCACACGCTGATCGGAAAGAAGCGCTGCCCGATCGTCGACACGTGGTGGCAGACCGAAACCGGCTCGATCATGATCACACCGCTCCCTGGTGTGACGCCCACCAAACCGGGTTCCGGCACGCGGCCGTTCTTCGGCGTCGTGCCCAAGGTCGTCGACGACACCGGCAAGGAGGTCCCGCGCAACTCCGGCGGCAAACTTGTCATCACGCAGCCCTGGCCGTCCATGCTCCGCACGCTGTGGGGCGACGACGATCGCTTCCGCCGCCAGTATTTTTCGGAGTTCCCGGCACATCCGCACTTCTACTTCACAGGCGACGGCGCGCGTCAGGACAAAGACGGTTACTTCTGGATCGTCGGCCGGATCGACGACGTGCTCAACGTCTCCGGCCACCGCATCGGCACCGCCGAGGTCGAGAGTGCGCTCGTGTCGCATCCCGCGGTGGCCGAGGCCGCCGCGGTCGGCCGGCCGGACGAACTCAAGGGCCAGTCCCTCGTGGTCTTCGTCACGGTGAAGGCCGGCATCACCCCCAGCGACTCGCTGAAAGACGAACTCCGCGCGCATGTCGGCAAGGAGATCGGCTCGCTCGCCAAGCCCGATACCATCCGGTTCGCGGCCGGTCTTCCGAAGACCCGCTCCGGAAAAATCATGCGCCGCATCCTCAAAGAGATTGCCGCTGGCGGCGAGGTGAAGGGCGACACGACCACGCTGGAGGACTTCTCGGTCGTGGCGGCGTTGCAGTCGGAGGAGTAGAGCGTAGGGCGGGTCTGCGACCCGCCCTTTCGCGCGATGAGTGACCGGGGGCCGGTCGCAGACCGGCCCTACTTTCCATTTGCCGGCGGCGTAACGCCTGCCGTTCAATCCGCGTCCTCCCTGCCATGCCGCCCGTCTCCCGAGCCCCAATTTTGCGCGCATTCTCGCTCGTCGAGTTGCTCGCGGTGATGGCGGTGATGGCGATCCTGGGCAGCTTCGCGATTGGCGCAGTCAAGGGTGCAAAGCAGCGGGCGGCGCTGGCGCGGGCCCGGGGCGAACTGGCCGCTCTCGGCAATGCTTTGGAGGAATTCAAACGCATCTACGGTGATTATCCGCAGCTCTACGACTTTCCCCAGATCGCGTTGTTGACGCCCACGAGCACGACCACCGGCCCCGGGGTGGGCACCGCGCAGGCCAAACTGTTCAATTGCCTGACCGGCGTTTTCGGCCCGCGCGCCTTCAATTCGCCCGACCGTGTCAACGGTCCGAACCTGCTCGATGTGGGCCGATTCACCGTCCAAGGCACGCCGGCCACCAACTTCCTCGTTCCGACGGTCCCGAGTCCGGGCCAGCCTCCGGTGAAGGTGGAGCAGAACCTCGCGCTGCTGGACCCGTGGGGCCGTTACTACGTTTATTACTACAAAAGTTCGCGCAACCCCGCGCTCTGGCAGGCGCCGTCCTACATCCTCTATTCCGCCGGCCCCGACGGTGCGCACACGGCCCCGGCGAATACCGGCATCTGGAGCGCCGGGCAGCTTGCCGCGGCGAACAATGCCGACAACGTCTACGCGATCACTCCCTGACCGCATGAAGCTCACCCAACCAGTCACCCCTTCATTTCGTTGCGCGTGCCTTCGCGGAGCCATGGTGCGCCGCCGCAGGTCCGCCGCCTTCACGCTGATCGAGTTACTCACGGTCATCGCGATCCTGGGCATTTTGGGCGCGATACTTGTTCCGGCGACATCGGCCGCCCGGATCGCGGCCTTGCGGGCGAAGACGCGCGCGCAGTTCGCGCAGTGGGGCTCGGCCATCGAGTCTTTTCGCCAGGAATACGGCTACTATCCGACCTTCGAGACTGGCGGTGCCGGCCTCAACAAGGTGAACGGCAACACCGCCGCCGGCACCAATCTCACCGCGATCCACCGCTTCTACGAGACGCTCACCGGGGTGCGGCGTGACGGCACCGCGCTGACGGGAGCGACCACCGGCAATCCCGTGCCACCACTTGGCCAGAACACGCGCCGCATCTCCTTCATCACCTTCACCGAGGCCGATATGGTGTCCACCACCACGACGGACACCACGCTCACCAACAAACGCGGGTTGCTGCGCGACGCGTTCGACAACACCGACATCGTCGTGCTCGTCGATCGCAACCTCGACGGCAAGGTCGCCCTCGGCACCAACGGCGGCGACGGCATCAACTCGCTTCCGGCCGTGAGTCCCGCTGACAATACCGCCCTGCGCATCAACGGCCCCACGCAAGGCACCAGCGGCGATTTTCCGACCGGCAACAATCTCGGCGTGCGCGCCGGGGTCATTTTTTACTGCGCGCCGCCGCGCGCCGCCGCCCAGGCCGATCTGCTGATGAGTTGGAAATGACGCGCCGCCGTCCATCCTTAGCTGTAGCGGCGGTCTATGACCGCCGTTGCGCGAAAAACGGCGGTCATCGACCGCCGCTACAGTCGATGCAGGGGCATCGCGCCGCCTTCACCCTCATCGAACTGCTGACCGTGTGCGGGGTGATCGTGCTGCTCGTCGCCGGCATCGGCATCGCCCTGCGGGGCCGCGCCACCGAAGGTTCGGCGCTGGCCTCGGCGCAAAACATCCTCTCCGGCGCCGTGTCTGCCGCCCGTGCCCAGGCGGCGCTCAATCAGACGAACGCGCGGCTGCTGATTTACGCGCAGATGCCGCCCACCGGCGACCTCGCGAAATATCTCCGGATGCTTCAGGTCGTCCGCGAAACCGATCCGGGCCGAAACGACTGGTTTGCTGTAGGTGAGCCGATCATGCTTCCGACTCCGATTTGTGTCGTGCCGACTTCGCCCGTGCCGACCGATCATCTCAACACTGGGGTGACGTGGAATAACACCGCTGCAACCGGTCCTGTGTCGGCCATGATGTCTTTGGCCTCCACCAACTACGTGGGAAGGCAGGGCGGCAACGTTCGCCAGTTCTTCGGCACCCAAGGCACCAGCGGGCGGGTTTTCTACCTTACCTTTTCTCCTGACGGGACGGTTTCAGAACCGTCCAATGCACCGGTCATAAAGATCGCCCTCACGACGGCGGTTCTGAACCCAACGGTGCAGCCGGCGCGGCCGAAATTCAACAATCGCGAAGGAGTCCGCGGCCTGTTTATCCGCAAAAGCGGCGCCATCTCGTTCGTCAACGACGCGACGAGCTTCTGATCATGCGACCGAGGCCTGCCACTTGTCACCTGTCGCCCGCCGCCCGCGGCGCCGCCGCGTTCAGCCTCATCGAAGTCGTCGCCGCCCTGGCCATTTTTGTATTTGGCTTCGTCGGACTGATCGGCCTGTTGGCACCCGTCACAAAGTCGGTCGCCAATGTCGAAGACACCGAGGCTGCCGCCCTCGTGGCCGACGCCGTGCGCGCCCGTCTGCAAACCCTCGCGGCCGCGGATTTCGCCACGGCGGCCGGTTTGCTCCAACTGGCCGCCAACGTCGCGAAGAACGATGGCTCCGGCAGCTACAATCCCAACGACGGCACGAAAAATCCGGCGGTCATCTTTGCACACCCCAGAGGCACCGTCGCTCTCTACGATACAACGCAGCCGACCAAGGCTTGGTATCACTTCGATCACGCGCTGAACCGTCTCCAGCGGATGCCCGACGCGGACAAGTATTTCGAGATCGAGCTCATCCGCAACGAGACCCTCTCGCCGGCGCCCAGCGAGTCGGCGCCCGAGAACGACAACCGCGCCAGCTTCCTCGCCTACACCATGCGCGTGCGCTGGCCGTCGTTTACGCCCGGCCCCGGCGGCACTGCGATCCAGAATGGATTCAATCCCCAAGGCGGCGCCGTGACCTACGATCACAGCCGCAAGCAGATGATGGTTTTCACCGGCACGATCAACCGATGATTGGTTTCTCCCCAGGCCGTTCGGTTCGGAAAGATGGGCGGGGCCGTCCCTGTGCCCGCATGGCGACTTGCAGCACAGGTTTCGAGTGCGGGCGCAGGGACGCGCCCGCCTGCCGCGCATTCACACTGCTGGAACTCCTTGTCGCCGCCTCCATCACCGCCGTGCTGGCGGCATTTGTCGCCGTGATCATCGGCAATGTCGCCACGACGTGGAAAAAAGCCAGCGGCCGTCTTGGAGCCGACGCGCAGGCGCGGCTCATCCTCGACCAGCTCCAACTCGATCTCCAAGGCGCCATCTTCCGCGACGACGGCTCCGCCACCGTGCCGTTTGCCGCCGAGATCGTCGACCGCACCTCCAACGCCGGCAACCTGTGGATCGCCGCCGCGCGCAATCCCAAGCCCACCGGCACGGGCGCCAACGGCTCCGTCATCCTGAATCTGTCGAACATCACGGATTGCCGTTTCGGCATGGCGGGTGTCTGGCTGCGTTTCTTCACCACGCGTCGCGGCGGCAACGACGCAACCAGCACCGCGACCTCCCTCAACACCGCCTCCGCGCCCGTCGCGGTCGGCTACCAGATCATCCGCCGCTACGCCGCGACCAACCCGTCGAATACGACGAGCCAGGGCTACCTGTTGCACCGCTCCATGGCGCGTCCCTCGACGGTGAGCGGGCGCCCGGGTATGCTCGAATCCGGCTACAACATCCGCGCCGCCGCCTACACGACCAGCACCAGTTCCACCAACGACGGCTCGCAGACCGGCGATCCGCGCAGCATCCAGGTGCCCGGCTCCAACACCGGCGCCGGCGGGCGCAACCTCGATTCGGTGATCGCCGACAACGTGATCGACTTCGGCCTCCGTTGCTACGTGCGCGATGCGGCGCAGCCCGGCGGCCTCCGCCTCGTGTTTCCGGCCGACGCCACCGGCCGCCCGGGCGGCACGGCCAATTCACGCTATTTCCCGACGCTGCCGTCCGGCACGGCGCCGACCGCCGCGAACTACAACCAGATCGTCCCCGACGTGATCGACGTGATGGTGCGCATCCTCACCGACGAAGGCGCCGCGCTCATCGCCAATCTCGAGCGCAACCAGACGCCCGCGCTCGTCGCGCCCCAGAAATACAACGGCAACGCGCAAGCCTGGTGGTGGGGCGTCGCGACCGAAAACTCCCGCGTGTTCACCCGGCGCATCGTGATCAACGCGAAATCGCTATGATGAGGGACCGGAGATCAGAGGCCAACGATCAGGGCCCGAAGACCACCCTGCTGCGCGCGTCCCACGCCGTAGCGGAACGCGTGAGCGTTTCGCCGAAGTCCTTGGTCCTGGGTCCTTGGTCCTTGGTCTCAGCAGAGCGAGGCAACGCGCAGCGCGGCTTCGCCTTGCTGATCACCGTCACGCTCCTCGCGTTCGTGGTCCTCCTTTTGATCGGTCTGGCCGCCTACACACGCATCGAAACCGCCATCGCCGGCAACACCCAGCGCCAGGCCCAAGCCCGGGAAAATGCGCTGTTCGCCCTCAACGTCGCCGTCGGCCAGCTCCAGAAACACGCCGGCCCGGATCAACGCGTCACCGCGACCGCCGAGGCCTTCGGTGGCGGGGCCAACACGCGCCGTTTCACCGGGGTCTGGACGACGGATGCCACGGCGGATCCCGACGGCGACCCGCTCACGCCGTTGACCTGGCTGGTGAGCGGCAACGAACCGCTCAACGCCGACGGCACGCCGGTCAATCCGCTCGCGATCGCCCCCGGCGCCCTCAGCGGGAACACGGTGCAGCTGGTCGGCGCGCGCACGGCAGGCAACGGCAACACCAACGAATTCATTTCCGTTCCATTGCAGGACATCCGCACCGCGGGAGTCCCGGGCATCGCCGCGACCGCCGCGCCCGCGGTGGTCGGCCGCTACGGCTGGTGGGTGGGCGACCAGGGAGTGAAGGCGCCAGTCGCGATTGGCGATCCAACCACAGTCGCGGCCAACTACAGCTCAAACCCTAGTGATCCCTTTTCTTCCGCTGAGATCCGTTCCCGGATTCGCCAACAAATCGCGCTCGGTGCCGGAGCGATCAATACGACGACCAGTGCACCGGAATTCGAACCGCGTGACACGACGGGAGGGAGCACCAGCAACGCGACCTTGGTCTCACGAATTGTCGCGACAAGCCAAATTGCGTTTCTCAAGAACACGGCCAGCACACCTACAGCGGTCGGCCTTGCGACACTACAACGGAATTTCGCTGCATGGTCTCCCAATAACTTTGCCGTCTTCGCCAACACCAAACTTGGCGGTCTCCGCCAGGATCTATCAATCCAGCCCGATTTGCTCGGCCAGGCGTTTTCAGCATGGGCCAATTATCAGGACTACATGGAAGTGCCGAGTAGGAGCGCTAAGCCTGGTCAGACGGCGTCCATTACATTCGCGGACGATGCGGATTCACCGTTTCCTGCAATGTTGCAGAATTATGGCGACGATCCGATTCGTCGCCGTTACGTGCTGCGGGGCGAGTCTTCGTCTTATCGCATTGCGCCTGTGCTGAGTTTTTTCGGCCTGAGTTTTAGTGTGCGCAACAATCCGACTGCCGCGGCCCTCGAAGTCAGCGCGCGGTGCGTAGTCGGGCTGTGGAATCCCTATACATCTGCGTTCGTTCCGGAGGATCTGCAAATCGTGGTCAGAGGATTGCCCAATCGAGTCAACGTGCATGACTCGGTTTCGATCAACCATCAGCACGTCGACCTGGAGGCCGTGATGGCCGACCAAGCGAGTGGCGGGCCTCTAAAGCTCTATCTCCCGTTCACTCCCGATGCAAAAAATGACGACCGCTCGTCGTGGTTGCCTGGCCGGGTTTATAGTTGGGCGGCGGAGTCAAATACCGCGGATGCGGCAAACGGTCGCGGGAAACCGATGGCTTTTTACGAGAGGGCTGCCGCCCAGCCAGGATCAGGAATCGTGCGGGTGACTCCCGAGCCACCCCTACCTGTTTCGACGTCCGCCGCGCGCGTGACCCGTTGGTGCCGAGTAGGGTCGCCGACCATTCTGGTCATAGAGTTGCTTCGCGCATCAACCGGCGAAAAACTCGCGGAGTTTGAGTCGCCTGCCTTTGCCGAGTTCGAAACTGACCAAACGCGACTGGACACGAATGACCAGTTGCTGGACTTTGCTTTTATCTTTCGTCTGCCGGAAGGCCCGGAGATTCCGGTGGGAGAAACTGAACCTTGGCTTCGTGCGGCAGGGCGCGACCCACGACAGTCACCCTTTCCCTCTCGGGGGTATGTGGCACCAGGCTTCGGGATCGGACCGGATGGACGGCCAAACCCCGCACTCTTGGTGCAGACGAGGACGACAACATTCGATGCTTCTTATCCGGATCGGCTGCTCGACCGGGCACCAAACGAAACTTCCTTTGACGGAGATACACCTGTTTTCGAGCTTCCACGAGCACCGCTGCTGTCAGTCGGTCAGCTACAGCATTTAGGAATTAGCGGAGAGCGCCCTTTTGCGATTGGGAATTCAGGCATCGGTGGCGCTCAGCTAAACGGGATTCCGGCTTCCGAACTGTTTGATCGCTTCTTTTTTTCCGGTCTCTCAACAGGAGTAGAGCCAATGACGGTAAACAATGCGCTGCTGCTGCCGAACCCCTTGATAAGGGTTCTGCGCGATCCGATCACGAATCTGCCTGCTACGCTTTCCGATTTGCAGGGGACCACCAGCGCCCACTCGTCGCGTCTCCTCCTGCAGGGTGGCGCATTTAATATCAATTCTACGAGTATGGCTGCTTGGGCGGCGCTATTGCGAAGCACGCGCTTGGTGACCGCATCCCCTGTGAAGTTTCTCGCTGCCGAGTTTGCCTCCGGCACAGCCAACGACGACAATCCCAAAGACCTGCCCCGCGCAGCAGCCGACACCGAGTCTCAGCAGACCGATCCTGCCAACGGAGACGCGTTGTTTTCCCGTTTTTCACAGTCGGCCCAGGAGACATATAAGGTCAGCGATCCAAAAGGATCCGTTACTTACGCTGCCAGCACTGTGAAGGCGCCGCTTGATCCCGATCCGCCCTCGGCGGCCAACACGCACCTGTTTCGCACGGGACTACGAAAACTGACTGGCGCGCAAGTGACACTTCTGGCGGCCAAGATCGCTGAGGCCGTGAAGGCTCGTCACATAGCCAGCGGTCCATTCCTATCGCTTGAGGAGTTCCTTGCTCCATCTTCTCCTGGAAACCCCAGCCTGATCGAACAGGCGATCATCGACGCCGACAATGCGGGAGGCCAAATCAATGTTGATGCCAGTGGTAACCCCATCGAGTTCAGTTCCCAGTATCTCACCCAGGCCGACATCATGACGGCGCTGGCCCCGGTGCTGTTCGCGCGCTCCGACACGTTTGTGGTGCGCGCGTATGGCGAGGCGGTGAATCCGATGACCAACACCACGGAGGGCCGCGCGTGGTGCGAAGCCGTCGTCCAGCGCCTGCCGGAGTATTTCGACCCCAGCGCTGCGACTGGTGATGCTGCGGAAGTTGCCCCGGCCGCGCTTGTCAGCGCTCTCAACCAGACTTACGGCCGCCGCTTCAAGGTGGTCTCCTTCCGATGGCTGACGCGGTCGGATATTTGACCGGCTGGAGGGCGGGGTAGCCCCCCCCCCCCGGGCGGTTTAGCCGCCGGCG
>JACRKC010000073.1 GCA_016235555.1 Verrucomicrobiota bacterium
AAAATTAAAATCCCCGGGGCATTTGACCAAACCTGTGATGCCGTTTTCACCCACCGCGCGTCGCGGCGAGCGCCTGCGAGCCGACGCTCTTCGACTCGCTGGCGCTCGCCGCTACCCAATCAAGGCGAAGCAAGCTTCGCGGTCTCGGACCCAACGAGAAGGAAACGCGACGTGGCGCGGCCTGGTAGCTGCAAGGCCCACCCGCTGGGCAGGCAGCCCGGCCACCGGCCGGGCCTACAGTCCGAGGCAAGGTGACGTTGGCATAAGGTCGGGGTCGGTGAGGAGACGGTTGGCTATGCTCACTACGTGGGCAGATTCTGATCCGCGCCCGCGACCGGCACGGCTTTCCGGTGTGACTGCACAAATTGTTCCCGCGTAGGCCAGCGCGCTGGCGCGCGCCAGACCGTGCTCGCAAGCGAGCTGACCTGCAGTCACGAAACCAAACCGGAAGGCCATGCTGCGACCCGGCGCCCGCCGTTTTCTGGCTTCCCACGGAAAACCGCGGACGCTTTGCTCGGCGGGCGTGAAGCCCAACGACTCGAAACCCCTCTGGCCGATCGCGTCGCTCGCCCTGCTGACCGGGCTCAACCTGCTCGACTACATCGACCGGTGGGTGCTCGCCGCCGTGTTCACTCCGCTGAAGGATGAGTTGCACCTGACCGACGAGCAGCTGGGCACGCTGCAGAGCGCGTTCATCTGGGGCTATTTTCTCACGTCGCCGCTTTTCGGCTATCTCGGCGACCGCATGCCGCGGCGCTGGCTGGTCGCGGCCGGGGTGTTCGTGTGGAGCGTGGGCACGCTGATGTCGGGGCACGTGGGCACATTTGGCTCGCTGCTGATCTTCCGCGTGCTGGTGGGCTTCGGTGAAGCGAGCTTCGGCACGATCAGCCCGGGGTGGATCGCGGACTTGTTTCCGCGCGCGTCGCGCAACAACGCGATCTCGATCTTCTACCTGGCGATCCCGGTGGGCTCGGCGCTCGGCTACATCATCGGCGGCAGCGTGGCGGCGCACCACGGGTGGCGGGCGGCGTTCCTGTGGGTGGGCTATCCGGGATTGTTGCTGGCGTTCCTGATGTTCCTCCTGCGCGAACCGCCCCGCGGGGCGGCGGAGGCCGATGCGCCGGCGGCGGCGCCGTCAGCCAGCGGGTGGCGGGTGTATCTCGAACTCGGCAAAATTCCGCGCTACGTGCTCGTGGTGGCCGGCTACGCGGCGCAGACGTTCGCCGTGGGCGGGTTCGCCGCGTGGGCCGCGGTGTTTCTCCACCGCGTGCACCACCTCGACAACGAGGCCGCGAATCATTTCTTCGGGCTGACGCTGGCCGGGACCGGATTGGTGGCGACGATCGCGGGCGGCTACGCCGCGACGCGGTGGGAACGGCGCACCGGCACGGGCTACGTGTGGGTGCTGGCCCTGAGTTCGCTGGCCTCGGCGCCGGTGGCGTTTTTCGCCTTTTCGGTGCCGGACCTGCTGGTGTCGAAGGTGGCGCTGGCCGTGTCGATGTTCCTCATCTTCCTCGCGACCGGGCCGGTGAACACGCTCATCCTCGAAACGGTGCCGGTCACAATGCGGGCGAGCGCGATGGCCGCCTCGATCTTTGCGATCCACATGTTCGGGGACGTGTGGTCGCCCCGCATCGTGGGCCGCTTCTCCGATCAGTGGGGCAATCTGCAACGCGCCGTGCTGTGGGTTTTGCCGGTCTCCCTGGTTGTCTGCACCGTTTTCTGGGGCTGGCTCGTGATGCAGACGAAGCGCGAACTCAAGTCAGGCGCCGCTGCCGAGGGCGCGTAACACGTCGTCCACGGGGCGGAGCTGGTCGGCGGGGAAGAACGAATTGATGCGCGCGATCACCTGCTGGATGATGCCATCGGGGCAACTCGCGCCGCCGGTCACCAGCACGCGTTTCGGGGCGTGGCACGCGTCTCCCGACCCGTGCGTCGTGCCATCACGGTTCGGGAGATTCGTGCCACTGGACCAAAGCGGACGCAGTTCCGTGCGGCCGGTGCCGCCGCCCACATAGAGATAGTGTTCGACGGCTTCGCTCGAGCGGATGCTGGCCTCGCTCTGGATGAAGAACGCTTTGGTGCCGAGCCGCTGCTCGCACAGCCGGAACAGTTGGTAGGTGTTCGAGGAATTTTTTCCGCCGATCACGAAGGCGGCGTCGAGCGGCTCGGCGAGCGCGCGGCTGAGCGCGTCCTGATTGACCTGCGTGGCGTAGCACAGCGTGTCGCGCCGGCTCGTGCCGCCCACCCGGGTGTCGTCGCCGAACTTTCCCTGATACACCGAACGCAGGTGTTCGATGATGGCGACGGTGTCGTTCATCAGGAGCGTGGTTTGATTCACGACCGCCACGCGATCGAGGTGGCGGGTGACGTCGAAACCGGGCGAGAAGCGGCCGGCAAACATCTCGTAGAACCGCGCGCGCGCGACCGGATCGTCGCTGGCGATGAGTTCGCCGAGCCGGCGCGTCTCGTCGAGGTTGCGCACGATCACGGCGGGCGCGTGGCGGCGCGTGTTGGAAAAAGTCGCTTTCGTCTCCTCGTGCTCGTGCTTGCCGTGGATGACGACCGTGTAGCCTTCCCGGCCGTAGGCGCGGGCGGCCTTCCAGACTTTCTCCACGAGCATGCAGGTCGCGTCGTATTGGCAGACCGCGATGCCCTTGCGGACGAGGCGGCGCTTGTCGTCATCGGTCGCGCCGAAGGCCGGGATGATCACGATGTCGTCGGGCGTGAGCGTGTCCCAGAGCGCCGGCGCGCCCGGCGTGCCGTCCACCGTGTAGGGCGCGCCCTTGTCGGTCTGCAGGTAGCGGAGGCCGCGGCGCAGGAGATCCTCGTTGACGAACGGATTGTGGATCAGCTCCGAGAGCATGAACACACGCCGGCCGGGATTCTCGGCGAGGGTCTCGTAGGCGCGCTCGATCGCATTCTTCACTCCGAGGCAAAAACCGAAATGGCTCGGAATCGAGTAGCGCACGGCGCCGAAATCGAGTGCGACCGGCGCGGAGGCGCTGCGCTCCAGCTGGCGGGCGAGCGTCTTGATCGCGGCGCAGAGCTGCGATTGGTAAAGCGCCCGCGAGGCTTCGTCCTGCGCGTAGATGGCGGTGTTGCGCTCGGCGGCCGGGCGGAATTTGTAGATGAAATCATTTTCCCCGAGGTGCAGGTAGGGAATCTCGACCAGATGCGGTTCGAGCGCCGCGACGAGGGCGGCGAGCGATGGCGCAAGCGCGGCCGGTTGGGCGGCCAGTTTTTCGATGGACCAGAATTCGATCTCGGCGTCGGCAGGCACGCCGGCGACCTGCGCGAAAAACACCCGGTAGCTGCGCCCGCCCGCATCGGTGGAAAAATACTCCGCGGGCGCCGTGTGGTCGCGAAACGCACCTTCGAGGCGCGCCGTCGCCATCGCGGGATCGGTGCCGGTGAACGCGAGGCCGGCCTTGGAGCCGAGTTTGCGCACGGCGAGGCGGTTGCTCGGATCGAATGCCAGCAGGCAGGCGAGGGCGGGGGCGGACATGCGCGGCGGGCTAGTCCTCGTTCTCCGTGGCATCGTCGGCGAACGGGTCGCCCACGAACTCCGTGCCGAAGAAGTCCTCCTCCTCGAGCACGGCCATCACCCCATCGACGACTTTCTTCCGCTCAACCGGGCTGAGGGCCGGATGCTCCAGCGTGACAAACTCCTCGACACCGGCGCGGCCCTGCCGGCGGTCCTGGGCGTCGGCGAGGAAGTCGTCGGCCTGCGCAGCGATGTCGTGAATGATGGCGGCGTGATTCATGTTCAGGATTTGCCCTGAAGTTTCTTTAGCAGAAACACCACGAGCACGACAAACAGCAAAGCCAGGCCGCCCAGCGCCCACAGCGCGACCGAGACGGTCTTGCTGACCGCGGCGAACACGATGCCGACGAGCAACACCGTCGCCACCTCGTTGTAGGCGCGGAGTTGTTTCGCCGTGAACGGACGCGCGTCGCGGGCGAGTTGCTGGCCGATCCAGCCGCAGTGAAAATGGTAGGCGAACAGCAGCGCGAGCAACGCGAGTTTGAAATGGAGCCACGGGCTCTGCGCGATCGAGTGAGAGGTGAGGAGCCACGCACCGCTGCCGGCCGTGAGAAACATCGCGGGCACGGTGATACCCAGCCACAGCCGGCGCGCCATGATCTTGAACTGGTCGGTCAGGATCTCGCGCTTCGGCGACGGCTCGTCGAGCGCCTCCGTGTGGTAGATGAACAACCGCACGATATAGAACAGCCCGGCGAACCAGCACACGACGCCGACCAGGTGGATGGCTTTGACGACGATGTAGGTCATGGCAGGGGGGCCGGCCGGGGCGAGGTCGCGGACGGGCGACGGTGAATCAGGGATCGTCCGCCCTACCTCAATACCTCAGCGAGCTTCGTGACGTCTTTGCCGCCACCCATGGCGAAGTCGGGTTTGCCACCGCCTTTGCCCCCGAGTTGCGCGCTGAGAGCCTGGACGATCTTGCCGGCTTGGTGGCCGGCCTTGATCGCCGCGGGCGAGCAGAACGCAACCACGGTCGCTTTGTCGCCGAACGAGGCGCCGAGTTGCACGACACCTTCGCCGAGCTTGGCCACGACCTGCGAGCCGAGGGCGCGCAACGCATCAGGGGCGTCGGCGGTGACGACCGCGGAGACGAACTTGAGGCCGTCGCGCACGGTCGCCTTCGACGCGAGGTCGTCGGCGAGGCCGGCGGCGGCTTTTTGCTCGAAGGCCTTGAGCTTCTTTTCGAGCTCGGCCTTGTGCGTGAGGAGCGCGTCGAGTTTCTGGGCAACATCGAGCGGGCCGGCGTTGAGCTTGGCGCCGACAGTTTTGAGCGCGGCTTCGTGATCCTCCACGAGGTCGAACGCGGGCTGGCCGGCGACCGCTTCGATGCGGCGCGTGCCCGCGGCGATGGCCATCTCGGCCACGAAACGAATGATGCCGATTTCGCCGGTGGTCGCGGTGTGCGTGCCGCCGCAGAGTTCCATCGAGTAACCGTTGAGCTTCGCGGGTTCGCCGCCGATCTGGACGACGCGCACGCGGTCGCCGTATTTGTCGCCGAAGAACTGGAGCACATCGGCGCGGCCCTTCACGTCGGCGTAGGGCACCTCGGCGTAGGCGACGGTGGCGTTGTCGAGGACCTTCTCGTTCACGAGATGTTCGATCTCGCGGAGTTGTTCGGGCTTCACCTGCTCGAAATGCAGGAAGTCGAAACGCAGGCGCTCCTTCGTTTTCGAGGTGCCGGCCTGGCGGACATGCGTGCCGAGGACCTTGCGCAGCGCCCAGTGCACGAGGTGCGCGGCGGTGTGGTGGCGCGAGATCGCGCGGCGCGTGAGCGGCGAGACGCCGATCTGGGCGCGCTGGCCGATGAGGGAAGTTGAGGGTTGAGAGTTGAGAGTTGAGACATCCAGCGCACAGGCGGGGGCGAGCTTGTGCAGGTGGCGGCCGGCCTTGTCCTTCACGACGTCGACGATGGCGAAGTTCTGACTGCCGATGCGCGCAGCGCCGTGATCGCCGGCCTGACCGCCCATCTCGGCGTAAAGCGGCGTCTGGTCGAAGACGAAGAACACGTCTTTGTCGGCCTTGACCACGTCGATGAGCGTGGCCTCAGCGGTGAGCTGGCCGTAGCCGATGAAGTTTGTGGGCTTCTGGTCGGTGGCTTCGCCTTCAGTGGCTGCGACGATGATTTCTTTCTTCTGGGCAGCGCGGCCGCGTTCGCGCTGCTTTTCCATCTCCGCTTCGAAGCCAGCCGTGTCGACCGTGAGCCCGCGCTCGGTCGCGAGGAGCTGCGTCATGTCGAGCGGGAAGCCGTAGGTATCGTAGAGCAGGAACGCCTGTGCTCCAGCGAGGACTTTTGTATTCGGATTTAGTTCGAGCGCGAATTGAAACTGGCTGAGGCCTTTTTCGAGCGTTCGTCCGAAGCTCTCCTCCTCACTCTTGATCACCCGCTGAACGATCGTCTGCTGCGCCTTCAGTTCGGGGAAGACGGCGCCGAGCGACTCGACGACGGGCGTGACGAGTTGTTCAAAAAAGCCGGTCTTCAGGCCGAGTTTGGTGCCGTAGAGAATCCCGCGGCGCAGGATGCGGCGGATGACGTAGTTGCGGCCTTCGTTGCCGGGGAGGATGCCGTCGGCGATCGCGCAGCTCACGCAGCGCGCGTGGTCGGCGAGCACGCGGAAGGCGACATCGATGTTCTCCTGTTCGGTCAGGCCTTCGCGTTTGGTCGGGACCGTGGCTTGGTAGGTCTTGCCGGAGAGCTCGGCGACTTTCTTGAAGAGCGGGGCGAAGACGTCGGCGGCGTAGTTTGACGGGTCCTTGGAAAAATCCTTGAAGCCACCGGTCGTGGCGTGGATGCCGGCGACGCGTTCGAAGCCCATGCCGGTGTCGACGTGCTTCGCGGCGAGCGGGGCGAAGGTGCCGTCGGCGTTGGCGTTGAACTGGATGAAAACGTGATTCCAGATTTCGATGCAACGCGGGCTGGAGGCGTTGACGAGTTTGCGGCCCTCGGCCTCGTCGTCGCTCGGCAGGAGGTTGAAGTGGATTTCCGAGCACGGGCCGCAGGGGCCGGTGTCGCCCATCATCCAGAAATTGTCCTTCTTGTTGCCGTTGACGATGTGAACGGCGGGATCGAGGCCTTCCTGGCGAAAGATGGTGGCCCAGATGTCGTAGGCTTCTTGATCGCGTTCGGAGGGGTCGCCCTTGGCTTTGTCGGGGTTGTAGATCGTCGCGAAGAGGCGCTTCGGCGGGATGCCCCAGACCTTGGTGATGAGTTCCCAGCCCCAGGTGATCGACTCCTGCTTGAAGTAGTCGCCGAAGGACCAGTTGCCCAGCATCTCGAACATCGTGTGATGGTAGGTATCGAAGCCGACGTCTTCGAGGTCGTTGTGTTTGCCGCCGGCGCGGATGCATTTCTGGGTGTCGGCGGCGCGGGTGTCCTTGGACGGGCGGACACCGGCCCACTTGGAGACGTCGGGCGCGCGGTCGCCGAGGAAGATGGGCACGAACTGGTTCATGCCGGCGTTCGTGAAGAGGAGTCCGGGCGAGTCGGGCAGGAGCGAGGATGAGGGAACGATCGTGTGGCCCTGCTGCGCGAAGAAATCGAGGAACGACTGGCGGATGTCGGCGGAGGTCATTTTCAGTGGCGAAAAGCGAGAGGACAGAGGGGCCGGGCAGGGCTGGCAAGTGGGGAATTCGAACGTCGAGGCCGCCCACTGCGACAAGCCCGGCGCTGATCACAGCTTTGCGGTGTGAATGCACCAATCGTCCCCGCGCTCGCCAGCGCGCTGGCCTACAGTTACGACACCAAACCGGAAAGCCGTGCGGCGCCGATCCGCGTTCCGGAGTGGTGTGGCTCCCGAGCCAAGAAATGCGTGAAGTTCGACTCCTGATGCCTAGTCCGGGACCAAGGAAACTCCCATACTTCCGCCGCACCCCACTTGCATGAACGCATGAACAGCGTCGACGTCGACTCGACCCGCCCAAACGCCGAACCGGTGCCGCCGGCAAACGTGGCGGGCAAGACCATTGGCGAAAGCGTGGATCGCATGGCCCTGCGCGTGTCGCTGGGTTACGCGATCCTCGGTGCGCTGTGGATTCTGTTTTCGGACACGCTGCTCACCTCCCTGATTTCCGATCGAAAGATATTCGAATGGGTGTCGATCGCCAAGGGCTGGGGCTTCATCGCCGTAACCGCGATGCTCTTCTACGGCGCGCTCCGCACGCAGCTCCGGCAGGTGCGGACGGAGTGGGAGGCGCGCCGGGCAGCGAGCGAGGCTCTGGCGACGCGTGAAGCGCAGCTCTCAGCCGCCCTGCACCTGGTGACGGCGGGACACTGGGAATTCGATCTGATGACGCGCAAGCTCCGCTGCAACGACCACCTTTACCGCGTGCTGCGCACGACGGCGCAGCGCGAGGGAGGCTACGAGATGACGGCGGAGCGCTTTGTCAGCGGCTTCATGGCGGCCGAGGACGCGGGGTTGCTCGATGCGGAAATCGAACGGGCGCGGGCGGCCCAAGGGCCGACCTACGTGCGGGAGTTCCAGCACCAGGTGAAGTTCGGCGATGGCGCGCCCGGCTTTCTGCACACGAGGATTTTCGCCCGGAAGGGCGAAACGGGACAGACGACCATCGTGCAGGGCGTGACGGTCGACTACACGCGCCAGCACACGGCGGAGGCCGCTCTGCGCAACAGCGAAGCGCGTTTCCGGGCGATGTTCGAAAACAGTCTCGATGGCCTCCTGTTGACCGACCCGAACACCGACCGCGTGCTGGCGGCGAATGCGGCGGCGTGCCGGATGTTCCGGTTGAGCGAGGAGGGCCTCTGCCGGGCGGAGAGCGACCGGCTGATGGCGCCGGATGATCCGCGGTCGGCGGAGCTGCTGCGCGAACGACGGCGCCTTGGCCGGGCCAAGGGCCAGCTCACACTGGTGCGGGGCGACGGCACGCGATTCGAGGGTGACGTGGCGTCGCATGTGTTCGCCACCGCCGAAGGCATGCGCGGCACGATGGTCATCCACGATCTGACCGCTCGCCGGCATGCCGCCGAATCGCTGCGCCGCAGCGAGCAGGCGGCGCGCATCCTGTCCCGGGCCATCGAGCAGAGCCCGGTGTCGATCGTCATCACCGATCCGCAGGGCCACATCGAATATGTGAACCCGCGCTTCACCGAGGTGAGCGGCTATGCGCGCGACGAAGTGCTCGGAAAGAATCCCCGCATCTTGAAGTCAGGACGAACCCCGCCGGAGACCTACGAGAGTCTCTGGGCGACCATCACCGCCGGCCGCGAGTGGCACGGCGAACTGTGCAACCGGCGGAAGGACGGCGAACAGGTTTGGGAGCATGTGTCGGTTTCGCCGGTGCTGGACGATGCGGGACGCATCGCGCACTTCGTCGCGGTCAAGGAGGATATCACCGAGCGGCGCAGCCTCGAGGAGCAACTGCGGCGCAGCCAGCGGCTGGAGGCGATCGGCGCGCTTTCGAGCGGCATCGCGCACGATCTGAACAACATCCTCGCGCCCATGTTGATGGCGCCCGCGCTGCTGCGCGAATCGCTCCCGGCGGAGTCCGACCGCAACATCCTCGTGCTGATCGAGCAGAGCGCGCGGCGCGGGGCGGACATTGTGAAGCAATTGCTGACCTTCAGCCGCGGGAGCGGCGGCGAACGCGTGCCGATCCAAGTGCGCCACCTGTTGAAAGACATGCGCGCGATCGTGATGGAGACGTTTCCGCGCGAGATCACGCCGGTCTTCGACGTGGCGTCCAACGTCCTGCTCGTGCTCGGCGACGCCACCCAGCTTCACCAGGTGTTGCTCAACCTGTGTGTGAACGCCCGCGATGCGATGCCCGGCGGCGGCACCCTGACGCTGACCGTCCGCAATACGATGATCGACGCGGAGCAGGCCCGCCGGCACCCGCCCGTCGCCGTCGGACCGTTCGTCGTCATTTCGGTGCAGGACACGGGGCACGGCATCCCGTCCACCATCCTCGAGCGCATCTTCGATCCGTTCTTCACGACCAAGGAGCCGGGCAAGGGCACGGGCCTCGGCCTGTCGACGGTGATCGGCATCGTGCGCAGCCACGGCGGCTTCGTGGAAGTGGAGAGTGAAGTGGGCCGCGGGGCGACTTTCCGTGTGTTCCTCCCGGCCGCGCCGACGGAACTGCCGGTGCCGCCGAGCGCCATGCTCACCGAACCGGCCCGCGGCCACGATGAACTCATCCTGGTGGTCGATGACGAACCCAACATCCGCGAGGCGACGCGCGTCGTGCTCGAACGGCAGGGCTACCGGGTGGTGATCGCGTCGCGCGGGGACGAAGCGTTGGCGCTGTTCCGCCTGCGCGGCGACGAGATCAAGGTGGCGCTCACCGACGTTATGATGCCGGTGATGAATGGCGTGACGCTGATCCAGGAGATCCGGAAGTTGCGGCCCGGCACACCCATCATCGTCACCACCGGCATGGCGTCAGACGCCAAACACGCCGAAATCGAACAGTTGAGCGTCGCCGCCGTGCTCGCGAAACCGTGCGGGGCGACCGAGTTGCTGGAGGCGGTGGCGGCGGCGCTGAGCGAAAACCTCCCGTCGACCGCCGATGGCGAAGGCAGCGTGGCCGGGCGGTAGGTCCGGTTTGCGACCGGACTCGTCAGCGAGCTGACCTACTGAGTCTCGCGAAATAGGGTGACCAAAAGTTCGGTGGTTCGGGGAGCGCACCCGTCTCGGGTGCTGGTGCCGGCGTCTCGCCGACACCTCCGAAATCCTCGGCGAGACGCCGAGGACAGCCCGCGGAACGCGGGCGCTCCCTGAACCACCGTGTGTCACTCAATTGTGCGGGCCTCAGTAGGGTTGCGAAGCCAGACCGGAACGCCGGGGGCTCACCGGCGGCGGAGGGTCAGCGTGAAGCGGGTGCCGTCTTCCGCCGAGGTCGAGAAGGCGACCTGACCGCCGAGGAATCGCTCGCCGAGGAGCTTGAGGCTGTAGGTGCCGATGCCGCGCCCGGGGCCCTTGGTGGAGAAGCTGCGCTGGAAAACTTGAAAAGCGGCCTCGGCCGGAATCCGGCCTTCGTTGTGACACCAAAAGATGACGGTCTCGGTGGTGAGGTCGGCTCCCAGCCACACCGTGTCGCCGGAGCGGCTGGCTTCGAGCGCGTTCTTTAGCATGTCGCCGAGCACGCGCTGCAGGATCGCAGGATCGGTCGTGACGGTCGCCTCGCCGGCGGCGCATTCGATTTCGACCTGTTTGCCGGCACCGGCGGGATGATTGCGGTGGAGTCCGCGCACGGTGTGCAGCACCTCGGTTACGCCGACGGTGGCGGGCCGCACCAGCAATTCGTCATGCTCGGCCGCCCGCAGCATGCGCTGGCCGGTGATCTCGCTGATCAGCGCCTCGGCGCCCGCCGCCAGATCGTCCTTCAAATCGTAGCACAGCGCCGGCTCGTTCCGCAGGACCGCGGCGAGGCCCGCCAGGCTGGTGGCGGCGTTGAGCACATCGTGGAAAAAGGCCTGCTCGAGCACTTGGCGACGCTTCTGGTCGCTGAGGTCGTTGACGGCGACCAGGAGGTAGGAGCGGCCGCCCCAGACGAAGGGGCTCGCGGTCACGCGGAAATCAAAGGCATCGCCGTCCCGCGTCGCGATCCGGCACTCCCGCTCGGTGCGTTGCCCCGTCAGTGCGCCGAGCATCGCCTGAATGGCGCCGCACAGGCGGCAGGCTTCGCTGGTCCCGCAACCGGAGGGGGCGGTCAATGTCCGGTGGCATGAGAGAAATTCGCCAAAGCGCAGCCCCTCGCACGTGCTCCGGCCCAACCCGTCGGCGAACTGCCGGAAGGCCTGGTTGCCGGCGAGAATCTGCCGCTCGGGGTTGAGCACGATGACGGCGCCGGGGATGGAATCCAGCAGGGGACGCAGGCCGTCGAAGTCCGCGGTGAGGGCTGCAACTTGGTCGGCGATTTCCGCAGCCGAACGGCGCGCCGCGGGGGCGAAGTAGGTCAGGGGCGAAGAGTTGGCATTCATAGCGGCGGAGTGCGCCGGGGTTCCGCCTTGGTCGGGCGAGGCCCGTTGGCACGGGTGCAGTCTGCCATGAACGCGCGCCCGGCGCGATCCGGTGATCTACGGATTCGCGCCTAAGGAAATGCGCCAGTGACCGGTGGTCCGGGGGGCGCGAGTGGGCGTGCGGCGTTCCGGCCATTCAGCCGGCCGCGAGCGCGTGGCGGCAGCCGCGTGCCGTGCCGCGATGCACGCAAATCCCGCAGAATCCGTCGATCTCGTCCCGGGCCAGGTGGCGCACGACGAACTGCACTTCCGCGAGATCGTGGCCGGTCCGGGCAATCTGCGGAAGGCCGACCTGCACGAGGACGAGCGCCTCCACCAACGCCTGTTCGCCGGCGATGAAGTAGGCGATGTAAGGGTTGTTGCCGCAGTGGCAGTCGATCAGACACTCCTTCGGGGCGGGCAAGGCGTGAACCTTGACCGGATGCGACAGGGCCTGGAAAATCTGCTCCAGCGAGCTGGGGATGAGGTGCGCGAGGGTGTCCGGATTGGCGAGCGGGCCATTGACGGGTTCGACGTGCAGCAAGGTGTCCCAGTGTTTGCGAATGAACGGGGCACGGGCGCGCAGCGCGCGGAGGATCGCAGGGTCCATGCGGCCAGAGTAATGCATCCGCCCGGCCAGAGCTGCGCAGCGGTTGGCGACCGCTGCGCGTGGTTTGGCGGCCCATCGGGCAAAATCGCGATCGGGTCAGGCAGCAACATCGAAACCCTCGGTGACCAGGCAGACACGCCGTGCGTTCAGGGGATTTGTCATAGGCTGCTGAAGCTCGCAAGAATCTTGCGACGCACGGTGGTCCGGGGAGCGCCCGCGTCCCGCGGGCTGTCCTCGGCGGCTCGCCGAGGACTTCCGAGGTGTCGGCGAGACGCCGACACCAGCACCCGAGACGGGTGCGCTCCCCGAACCGCCGGGCTGCCTGGCATTCTGCGTTGCGCGAACCTCGGTGGACGACAAACGCGCGCGGCGCCGGCCTCCTCACGTCGGCCGCTACCTTCGGCGGCCCGAGTCAGCTCAGAGCGCCGCGATGATCGCGTCGGCCATCGCCTTGGTGCCGACGGACGGTTTGCCGAAGGCGATGTCGCCGGTGCGCGTGCCGCCGGTGACGGCGCGCTTCACCGCGGACTCGATGCGCGCGGCGATCGTTTCAAGACCGAAGCTGTAGCGCAGCATGAGTGCTGCGGAGAGGACCTGCGCGCAGGGATTCGCGATGCCCTTGCCCGCGATGTCGGGCGCCGTGCCGCCGGCGGGCTCGTAGAGGCCGAAGGGGAGGCCGAGGGAATTTTTGCCGGCGCCGAGCGAGGCGGAGGACAACATGCCGAGCGAGCCGCAGATGACGGCCATCTCGTCGGAGAGGATGTCGCCGAACATGTTTTCGGTCACGAACACGTCGAACTGGTTCGGGTCGCGCGCGAGCTGCATCGCGGCGTTGTCGACATACATGTGACTGAGCGTGAGGTCGGGCGCGTGTTTCGCGATGAACTCGGTGGCGGTCTTGCGCCAGAGGACGGACGTCTCGAGGACGTTGGCCTTGTCGATGGAGCAGAGTTTCTTCTTCCGCGCGCGGGCGGTCGCGATCGCGGTGGTGAGGATGCGCTCGATCTCGCTGCGGCGGTAGACCATGGTGTCGACGGCCTGCACGTCGCCATCGGGGAGCGTCTTCGTTTCCTTGGGCTGGCCGAAATACACGCCGCCGGTGAGTTCGCGGATGCACACGATATCGATGCCGTCGGGGATCCGCTCGGTCTTGAGCGGCGAGGCGTCGGTGAGCTCGCGATAAAGGAGGCCGGGCCGGATGTTGGCGAAGAGCGTGAAGTGTTTGCGCAGCGGGAGAAGGGCGGCGCGCTCGGGCTGTTCCTTGGGCGGAAGCTTTTCCCACTTGGGGCCGCCGACGGAGCCGAAGAGAATGGCGTCGGACGACTCGCAGACTTTGAGCGTGGAGTCGGGGAGCGCCTTGCCGTGATGATCGATGCCGGCGCCGCCGACGTCGGCTTTCGTATAGGACAGCGTCAGGTTTTCCTGCCGGGCGACGTGCTCGAGCACGCGCAGGGCCTCGGTCATGACCTCGGGTCCGATGTAGTCTCCGGCGAGAACGGCAAACTTGAGTGTGGGCATAGGCGGGCAGTGAGGTAGTGAGGGAAGCGTGAAAGTGGAAGGGGAAATTTTTCGCGATTGCGGGCGGCGGGAAAGCGCGTGGATTGGGGGCGTGAATCTCCACGTCCTGCCAGCCGGACCGATTCAGACGAATGCCTACCTCCTCACGGCGCCCGAGCGCGGCGAGGCGGTGCTGATCGACGCGCCCGGCAGCGTGTGGCCCGACGTCGAACCCATCCTCGCGGCGGAAAAGTGCCGGCTCACTGAACTGTGGCTCACGCACGGGCACTGGGACCACATGCAGGGCGGCGACGAAGTGGTGCGCGCCTCCGGCGCCCGCACCACCGGGCACGCGGCGGACCAGGCGATGTTCGAGTCGCCGCAGATGATGGAACGTTTCATGGGCCAGCGCCTCGGGTTGCAACCGGTGAAGATCGAGCGCTGGGTGAAACCGGGCGACACGCTCGCGGCGCTGGGGCGGGAGTTCGAGGTGCGGCACGTGCCGGGACATTGTCCGGGCAACGTGGCATTTTACTGTGCGCGGGCGGGCGCGGTGTTCGTCGGTGACGCGTTGTTCGCCGGCAGCATCGGACGGACGGACTTGCCGGGCGGAAGTTTCGAGCAGCTCGAGCAGTCGATCCGCGCGCAGCTCTACACGCTGCCGGATGCGACGGCGGTCTATCCCGGCCACGGCCCGGCGACGACCATCGGCGAAGAAAAGGAGAACAACCCCTATGTCAGCGGCTGAACCCGAGGTCTTCATGCGGCGCGCGTTGGAGCTGGCGCGCAGCGAGTGGGGCAACACGCATCCGAATCCGATGGTGGGCGCGCTCATCGTCGAGGAAGGCCGCATCGTGGCGGAGGGCGCGCACGCCCAGGACGGCGGCCCTCATGCCGAACGCCTCGCCTTGCTCGCCCGCGGCAAGACCCCGCGGCCCGGGGCAACCATGTATGTGACGCTCGAACCATGCTCGACGCCCGGTCGCACCGGCGCCTGCACGGACGCCATCATCGCCTCCGGCATCAAACGCGTGGTCGTGGGTGCGACCGATCCGTTTGCGGAACATGCGGGACGCGGATTCGAGGTGCTGCGCCGGGCCGGCATCGAGGTCATCACCGGGGTGCTGGAGCGCGAATGCGCCGACCTGAACCTGGTTTTCAATCATTGGGTGAAACACGGACCCATGCTGGCGGCGAAGGCGGCGATCACGCTCGACGGGAAAATCGCCTGCCGCACGGGCGACTCAAAGTGGATCACCAACGAGTCGGCGCGGGCGGACGTGCATCGCTGGCGCCGGCTGTTCCCCGGCATCGCGGTCGGCGCGATGACGGTGCTCAAAGACAACCCGCGCCTGACCGCGCGGTGCGAAGGGCAGCCGGAGTGGTGCCCGTGGCGCTTCGTGTTCGACGGGCTGCTGCGCACCGTGGTGGACAAGAACCCGCCGCGGGTCTTCACCGACGAGTTTCGCGAGCGCACCATCGTCGTGACGACACCCCATGGCGGGCTCGGCTATGTGCGCAAACTGCGCGACCTCGGCATCAAGGTGTGGTGCTTCGAGTCGGAGACGCAGCGCGTGGCGTTCGCCGATTTCAGAAAGAAGTGCGCGGAGGAGCGGATCGCGGGGGTGTATTTCGAGGGCGGAGCGCAGCTCCTGAGCGAACTGGTGCGGGCCCGGCAACTCGACTATTTCTTCATCTACCGCGCACCGGTGCTGTTTGCGGACGACAAGGCGAAAAGCGCGATCAGCGGCCTGCGCCCCGAGCGCGTCGATCAGGCCGTGCGGTTGAGCGACGTGCGCCACCATCAGTTCGGCGACGACGCGATGATGCGCGGCAACCTCCTCTATCCTGAAAAAATGCTGGTCGATGAAACTGTATTTAGCCTCCGGTAATGCGCACAAGGTCGCCGAGCTGCAGGCGCTCGCGGATGCGGCCAGACTACCCGTGGCGATCGTCTCGGCCCGCGCGGTCGGCGGCATGCCCGGCGTCGAGGAGGACACGGGGACGTTCGTCGGCAACGCCCGGAAAAAGGCGCTGGCCTTGCGCGCAAAGCTGCCGGCCGGAGCCTGGACGCTCGCCGACGACAGCGGCGTGTGCGTCGATGCCCTGGACGGCGGACCGGGCGTGGAGTCGGCGTATTTCGCCGGGCCGCAGGGCGACTTTGCGGCGAATCTGCAAAAGCTCACACGCGTGATGCGCGACGTGCCGGCCGGCCGGCGCGGGGCCCATTTCTATTGTGTGCTCGTGCTGTGCGGCCCGGCCGGGGAGGAACACGTATTCGAGGGGCGCTGTGACGGCACGCTGCTGGTCGAACCGCGCGGCGGCAGCGGCTTCGGCTATGACCCGCTGTTTCAACCGCAAGGATACGAGCGGAGCTATGCGGAGATGAGCGAGGCGGAAAAAAACGCCCTCAGCCATCGCGCCCGCGCCTGGGCGAAGCTGGCGGAGTTTGTCGCGGCGCGAAAACCCTAGGGCAGCGACACCGAGATTTCGTGGAGTGCAGCCGCGAGCGTGAGCCAGTGGTTTCCGGGCGAGCCACTCGCTCACGGAGCTACCCGGCGTTGCGATGTCACGTTTCTTCCGGGGCGCTGCACTAGGTTTTCGCGGAGCGCGAACCTTGGGCGTAGATCACGGCGGCCTCGGCGCGGCGCGACACGTGAAGTTTTTCGAAAACCGTGCTGAGGTAGTTCTTCACGGTCTTCTCGCTGAGGCCGAGTTGGGCGGCGACCTCCTTGTTCGTGCACCCCCCGGCAATCAGCGCGAGCACGCGCTTTTCCTGCGGCGAGAGCGAGGCGAGGGCGTCGGGTCCCGAGTGGCCGGACTTCACGAGTTGCAGCACCCGGGCCGTGATGGCGGGGTCGAGAATGGACTTCCCGGCGGCGACCTCCTGGATCGCCTGGACGAGCCCGCGGCCGTCGATCTCTTTGAGAAGGTAGCCGTGGGCGCCGGCCCGGATGGCCTCGTCCACGAGTGAGTCGTCCACCACCGACGTCAGGATCAGGATGCGCGTCTCCGGCAGTTTCTTGAGAATCTGCCGGCAGGCATCGAGACCCGTGCCGTCCGGCAGGCGGATATCAAGCAAGGCGACATCGGGGCGCTCCCGCAGGCACAACTCGACGCCCGAGACGACGCCGCCGGCCTCGCCGGCCACCTCGATGACGGGGGCGGTGCCGAGCAGGGCGCGCAGACCGACGCGCACGACTTCGCTGTCATCCACGAGCACGAGGCGGATGCGGGACTTGGTGGAGTTGATCATACGATGGGATGGACGGGGACGGTGAGCACGAGGCGCGTGCCCTCGCTGGGCTGGCTGGTGAGCTTGATCCGCGCGCCGATCCGGTCGGCCCGGGCGCGCATGTTGTGGAGGCCGTGCCCCCCCTCGCGCGTGGTCGAAGCGTCGAAACCCGCGCCGTTGTCCTGCACCAGCAGGCCGATTTCCTGATCGCCCTGATGCACCCGCACGGCCACGCGCGTGGCCGCGCCGTGGCGCAGGGCATTGCTCACGGCCTCGCGCGCGATCTGGAGCGCCTCCACGGTCTGGTCGGCGTTGAGCAGCGAGGTCGCCTCATCGTCGATCTCGACGGCAAACTCGACCTCGCGCCCGGCGCGCAGCTCGCCGAGCACGGAGCGCAGGGCCTGACCGAAGGAAGCGCGCTTGAGGTTCTCGGGGGCGAGGCCGGTGATGTAGGCGCGCACGTCGCGGATCGTGGCATTCAACGCCGCGCGAGTCTCCTCCAACCGCCGCTCGGCCGCGTCGGGATCGGACTTCAGCTGGGCGCGGAGGGTTTCGAGCGTCAGGCCGACGGCATAGAGCGATTGGATGATGCCGTCGTGCAGATCGCGACCGAGGCGGATCTTCTCGTCCAGCGACTGCGAGAGCAGGTGCTGCTTCATCTGCGCATCCTCCTCGGCGCGGCGACGCACATCGCGCTCGCGGCTCAGCTCCGCGCCCTGGGCCACCGATGACTCGGCGAGCCTGGCCAGCGTGCCGATCTCCTGACGCACGGTCACAAAGGGCGAGCCGGACTCGGTGCCGCGGGCGCCGCGGAGGCTCATGCTGAACAGCAGGGCGACGGCCAGCACGACACCGATCAGCGCCACGGCGAACGCCAGCTTGGGCACGGCGGCAGCGAGCCGGGCCGCCCGGGGGGGCGGGTTGACGGCGGACTCGGCGACCGACGTCCCGGGTTCGCGTCGCGCGGCCGGGTCGGGTGCGGCGCCCCGCCAGGCCGGCGTGGCGAGCAGTGCCGCCAGCACCGCCAGCACGACAAACAGGGCGTAAGCCAGAAGGCGCGGCAGCGGATTCATGCGAGGAGGGGAGGCTGCCGCGCGGGCGCGGGCGCGTCAAAACTTTCGACATTTCGCCCCGGGCCCGTTTTGTTCGCCGGCTCGATCAGTTGAGCGTTGAGGGTTGAGCGTTGAGGGGGCGATCCGCCAGCGGGTGGTTCGGACTCTCAACTCTTCGCTCATAACCCTCAACTTCCTCCATTCCATGAAGTCCTTCTACATCACCACCGCCATCGACTACGTGAACGGTGCGCCGCACGTGGGCCACGCCTACGAAAAAGTGCTCACCGATGTCATCGCCCGGTTCCGGCGGCAGATGGGCGATCGGGTGCATTTCCTGACGGGAGCGGACGAACATGGGCAAAAAGTCCAGGCGAGTGCGCGCAAGCAGGGCGTCGACCCGCAGCGCTACGTCGATGAAACCAGCGCGCAGTTTCGCGCGCTCTACGACCGGCTGGGGGTCAGTTACGACGATTTTATCCGCACCACCGAGCCGCGCCACAAGCAGGTCGTCCGCGGCATCCTGCAGCAGCTCTTCGACAAGGGCGAAATCTACCGCGCCGAATACCGCGGCTTTTACTCCACCCGCCAGGAGCAGTTTCTACAGGAGAAAGATCGCAACCCCGACGGCACGTGGCCCGAGATTTTCGGCGAGGTCACGGAGATCGTGGAGCCGAACTATTTCTTCCAACTGAAGAAATACCAGCCGTGGCTTGTCGAGTTTCTGACCGCGAACCAGGATTTCATCTTCCCGCACTACCGGCAGAAACAGGTGCTCGAGTTCCTGAAGGAGCCGCTCAACGACCTGTGCATCTCGCGGCCGAAGGAGCGGCTGGAGTGGGGCATCCCGCTGCCGTTCGATGAAGGTTATGTGACCTACGTGTGGTTCGACGCGCTGCTCAACTACTACTCCGCGGTCGTGGACAAGGGCCTGTGGCCGGCGACGTGGAATCTCATCGGCAAGGACATCCTCGTGCCGCCGCACGCCGTCTACTGGCCGATCATGCTTAAAGCGGCCGGCCTGCCGCCCCCGCAGGGCCTGCTCGTGCATGGCTGGTGGCTGCAGAGCGGCGCGAAGATGTCCAAGAGCACCGGCGGCGGCGTCAACCCGCTCGCGCTCGTCGACGAATTCGGCGTCGATGCGTTCCGCTATTTCCTCCTGCGCGAGATGAACGTGGGGCAGGACAGCGAGTTCACCCGCGAGCAGTTCCTCGTGCGCTACAACAGCGAACTGGCCAACAACCTCGGCAACCTCGTCAACCGCACGCTGAACATGACGACCCGCTACGTCGGTGGCGTCGTGCCCGCGCCCGAGGTGAGCGAGGAACTGGAGAAATCGCTGCACGCCCTGTGGGCGAAGACGCGCGACGAAGTCCTCCCGCTGTGCGAAGGCTTCCAGTTTCACACGGCGCTGGAGCGCACGATGGTGTTTCTCACCGAGACCAACGCCTACGTGGAAAAACGCGCGCCCTTCCGCCTCGCCAAATCCGCCGACGCCAGGGATCAGGCCCTGCTGCGCACGTCGCTCGCGACGATGGCCGAGTCGCTCCGCCTCGCCGTCGCGCTCATGCAGCAGGTGACGCCGACCGCGACGGCGAAGATCAATGCCGTGCTCGGCTACACGCCGGGGGCTCACTGGCGCGACGAACTCGACTGGGGCTCACGCCTCACCGGATCGAAGGTGGCGGCGTCGCTGGTGTTGTTTCCGCGGCCGACACCGACTGACAAGACGCCGGCGAAGCCGGCGTAATCTTTCTCACCCTTCTTTATCTTTCTCTTTCGTCAGGGCTGCTGCGCAGAGAAAGATTGAAGAGAAAGACGAAAGAGAAAGATCGCATGACGATCCTGCCGATCAATCCCGCGCAAAACGCCACGCCCGATGCATTGCGGGCGTTTCTTGCCCAATGCCGGGAGGCGGCGATGCGCGCCGGGCGCATGAAACTCGTCAGCATTTCGCTGGCGGTCGACGCCCTCGATCCGCTGGCGGTGCTGGAGTCGATCTTCGAGCCGGACGAGCCGCATTTCTACACGGAGCGACCGGGGCTGGAGAGCGCGATCGCGGGCGCCGAGATCGCCGCGGCCGGGAGCGCGAGCGGCCCCGGACGCTTTGCCGCGGTGCAGCGCTTTGTGGAGGAGACGCTGGCGCACACGATCGCGGTCGGCGATGTGACGGCACCTTTCGGCGGGCCGCATTTCTTCGCGGCGTTTGCGTTTCAGGACGAGGTCGAGCCGGGCGAGCCGTTTCCGGCCGCGCACGTGTTTGTGCCGCGCTGGCAGGTGGCGCGCGCGGGCGGAATCACGACGGCCGTGGCCAACGTGCCCGTCACGGCCGACTCAAATCTCGAGGCACTGACGGAGCGGGTCTGGCGCGCGCACGGGAAATTTTCGGGTTTCCGCTATGGCGAAACCGCGGCTCCGCCGACGGGCGAGGCCATTTCGTTTTCGCACCGGGAGGCGGGCAACTATCGCGGCGTCGTGGCGCAGGGGCTCGCCCACATCGCCGCGGGCGAGTTGCGGAAAATCGTGCTGGCCCGGGCGCAGGACGTGACCTCCGCGCAGGCGCTCCACCCCCTGCGGCTGCTGAACGGCCTCCGGCAGCGGTTTCCGGACTGTTATGCCTTCTCGCTCGCGAACGGGCGGGGCCAGAGTTTCATCGGCGCGAGTCCGGAGCGGCTGGTGCGGGTGAGCAAGGGCACGCTGGAGACCGAGGCGCTCGCGGGCTCGGCGAAACGCGGCGCCAGCGCCAGCGAGGACGCCGCCCTCGCCGCCGCGCTCCTGCACAGCGAAAAGGATGGGCGCGAGCAACGCGAGGTGATCGACGACATCGTCGCCCGGCTCGCCCCGCTCGGCCTGACCTTGGAGCATCCGGCGCAGCCGCAGTTGCGCCGGCTGGCCAACGTCCAGCACCTGCACACGCCGCTGCGGGCGAATCTGCCCGAGCACGTGCGGTTGCTCGATGCGCTGGCCGCACTCCACCCCACGCCCGCGGTCGGCGGCAGCCCGCGGCCGGCCGCGCTCGCCCGCATTCGCGCGCTGGAAGGTTTTCCGCGCGGTCTTTATGCCGGGGCGCTGGGCTGGCTCAACGCCCGCGGCGGCGGTGAATTCTTCGTCGGCATCCGGTCGGCACTGGTGGCCGGCACGACGGCGCGGGTGTATGCCGGGGCGGGGATCGTGGCGGGCTCGGCACCGGACAAGGAGTTTGCCGAGACCGAACTGAAGTTTCACGCCATGCTGGACGCGTTGCGGACGTGAGGCCCGGCGGCCTGGACGCGGCGGCGGAGAATCTCCACGTAGTGTTGCAGGAGCACCGACTGCTGGTCGCGCGGCCAGACGGCACAGAGTTCGATCGGACGGCAGTCGGAGCGCAGGAAGCGGAGCGTCGGCTGGCTGGTGGGGCGCATGAACGCCGGGAGCACGCCGACCCCGTAGCCGGTCGCGACCAGCGAGAGCAGCGCCTCCAGCGAGGAGGCCGCCTGTGGCGCGAAAGCCGGGGCGAAGCCGGCCAGCCGGCAGATCTGGGTGACGTAGGTGCGGTAGCCGTCGCCGTGGTCGCCGTTCAGTTTGATCCACGCTTCGTCGCGCAGGGTGGCGATCGGCACCTGCCGCCGGCGGGCGAGCCGGTGGCCCGGACCGACCACGACGCACAGATCGGAGCGAATCAACAGCAGCGACTCGAGGTCGCCGCGGGGGACAAGTTCCTCCTGCAGCAAAAAACCGATATGAGCCTGCCGCGTGCGCAGCGCCGAAACCTGCTCGGACATATGCAGCTCCTTCAGCACGACGTCCACATGCGGGTAGCGGGTGCGAAACTCCGCGATGCTCTCGGGGATCAGGTTGATGGAGAGCCGCCAGTCGGCGCAAATCGTGAGCTGGCCGCCGTGGCCGCGGTTCGTGTCCCGCACCGAAGCGATTGCGATGTCGACCTGAGCCAGGAGTTTCGAGACGTGCTGGTGGAATGTCCGGCCGGCATCGGTGAGCTGCACGCGCACGCGGTTCCGATCGAACAGGCGCGCGCCGATTTCCGCTTCGAGGTCGCGGATTTGCCGGCTGAGGGCGGGCTGCGCCACGTGGAGGCGCTCCGCCGCGCGGCTGAAGTTCAGCTGCTCGGCGACGGCCTGAAAGTAACGGAGGTGCCGCAGTTCCACTTCGCCACGCTAGCGGTGCGCGCACAGCCGGCCAATCCCGGGTCGGCCACGCGGCTCGATAAAAGCGCGGGTGATTCGCTGCATTATGCTCCGTGGATCGGGGGCGAGGCGGGAGCCGAAGCCGAGGCGACGGTGCCGGGCGCGGCCGGCCGGTCGCGGGCGATGAGCACGTAGAACGCGGGCACGACAAACAGGGTGAACAGCGTGCCGATGGCCATGCCGGCGGCGATCACGAGGCCCATGCTGAAGCGCGCCTCCGCACCCGCCCCGCGTGCGAACACGAGCGGCATGACGCCGAACACCATGGCGGCGGTGGTCATCAGGATCGGCCGCAGCCGGATGCCGGCGGCGTGCTCGATCGCCGCGCGCACCGGCTGGCCCTCGTCCTGCTCGCGGTTCGCAAAATCCACCATGAGGATGCCGTGTTTGGTGATGAGCCCGACGAGCGTGATGAGGCCGACCTGCGTGTAAATGTTGAGCGTCGCCGCGCCGAGAAACAGGAACACGAGCGCGCCGGCCAGGGAGAGCGGCACCGCCATCATGATGATGAATGGATCGCGCCAGCTTTCGTATTGCGCCGCGAGCACGAGGAAGATCACCACCACGGCCAGGGCAAAGGTGACGAGCAGCGAGCTGCCTTCCTGCACGTATTGGCGGAGTTCGCCCTTGTATTCCACCGAGTAGCCTTCGGGGAACGTGCGCCGCGCCTCGGCCGTGAGCCAGTCGAGTGCTTCACCCATCGACACGCCCGGCGCCGGCAGGAGCGAGAGTGTCGCGGCGTTGAGTTGTTGCATGCGGCGCAGGTCGCGCGGTTGCGTGGAAGGCACGAGCGTGGCCACCGTCGAGAGCGGCACGAGCCCGCCCTTGGTGGACGTCACGTAATAATCGCCCAGCTGGTCCGGCGTCAGCCGGTAGCTGCGCGAGACCTGGGGGATCACCTTGTAGGCGCGACCCTGAATGGCGAAGCGGTTGACGTAGCCACCGCCGAGCATCGTGCCGAGGTCGGCGCCAAACTGTTGCATGGAGAGCCCCACGGCGGCGGCTTTGTCGCGATCGAGCTCGAGGTCGACCTGGGGCTGGTCGAATTTCAGATCGTTGTCGCCATACATGAACTTGCCGCTCGCGAGCGCGCGCTGGAGCAGGTCGTTGGCGACCTCGACCACGCGCAGGTGGTCATCGGTCGAGCAGACGACGAACTGGACCGGCAGGCCGAAGCCGGCCCCGGGCAGGGAGGGCGGCACGAAGGCGGCGGCCGAGACCCCGGCGACGCCCATCGCCTGGCCGGTGAGCATCTGGCTGAGTTGCGCGGTATTGCGCTGGCGTTGATTCCACGGCTGCAACTGCCACATGAGCAGGCCCGAACTGGGCGAGGGCAGGTGCGAACCCATGTCGATGCCGGCGACGGCGAAGAAGTTGGTGGTCTCCGCAAACCCGCTGAGCAACTGCTCGAGCTGACGCGTGGATTGCAGCGATTGTTCGAGCGACGCGTTGGGTGCGCCCTTGGTCATCGCGACGATGAACCCGCGGTCCTCGGGCGGCGCCAGTTCCTTCTTGGTCATCAGGAAGAAAACCGGGATGGCCCCCAGGATCATCAACGCCACGAGGTAAACCGCCGGCCGGGTGTCGAGCACCCGATCGAGCAGGCGCTCGTAGTGGGTGCGCAGTTTTTCGAACGCCACGTCGAGGAGGTGTTCGATGCCGCGCGGGTTCGGATTGTGGCGCAGCCAGCGGGAGGAGAGCATCGGCGAAAGGGTGAGGGCGACGAACCCGGAGATGAAAACCGCACCGGCGAGCGTGAACGCGAATTCGCGGAACAACGCCCCCGTCACGCCGCTTTGCAGCCCGAGCGGGGTGTAGACGGACACCAGCGTGATCGTCATCGCGATCACGGGCCCGATGAGTTCGTGCGCGCCCTTGAACGCCGCGGCGAGCGGCGTGAGTCCCTCCTCGATGTGCCGGTGAATGTTTTCGACGACGACGATCGCGTCGTCGACCACGAGCCCGATGGCCAGCACCATCGCCAGCAACGTGAGCAGGTTGATCGAGAACCCCATCGCCAGCATGAGCACCGCGGAGCCGACCAGGGACAGCGGGATGGCGACGATGGGAATCAGGACGGAACGGAACGAACCGAGAAACAAGTAGATCACCACGATCACGATCAGCATCGCCTCGACCAGCGTTTTCATGACCTCGTCGATCGAGTCGTTGATGAACGCCGTCGCATCGTAGACGATGTTGCCCTCGATGCTGCCGGGCAGCTGGCTGACGATCTCGGGCCAGACGGTGCGCACGCGTTTCACCACGTCGAGGGAGTTGGCGGTGGGCAGCACGGAGATCGCGATCATGGTGTTCTCCTTCCCGCGCAGGAGCACCTTCACCTCGTAATCGTCGGCACCGAGCTCCACCTCGGCGATGTCACCGACGCGCACCACGGCGCCATTACGCTCGCGGACGATCAGCTCACGGAAGGCCGCGGCGGAGTGGACGTCCGTCCTGGCGGTGAGATTGACGAGCGTCATCTCGCCCTTGGTCTTGCCGACGGCGGACAGGTAGTTCTGCGCCGCGAGGGCGGACCACACCTCGGCCGAACCCAGCCCGTAGGCCGCCATGCGGTCGGGCTTGAGCCAGACCCGCATCGCAAACGTGCGCGCGCCGAGAATCTCGGCTTTTTGCACGCCCTCGATCGTCGAAAGGCGCGGCTGGACGACCCGCACGAGGTAGTCGGTGATCTGGTTCGATTGGAGCGTGGCGCTCGAGAAGCTCAGATACATCGAAGCCGTGGTCTCGCCGACCTGGATCTCAAACATGGGATCCTCGGCGCCGGCCGGGAGTTCGCGACGCACGCGGTTGACCTTCGAGGTGATCTGGGTGAGCGCGTCGTTCGGGTCGTAGTTGAGCCGAAGCTGCGAGCGGACCACGGAGACGTTGGGCGCGCTGACGGACTCGACGTAGTCGATGCCGTCGGCCGAGGCGATTTCGCGTTCGAGCGGAGTCGTGATGAAGCCGCGCACGAGATCGGCACTTGCGCCGGGATAGGCGGTGGTGACGGTGACGACGGCGTTCTTGGTCTCCGGGTATTGGCGCACGTTGAGTTCCTTCAACGCCAGCCCGCCCGCGAGCAGGAGGAAGAGATTGACGACGGTCGCGAGGACCGGCCGTTTGATGAAGAGATCGGTGAAGCGCATGACGGACGGTCCTCAGCCTTCGACCGGTTTCGGAGCGGGGTTCGCCGAGGGGGCGGCGGAGTTGTCCACGCGCACGGGGCTGCCGTTGCGCAGCTTGATCTGGCCCGAGGTCACGACGGTTTCGCCAGCGTTCAGGCCGGAGACGACGGCGATCAGGTTGCCGCGTTGCGGTCCGGTCTGGATGAAGCGCTGGCGGGCCACACCGTTTTCGACCACGTAGACGAAGTTGCCGTAGGGATTGTAGACGACGGCTGCGCCGGGGAGCACGATCGTGCGCTCGTTGCCGGGCAGGAGGACTTCGACCCGGCCGAACATTCCCGGGCGCAGCGCTTCGTCGCGGTTGGGCACGGTCGCGCGCAGACTGAGACTGCGCGTGGCGTCGCTCACGCGCGGGGCGATCGCGGCGATGGTGCCCTCGAACACGCGGTCCGGGAAGGCGTCCACCTGCACGCGAACCGTCTGACCGGCGGCCACGCGTCCGATCGTCTGCTGTGGCAGGGTGAAGTCGACATACACGGAATCGAGTGTCTCGAGCTGGACGATGGATTCGGCCTTGCCGAGAAACTGACCGGGATGGATCAACGCGATCCCCAACCGGCCGGCGAAGGGCGCGACGATATGCTTCTTGGCGAGGGTGGCGTGAAGCTGCGCGACCGCCGCTTGGGTCTGCGCCGCGGCGGCCTCGGCCGCGTCAAGGTCCGCGACCGTGTTGGTGCCGGCCGCGCGCAATTCGCGGGCGCGACCGAGGTTGGCACTCGCGAGACGGGCCTGCGCCTCGAGGCCCGGCAGGCTCGCGGACTCGATGGAGTCGTCGAGGTCGACGAGCGGCGTGCCGGCCGCGACCGACGCTCCCGATTCGAACGCGATGCGGCGCACGGCGCCCTCGAGTTCCGTCTTGATCGTGATCCCGCGAAAGCTCGCGCAGGAGCCGGTGGCGTGGAGCGAGTTTGGCCAGGTCTCCTCCCGCGCACTCGTGGCGCTCACCGTCGCCGGCGGGCGGACTTGGGCGGCACGGGCGGCCAGCGCCCGGCGGATCGTCAGGAACTTGTAGCCGAAAATCGCGCCAAACACGGCGGCGGCGATCAGGACTGTCAGGACTGTGCGGGTTTTCATGAGAGAGGGATCCCGCCACGCGGGGCATGGCTGGCGGTCGTGGTGGCGTTCGCACCGGACTCGAGGAGCGTGCAGCCGAGCCGGAACCGGGTTTGCGGCCCGGCCGGCATGAGCCGGGCAATGTCGCCGAGCAACCGGAGCAACTGCACGGCCGCGCGATCAGCCGCGGTGCGGCCGGCGGAGGTCAGGCGGAAGTAGGTGCGCCTCCGGTCGGTTGGTTCACGCCGGCCTCTCACCAACTTCTGCTCCTGCAAGCCAGCAAGCGCCACCGACACGGAAGGCCGGTCGAGTCCGGTGTGCTGGGCGAGATCCGAGGGCGAGGCGGGCAGGGGATCGAGCGCGAAGAGTGCGACCAACAGCGCGAGCTTGGGCCGCGTCAACCGATCGGCGGCGAGCTGCTCACGAATGCAGGCGCGCACGGATTCACTGGCGTCCAGGAACTCGATGACGGTGCGGCAGCGATGCTCGCTGAGCCCCTGCCGCTGGCGGGCCATCGTCAGGAGGGTTTGCACCAGCAGCGTCGACACGCGGGTTCCACCCGGAGCGCACGGCGGGTGAGGACTGGAGACGGCGGACGAGGCCATGGCCGGAGCATATCGGCTGGCCGCGGTGGATGGAAATACTTCGCCGCGCTCTCAGTCATGCCTTTCCGGCATGAGCGGTTTCGGGCGTGGCGAACTTCGGGTGCGACGCCGGGTTGGCCGCGACACAAAGCACATTCCATGATGCCCGCCCGTTCTAACCCTCAGTCGAAGGGAGTATTTCGGCGCGGGGTGAATTCCGGATAGGATGGTGTCCGGATATGACTCCTTCGTTGGCCGCCATCATCGTCGTCGCATTGTTGGTCATTCTCATGGCGACCGACGATCGGCCGGGCGAGGGGTAGGGCAGGTGGTTGGCACGGCTTTCTGGTGGGAATGCACACATTGTTCGCGCGCTGACCTACAGTTACGAAGCCAAACCGGAAAGCCGTGAGGTGGTTGGCGGGCGCAACAGGAAGTGAGTCAGCCAGCTGTAGCGGCGGTCTGCGACCGCCGGCGATGCGCCAAGGGTTCTCGTTCGGCGGTCGCAGACCGCCGCTACAACCAAGGCCTCGGTTTACTGACCTCACTTCCTGTTGCACCGGTGGCTGGCCGGGAGGCAACGAAGTGGTAGCCACGGGCCGCGATTCCTGTTCAATCGGCGCGACCCATGGCCGACATCGAAATCGACTCCCGGAACGTCAACTCACTTTGGGCAAGCGTGCTCGTGGAGACGTTCGTGCGCGCGGGAGTGCGGCACGCGGTCGTGTCCCCCGGCTCGCGTTCGACGCCGCTGACGATGGCGCTGGCGCGCCACGGGGGCATCGAGGCGATACCGGTGCTCGACGAGCGCTCGGCGTCGTTCTTCGCCCTCGGTCTGGCCAAGCGCACGGGGGCGCCGACGGCGCTGGTGTGCACGAGTGGCACCGCGGGGGCCAATTACTTTCCGGCGGTGATCGAGGCGCAGGAATCGCGCGTGCCGTTGGTCGTGCTGACCGCCGACCGTCCGCCGGAGCTGCGCGCCTGCGGCTCCGGACAGACGATCGATCAGGTGAAACTTTTTGGAGGGCACGTGGAGTTCTTTCACGAGTTCGCGGTGCCCGAGGCGGGCGAGGCGCCGCTGCGTTACGTGCGGCAGATGGCGTTGCACGCCGTCGATCGGGCGGTCGAGGCAGGCGGGCCGGTGCACCTGAACGTGCCATTGCGCGACCCGCTGCCGCCGCTGCCCGACGACGGCAGCGCGGCGAAAACCGCCGCCGCAATCGATTGGCCCCGGTTCTTCGGCGCCGTTGCGCCGGCGGTGCGCCCGCTGCTGGCGGGACCGTCGCTTGAATTCGCCGCCGCGGTGCACGGTTTGATCGTCGTGGGACCGCGGGCCGCTGCCGATGCGTCCGCCGAGGCGACACTCGTCGGCCGGATCGCGGCGAAGCTCGGCTGGCCGGTGCTGGCTGATGGCCTCACGCCGCTGCGCACGCACGCCCGGGCGGTGCCGAATCTCGTCACGACCTACGATCTCGTCCTGCGGAACCCGGCCGTCGCAGAACGGCTCAGACCGGAGGTCGTGCTCTGCCTCGGGGAGTGGCCGACCAGCAAGGTGCTGCGCGCATGGCTGGAGGCGAACGACGGGCCGGTGTGGTTCATCAGCGACCGTGCGGACAATCGCGACGCGTTGCACAGTCGCGCCCGTCGCGCGACGATGTCGCTCGCCGCGCTTCCCGCGGCGCTGCCGCAGGCCGCCGCCGACAACGACTACACGCGCCGGTGGGCGCGTTACGATCGGGCCGCGCGCATCGCACTGGATGACGCGCTCGGCGCGAGCGATGCGATGTTCGAGGGCCGGGCCGCCTGGCTGCTCGCGCAGCATCTGCCACCCGAGACGCCGCTGTTCGTGGCCAACTCGATGCCCGCACGCGACGTGGAGTATTTCTGGCCCCCGGGCGAATGCGGCGCGCACATTTACTTCAACCGCGGCGCCAACGGCATCGACGGCACGCTTTCGACCGCGCTCGGGGTCGCCCACGGCGGCGACCGGCCGGCTGTGCTCCTGACGGGCGATCTCGCGCTGCTGCACGACACGAACGGATTCCTGCTGCGGGCGAAATTCCGCGGTTCGCTCACGATCGTGCTGATCAACAATCGCGGCGGCGGCATCTTCGAGCACCTGCCGGTCGCGCAATTCGAGCCGCCGTTCGAGGAATTTTTCGCCACGCCGCAGGCGGTGGACTTCGCGGGATTGTGCGCGAGCCACGGCGTGGAGCACGTGACCGTGCGCGACTGGGCGCACTTCACGGCCCTCGTCGCGACCCTGCCGGCGCGGGGCCTGCGCGTGCTCGAATTGCCCACGGACCGCAAGCGCGACGCGGCGCGGCGGAAGCAGATGTTCGCCGCGATCGCGGCGGGCCTATAGCTGGATCGGCAACCCGATCTCGATGATCTGCGAGGGCGTGATCTGATAGTAGTCTTTCGCCGGGCGGGCGTTGCGGCTGAGAAAGGCGTAGAGGTTTTTCTGCCACTCCCACATCGGCGCGCCGCCGCCGGTGATGATCATCTCGCGATTGAAGAAGAACGTGGCCGTCTGCGCGTTGACGACCAGGCCGCGCTCCTTCAACCGGACCATGAGGGCGGTGACGTCGGGCGACTCCATGTAACCATAGTGGCCGACGGCCCGCCAGATGCCCTCGCCGATTTCCCGGAGTTCGAAGCGATCGGTTTCGGGCACGCTTGGCACCTCCTCCGTCATGATGCTGAGGAGGATGACCGTCTGGTGCAGGCAGCGGTTGGCCTTCACGTGATGCAGCAGCGCGACGGGGGTGCCCTGCGGCGAGCCCACCATGAATACCGCGCAGCCGCCGACGCGGGTCACGTGCTGGCTGCGCGCGATGCTCGTGAGCTCGGTCTCGGTGACGTTGTTGCCATACACGCGTTGAAAGATCTCCGTGCGGCCGCTTTTCCACGTGTGCATGATCGCGAGCACGCCGAGCGCGATGGCGATCGGGAGCCAGCCGCCGTCGACGAATTTGTGCAGGTTGGCGCCGAAGAACACCAGGTCGAAGGCGGCGAACGAGCCGCAGAGCAGCGCGGCCTGCCAGAGCGGCCACTGCCAGCGCCGGCGGGTCACCCGGAAAAACGCGAACGTCGTCACCACCATCGTGCCCGTGACGGCGATGCCGTAGGCGATGGTGAGGTTTGCGCTCGACTTGAAAAACAGCACGACGCCGAGCGTGGCGAGGCCGAGCGCCGCGTTCACCAACGGCAGGTAGATCTGTCCGACCTGCTCGGCGTTGGTATGGAGCACCTTCAGGCGCGGGAAGTAGCCGAGCTGGATGGCCTGCCGCGTGAGGGAAAACACGCCGGAGATGAGCGCCTGGCTCGCGATCGCCGCCGCGGTGATCGAAAGCGCGATCAAGGCCAGGCGTGGCAGGCCGGCCGGGGCGAGCGCGAAGAACGGGTGCTCGGTCGAGCCGGGATGCGCGAGCGCGTAGGCGCCCTGGCCGAAATAATTGAGCACGAGCCCGGGCAGGGCGGCGAAATACCAGCCGCGCGAAATCGCCTTCAGGCCGAAGTGCCCCATGTCCGCATAAAGTGCCTCCGCACCGGTGATCGCGAGAATCACGGAGCCGAGCACCGCGGTGGCCTGGCCGGGATGGGCCGCCAGGAACCGCATTCCGTGCCGCGGATCGAGGGCGCGCAGGACTTCCGGCGCCTCGAACAGATGCCAGAGTCCCAGCCCGGCGAGCGTCGCAAACCACAGCAGCATGATCGGGCCGAACCACGCGCCGATCGTCTTCGACCCCTTGTGCTGGACCCAGAACAGCGCGATCAGGATCACGCAGGCGATGGCGGGGACCATCGGAGTGAGGTTCGGGTTGAAGCTGGAAAAGCCCTCCGCCGCGCCGAGCACCGAAATGGCCGGCGTGATCACGCCGTCGCCGTAGAGCAAGGCCGCGCCGAACAGCAGCATGAACGTGAACTTGCGATCCACCCCGGGCCGCTCACGCCCGCGTTCGCCATGCGTGAGCGCGAGCAGCGCGAAGATGCCGCCCTCGCCCCGGTTGTCGGCGCGCATCACAAAACCGAGATACTTCCAGCTCACCTCGAACAACAGCGCCCACACGATCAGGGACAACACCCCCAGGATGCCTGCGGTGCGCTGCGCCGGGTCCACGTGGGCCAGACACTCGCGGAACGCATAGAGCGGACTCGTCCCGATGTCGCCAAACACCACGCCGAGCGCGCCGAGGCACAAGGCGGCTTGGGCGCCCGCGGTCGACGGCGTGGAGGCTGGCTGGCTCATGAGGAAGGGTTGAGTCTCCGAAAAAACCGGCGGCCGTTCCAACCTGATTTCCGGGGGGATGGATTTGAGCTTGATTTCAACTGCACGCGCTGTGCGCAGGCTGGTGGACAAGCGCCGTGAAAGCCACCACGCTGCGCGCCCTATGACACCCGACTGGCAGGTCGCCAAAACCTACACCGACATCCTTTACCACAAGGCCGACGGCATCGCCAAGGTGACGATCAACCGGCCGGAGAAGCGCAACGCGTTCCGGCCCGAGACGGTCGCGCAGATGCTCGACGCGTTTTCCGATGCGCGCGAGGATCCGAAAACCGGCGTCGTGCTGCTCACGGGCGCGGGGCCGCACACCGACGGCAAATACGCCTTTTGCGCGGGTGGCGACCAGAGCGTGCGCGGGCCGGCGGGCTACATCGGGGACGACGGCGTCCCGCGGCTCAACGTGCTCGATCTGCAGAAACTCATCCGCTCGATGCCGAAGGTCGTGATCGCGCTGGTGGCGGGTTACGCGATCGGTGGCGGCCACGTGCTCCATGTCGTCTGCGATCTCAGCCTCGCGGCGGACAACGCGATCTTCGGGCAGGTTGGGCCGCGGATGGGAAGTTTCGATGGCGGCTTCGGTTCCAGTTACCTGGCGCGGGTCGTGGGGCAGAAGAAGGCGCGGGAAATCTGGTTTCTGTGCCGGCAATACGGCGCCAGGGAGGCGCTCGACATGGGCCTCGTCAACGCCGTGGTGCCGGTCGCGGAACTCGAGGCCGAAGGCGTGAAATGGGCCAGGGAGGTCCTCGCCAAAAGTCCGCTCGCGATCCGGCTGCTCAAGAGCGGCTTCAACGCCGAGCTCGACGGCCAGGCCGGCATCCAGGAACTGGCCGGCAACGCGACTTTGCTCTACTACCTGAGCGAGGAGGCGAAGGAGTTTCACCGCGCCCAGCGCGAGAAGCGCGCGCCCGACGCCCGGAAGTGGCCGTGGCTGCCATGAGGCGTCACGGGCCGTGGCTGCCGAATCCAATGTCCACTAGTTCAGGGGAACTGGTGTCGCTGAGGCTCGCATAGTTGAGTGCCCCGCGGTGGTCGGGGGAGCGCCCTCGTCCCGCGGGCTGTCCTCGGCGTCTCGCCGAGGACTTCGGAGATGTCGGCGGGACGCCGACACGAGCACCCGAGACGGGTGCGCTCCCCGGACCACCGAGCGCTTTTGCCACCCTGTTTTGCAGGAATCGGTATTCCAATTACGAAGAACCTTTGGACCGACGGGCCGGCCCTGCGAAGTCCAAGCACATCTCGTAACTGGTATTACTTGACGGCGGCCCAGACGCGCTGGACGTCGTCGTGGTCTTCGAGGGACTGGAGGAACTCGCCGACCTCGCCGCGCTGAGTTTCGTTCAGCTCCGGAAACATCTTGGCGATGTAGCCGAGTTCGGCGGTGACCACGCTCCAGCCATTCTGCTTGAGCCAGGTGGCCGCGGCGTGCACGCCGGTGCGATCAGTGAGAAAACGCGCGCCCGCGGCGCCTTCGGGGATGTCGTCGTTTTGCGCGTGCGTGAGCGCCTCGAACTCGTTGGCGCCGGCCTCGATCGCGGCGGCCTCGAGATCGACCTTGGTGTCCGCGTGGTGCGCCTCGACGATACCCGCGTGGTCGAAGAGAAACTTGTTGCTGCCGGCGCCGCCGAGCGTGCCGCCTTCCTTGAAGAGCACCCGGATCTCACCGGCGCTGCGGTTGTGATTGTCGGTCATCACCTCGACGATCACCGGCACCTTGTGCGGCGCGTAGCCCTCGTAGACGACGTGTTCGAGCGAGGCGCCGTCGCCGCCGCCGCCCGCGCCCTTTTTGATCGCGCGCTCGATCACATCGCGCGTCACGCTGGCCTTCTTTGCTTTCTCCACCGCGGCGAAGAGCCGGGCGTTGCCTTCGGGATCGCCGCCGCCGAGTTTGGCGGCGACGGTGATTTCCTTCACGAGTTTCTGCGTTACCTGGCCTTTCTTCAGGTTGACGATTGCGCGCTTAGCGTGGAGCCATTGACGTCCCATAGTCGGCCAACGTGAGAGTGCTCATGGAATGGTGCAATGCCGAATCTCGGAGCGGGGTCCGCGTGCCGGCCCGGCTTCGAATCCGACTCGAGCGGCGCGACGTCGCGCGGGTCGAGCCGGGCGAGCCGGTCGTGCGGTCTGTCGGGGAAAGAGCGCACGTTCGAGTTTCACCGCCAGACAGCACTCGTGATAACAGAGCAGGTAGCGCTGTTCGTCGGTCGTGAGGCCGGTGAGCCAGCGGCGGACCTCGGCCTTGTTCAGGCGGCGCAATTCATGCAATGGACAATCGATGGGATCGTCCTCGGCCAGGGGGCAGGCCGAGGCGATGGCGAGCAGACGTTCGTAAACCGGCGCAAGGGGACGCAAAGGCTCCGGCGGGGTAAACGGGGCATTCACAACGGCCATTTTATCCCCCGGCCCCCTGAACAAAAGCGCAATTCCTGCGCGGAAATTGTGCGGCGCCTCCGCACCAGCTGCCGCTAACGGTCGCAATTGCTGCTGTGACACAGCCATGCCATGAGCACGATGATGACCGTGAAAATCACAATAAGGAGCATTGGCGCGGGGTAAGTAACTGAAGCCCGTCTAGGCAAACGACGCCCAATGTCACTGGCCAGCACTTTATTTTTGAACGCCCTTTTTGCCTTTGCGACCGCCGGTCACCTCGGTGCCAATGGCCCTCGTGGCCGCCCGTTTGTCCAACCCAGTCACGACCCCGGCTTTGCCGATCATCGTCCACCTCGATGCCGATGCGTTTTTCGTGTCGTGCGAGCTCGCGCTTCAACCGGAACTCCGCGGCCGGAAATGCGCCGTGGGCGGCCGGGAGCGCGGCATCATCTCGTCGGCCAGCTACGAGGCCCGGGCCTGCGGGGTCTACACCCCGATGCCCACCCAGCGCGCCCTGAAGGTGTGTCCCGACCTCATCATGCTGCCGCACACCAGCGGGCTCTACTCGAAGGTGTCGCGCCAGATGTTCGACCTCTGCGAGACGCTCACGCCGATCGTGCAGCGCAACTCCATTGACGAAGGCTACCTCGACCTCGGCCCGTGCGGACTTTCGACCACCATCGAACTCGAAGAGCGCGTGCGCGGCCTGCAACGCCGCCTGTGGGACGAACTCCAGATTCCGGTCTCGATGGGACTCGCCGCCAACAAACTCGTCGCGCAGATCGCGTCCAAGCTCCGCAAGCCCCGCGGCTTCGTCATCGTGCCACCGGGCACCGAGGAGGAGTTTCTCGCGCCGCTCCCGCTCGGCAAACTCCCCGGCATCGGCGCCAAGACCGAGGCCTCGCTCGGGGCGAAACACGGCCTGAAATTCGTGCGCGACATCACGGCGCGCAGCGAGGGCGAGTTGCAGCGCATCTTTGGCGATTCCTGGCCCGACATGCTCGCGACCGCCCGCGGCCAGGACTGTCGCCCGGTTGAGACCGATCGGGACGACGCGAAGAGTTATTCCCAGCAGGAGACGTTTTTCACGGACATCGGCGACTTCGCCGAGATCGAGCGGGTGGCCAAGCGCATGGTGGACGAACTCCTCCCGAAGGTCCGCGCCGACGGCAAGCGCGTGCGCACGATCACGATCAAGGTGCGCTACCCCGATTTTACGCAGGAGTCGCATGGCCGCAGCCTCGACACCGCTTCCGATCTCGAGTCGCCGTTTTACCCGCTCATCGCGCCGCTCCTCCGTGTCGCGTGGAAAAAACCGCGGCCGCTGCGCCTCATCAGCGTGAAATTTTCCGGCGTCGACGACGGGCCGGCGCAGCTCGAGATGTTCGCTCAAACCGACGAGAAGCGCCGCCGGCTGGCGGGTGTGCTCGACCAACTGAACCGACGGGCGGGCGACCACGTCGTGCAGCACGGACATCAGCTTGCCAAACGTTCCGCCGCCTCCTAACACGCGCCCGTCTATGCCGATCTACGAGTATTACTGTCCGGACAACCACACGATCTACCAGTTCTACGCCAAGACGTTCGCGCAGGGACAGACGGTGCCGCAGTGCCCCGAGAACCCGAAGTTCAAGCTGCGCAAGCTCGTCTCCGCCTTCGCAGTCACCAAAGGCGGCAAGAGAGACGACGCCACCGAATCGAAGCCTGCCGCCGATCCCGGTGACGCCGCCGAAGACGCCCGCATGGAGGCCGCGATGGGCGCGATGGAAAAGGAATTCTCCGCCGTCGACGAAAACGACCCGCGCGCCATGGCTCGCATGATGCGTCGCATGGGTGAGCTGACCGGCGAGAAGTTCGACGAGCCGATGGAGGAGGCCGTCCGCAAACTCGAGGAAGGCGCCGATCCCGATTCGCTCGATGAGCAACTCGGCGGCGACACGCCCGGCGGTGAGTCCGATCCCCACGGCGATGACACGGGTATGGGCGGCCCGCCGCCACCCGCGAAGGATCCGAAGGAAAAACGTCACCGCTTCCGCGCCCGCCGGCCGCTGCGTCGCGATCCGAAGCTCTACGATTACGAATGAGCGGATTGAACCACTGATCGACACTGATGTTCACTGATTGATTTAATCACTGCCCCTGAGTGTGAATCAGTGGTTTCACGATGTCTTCGCCAGAAATCACTCCCCGCATCGAGGCCGCCAAGCGCGCGGTCCTCGCCCAAACCGACTTGCTCCATCGCGAATTCGGCCGTGCCGAAAGCCGGTGGAAAGCCGACGGCACACGCGTGACGGCGATCGACATCGCGATTTCCGAAAACATCTTTCGCGACCTCCGCGCAGCGTTCCCGGCCGATCAATTTCTCAGCGAGGAACTGACCGATCCCGGCGCGCCCATCCCGGTGACTGCGCGCTTCTGCTGGGTGCTCGATCCGATCGACGGCACCAACAACTTCGCCCTCGGCCTGCGGCACTGTGCCATCTCGCTCGCGCTGTGCGAACACGGCGAGCCCGTCTACGGCGTCGTCTACGACCTCAGTCGCAGCACGCTCATCCATGGCGGCCCCGGTTTCGGTGTGCGCGACGGCGAGCGCGACACGCGGGTGCGCACGGCGGCGATTTCCAAGGAGACACTCATCGGTTTCCACGGCCCCTTCGACAAATCACTCCTGCCGATGGCATCGGGGGTCGTGGCCAATTTCAAAGTCCGCGCGCTCGGCAGCGCGACACTGCACCTTGCCTACGTGGCCGCCGGCATTCTCGACGGCTGCGTCGACTACAACGTCAAGATCTGGGACCTCGCCGCCGCCATCGCGTTGACCCGCGCCGCCGGTGGCGAAGTGCATTTCCTGAACGGCGACCGGCTGCCGCTACAGTCCTTCGACTTGAACATGAAGCGCATCGTCTACTGCGCCGGCGGTCCGACGATCTGTGCCCGACTGAAAGAAGTGATGGGCGCCTGAGCCAGCGCCTAAACCTGATAGGTCTTCAACGGCACCGGATCGAGCACCTTGGATTTGGGCGCTTGCCTGGCGAGTTCCTCGGCGAACCAGGCGCGGGCAGGCGGGTCGCCGTGGGTGAGGACGATGCTGCGGGCGCCGGTTTGCACGGCGAATTCCAGCAACTCCTCGCGATCGGCGTGCCCGCTCAGCTCGAATTTTTCCACCCGGGCCTTCAGCTTCGCTTTTACATGCACCTTCTCGAACACGAAGGGGTCGCCGGGTTTCGCGGCGAGCAGCCGGCCGCCGGGCGTGTCGGGATCGCAGTAGCCGACAAAGCCGACGGTGTTGCGCGCGTGCGCGATCAGGCCGGAGGCGAGGATGTAGCTCGGCGTGTTTTCGACCATCATCCCGGAGCTCACGATATAGAGCGCGTTTTGCTGCGGGTCCTCGCCCGGGCTGAGTTTGCGCGGCGTGGGCTTGATCTTGAGATCCTTGACGATGCTGCGCGTGAACTGCACGTGCTTGGTCTTGCGCGAGATTTCATCGAAGTAGTCGGCGATGTCCATGCCGAGTCCCGAGGCGTAGACCGGGCACTCCACAAGGCGGCCGAACTTCCGGGCGTCGTGGACAATCGCCAGCACTTCCTGCATGCGGCCGAGTGCGAACACCGGCATCAGGAACGAGCCGCCGCGCTGGATGGTGTCGTTGATGGAGGTGACGAGGCGCGCCATTTCGGCGGCGCGGTTCTTCTCGGGCGGACGCTCCGTGTCGCCGCGCGTGGTCTCGGTGATGAGCGTGTCGAAATGCCCGGCGGGAAAACGTGCGCCGGGGAGCGTGCGCTGGGCATCGAAGAGCACATCGCCCGTGAGGAAGATCGCGCGGTGCTTGTGCACGATCTCGACGGCGGCGGCGCCGGCGACGTGCCCGGCGGGGTGGAGGATGATCTCGATCTCGTCCCTGGCCCCGCGGAACCGCTTGGCGTGACCAAAGGGCAGGCCGGTCATGCGTTTGGCGCAGCGGTCCACTTCGTCGTGGGTGAAGAGCGGATAATCGGCCAGATTTTCCTCCTCCTTCTGGCGCGTCATCACGTTCACCGAGTTGTGCAACATGCGCTCGATGATGATGCGACTCGAGGTGGTCATGATCACGGGCGTGTTCGGGTGCTCGCGCATCGCCACCGGCAGGCTGCCGATATGGTCGAGGTGGCAGTGCGTGATGATGATGAGGTCGAGCGTCACCCCGCGCAGTGGCCGAAGGTCGGGGCCGGCTTCACGACCGACTTTCTTCGGGTGGAGACCGCAATCGACCAGGACGTTGAGGTCGCCGAGCTGGAGGAACAGCGAGTTGGCGCCGATGCCACCGTCGCGGTTCAGATCAGTAAGCTTCATTCGGCGACAGCGAGAACGAGAAAGCGCGTGAGAACGAGAAAGATTTTCCTATTCGCGCGGAATGTGCAGCTCGAACGGCGCGAGGATCACGTGGATTTTGCGCCCCAGTTCGTCGACGCCGTGAAAACTCCCGTGGGCCGTCGCATCGATGCCCGTGACGTGGTAGCTGTTGTAGGAAAACTGCTCGCCGGGCGCCAGTCGCGGGGTCTCGCCGACGATCTTGTCGCCCTCGATCACCAGACGCGTGCCATCGGCGTGCATCACGACCCACTTGCGGCCGAGGAGCGTGACGGTGCGGTTGGAGGCGTTGCGGATGGTGATGAAGTAGACGAACGCGTGCGGCTTGTCGGCGGGCAGACTCGCGCCGCCGTGGTGGTAGCACAGCTTGTCGAGGCGGGCGGAGAGACCGGAGAGTTCGCTTGAGCCGGAGGACACGCGGACAAAGAGAGCGCGGATCGCATCCATCGCAAGCGGCAACATCGGGCGGGCGGCATGACCGCTTTCCGCCTTGCCGGGCGAAGTCGCGGCCCGCACAAACGCGCACCTATGGCGAAACTGGCTCTCCTTTCCGTCAGCGACAAACAGGGTCTCGTGGAGTTCGCGACCGCGCTCGTGCGCACGCACGGCTACACGATCCTCTCCACGGGTGGCACCGCCAAGCTGCTCGCCGAGCGCAGCCTGCCGGTGACCGAGGTGAGCCAGCACACCGGCTTCCCGGAAATCATGGAGGGCCGCGTGAAAACGCTGCACCCGAAGATCCACGGCGGCCTGCTCTGCCGCCGCGACAAGCCCGATCACCTCGCGCAGGCCGCCAAGAACAACATCGAACTGATCGATCTGGTGGTGGTGAATCTCTACCCGTTCGAGCAGACGGTGGCGAAGCCCGGCGTGCATTTCGAGGAGGCGATCGAGAACATCGACATCGGCGGCCCGTCGATGCTGCGCAGCGCGGCGAAGAATCACGAAAGCGTGACCGTGGTGTGCGATCCCGCCGACTACGGGGCGGTGCTCGCGACGATGGGTGACGAAAAGAAAACCGTGGAGCTGCGCCGCAAGCTGGCGTTGAAGGTATTCCAACGCACCGCGAGCTACGATGCGGCGATCGCGCGCTATCTTGAGACGCAGGCGGCGGAGCCGGACCTGGAGGCCTTGAGCGGCTTTCCCGCAACGCTGTCACTCTCGTGGAAGAAGGCGCAATCGCTCCGCTACGGCGAAAACCCGCACCAGAAGGCTGCGCTCTACGGAACGTTTCACGATCACTTCGAGCAGCTCCAGGGGAAGGAACTTTCCTACAACAACATTTTGGACATCACGGCAGCGACCTACCTCATCGGGGAGTTCGAGCGCCCGACCGTCGCCATCCTCAAGCACACCAACCCCTGCGGCGTCGCGAGCGCGGACTCGCTCATCGACGCGTGGGACAAGGCCTACGCGACAGACAAACAGGCGCCGTTCGGCGGCATCATCATTGTCAACCAGACCCTCGACGGCGCGCTCGCAAAAGCGATCGCCGAAATTTTCACCGAGGTGATCATCGCGCCGCGCTTCAGCGACGAGGCGCTCGCGATCTTCGGCAAAAAGAAAAACCTGCGGTTGATGATCGCCAAGGGCGGGATCGGCGCGGATGCGTTGCAGGAGCTCCGTTCGGTCGTCGGCGGCGTCCTCGTTCAGGATCGCGATCGCACGCTGGGGAATGTGGCGGAATTCAAGGTCGTCACGCAGCGCCAGCCCACGGCCGAGGAGTGGGCCGCGATGATGTTCGGCTGGAAAGTCGGCAAGCATGTGAAGTCGAACTCCATCGTTTACTGCCGCGGCGAGCAGACGCTCGGCGTCGGCGCCGGGCAGATGGCGCGGGTGGACAGCTCGCGCATCGCCGTGTGGAAAGCCGGCGAAGCGCAGCTCGATTTGCGTGGCTCCGTGGTGTGCAGCGAGGCGCTGTTTCCGTTTCCGGACGGGCTGCTCGCGGCGGCCGATGCCGGCGCCACCGCGGCGATCCAGCCGGGCGGCGCGATCCGCGATGCCGAGGTGATCGCGGCGGCCGATGCGCGCGGCATGGCGATGGTGTTCACGGGCTCGCGGCACTTCAAACACTGACGAAACCTGCTCGGGTGGCTGGTAGCGGCCGAGGTGACGAGGCCGGAGGCGCGATCTCCCCGCACCAGCCTCCTTGCGTCGGCTGCTACGCGATGCAACCTGCCGCTTGCTTCGTGGTCACAGGCGGCAATCCTTCCCGTCCATGAAGACCCGACTCCTGCTTCTCGTGGTGGCCACGGGCGCGTTGCTCGCCAACGCGGGTTGCTATACGAACCCCGTGACCGGCCGGCAGTCGCTCATGCTGATTTCACAAGGGCACGAACTGTCGCTCGGCGCGGAATCGTTCGCGCAGATGCGCAAGACTGAGAAAGTATCCACCGACCCCGGCCAGAACGCGCGCGTGAAGCGAGTGGGCGAACGGATCGCCGGCGCCGTGGGCGACCAATTGCCGAACGCGAAATGGGAATTTGTCGTCTTCGAATCGAAGGACGTGAACGCCTTCGCGCTGCCCGGCGGCAAGGTCGGCGTTTACACGGGGCTGCTCAAGCTGGCCGAAAACGACAGCGAACTCGCCATCGTGATGGGGCACGAAATCGGCCACGTGATCGCGCGGCATGGCGCGGAGCGAATGTCGGAGGGCATGGTGATCGCGGGCGTGGGCGCGCTCGGCGGTGTGGTGGCGGAGAGCAAATACGATGCGCGCACGCGCGATCTGTTCCTGCTCGCCTACGGCGGGGCGACCACGGTCGGCCGCGTGCTGCCGCACTCCCGGAACAACGAGAGCGAAGCCGATCGGATGGGCGCGATCTACGCCGCCAGAGCCGGCTACGACCCGCGGGGTGCGATCACGTTTTGGAAAAAAATGGCCGCGCAGAAGGAAACCGGGAAATCCGGTGCGAAACTTCCGGCGTGGCTCTCGACGCACCCGGCCGACGCCAAACGCGTGGCCGACCTCGAGGCGTTCATGCCGCAAGTCGTGCCGGTCTACGAAGCGAACAAGGGACGGTTTCAGTGAACCCCCGAGCGCGACCGCGGGCGGTGGCGCTCCCGGTCAAGGCCCCCGGAGTTTTTTTCCGATTGGCGCGCGGCGTCTAATTCGCCCACCGTGGCGGCATGTTCGATCCTGTTGAAAAACTGAAGGAGTTCATCCGCCACAAGAGCATCTCGACCGACTCGAGCCAGCGTGAAGGCATGGCCGGGGCCCAGCAATTCGTCGCCGATCTGCTCGGTTCGCTCGGATTCGCGGTGGATGTCGTCAAGACCGACCTGCACCCGATCATCTTCGCCCGGCGTGGCGGCGACAAAAGCTGGCCGCACGTCGTGATCTACGGGCACTACGACGTGCAACCCGCCGATCCATTGAATCTGTGGAAGACGCCCGCGTTCGAGCCGACGATCGTCGGCAATCGCATCTACGGTCGCGGCGCGGCCGACAACAAGGGGCCGCTGCTGACGAACATCGCCGCCGTCGCGCAGGTGCTGGAGGCGAATCCGAACCTGCCGCTGCGCATCACGTTTCTCGTCGAGGGCGAGGAGGAGATGGGCAGCCCGAGTTTCCCGAAATTCCTCGAGCGCTACGCCGACAAGTTGCGCGAGGCCGACTTCGTCTATCTCTCCGACACCGCGTTGCCGAACCCGGACCAGGTCGTGCTGACGTGCGGCCTGCGCGGTTTGGCGCTCTTCGACGTGCAGGTGACTGGAGCCAAGGGCGACCTGCACTCCGGCCTGCATGGCGGCGTGTTGCGCAACCCGATCCAGGCGCTCGCGGAAATCCTCGCGACGCTGCACACCCCGGATGGGCGGGTGAACGTGCCGGGATTCTACGACGACGTGCTCGACGTGCATCCGTGGGAACGCGAGGAGCTGAAGAAGCTCGGCACCGACGAAAAGGCGTATGCGGAGTTTCTCGGGATCGATGCGTTCTACACGACGCCGGGGTTTTCACCGTTCGAGTCGGCGCGCTTTCAGCCGACGCTCGAGTTCAACGGGATCGGCGGTGGCTACCAAGGGGAGGGGACGAAGACCGTGATCCCGAGCAAGGCGTTCGCGAAGCTTTCGTGCCGCCTCGTGCCGAACCAGCAGCCGGACAAGATCAAGCAGCTCGTGCGCGACACGATCCGCGCACGCACGCCGCAAGGCATCAAACTGGAGTTCGTCGATCAGCACAAGGGCGAGCCCTACGTGGTCGTGCCGCCGGGTCGTTCGAATACGCCCAAGGATCAATCCCCGGTGCTCGCACGGGCGTTTCGCGCGACGGAGGCGGCGGTGACCGAGGTATGGGGTCGTCCGCCGCTCTATCTGCGGGAAGGCGGCAGCGTGCCGATCATCTCCCAGATCAAGCAGGTGACCGGGCTCGATTCGGTGATGCTCGGCCTGTTCCTGCCCGAGGACAATCTCCACGCCCCGAACGAAGGCTTCAGTCTCGACGTGATGAAGAAAGGCACGGAGACGACGCGGCGGATGCTGCTGGCGCTGGCGAAGGGGTGACGACTGGGAGCACGACCGCCCTCGGTCGCTGAACAAAATTGCGGCCGGCGGCGATCGCGTTCCCAGCAAAAGAAAAAGGCGGGCAATCTCGTGCCCGCCTTTTGACTGGTGGCGTAATCGGAAATTACTTCGCGGCCTTCGACACAATGAGGTCGACGCGGCGGTCCTTTTCCATCGTGGCGGCGTCGGCATTGGGCTTGGCGTCGAGGCTGCCCTTGGAGAGGGTCTCGAGTTTGTCGGCGGCAACACCGATCGAGAGCAGGTATTTCTTCACGGCATTGGCGCGGCGGTCACCGAGGCCGAGATTGTATTCGGCGGTGCCGCGCCAGTCGCAGTGGCCTTCGAGGAGGAGGCGGAGGCCGGGATTCTTGTCGAGATACTCCTTGGCGCCCTTCAGCTTTTCCCGCTCGCTGGCTTTGATGGCAGATTGGTCGAAATCGAAGTAAACCGTGTTGGCGGCGAGGGCGGTGCGGTTCTGGCCGGTGACCGGATCAAAATCGTCACGCGGCGCGAGCAGTGGCGCCTCGGGATTGGTGGGAATCGTGGATTGTGAGAGACCTTGATTCATACCGCCGCCCTGCTGGCCCAACGCAGTCACGCTGGGGTCCCGCCGGGTGGGCTTCTTGGTGCAACCCGCGGCCAGAAGCGCGGCGCCGGCGATAACGACGAAAAGTTTTTTCGAGAGCAGTTTCATGTGGAGAAGGTGAGTGCGCGGTGGCCGTTAGCTATTGGTCAAGCGCCGGGGTGCGGCAAGGAAAAGAAACTCACAGGGTTTTCTTCGGCTCGATGAGGCCGACCTCGAGGGCGTAGCGGGTGAGGCTGGCGACGTCGTGGAGGTTCAGTTTGCGCATCAGGTTGGTGCGGTGGTTGTCGACCGTTTTCACGCTGATGCCGAGCTTGGCCGCGATTTCCTTGGTGCTGTGGCTCTCGGCCACGAGTTGGAGGATTTCGCGCTCGCGATCGGTGAGGAAATCGGGGGCGTTGCTGGTGGCGGGGTTGGCGACGACGTTGCGCAGCAGGGCGGCGACGGCGGGACCGAAGTAGGTGCCGCCGTTGGCGACGGTTTCGAGCCCCTTCTTGAACTCGAAAAGCCCGGCCGTTTTTTCGACGAAACCGTGGGCTCCGGCTTCGAGCATTTCGCGCACGAGCACCGGGTTTTCGTGGCCCGAAAAGACCAGCACGCGCATCGACGGCAGCTTCTTCGAGATGCGGCGCAGGATATCGACGCCGTTGAGGCCCGGGAGCTTGGCATCGAGCACGCACACGTCGGGCTGGGCATCCAGGCAGAGCTGGATGGCGGCCTGGCCATCACCCGCCTCACCCACGAGCTTGTAATTGGCATCGAGGCGGAGAATCTCGACCAACATTTCGCGAATGGCGGTCTGGTCTTCGATGATGACGAGGCGTTTCATTAAGAGAGGTTTGGAAAATATCCGCTGGTGGGTCGGCTGGGACTCGAACCCAGAACCAACGACTTAAAAGGACGCTGCTCTACCATTGAGCTACCGACCCCCAGACGTAAAGGGCGATAAATGCGTTTGTCGCGCGGACCTTGGCAAGAAATTTCTCCCCGTCGGAGCGCTTCGCAGCCGTTGACCAAGCGTGGAACCGAACATAAGCAATGCGGCTCCTACAAATCTTGGGAACAATTCAAAAATACGCCCATCAGAGCGAGGCAGACCGCATGTCCTCCAAAGCTCAAGAAGTGGCGCTCGACCGTGTTCTCGTGGATCGCTTCAAAAGCGGCGACCAGGGGGCGTTTGACGAAATGGTCTCGCGCTACTGGGACCGCATTTACTCCATGGTCCACCAGCTTCTGCGCAATCCCCAGGACGCCGAGGAAGTGACACAGGACGCGTTCATTCGGGCCCATCGGGGGCTCGCGAACTTCCGGGGGGACTCGGCCTTTTCGACCTGGCTTTATCAGATCGCCACCAACCTCGCGCGGAACCGCTACTGGTATTGGTGGCGTCGCAAACGCGACCAATCCGTGTCCATCGACGCACCCGTGGGCCCCGAAAACGACCTGACCCTGGCCGACGTCATCCCGGCGGAAGTCGAAACGCCGGACGATATCACGGTGACCGCCGAATTTGTTGACCGCATCGGCAAAGGCATGGAGAAACTCAGTGCGAAACATCGCGAGATTCTCGTGCTCCGTAACGTGAAGAACCTGTCCTACGAAGAAATCGCCGCCATCCTCGGCATCTCCGTCGGCACCGTGAAAAGCCGCATCGCCCGCGCGCGCGACAGCCTGCGCGGCAAGCTCGGCGAAGATTTCAAGACCTGACCACACCTGACCGAGACCGCACCGACCCGGGCACCAACCAGCAAACGCCATGAAAGACTCCGAGTTCATCGAGCTGCTCAATCTCTACCTCGACCACGAAATCTCCGCCGCCGATGCGGCGCGACTCGAGGCCGAGGTGCAGCGCAATCCTGCGCGCCGCGAGATCTACCGCCAATACTGTCAGATGCAGAAGGCGTGCTCCCTGCTGGCGTCCGACTTCACGGCTGCGCCCGCCGAGGGCAGGAAGGTGGTGTCGTTCGAGCAGCCGCGTCACGCGGCATGGCAGCCGCTGCGGTGGAGCGCGGCGGGGCTCGCGGCGGCGGCGTGCATCGCGTTCGTGGTGCTCAACCGCAACACGAACCCGACGCCATCGGCGCAGGCGCCGGTTGCGCAATTTGCAGCGCCCGTCGTCGAACCGCAGACGCCGCCGCCCGCCACTGACACCCGCACCATCGCGCGGACCGTGACGACCCCCAGTCGTCCTGCGGAACTGCAGCCGGCATTGAACACGACGTCCTTTTCGCTGACGAGCAGCCAGGGGGCTGTCGCGCTCAGGCCCGAGCAGTTTGAGTGGCTGCGCAACGTGCAGGTTGCGCCCATGCCGCAAGCGCCGTCGGTCGACGAGTTGCTCCGGTTTGAGACCCGGCCCGCCACGCTCAAAACCGGTCCCGCGACCTACCGCAGCGGGCGTCCCATGCAGGGGCAGGCGGAGTTCGTCGGCTTCGAGTTCAAGAAGTAGCCGCGGGCTTCCGCGGTTTTCGCACGCTACGCCAAAGGCGCCGGCCGACAACCGGCGCCTGTTTTTTAACCGAGCGCCTTTTTGATGAGCGCCTCGGTGGTTGCCTTGGCGCCAAGGGAAAGCGCCGCGCGACGGACCGATTGATCGGCATCGCCGGCCTTGTAGCCGAGCGCGACGAGTGCGGCCACGGCGTCGCGGTGTGCATTGGGTTCGATGGGGGCCGATTCACCTGATGCGCCGGCCACGGCGGAGGCGTCGCCGCCGCCGACCTTGGCCTTGAGTTCCACGACGAGGCGCTCGGCGGTTTTCTTGCCGATGCCGGGCACCTTGGCGAGCGTGGCGATGTCACCGCTGCGGATCGCGCCCTCCAGCAGCGCCAGCGAAAGCCGGCTCATGATCGCGAGTGCGCTCTTCGGTCCGATGCCCGTGACGTTTTCGATCATCAGCCGGAAAAAATCGCGCTCGGCCGGTGTGGCGAAACCGTAGAGCGTCTGCGCGTCCTCCCGGTAGATCACGAGCGTGTGCAGTTTTACGAGGGCGCCGGGCGAGGGGAGCTTTTCGGCGGTCGTGACGGGGATGTTCACCTCGTAGCCGAGCCCGTTCAGCTCGATGACCGCGTGGAGCGGCGTGGCCGCAGCGAGCGTGCCCTGAATCGAAGTGATCATGCTACTTCAGCCCGAGCACGTCCTGCATGTCGTAAACGCCGGGCGGCTGCTTCACGACCCACTGCGCCGCGCGCAACGCGCCCCGCGCAAAAATTCCACGATCGCTCGCCTTGTGCGTGAGTTCGATGCGCTCGCCGAGCGCGGCGAACATCACCGTGTGATCGCCGACCACGTCGCCGCCGCGCAGAGCGTGGATGCCGACTTCGGTTGGCTGGCGCTCGCCGGTGATGCCCTTGCGCCCGTGGCGCAACGCCTCGGCGGTGAGCTTGCGCTCTTCGAGAATGATTTCGAGCAGACGGGCGGCGGTGCCGCTGGGGGCGTCCTTCTTGAAACGGTGGTGCATCTCGACGACCTCGGCGTCGTAGTCGGCGCCGAGCACGCCGGCGGCGCGGCGGGTGAGGGCGAAGAGCAGGTTCACGCCCACCGAAAAATTGCCCGCCCACACGCATGGCACTTTCGCGGCGAGCACGAGCAACTCGGCTTTCTCGGCGGCACCGTGCCCGGTGGTGCCGATGACGATCGGCTTGCGGTGGGCGACGGCGGTTTCCAGCACGGCTGGGGTGACGGAGTGAAAACTGAAGTCGACAATCACGTCGCTCTTCGCGAGCCCGGCGGCGAGATCGTCGCCCACGTCGACGGCGGCGCCGAGTTGCAGTCCCATCTCCTCGGCGGCATCGGCGAGGGCCTGGCCCATGCGGCCCTTGGAGCCGTTGATCAAGACACGAAGTGACATGGCGGGTGGGTCAGCGACCGAGCGCGGCGAGGGTGCGCACGAGGGTGGCCTCGTTGGCTGACGACATCTCGCACAGCGGCGCCCGCACCTCGGCGGAGCCGATGATGCCCGCCCGCTGGAGCGCGAACTTGACCGGCACGGGATTGGGCTCGATGAAGAGCGTCTTGAACACGGGGTAAAGTTTGCGGTGGAGTTTGCCGGCCTTTGGAAAATCGCCCGCGAGCGCGAGCTTCACCATCTGTGAGATGTCGCGCACAAAAAGGTTTGAGGCCACGCTGATCACGCCTTCGGCGCCGACCGACATGAAGGGCAGCGTGAGCGAGTCGTCGCCGGAGAGCACCGTGATGTCGTTGCCGAGCGCCTGCTTGAGCTGATCGACGCGGTCGACGCTGCCGCCGGCTTCTTTGATCCACCGCACGTGCTCGTATTTCGCCCGCAGACGCTCGACGACGCCCACACTGATCTCGATGCCGCAGCGGCCCGGGATCGAGTAGAGGACGATCGGCTTGTCCGTCGCGTCGGCGAGGGTGCAGAAGTGGCGGAAGAGGCCTTCCTGGCTCGGCTTGTTGTAATACGGCGCGACCACGAGCATCGCATCGGCGCCGGCGTCGTGGGACAGTTTGGTGAGGTGGAGCGCCTCGTCGGTCGAGTTGGAACCGGTTCCGGCAATCACGGGCACCCGGCCGGCCACGCAGGCGATCACGGCGCGAATCACCTCCATGTGTTCCTCGTGCGACAGGGTGGGAGACTCCCCGGTGGTGCCGACCGGAACCACGCCGTCGATGCCGCCCTTGAGTTGATGCGCGACCAGTTTTTTCAGGTCGTCATACGAGACCGCGCCGTGGCGGAACGGCGTGGCGAGGGCGGTGATGGTGCCGGTGAGCGGGCGGAGTTTCATGTCGCGGGCAATGCAGTCTTGCCCACCACACCACGGCGAAATAGGCATGGCGCAACGCTTTTTTCCCAATGCCCACCGTCACACCTCACACAGAAATGATGAACGACCTGCTTAAGCTCGCGGTAGACAGCGGGGTAAGCGACGTGATCATCAAATCAAACAAGCCCGGCTACGTGCGCCTCGCGGGCAAGCTCAAGCCGGTCGACATGGACCCGATCACCAACGCCGAGGCCAACGCGTGGGTGGAGGAGCACGTGCCGAAGGTATTCCGCTCGCGGTGGGACGACGAGGGCCAGGTGGACTTCGCGTATGCTTGGGAGGGAATTGGGCGCTTTCGCGTGAACGCGTTTCACCAGCGGGGCCTCGTGAGCATCGTGCTGCGCAACATCAAGAGCACCGTGCCGACGTTTGAGCAGCTCGGCCTCGGGCCGACGGCCGACGCGCTGATCAAGCTCGCTCAATCCAAGGACGGCATCCTGCTCGTGTGCGGCGCCACCGGCTCGGGCAAGAGTTCCACGATGGCTGCGATGATGAACTGGATTAACCACAATCTGGACAAACACATCGTCACCATCGAGGACCCGATCGAATACACGTTCAGCGACGGCCAGTGCCTCTTCCAGCAACGCGAAATCGGCCTCGATGTGCCGAGCTTCGAATTGGCGATCAAGGCTGTGCTGCGCCAAAACCCCGACATCATCCTCGTCGGCGAAATGCGTGATCGCGAGACGTTCGAGACGGCGATCGGTGCGGCGGAGACGGGGCACCTGGTGTTCTCGACGATGCACGCGGCCACGGTCGCGCAATCGCTCACCCGCCTGTTCGAGTTCTTCCCCGCGGAGGAAGTCGTGCAGGCCCGCCGCGCGATCGCGGGCTCGCTGCGGGGATTCATCTGCCAGAAGCTCGTTCCGACGATCGACGGCAACGCCCGCGTGCCGGCCAACGAAATCCTCTACGCCGACGCGACGGTGAAGAACCTGATTCTCGAGGGCCAGAATGAGAAAATTCAGGGCCTGCTCGAAAGCAATGCGGACTCGGCGACGTTCTCGTTCAACAAGGATATCTACCGCCTGTGGAAGGAAGGTCGTGTCAGCAAACAGGACGCGCTGAAATTCTCGCCGAATCCCCAGCAGCTCGAGATGAACATGAAGGGCATCTTCATCAAATCCTGAGTGATTCGTCGCAGCCGGCGTCATGCGCTCGTTTCAGACAGGCCTGATCATTTTCGCCGGCACCATCGCGGCGCTGGCCGCCGACGATGCCACGGCCAGGAAGGGACCGGCCGCGCCCGACGAGGACGCGATCGCGGCGGCCAAGCGGGAGTTTGATGCCCTGAAAGCCGCTCGCACCACACCGGACTTGACGACAGCGGAACTGCCGAAGTTTGCCGCGCCACGATTGCAGGTGGGCGACGCTGCGTATTTCCCACCAACCGCGCGAGCCGAGGATCGTGCCGGGGCGAAGAAGAAATCCGCCAACTGGCTGGTGGACGCGATGGCAGCCCCGGACCGTAAATCCGATCTCCGCGGAACGCGCCAGATAGCCGCGGATGGGCTGGCGCCCGGCGACTCGACCGATCCCACCGTCGAACAATACAAAGAAAGACGGCCCGAAAAGAAGCCAACCGACGCCGTTCTCAACCCGCTCGATCGCTATTTGGAGTCATGGATGACACCGCAGGACCTGGCGCTGTTGAAGCCGGTGCTGAAGGCCGACGCCACTAGTCCCGTCGGCACCGAGCCGTTGAGGATTCCGACTTTGACCGAGACGACGCGCTCGCCGATGGCTGACCGTGAAGTTTCCTCGTCCTTCGGCGCTGGCTCCGCCGGAAAATCGATGCCCGGCCGCGAAAACCCTTATCTCGCCACGCTCGGTGTGCCGTCTCCGGCCAGTCCGCCGGTCTTCGTCTCTCCGCCGGCGTCGGCGGTGAACCGCGCCAACGTCCCGGCGCCTGCGCCGCTGACACCGGCGTCAGTCCCGGCACAAAAGCCGCCGACTCCGGGTTTTGTGAAGCCCCGCGAGGACGAAAAGTTCAACAAGCAGATGAAACGTTTTTAGGGCTTGGATTTGGCACGGGCGGGCGCTTGTCTCGCCCGTTTCCATCATGGCATTGGCATTCTTATTTGCAGGGCAGGGAGCCCAAAAGGTCGGCATGGGTCGGTCGTTATACGAGCAATCTGCTGCGGCGCGTGCGCTTTACGACGAGGCCGGGCGCGTGCTCGGCTGGGATCTCGCGAAGGTGAGCTTCGAAGGGCCCGAGGCCGAACTCACGCAAACGAAAGTCTGCCAGCCGGCGCTTTTTGTGCATGGCCTCGCCGCCTTGGCCGCGATGCGCGAGTCGGGCAAGGTGCCGGCCGGCGCGCCGCAGTTCGCCCTTGGATTGAGCCTCGGCGAACTCACGGCGTATTGCGCCGCGGGTGTCTACGACTTCGCCACGGGCCTGCGCATCGTCGCTGAGCGCGGCCGTCTCATGCAGCAGGCCTGCGAACAATCGGTCGGTGGCATGGCCGCGATCATCGGCGAAGAGCGCGCCAAGGTTTACGAATTGTGCAAGGAGTTCGACATCGAGGCGGCGAATTTCAACGCGCCCGGTCAGATCGTCGTGTCCGGCGAAAAGGCCAAGGTCGACGCCGCGGTGGCCGGCGCAAAGGCCCGCGGCATGAAGAAGGTCATGCCGCTGACGGTCGCCGGCGCCTATCACTCTCGCCTGATGGAGCCGGCGCGCGCGGCGTTCGAAGCGTTCCTGGCCGGTATCACGTTTGCCGCGCCGAAATTCGCCGTGTTCACCAACACCACCGGCGCAGCCATCAGCGATCCCACGCAGATCAAGGCCGCGCTCGTGAAGCAGGTGGTGTCGTCCGTGCTGTGGGAGGATTGCATGCGCAGCGCCACGGCCGCGGGAGCCACCGGGTTTTGGGAGTTTGGGCCGGGTGGGGTGCTGGCCGGCCTCGCGCGCCGCACCGACCGGGCTTGGGCCGTGAAGAGCTTTTCCGAATTTTCCGACCTGACCGCCTGACGATGCCCCACCAACTGACCCGCAATTTCTGCATCATCGCGCACGTCGACCACGGCAAGACGACGCTCTCCGACCGCCTGCTTGAATACACCAACACCGTCGAGCAGCGCGTGATGACCGACCAGCATCTCGATGCGATGGACCTCGAGAAGGAACGAGGCATCACGATCAAGTCGCACCCCGTCACGATGCGTTACCACGCGAAGGACGGGCAGGTCTACAAGCTCAACCTCATGGACACGCCCGGCCACGTGGACTTCTCCTACGAAGTCTCGCGTTCGCTTGCGGCGTGCGAAGGCGCCGTGCTGCTCATCGATGCGGCGCAGGGCGTCGAGGCCCAGACCGTCGCGAACGCGCACCTCGCGTTCGGCCAGAAGCTCAAGGTCATTCCCGTCATCAACAAGATCGACCTCCCGAGCGCGAACCTCGATCTCTGCCTGAAGCAGCTTGAGGATATCCTCACGATCTCCGCGGAAGAGGCGATTCTCGCCAGCGGCAAGGCCGGCATCGGCATCGTCGATATTCTCGAAGCCGTCGTGCAGCGCGTGCCGTCACCGCGTTGGACGGACTATGCGCAGACGCGCGCGCTCGTGTTCGACTCACTCTACGATTCCTACCGCGGCGTGATTTCCTACGTGCGCGTGTTCTCGGGCGCGGTGCGCGCAGGCGAATTCATGTTGCTGATGAGCAACAGCGCGAAGTCGGAAATCAAGGAGGTCGGCGTCTTCATGCCGAAGATGGAAAAAACGGCGTCCCTCGGAGCCGGCGACGTGGGCTATGTCGTCTCCAACATCAAGGATCCGTCCGAAATCAAAATCGGCGATACACTCACGCTTTCCGCCAAGCCCGCCGCCGCCATGCTGCCGGGCTACAAAGAGGTCCGCCCCATGGTGTTTTGCGGGCTTTATCCAGTCGAGACCTCCGACTACGAGAAACTCAAAGCCGCACTTGGCCGGCTGCGGCTCAACGACGCGGCTTTTGTCTATTCCTCCGAAAGTTCGGTCGCGCTCGGTTTCGGTTTCCGCTGTGGCTTCCTCGGGCTGCTCCACATGGAAATCATCCAGGAACGCATCCGCCGGGAGCACGACGTCGATATCATTTCGACCTATCCGAGTGTCGTTTACCGGGTGGTGAAACACGGCGACGTGACCATCGAGGTCGATAACCCGGTGAACCTCCCGGACCCCGGCGAAATCCTCGAAATCCGCGAACCCACGATCAAGGCGGCCATCCATATCCCGAACGATTCGATGGGCGACATTCTCGCGCTCATCATGGAAAAGCGGGGCGTGGTCGATCACACCGACACGCTCGACGCCACGCGCGTGATGCTCACCTGCATCCTGCCGCTGAATGAAATACTCGTCGATTTCAACGACCGCCTGAAGAGCGTCACGCACGGTTACGGCTCGATGGATTACGAACTCGGCGAGTATCGCGCCGCGGATCTCGTGAAGATGGAGATTCTCGTCAACGCGGATCCCGTCGACGCGTTTGCCAGCATTGTCCACCGCGAGAAGGCCGAAGGGAAAGGCCGCGAACTCTGCGAGAAACTCGCCGACATCATCCCGCCGCAGATGTTCAAGGTCGCCATCCAGGCCGCCATCGGCGGCAAGATCATCGCCCGCGACAACGTGAAGGAGATGCGGAAGGATGTGACCGCGAAATGCTACGGCGGCGACATCAGCCGCAAGCGAAAGCTCCTCGACAAACAGAAAGAGGGCAAAAAGAAGATGAAGCAGTTCGGGCGGGTTTCGATTCCATCCGACGCCTTCATCAAAGTCCTCAAAACCAACTGACAGGCCGCCCCTGATCTACTCAATTGCCTCTATGCCCAGACCGGCCTGTCATTCTGAACGGAGCGAAGAATCCAGCGAAACTCGTGAAGCACACTGCGGAAGCGATCATCCTGCTGGATTCTTCGCTCCGCTCAGAATGACAAACGCTTTTGTTGTCCACCGCTAACCCTCTGCATCCAAATGTTCGGCCTTTTCGCCTCCCAGGAGAAAAAGATGCGAGAGAACGCGGGCAACTGGCTCGAACTCGCCGAGAAAGTTTATCACTTTCGCCGCGATGTCCTTGCGGCTGCTCAGGTCGAGGAACTCACCGGCCACATCGCCGGCTTGAAAACGAAGCTCAAGGAGCGGGCCGGGGCTGAAGATCTCAAGCTCGCCATCGAGCGCTTAGAGGAAGTCCTGCGGCGGACGGGTGGGGCGATCTACCCGAAGACTTCGCTGGTCGAGAATGTCGAGTTCTTCCTCGTGGCGGCGATCGTGATCCTCGGCATCCGCACGTATTTCGTGCAGCCGTTCAAGATCCCGACGAACTCGATGTGGCCGACCTACAACGGCATGACGCCCGAAGTCTTCGCCGACAAGACCGCCGAGCCCAATGTCGCCGTCGAGGCCGTGCGCATGGTGGCGTTCGGCGCGTGGCCGCACCGGCTCGACGCGCCCGTGGATGGCGAAATCCTCGTTCCGGTCGGCGGCGAATCGCGCGGGATCGTGCATTGCCGGACGGTGCCGGGGCGCACGTGGCTCGTGATTCCCACGGAGCTGCGCGAATACACGGTGCTTGTCGGCGACAAACCCGTGAGCGTGAAGCTCCCGATGGACTTCGATTTCGACTGGGCGGTGTTCAACGCGTTCTTCGCCGAGCCCGGCGAGCAATACACGCCGCAGCGCCTCGCCGCGGCCATCGGTCGCCGCATCCAGGCGCGCGCCTTCGAGGATCGCGAACTCAACGGCGCGCCGGTGCGAATGATCCGAACCGGAAGGAAAGCGCGGGCCGGCGAGCGTGTGCTGAGTTTCGACGAACTGACCGGCGATCAGCTTTTCGTCGACCGCGTGAGCTATCACTTTGTGCGACCCAGCGTGGGCAGCGGTTTTGTCTTCCGCACCGAGAACATCGACAGCCCCTACATGAAGGATCGGGCCGGCCGGCAGGTCGAAAGTTACTATATCAAGCGCCTCATCGGCGTCCCCGGCGACACCATCGAGATCGTCGAGCCGGGCATCCAGCGCAACGGCGCGCCGATCACGGGCGCGGGAGCGTTCGCGGCCAATGCGAAACGTGAAGGCGGCTACACCGGATATTTCGCGCTCGGGCTGCTTGACAAGGGGCAGAAGCTGACCGTGCCGGCCAGCGGCTATTTCGCGATGGGCGACAACTCCGGCAACAGCCAGGACGGCCGCTACTGGGGTTTCGTCCCGGCCAAGGATGTGGTCGGGAAGCCGTTGTTGGTCTATTTCCCGTTCACGCGTCACTGGGGACCGGCGAAGTGAAGATTTTCCCAGCTGAATGTCGCACAATGGAGGTTATGTTAAGTAAAGGTGATTAGCGCACCTGCCAGTTGGAATGCGAACGGCTATGGGCTCCGGAGTCCCAGATCACAAATTTGAAACCGACCGCCGAAACACACTCTCCTCTTTTCAACTGGCTCGACCACCGTGCGGCGGGCGTGCTGTTGCACCCGACTTCGCTCCCGAGTCCGTTCGGCGTTGGCGCACTCGATGAGCATGCGTTTGAATTCGTCGATTTTCTCGCGCACGCGGGGATGAAATACTGGCAGGTGTGTCCGCTCGGGCCGACGGGTTTTGGCGACTCCCCCTACCAGTGCTTTTCGTCGTTCGCGGGGAATCCCTACCTGATCGATCCCGCTGCGCTCGAGTGTGCCGGTCTGCTGAGCGCGAGCGACATCGAACCGCTGCGCGCGCTCAATCCGAACCACGTCGACTTCGGCGCGCTCTATCAACGCAAACTCCCGCTCCTGTTTTCGGCACACGCCACCTGGGTGCGCGGTGCGCGACGGGCGCTGCCCTACGGCGACTTCGATGCTTTTCGCTCGGCGCAGGCCGGCTGGCTCGAAGGCTACGCCCTCTTTTCCGCGTTAAAGGATCATTTCGGCGGTCGTCCGTGGTGGGAATGGCCCGCGGAGGTTCGCTCGCTCTCCATCGCGCAAAAAAGCCCGCTGCGCCGCCAGGTCGCCACCCGTGCCGAGGCCTACGAGTTCATCCAATATCTTTTCTTCGGCCAGTGGGCCGCCGTGCGCGCTCACGCCGCAAAGCTCGGAGTCGGCATCATCGGCGATACCCCGATCTTCACCGCCCTGGACAGCGCCGATGTATGGTCCAGCCCGCAACTTTTCCAACTCGACCCGCAGACCGCCCGGCCGACTTTCGTCGCCGGCGTGCCACCCGACTATTTCTCGGCCGACGGCCAGCTCTGGGGCAACCCGCTCTACGCCTGGCCCGCGCATGCCGCTGACGGCTACGCCTGGTGGCTCGCCCGCCTGCGCGCCAATTTCGCCCTCTGCGACGTCATCCGCATCGATCATTTCCGCGGTTTCGACACCTACTGGGCAATTCCGGCGGGGTCAGCCACGGCGCGCACCGGCAGTTGGGAGCGCGGCCCTGGGCTCGCATTCTTCGAAAAACTTCGCGCCGCCCTCCCCGACGCCAAGCTCATCGCCGAAGATCTCGGCGATCTGGCGCCTTCCGTCATCACGTTGCGTGAGGCCACCGGCCTGCCCGGCATGGTCATCTACCAGTTCGCCTTTGGCGGTGATGCGAAGAACCTCTACCTTCCGCACCATCACCGCGCCAACAGCGTCGTCTACCCCGGCACGCACGACAACGACACCACGCTCGGGTGGTATGCGACGACCGACGAGAAGTCCCGCGACCACGTGCGCCGCTACTTCCGGGTGAGCGGACGCGAAGTCGGCTGGGATTTCGTGCGCGCGGCCTACGCCTCCGTCGCCAACCTCGCCGTCGTTCCGCTGCAAGACCTGCTCAGTCTCGGTTCCGAAGCCCGCTTCAACACCCCCGGCAAGAGCCAGGGCAACTGGACGTGGCGCTACCGCCCCGAACAACTCCGCGCCCTACGCGATAACTCCGCCACCTACCTGCGCGACCTCGCGGAACTCACCGGGCGCGATGGCCAGCCAGGCAGTGCGGGCTAAACCGGAAGGGTGCAATCGGCCGTAGCAGCCGATGTGAGGAGGCTGGAGCAAGGTGAGTCGCGTCAACCCGCCTCGTTACCTCGGCGGCTACCACGTTTCGTGCACTTCTACTGCAACGTTGCGGACAACAGCACCGCCCTACTGCAGAAACTCCTTTACACTCTCGATCACTTCATCGCGTGCGTCCTCGAGCACGTAGTGCCCGGCGTCGGCGAACCGTGTCACCGTCGCCTGCGGAAAAATTCCCCGCCAGCGCGCGAGAAAGCCGTCGTTGAAACAAAAGTCCCGCCCGCCCCAGAGCACGATCGCGGGACGATCGCGGAAATGCGCGAGCCCCTGCTCGACCGCCGCGAGCGTCGACCACGTCGGATGCGATGCCTCCATCGGGATGTCGCGCACGAATGCGCTTACTGCCACGCGATTCGCCCACGAATCATACGGGAGCAGATAAGCGCGCTTTTCCTCGGCCGTCAGCTGACGCCGGTGCATCGCCATCCACGTCGCCGGCCACGCGAAGCCGTTCAGTCCGCGCACGATGAACGGCCCGACCAGCGGCGCCTTGCAGAGCGCGATGCGGGCCGGGAGGTGCGGCGACACGAACGCCGCCGTGTTCAGAATCACCAGCCGCCCGATCATCGCGGGGTGCCGCGCGGCAAATCCAAATCCAATCGCCCCGCCCCAGTCATGCACGACGAGATGCACGCGCTTGAGACCGAGCGACGCAACGAGCGCCTCGAGATCGGCGATCCGCGTGGCCAGCGTGTAGTCGTAGGCCTCCGGCTTTTCTGACAGGCCCATGCCGATGTGGTCGGGCGCGATGCAGCGCATCGCCGGCGCGAGCGCCGCGATCAGATGGCGGAAGTAATACGACCACGTGGGATTGCCGTGCACCATCAGCACCGCCTCGTCGCTCCGCGGGCCGGCGTCGATGAAACTCATCCGCGCCCCCCGCGGCGTCGCAAACGTCCGCGGCTCGAAATGCGTGCCGGGGATCACCATTCGAGTGCGAGCATCAGGCAATTCAAGCCGCTGCCAATCCCGAGCAATCCAACCCGGTCGCCATCGCGCACCTCACCGGCTTCGACCGCCGTCGCGAGCGTGGCCGGCAGCGCGACCGACCCCGTGTTGCCGAGTTTTTCAAAGGTGGAAAAATCCTTCGCCAGCCCGAGCCCGAGGGTCTCGTAGAGTTTCCGCCGATGGGTGCTGCCGACTTGGTGACAGATGAAACGCGCAAACTCGCTCCCCTGCTCCGCCGTGAACGCCCCCCACGTCTCCTTCGCCAGCGCCACGCCCGCGAGCAGCAATTGCTCCGAGTCGGTCTGCATCGCGAGCGCGTCGGCGCCGTGCGTGTCGCCCTGGCACAGCTCGCTGTGCTGCGTGGCCGCGCGTGCGACGCCCCCCAGCAGCCGATGGACGCGTCCGCGCGCGAGCGATCGGTGGCACACCATCGCGCCCACCGCGCCCGAGCCGATCGTGAGGTTGGCGAAAAACGGTTTGATTTCGTTCCGGTTGAGCGGGCGTTCGAGCAGCGTCTTCAGCGTCTGCTCCACGAGCGGCCGCCCGTTCTCTCCGCATACGATCATGGCGCAGCGGATCTGTCCCGACTCGATCAGCCCGCCCGCAATCGTCAGGGCGTTGAGGAAGCCGAGGCAGGCATTGGACACGTCGAAAATCTGCGCGGTGCCGGGCAGGCCGATCTTGCGATGCGCAAACGACGCCGTCGCCGGCTCCAGCATGTCGCGACTCACGGCACCATGGATGAACAATTCCACGTGCTCCGCCCGCAGGGCTGATTTCGCCAGCACCGCCTTGCCCGCAGCGGCGCTCGCGTCAGACGGCCGCGTGCCGGCCGGCCACATGCGGCGCTCGCGGATGCCCGTCATCAATTCGAGGCGGCCGGCGGGGAGTTTCAATCGTTCATAGAGCGGGCCCAGGCGCTCTTCGATGTGCGCCGAGGTCCAGATTTCGTCGGGCAGCGCGACGGCAAGCGATTCGATGCAGACGTTTTCGAATTTCATCCGGCACTCACTTTTCCGGGCGCATCGCGAGCCGGATGATTTCCTTGTCGAAGTAATTCGCGCCGAGCCCGGCATCGACCACGAGCGTCGTGCCATTCACGCCGCTGCTTCGCTCACTGAGTAGAAAGAGCACCGTGTTCGCGACCTCCTGCGTCTCGAGGTTTTTCTTCCGGAAAGTGAGCTTCTCCGCGTAGAGGTAGCTTTCGAGGTAGCCGGGGATGCCCGCCGACGCGCTGGTCTTGAGCGGGCCGGCGCCGACGGCGTTGAACCGCACGGCAGAGTCGGCGCTGAATGATTTCGCCAGAAACCGCACGCTCGACTCCAGCGCCGCTTTGATCGGTCCCATGTAGCCGTAGTTGTCGGGCGTCACCAGCAGCGACGAAATACCAATCGTCACGACCGAGGCGTTCGGCGCGAGGTGGGGCTTGAAAGCACGCGCGATCTCCACGAGCGAGAAAGCCGACACGGCCGTCGCTTGCAGGAAGTCCGCGCGTTTCGTTTCATGAAAAGCTTTGAAGCCCTCGCTGTAGTTGGCGAACGCGATCGAGTGGACGATGCCGTGCAGCGGGCCATGCCCGGCGGCGGCGATGTCCGCGGCGAGCCGAGCGACCGCGCCCTCCTGCTCGACGTCGCAGACGAAGACCGGCTTGCCCGCGAGCAGTGTTTCGAGCGACTTGCGGCGCGGCTCCGATCGCACGCTGTAGAGCACGCGCGCGCCCTGCTCTTCGAGCGACTTCGCCACAAACCACGCGACGCTCTTCTTGTTGGCGACGCCGAAGACGAGGAAGGCCATGCCCGCGAGTTGGAGGAAATCAGCCATGCGACGGTTTTCTTGTTGGAGCCTGCTTGCAGGCGATTCGAATCGCGCGCAAGCGCGCTCCTACCTGCCGGCCTCCGGAACTTTCCACGCCACCGAGAAATCGACCGTCAGGACGCGCGTGCCGTCCGCCTTTTTCACCGAGCCGCTCATCATCGTGAAGCCGCCCATCGCCTCTTTCTTTTTCGCCTCAATGAGCACGGTGTCCCCGGGGTAGACCGGGTTGCGGAAACGCACCTCGGTGACCTTGGCGAGCAGCGGCACGCCTTCACCGGGCTTGGCGCCGGCGGCTTGCGCGAGCCGGGCCATCAGCAGACCGCCGGTCTGGAAGACGGCCTCGCACAACAGCACGCCGGGTGTGATGGGCGCGCCGGGATAGTGGCCCTTGTAGAAATCCTCATCGGCGCGCCAGGTGCGCTTCGCCACCAGCGAGTCGGCCGACTGCGACACGATTTCATCGACGAACAAAAATGGCGGCCGGTGCGGGATGAGTTCAGTGACGGGAGACATGACAGTGGATCTGGATCAGGCGGCAGCGGCGCGTTTCAGGTCGAACAGCGCCTTGTCGATCTTGTTGGCGGTGATCACGCCGTAATTGATCGTGCCGAGCCAGCCGGACATGATGATACCGACGGAACCGGCGTGATAGAGGCCCGGCAATTTCTCGGAGAGGTTCATAGAGACGGGCAGGCCCTCGAACTTGGTGCCGAACGACGTGCCGGCCATGTGCGTCGTGTAGCGTTCGACGGTGCGCGGCGTCGCCGCCTCCTTCCAATCGATTTTCGCGCCGACACCGGGGATGAACTTCTCCAGGGCCGCGATCGCCTCGTCGATCAGGCGCTGTTTATGGCGCTCGTAAGTGGCATCGTCCATGGCGGCCCAGTCCGCATGGCGGGCATTGAGCGACGCAACGACCGTGTAGCGGTCGGAGCCGGGGCGCGTGTCGGGATAGTAAACGGAAAAGGTGCGGCTGGTCGTGTGCAGGTCGGTCAGCTCGCGGTTGTCATAGGCCGGCGATGCCGACGTGAACACGAGGTCGCCGATGTGCGGGATCGATTCGCCCTTGCGGATGCCGAGGTAGACCTGACACGAGCTCGAATTGATGCGCACCTTGCGCGCTTCCTCGACGAACTCCGTCGGGAAATTCTCCGCGCCGGCGAGCCGGAAGATGGTGTTATGGATGTTGGCGTTCGAGAGGATCGCCTTCGCACGGATCACGCGGCCATTGCCAGCGACGATGCCGGCGGCGACCTTCCGGCCGTCGCGTTCCTCGACGAGGATGCGTTCGACGAGCACCTTCTTGCGGAGTTCGACGCCGTTGCGCCGCAGCTCGGCGGTCATCTTCTCGATGAGATCATCGGAGCCACCGCGATAGGTGTAGACGCCCGCGCCCATGAAGTTGGAAAACACGATGCCAAACGTGATCGCGGGGTCGTCGAAATCCGAGCCGTTGGCGTAGGAGATGGGCTCCATGAGGAGGCGCTGCACACCGGCGTGCCCGGGGAAGAACCGCTCCAACATCGCGCCCGTCGTCTCGGGGTTGTTGTCGTAGTAATTCATGGCGCGGAGGTAGTCGTAGAACGCCTCCACTTTTTCCCGTGCGACGCCGAACTTCTCCACGAGCACGCGGGTGTAATCCTCGCGCGTGAAGGTCGTCCACACGTCCATCTGCGGGTTGACGAAGCGGACGTCCTTCAACTGCACGATCGAGTCCGCGATCTCCTTGGTCCAGTATTTGCGGCAGGACTTGATCATGCCGATCGGGAAACCATGCAGCGAAATGTCGAAGATGTGGCCGCCCTTGCGCGTAAACCACGTGGCCAGGCCGCCGAACTGGTAGTGGTGTTCGAGCAGCAGCACGCGATGGCCGGCCTTCGCGAGCACATTTGCGCCCGTGAGGCCGCCCAGACCGCTGCCGATGACGATCACGTCATACTCGTCGGCGACGCCTTTGAGCCAGTCGTAAGCCATGAACAAAGAAGCGTGGGCACCGGCGCGGCAGGGTGCAACTCCGAGTTTGGGCCGGTGCGCGACACCTCAATCCTGACGGTGGTTTCCCGGTGGAGCTGGCACCACGCCGCGCGAGTGACGTTAGTGCGCTTGGTGGGCCCACTGGGATTCGAACCCAGAACCAAAGGATTATGAGTCCTCTGCTCTGACCGTTGAGCTATAGGCCCGCGTTGCAGTTTCATGGTTGAGAAATCCACCGGCGGCGCAAGCGGACATCTCCCGCCCGCCCCCGTGCGGCCGAATAATCTTGGAACCTCCCCTCGGCCCGCCCGTCATCCCGCGTGTCCCTGACACCATGATGCGCCTCGCCCTTGCCGGTGTTGCCGGCGTTCTCGCTATCGTCTCCGCCCTGGCCGCGCCGACCGACACCGCGATCGTCGCCGCGATGAAGCTGCCGGATTTCCCGAACTACTCGTGGGTGTCCGAAATTGTCGACGACGCCCGCTCCTACGAAGTGGTGGGCAAGACCGATCGCGCGACGGACTACTCGCTCGTCACCATGCCCATGGTCGGCGCCGTCCGCCGGCGCGCGGTCCGCGGCTCCAGCGGCACGGACAACCAGGCCACCGCTCTTTTCCGAGGGGCCGAGCGCTTCGTGTTGCAAACCGACAATGGCTGGAGGCTGCCCGAGGAGATGCCGGCGATGGCCGCGCGCAGCAGCCGCGGCGGTTCTCCCGGAGGCGGCTACCCGGGCGGAGGGTTTCCCGGCGGGATGCGCGGTCGCGGGCGGCGCGGCGGCGGCCCGTTTCCCAGCGAGGACGGTTCCCCGCCTACTCCCGCCTACAGCAACCTCCAGCAGACCCTCAGCCGTCCCCACGAGGAAATCGCCATCATCGTGGCCGGCTACACCGAGTTGAAGGCCGAGGAGGGCGGCGTGTTTTCCGGCACGCTGAACGAGACCGCCGCCAAGCTCCTGCTCGTGCACGCGGGCCAGAATGAAATCACTCCGCTCAGGGCCAGCGGCACGTTCCGCCTGTGGATCGCGAACGGCACGCTCGTGAAATACGAAACCAAACTCGAGGGCACGCTCCAGGTCGAGACGCGCTCGGCGAAACATGAGGTCGTCGTGCATCAGCGCTCGACCACGACGCTCAAAGACGCGGGCGCGACGACGTTCGAGGTGCCGGACGAGGCACGCAAGAAACTCGGTGCGTGATCGCCACAAGGTGGAGCGCGTTGCCCTCAACGCGCTGGTTTGCAGGTGGGAGCGGGTTTACCTCGCGACTCGTCGGGGCGTAAAGCCCCTCCCACCAAAAGCGCGTTGGGGCAACGCGCTCACCCCTACCCCTTCCCGCGCGCCGCGATCCCGGCGAGTCGATTGAGTTCGCGGTGGATGCGCGTGACGCGCTCGACCTGGCCCTTGGCCGGAAAGCGCTCGTAAAAGCCCTCGTTGCGGAATTCTCGTGTCTGGTCCGTCCACGGCGCGAGCTTCGCCACCCAACGCTCGACGCGACCGTCCGCCGGTTCGGTATCGACCGCGGCGAGGTCGGCGCACACGCGGAGCATGGCTTTCAGGGTGACCGGTTTCGTGACCATGTAACCGCTGTCGCCCCACGCTTCGCCCCAGACCTGCGCGCCTGCCTTCAGGAAGTCGCGCACCACGGCGTAGTATTTCGCCGCCGCGCGCTTGTCGGTGCCCTCGGCCTCGATCTGCTTCCACGCGAGCTTCACCCAGCGGTGCAGTTCGTTGAAAAGCTCGGCCTGCAAAATCCATTTCTCCTGCTTGCTGCGGCCGCCCAGGCGGTTGATGCGGTAGCGCAACGGCGAGTCGCCTTCGCTGTAGAGCATTTCGGCGATGTGCGCGGCGAAACGCCGGTCCGGCTCGGCCCACGACACGCGCTCGTAGAGATCCACGAGGTGGCTCTTGTTGATGCGTGTCGGCGTGGAGTTGATGATCACGAACATCTCCGTGGCGAAATCCTCCGTGCGCCCGTCGAAAATCACGCACGGCACGGAAATATTCTTCGCGTCGTCCGGATGCGTGCGCTCGAAAAACTGGAGCGCGGCGAGCCGGTGCTGTCCGTCGATGATGAGAAATTTCTCGTCGGGTTCCTGCAACTGCCCCACGCCGCTGCCATCGTCCCAGGCCCGGAAGTTGAGCTTTTGCGGCGTGAAGAGCAGCACCACGCCGGGAATCGGCGGCTGTGTGATCGCGGTCTCGTAGAAATTACGGATGGCGCCGACCTTCGCGCGCGACATCTGCCGCTGAAAGGCTTTGTCGCTGCGTTCGATGCGGGCGATGAACTGGCCGACATCGTCGTCGGCTGCGACCGCCTCGGGTTGGATGCCTTCGCCGCCCTCCTCGTAAAACCGGCTGATGAACCGCACCTTGGTGAGCAATTGCTCCGACGGATACGAAGCGAAGTAGAAGATGGCGTCTTTCTGGCGGATTTGGGTGGCGATCATGGTGGGAGCCTCGGGTTGACAGACAGTGAGCGGAGCCGCGACGTGCGGACGCCTGCGATGCATAAGCCGGCCGCAGCCAGGGAGCAAGTTCCGTTCCCGCAACCAGCCGGTGTCGGGCGCAACCCAAACTGATGTCAGTTCTCGAAGGCCTCGGTTGTAGCGGCGGTCTATGACCGCTGTCGTTGCGGCAAGGGGATTCGTTCGGCGATCACAGACCGCCGCAACAAAGCACTGACCGCAGTTTGCGTCTCACCCGCTGGCGACGGCGCGTTTCACCGCGGCGCCGTCGGCGCCTGCCAGCGCACGCGCAGCAACGCGGCCTCGGCTTCGTCGGCGGGCACGATGACGCCGATAAATTCGCGATTCGCGCTATCGATCACATTTCGCCCGCCGTCACGATAATCGGCCAGCGTCGTGCCGGCCGGCACGTAGCCGGCGGGCATCACCGCCGAGTCGGTCACCGGCCAACTGCCGATCCCACTGCTCGCCGCCGGGGTATTCCATGCAAAGCTTTCCGGCGAAACGGCACGGTCGAAGCCGAGGTCCACCGGCGACGACGAAGCCGGGAACGACTCCCAATTGTTGCTCCGCAACACCGTGATAAACCCGAGCGGCTCGATGCCGATCTGGTTGTTCACCGCCAACCTGAGCCCCTCGAAATGTGAATCCTCCACGCGGACGGCAGCGCCAGAGGTGGCGGCCACACCACTGAGCACCAGGCCAAACACGCCGCGCCCGGCCCCGCTCTCCGCGATCAGATTAAACACGTGCGCGTTGCCGAAGCGCAGGCGCGGCATGCGCTGGTCGACGTTGAGATACCAGTTGTGGTGAAACGTGACATTGAGGTAGCCGAGATCGTGGGCGCGCGTGTTGGCGTCGGTGCCGTTGCCAACGAGGTTGGACTTCTGCTGGAACGATTCCTTCGCGAAAATCTCCGCCATGCTGCGGGTGGCGCGCAGCGAGTTGTAATACGGGAAGCTCGCGCGGTTTGCCTCGAGGTAGTCGAGCTGCCGCCGCAACCAGCGCACCGACTCGCCGCTGATCGCGCCGCCGATCTTGCACCACGACACGGTCACGAGATCGGTCCCGTGCACGATGTCGACCGTGCCGTCGTAGGCCTTTTCAAAATCGCAGTGATCGATCCAAAGGTGATGGGCGCGCGAGGTGACCGTCGCTCCGGACGACGAACTCTGGAGCGCGATATAGTCCCAGCCGTTGCGATCGTAGGCGCCGGCCGTCGCGTCGTCCCATTCCCAGAGTTCGCGGAACTTCAGGTTGCGGAGCGCGATGTTGGACTTGCCGTCGACCGTGAGTGAGCCGCGCCGGAAGCCGCCATTGCCGTAGGCGGAGTAAAGGGTCTTGTTCGAGCCGATCGCGAGTATCCCCACCGTGCCGCTCGTGCGGCCCGCGGTGAACAGATCGGGATGGGCGATGGCCGTGGAGCCATTGTTGGGCCGGCCGAAACGCGACAGGTCGATCATGGTGTTGATCTCGACGACGAGCGGCTGGTCGCTGCTGAAGGCGGCTTGGAGTTGGGCGGGCGTCGTGGTTGCCAGCACAGCGTCGTCGACGATCCAGAAATTACCGGTGCGTGTGGCGGGATTGTAGGGCATGGTCGGCGTGCCGCCCCCGGTGAGTGTCGGCGTGCCGTGTCCACTCACGCGCGCAAATCCCACCAGATCGAACGCGCGGGACGGCAGCGGCGCGCGATAAGCCGCGGTATCGTAGACCTCGATCAGCGCCACGCCACCGGCTTCGGGTGCCTCGACGACCTGCGCCGTGTAGGCGCCGGCGGCGCGCGGGAGCAGCAGCGCGGAATCCTTCATCCCTGACCCGAAGAAAAACGCGCCGCTGTTCCGCGCGACTGCGCTAATCTGATAGGGGTTGGCGTTGCCCTCCCAGTCGTCGTTGTAGGCGATGCCCGTGCCGTTTTGAAAAACCTCCAACCGCGGATCCACCAGTGCCCCGGCAACGCCAAAATACCCAGTCGCCAGCATCGGTCCCGCGGCACGCACGAGCAGGCGGTTGCCACCGTCGCCAGCCACCACGAAGCCCGCAATCAGCGTCGACGGTCCCGTGCCGGCCCGCGCGCGAGTCGAAAGGTTGACGAGCTGCGAGTCGGAAGCCGGATCAGCGTCGTAAACTTCGACCAGGGCGACGCCCGCCGCGACTTCAGTGCGTGCCGGAGAGACCGTCGCACTGTAGTTGCCCGGGGCGAGTGTGACGAGGAGCGCCGCGTCGTTGCTGCCCGTCGCAAAGGCAAACGCTCCGACCGCCCCCGCCGCTTGCACAATCGCCGACGCATCGGTGCCAGCGTCCCAGCGGGAGTTGACGCCGAGGGCAACCGTGCCGCGGAACAACTCGAGCCGCACCTCCGCCAGCGCGCCAACCACACCGACGCCCGCGAGCGCAGGGCCCGCCCCGCGCAGGAGAATTCTCTTCGGCGCAGTGCCCGTGATCACAAAACCGGCGGTCAGTGCATCCGCCCCCGCACCGGCGACGGCACGGGAGGAGATATTAACCAGGCGCCCTGCACCCAGTGCCGTTGAAGACGACATCAGGATCAACGCCACGATGGTCCGGAGCAGTGTGACCTTGGTCGTCATGGCGCAGCCTTTCGGCAAAGAGCGCGGTCGTGGTGCCGCACTGCTGCTCAGAAAGTATGCACGAACAGCCCCGAGCGCAGCTTCGGCTCGAACCAGGTGCTTTTCGGCGGCATGATCTGGCCTGCATCGGCGATGTCCATCAGCTGGTCGAGCGTCACCGGGAACATCGAGAACGCCACGCCGCCGTGCGTATCGACTCGCTTCACGAGCTCGGCGGTGCCGCGGATGCCCCCGACGAAATCGATGCGCTTGCTCGTGCGCACATCCTCGATGCCGAGCACGGACGCAAGGAGCTTGTCCTGGAGCACACTCACGTCGAGGCGGCCGACCGGGTCGGCCTTCGGATCGACCGGGCACTTCAGGCCATACCATTTTCTTCCAAGATACATGCTCACCCGGCCGACCGCGGTGGGCGACGGCGCGGCGCTTTCCTCGAGGCCGAAGAAGGCCTCCGCTTTCGCGAGCAGCGCCTCGGGGGTGAGGCCGTTGAGATCGAGAACGATGCGGTTGTAGGGCAGGATCTTCAGTTCGCTCGCCGGAAAGAGCACGCTGAGGAACCAGTTGTAGTCCTCATGGCCGGTGTGCGTCGGATTGCGCTCGCGGCGAAGACGGGCGACCCGCGCCGCACTCGCGGCGCGGTGATGACCATCGGCGATATAGCTCACCGGCACCTCGCCAAACGCCTTCACCCACTCGGCGCCGCCGGCGATCCGCCACACGGTGTGGCGGATGCCGTCGGCTGCGGTGAAGTCATGCTGCGGGAGTTCGGTGACTTTGCGCGCAACGAGCGCGTTGAGCACCGCGGTGTCGCGATAGGTCAGAAAAATCGGGCCGGTGTTGGCGCTGAGCGTGTCGACCAGGCGGGTGCGGTCGTCCTCCTTGTCCTTCCGCGTCTTCTCGTGCTTCTTGATGATCTCCGCGTCGTAGTCCTCGACGTGGCACACGGCGACGAGACCGCGCTGACGGTGCGTGCCCATCGTCTGCTGGTAGAGGTAAAGACACGGCTCGGTCTCGCGCACGAGCACGCCGTCGCGCTGCAACCGCAGAAAGTTTTCGTTGGCTCGCGCGTAGACGGCGTCGGCGTAGGGATTCGTTTCCTTCGGCAGATCGATCTCGGCGCGGTCAACGTGAAGGAGGCTGCGGGGTTTGCCGGCGGCGAGCGCCGCGGCTTCGGCGGCGTCGACGACATCATAGGGCACGCACGCCACTTCGGGCGCGTGTGCGGGCACCGGGACCAGACCTTGAAAAGCGCGGATTCGCATGGTGGAAACAAAGGGAGTGGTTTGGCGGCGGAATCCGGGGAAGACACGGAAAAAGTGTCCGCGCGCGTGTCATTGGCACGGCCTTCCGGTCTGGTTCCGCAACTGTCGGTCAGCTCGCTTGCGAGCACGGTTAGGCGCACGCCCGCGCGCTGGCCGACGCGGGAACGACTGGTGCATTCCCACCGGAATACCATGGTGTCATTGGCCACGAACGCGGGATTGCCAGTGGCGGAAACCGTGTTTCCGTGGTTGGCGCGTCACCGCCGATGCTTTCCTCGCTGAACAAATACCGCCATGCCTTCCTCGTCGGACTCCAGAGCAATCTGGTCTACCGGTGGAATTTCGCCGCGCGCGGGTTCTTTTCACTGTTTCATCTCGCCGTGGTGTTTATCCTCTGGGGCGCCGCGTATGCCGGCTCGCCGAGCATCGGCGGCTTCGATTTCGGCCAGACCCTCACCTACTTCGTCACGCTGCTCGTCCTCCAGTTCTTCATCGGCGCTTTCAATGAGGATTACCAGATCAGCGAGGAAATCCGCAACGGCCTCATCAACCAGTTCCTGCTGAAGCCGATCAACTACTTCCTCTACCGGTTCAGTATTTTCGTCAGCGCCCGCCTCGTGTCCGGCGTGCTGATTTTGGTGCCCCTGGTCGTCGCCCTTCCCTTCATCGGGCCATACCTCACCTTCCCGCACGAGTTGTGGCGGCTCCCCGTCGGCCTCGCCGCCACGCTGCTCTCGGCGATGGTGCAATTCAGCATCGCCTACTGTTTCGGGATGCTGACGTTCTGGTTTTTGGAGATTCAGGGCTTCGTGATTCTCTCGATGGCGATCGAGGTCCTGCTCGGCGGGCAGATGTTTCCGCTCGACCTGATGCCGGCGTGGATCTTCCGCATCGCCCAGTTCCTGCCGTTTTATTATCAGGCGTATTTTCCGGGGGCGATTTTCACCGGGCGCATCGGCGCCGATCTCGCGGCGCATTGGCTCGCCATCGAGCTGTTCTGGGTGCTCGCGCTGCTCGGCCTCAACCAGCTGCTCTGGGTGCGCGGTCTGCGCCGCCACACCGCCGTCGGCGGCTGAACCTCATGCTCCACTATCTGAAAATCTGGCTCGCCAGCGCCCGCTACTCGATCGTGCGGACGCTGATGTTCCGCGGCGACTTCTTCGTGTGGTCGCTCGTCGAGTTTTTCTGGATGTCGGTCAACCTGCTCATGGTGTCGGTCATTTTCCGGCACACCGACTCCGTCGCCGGGTGGAGCAAATACGAGATGATCCTGCTCGTCGGCACCTCGATGCTGATCCAACGGCTGCTGATGGGCTTCTTCTGGAGCAGCATTTTCGAGATGGGCCGCAACATCCGCAGCGGCTACTTCGACTTCTTCCTCGCGCAGCCCGGGAACGTGATGTTCATGGCCACGACCCGCAAACTCGACCCCGACGGACTCATCAACGCCTTCGTCGCCATCGGCGTCGTCGCCTACGCGGCCCGCGAGCTTGGGGTGCACTTCGACGCCGCGACGATCGTCACGTATCTCTTCATGGTGCTGTGCGGGCTCGTGATCCATTACAGCATTCTGGTGCTGTCCATCTCCATGGCCTTCTGGCTCACGAGCGCGCACGGCATCGAGGGCAGCTATTTCACGGTCACCGAATTTTCGCGGCTGCCCAAGGAGGCGTTCAAGGGCCTCGTCACACGCGTGCTGTTCGTCTGGGCGCTGCCGGTCGTGGTCGTCAGCAACACCCCCGCGCGTCTGCTGCTGCCCCGCTACGGCTTCGACTGGCGCTGGGCCGGCACGCTGTTCGCATTTTCGGCCCTGTGGTTCGGCCTCGCCGTGCTCGTCTTCCACCGCGGCCTCCGCCGCTACGCCAGTGCCAGCTCATGAGTGATCCGCTTGCCCAACTTCAAACCCGTCTCGGCTACACGTTTCGCGACCCCGGCCTGCTCGAGCGCGCGGTCACGCACCCCTCGGTCGCGCAGGACCAACCGGCCGCCGAAAGCAACCAGCGGCTCGAATTCCTCGGCGACTCGGTGCTGCAACTCATGCTGACGCAGGCCCTCTTCGAGCTGTATCCCGCGGAACGCGAAGGCGTGCTCAGCACCCGGCGCGCGGCCCTCGCCAACGGCACGTTTCTCGCCCAGCTCGCCCGCGAGATCGGGCTCGATGCCTGCCTCCGCTTGTCGGCCAGCGACGACACGCTCGGCACCCGGCATCGGGTGTCCGCGCTGGAGGATGCCTTCGAGGCGCTCGTCGGCGCGGTGTTTGTCGACGGCGGACTGGACGAGGCGAAACGCGTGATCCTCCCGATCTACGGTTCCCTGGCCGAGCGACTGGCCGTCGTCGAGTCCGTCGCCAACCCCAAGGGCCGCCTGCAGGAAATCGTGCAGCCCATCCATGGCAACGAGGCGATCCGCTACGAGGTGCTGGGCACCACCGGCGTCGAGCACGCCCGCGAATACGAAGTCGCCGTCTACCTCCTCGAACGCCAGCTCGGCACCGGGCGGGGGACCTCGAAGAAGCTCGCCGAGGAAGCCGCCGCGCGTGAGGCGCTGCGGAACCTGTAGGCCGGGCTTTACGCCCGACATCACGTTCGTCGTCATGTCGGGCGTAAAGCCCGACCCACCCATGCCCGCCACGCTGCGCCACAAGCTCACCGGCGTCTGCCCGCCCGCGCGCGGCGCCGTCATCGCCGAGCTGTTGCGCTCCCACCTCGCGCCCGTGTGGCTCGTCGTCGCGGACGACCTGAAGACGGCCGAGCATCTGGCGGAGGACGCGGCGTTCTTTCACGCGGCCTCCGGCGCGACCCGCCCGCTCACCACGCTGATCTTTCCCGAATCCATGCCCGACACGCGCGACATGCGCGAAGCATTTGCCGCCTCCAGCGATCGACTCACGGTGCTCTCGCGTCTGCGGGCGACGCGCGGCATGGCGAGCGCGCCCGACACGCTGCTCATCGTCACCACGCCGGCCGCGCTCCTCCAACCCGTGCCGGCACTCGAGGAGTTCGCGACCCGTGAACTCACCCTCACGCGCGGGCAGTCCCAGCCGTTCCACGGCCTGCTCGAGCAACTGCGCGCGCTCGACTACGACTCGGAGGCCGTGTGCGAAGCGCCCGGCCATTATGCGATCCGCGGCGGTATCGTCGACCTCTACCCCGTCACCGCCACCATACCCTACCGCCTCGATTTCTTCGGCGACGAGATCGAATCGATCCGCGAGTTTGATCCGGTCACGCAACGCTCCGGCGCCACCGTCGACACGATCCGCATCGCCGCTTCGCCGCGTGTGCGGCTCGGCGAATCGAAGACCGGCCTCGCCGACTACCTCTCGCCCGCCACGCACCTGTTGTTCGTCGAGCCGGCGGCGCTCGACGAGGAGTTCAGCGCGTTTGCCCGCGAGGGCTCCGATCCGCTCAGCCCGCTGCTGGCCCGGGCGGCCGCGCTGTTCGCCGTGAGCGACCTCGACGAGGCGAGTGCGTTATTCGAACATGATGCAATCGAGACGATGTGGGACACCGAGAGTCTTGCCCACCATCGCAGCTACCCGGACGATGCGCTCGTCGCGCAGGAACGCCTGCAAGTCGAAGAGGATGCGAGGCGCCGGTTCCTCCACCACGTCGCCGCCTGGGCCAAAGCCGGCTACGCCGTGTCCATCGTCGCCGCCAAGGACGGCGAGGAAAAACGCATCCGCGAAATCCTCGACGAGGACGCCGCACTCCGCCTGCTGCGCCCGCACTTCCTGCGTGGCACGCTCAATGAGGGCTTTCGCATCACGTTTCGAAATTCGGTTCAGCTCAACGTGGCACGGGCCTCCCGACCCGTGAGTGCTGCACCCGGGTCGGGAGACCCGTGCCACACCGGCCTCGTCGTTGTCACCGAAACCGAAATTTTCGGCCGCCAACGCCAACGTCGGCCGGCACTCAACCCCCGCGCTCTCGCGCAACGCGCCCAGATCGATCAACTGCTTGATTTCTCAGAATTGGTGGAAGGCGACTTCGTCGTCCATCTCCAGCACGGCATCGCGCTGTTTCGCGGACTGACCAAACTCGATACAGCGCAGGGGGTGCGCGAGGTCATCTCGCTGGAGTTCGACGACCACGTGACGCTGCACGTGCCACTGCAGGAGTCGCACCTCGTCAGCCGGTATGTGGGGTTGAGCAAAGCCCGCCCGCAGCTCGGCCGCATCGGCTCCAACCGCTGGGAAAAAGTCCGCGCCGCCGCCGAGCGCGCCACCGTCGATCTCGCTGCTGAGTTGCTGCGCATCCACGCCGCCCGGGAGGCGGAACCGGGCTTCGCCTTCTCCGAGGATACGGCGTGGCAGAAGGAATTCGAAGCGTCGTTCCCATTTACCGAGACGCGCGATCAGCTCCGCGCGATCCAGGACGCGAAGGCTGACATGGAGCGCACGCGCCCGATGGATCGGCTCATCTGTGGCGATGTCGGCTTCGGCAAAACCGAGGTGGCGATCCGCGCGGCCTTCAAGGCCGTGCAAGGCGGCCGGCAGGTGGCGCTCCTTGTGCCGACCACCGTGCTCGCGCAGCAGCACCTCAACACCTTTCGCGAACGCATGGCCGGCTATCCCGTGGCCATCGAGATGCTCAGCCGTTTCCGCTCGCCTGCGGAACAGAAAAAAATTCTGACCGCCACCGCCTGCGGCCAGGTCGATATCCTGATCGGCACGCATCGCCTGTTGCAGGCCGATGTCCAGTTCAAGGAGCTGGGCCTGGTCGTGATCGACGAGGAGCAGCGGTTCGGCGTGAAGCACAAGGAGGTCTTCAAGCGCATGCGCTCGATCGTCGATGTGCTGTCGATGAGCGCCACGCCGATCCCGCGCACCCTCTACCTCGCGCTCACCGGGGCACGTGACCTGAGCGTGATCGAGACCGCGCCGACCAACCGCCACCCGATCCAGACCATCGTCAAGACCTACGACGAGAAAGTCATCGTCGACGCGGTGCACCATGAGATCCGCCGCGGCGGTCAGGTGTTCTATCTCCACAATCGCGTCCAGACCATCGACCTCGTCGCGGCGCGACTGCGGGAACTGCTGCCGGAGCTGAGCATCGGCGTCGGACACGGCCAGATGGGACCGCACGAGCTGGAGCACGTGATGACCGACTTCGTGGCCGGCCGTTACCACCTGCTCGTCTGCACGACGATCATCGAGAGCGGCCTCGATATCCCCAACTGCAACACGATCTTTATCGAGGGCGCGGACCGCTTCGGGCTCTCGCAGCTCTACCAGCTCCGCGGGCGCGTCGGGCGCTTCAAGCACCAGGCCTACGCCTACCTCCTGCTTCACCGCCACACGCGGCTGCTCGAGGTCGCCCGGCAACGACTCACCGCCATGCGCCAGCATAACCAGCTCGGCGCCGGCTTCCGCATCGCGATGCGCGACCTTGAGCTGCGCGGCGCCGGCAACCTCCTCGGCGCCGAGCAGAGCGGACACATCGTGGGCGTGGGGTTCGAGCTTTACTGCCAGCTCCTCCGCCAGTCGGTCGCGCGACTCAAAGGCGAAAAGACCGCCGCGGCCATCCGCGCTAGCGTGAAGCTCGACTTCGTCTTCGTTGGCGAGGCGGCCGGCGCCGGATCAAACGCTCCGGCCGCCCGTGGTCGTCACGTCGACGGCTACACGGCCCTCCGCGACGCCGAGGTCGCGGCCGGGGGCGACGCCATCGCCAAAATTCAGGCCCGGCTCCCCTCCTCCTACATCGCCGAAACGCGCCTGCGCATCGACTTCTACCGCAGGCTGGCCATGGCCGACGCGTTGCCCGCCCTGAACCAGATCGAGGCCGACCTGCGCGACCGCTTCGGAAAATTTGGCGACGAGGTGCGCGCGCTGCTCCTCATCACGGAGATTCGCATCCGGGCGGAACAAAAGGGCATCGTCTCCGTCGAAACCGAGTCTACCCGCCTGAAGTGCCTCCGGAACAGCGGTCGGCGTGACGATTGGGTGCAAGTCGGCGCCCGGTTTCCAAGGTTGACCGCCCCGAAGCCACTTCTACGTTTGAGGGAAATTATCGCGTTCCTGAACAATTTGCCGACTCCATGACGTTCCGCCGTTGCCTCGCCGCCAGCCTGATTGCCCTGCTGCCCCGCCTCCTGTCGGGTGCGCAAGCCCCCGCTTCCGCGGCCCCCGCCGCCGGCGGTTCGGCCGCCGACAGTCTCAATCTCCGCTTCGCCAACGGCATCGTCGCTGTCGCCGAGGACAAGGTTATCACGGTCGCCGATGTTAATCGCGAAATCATGCCGCTCGTCGCCGGTCTCCAGCGCGATGCCCGCAACCAGCAGGACTTCGACCAGAAGCTTCAGCAGCTCGAAGACAGCGTCATCCAGGAACTCATCGACCGCGTCCTCATCATCAAGGAATTCAAGAAGGACGAAAAGAAGCACATCCCGCAGGCGTTCGTCGACAACCGCATTGCCGACACCCTGAGCGACCAGTTCGACAACGACCGCTCCAAGTTCCTCGCCTACCTTCGTTCCCGCGGCCAGACGATCCGCGAATACCGCAAAGAGGTCGAGGAGGACATCATTTACCACTACATGCAGGGCCAGCAGCGCAAGTCGCAGAGCATCGTCAGCCCCGTGCGCATCGAGACCTTCTACAAGGAAAACAAGGACCGGTTTTATCAGGAAGACGCCGTGCATCTGCGGCTCATCCAGCTTTCCCGCGGCGACGATGACACTGACGCCACGCTCCTCACCAAGGGCAACGACCTCCTCGCGAAAATGAAGGATGGCGCCAAATTTGAGGATCTCGCGAAGGAGTATTCCAAGGACACCCGCCGCTCCAAGGGCGGCGATTGGGGCTGGATGCCGCGCTCCAACCTCAAGGAGGAATTCAGCAAGCCCGTTTTCTCGATGAAGAAGGGCGAGTGCTCCCAGCCGATCGTCCTGCCCGAAGGCTGCTACCTGCTTTTCGTCGAGGACCGGAAATACGCCGGCATCAAGCCGATCGACGAAGCGCGCGATGAGATCGAGCGCATCCTCATCCAGCAGATGACGCACGCCAACCAGGAGCGCTGGCTGGAGCGCCTCCGTCGCAACGGCTACATAAAGCACTACTGAGTCGCGCGGCCGCCTTCAACCGCGAGCGGTTTCAGTCCTGCGCTACGGCGAGCGGTTTCGCCGGCGACTCCGCGATGGCTCGCGCGATGACGCTCTCGCCGTCCGCGGGTCGAAACGCGCGAACCACGATGCCGACCAGATTGCCCCGCCGCACGAGCGTCGCATCCGGCTCGGCATTGCCCATGCCTTTCGCCAGCCACCCCAGGTCAGATTTCTCGATCAGCGAATGGGCCACGAGTCGCCCGTGGTCACCGACGAACACCACGGTCATGCCGACGCTCAACTCCGCCGGCCGTGCACGGCGCACGACCAGCACCGTGCGATCCGGATAAAGCGGCAGCATGGAATTGCCCGAACCCACCACCACTTCGCAATCCGGCTGGTTCGCCGCGTAGGCTTCGGCGAGCCGCCACGCCCGGCGGGCTGCCGCCGGCTCGACCGCCGGCGACCTCAGTTCGACCACCGCCTGCGAGACCTTTGGGCTATTCGAGGCCGCACACCCCGACAACCCGGCCACGACAGGCGCGATCATCAGAAAAGCAGACGCCGCGGGCCACGGACGCTGGAGGGAAAAACGCACGGGCGAAGCGTAGCACCGGTTTGCGACATCGCACCATAGGGACAAGCCACGATGGCGTCGGAAAATATCACCCAGCTGCCATCCCCCGGATGATCGCAACGCAGCATTGGCAAACGGCGCACCGACCGCCACAAACCCTGCCGTGTCCCCCGACCCCGATTATCCGATGTCGAATCGCTTGCGCTCGATGGCCGTGGGCGAGCGCCCGCAAGAACGCCTCGAGCGCCATGGTGCGTCCGCGCTGAGCGACACGGAATTGCTCGCCATGCTGCTGCGGAGCGGCACGCGCGGGCAGGACGTGCTCACTCTCGCCGGCCGGCTGATCGCCGAGGCAGGGTCGTTGGGCGGATTGCTTTCCTGGAGCGAGCAGGATTTCCGCCGCCTCAAGGGAATCGGCCACGTCAAGGCGCTTCAGCTTGTAACTGTGATGGAGGTCGCGGCGCGCGTCGCCAATCGCAACCACGACCGCGAGCCATTGCTGAACCGCGCCGATCTGGTTCACGCCTACTTCCAGCCGCTGTTGATCGGGCTGGACGTCGAAAAATTTTGGGCGCTTTGCCTGAATCGCAAGAATCGCCTCATCAAGCGCGTCGAGATCACCTCGGGCACCGCCACCGCCTCGCTGGCGCATCCCCGGGAGGTGTTTCGCGCTGCGATCCGGGAGTCGGCGTGTTCAGTAATCTGCGTGCACAATCACCCAAGCGGTGATCCCGCTCCCAGCGCGCAGGACAATCACGTCACGCGCGTCCTGCGCGAGGCCGCCCGCACCATCGACATCACACTCATCGACCACATCATCGTTGGCCGGGCCGCCGCCGATCCCTTGGGCCGGGGCTACTTCAGCTACCGCGAAGCCGGACTCGTCTGAAAGCGTGGCTGGTGCCGCGGCCTGCCTTGCGGGCGTTCATCGCGTGAAAGGACAGGTCATAGGCTGCCCTACACGCGGGACCGGCCGTGCAACAGATGCTTTCACGCCGCGCCGATGAAATATCACTTACCCATCTCCGCCGCCCGATCCCGCCCCCGGCCTTTGTCCTCGCAGACGCTCCACGTTCGGCTAGAGCTTCGCCAATTCCGTTCTGTATGACGACTCGCTCCTGTTTTGCCTGCCTGCTGCCGTTCGCCGGACTGGTGATCAGCACCTTTGCCGCCGAAGGGCCGACCCGGCCCCTTCCAACCCAGATCACCTCGCAATCGTTTGGGCAGTTGCCGGACGGCCGCACCGCGCGGCTCTTCCAGCTGCAGAGCCCGGCTGGTTTGCGTGCCGACATCACCGACTACGGCGCGATCGTTGTCCGGCTCCTTGTGCCCGACCGCGAGGGACGTTTGGTGGATGTAATTCTGGGCGGCGACTCGGTCGGTGCCTATGCCGCCCGTGTGCCGGCCGCCGCGATCATCGGCCGCGTGGCCAATCGCATCGCCGGTGCTAAATTCACGCTCGACGGCAAGACCTACACCCTCGCCGCCAACTCCGGCCTCAACCACATCCATGGGGGCCGTCTCGGATTCGACAAAATCTTCTGGCAGACCGAGTCCACCACGCAATCCGGCCAGCCGGCCGTGCGGCTGCGCTATTTGAGCAAGGACGGTGACGGCGGTTATCCGGGCAACCTTGAGGTCGCGGTGACTTACTCCCTCACAGCCGATCGCGGCCTGCGGATCGACTATCAGGCCACCGCCGATCAGGCCACGCCGGTTAACCTCACCAATCATGCGTATTTCAACTTGAAGGGCGAAGGCCACGGCGACGTGCTCGACCACGAGTTGGTCATCTACGCGCGGCGTTTCACCCCGACCGACGCGACGCTGATCCCGTCGGGGGAAATCGCCCCGGTGACCGGCACGCCGCTCGACTTCACCACCGTGCGGCGCATCGGTGATCGCATTCGCGACTCGCACGACCTCATCCGCATCGCCCGCGGCTACGATCACAATTTCGTGCTCGATAACTACCGGCCTGGCGCGACCGAGCCTTCCCTTGCCGCCGTGGTCCGTGAACCTGCTTCCGGCCTGATCATGGAAGTGCTGACGACCGAGCCCGGCGTCCAGCTCTACACCGCGAATCACTTCAACGGCAGTGTGCGCGGAAAGTCCGGCCAGCCCTACGTCGTCCATGGCGCTCTCTGCCTCGAGACCCAGCATTACCCCGACTCGGTCAACCAGCCGGCCTTTCCCTCCACGATTCTTCGTCCTGGCCAGACCTTCCGCTCCACGACCATCTACCGCTTTCCCCGACCGTAGGGGAAGCGCCATAGCGTGTCCACGGGCGCGCCCAAAGAGCCGGCGCCCGCACCGCGAAAAACCGCGCGCGTCCGCCATCAATCACCACCTCAGCAGCCTCGCCCCGGGCTGGCCGGGCGTCAGCGCCCACTTATACCATTTACGTTGCGGTTTGGCATTGTCGGCCCGACCGGTGGCCGGGCAGCCCGCCAACGTGCGGACCCTGCAAATCCAAAGTGCCGAAGCGCCATGCAACCGGCATTACGCCCCTGCCAGCCCCCTCATCGAGGAACCATCGTAAAGATTGAGGTCTTGGCGTGTGACTGAAGCTTTTCGCTTCACATCGCGACCCTAACGTATCTCCCTAGCTGGTAACGTCGCCGCTCCGCGCGACCGCCCCGCCCCCTCTTTCGCTCCATGCCAAACGTCACCGATCTCAAACCGGTCAAAAAGAATGTCCAAGGCCTCGTCGAGGCCGAGCTCTCCGCCACTGGCGGTCTGTTGCGCCTCGCCCCCGCGTGGGTGCCGCGCTCGTTCCTCCAGCCCGGCCTGCGCATCAAACTTCACCCCGACGATACCTACGCCTACGGCCTCAACCGCGGCGGCATCGACGAGCGCTGGTTCGCGTCGACCACACCGACCGCCAACGAAGGCCGCGCGTGGGACGAAGGCCTCTCGTGGTGTGTCGTCGGCGACAAGAAATTCACGCTCCAGCAGGCCGTCGCCGACACCGGCGCCACGCTCGTCGGCAACGCGATTTGGAAGAAATACAAGCGCTGGCCGGTTTACTCGAAGTTCTTCGACAACATGGGGCCCATCCCGCACCACATGCACCAGAACGCCAGGCAGGCGAAGCTGGTCGGCCAGGAGGGCAAGCCCGAGTCGTATTATTTCCCGCCGCAGCACAACAACGTCGGCAACAATTTTCCCTACACGTTCATGGGCCTCGAGCCCGGCACCACGAAGGAACAGGTCCGCCAGTGCATCGCCAACTGGAACAAGGGCGACAACGGCATCCTCGATCTCTCGAAAGCCTACCACCTCAAGGCCGGCACCGGCTGGCTCATCGATCCGTGCATCCTCCACGCGCCCGGTTCGCTCTGCACTTACGAGCCGCAGTGGGGTTCGGATGTATTCGGCATGTATCAAAATCTCGTCGAAGGCCGCGAAGTGCCGTGGTCGCTCCTCGTGAAAGATATGCCGAAATCGAAGCACCAGGACATCGACTTCATCGTCGACCAGCTCGATTGGGACAAAAACGTCGACCCCAACTTCAAGGACAACCACTACCTCGAACCCGTCCCCGTCGCCGACACGCGCGCCGCCGGCTATGTCGACCGCTGGATCGTCTACGGCAAGGTCGACAACTTCCAGTATTTCACCGCCAAGGAACTCACGGTCGAGCCCGGCGCGAAATGCACCATCACGGACAACGGCGCCTACGGCCTCATCTGCGTGCAAGGCCGCGGTGCGATCAACGGCCAGACCCTAAACTCGCCCAAGTTGATCCGCTTCACCGAACTCACCGAAGACGAATACTTCTGCACCGAGTCCGGCGCGAAGGCCGGCGTCACGTTCGAGAACACCAGCACCACCGAACCGCTCGTGTGCCTCCGCTACTTCGGTCCCGAAGTGAACCCCGACGCCCCCGCGATGGGCGCCTACCGCAAGAACAAATTCTGAAGTAGCAGGGCGGGTCTGTGACCCGCCCTCGCAAATCCCGCATTTTCCAAGGGCAGGTCACAGACCCGCCCTACTTTCCAAACCTCAATCCCCCTCCTATGCCCGCCAATAATTATCCCAAGCTCCACAATTCCATGTGGCCCGGTCTCGTCGGCAAAAAATCGATGGGCGGTGCCGAACCCGATCTCGATCTCGACACGATGCTCGACCTCACGGCGAAGGCCGACGTCGGCGGCGTGAAATTCGATGGCGTCGATCTTTTCATCTACACGCCGCACATGGAGCTCGATATTTCCGACGACGGCATCAAGGCTCTCGCCGACAAAATCCAGAGCAAGGGTCTAGTCGTCGGCTCCGTTGTCGCGCCCGTCTGGTTCTTCGGCACGGCCATGGGCGAGCAGGCGAAACGCGACGGGTGGATCGGTTCCGTGCGCAAGACCATCCGCGTCGCCGCCAAGCTCCGAGAACTCGGCGTGCGCCCCTACGGCGTCGTCCGCATTGACAGCGCCGTCGGCGTGACCGCGTGGGACGCCGATCCCAAGGCCAACACCAAGCAGATCGCCGCGACCTTCCGCGAGGCCGGCAAGATCGCGAAGGGCGAAGGCGAGCGCCTCGCCGCCGAGGGTGAGATTTGCTGGGGCGGCATGCACTCGTGGAAGAACATGGTGAATCTCCTCGAAGAGGTCGCCATGCCAAAGGTCGTCGGCTTCCAAGCCGACATGTCGCACACGCACCTCTATATTCTCGGCGCCAATGCCGAGCAGCATCGCATCGTGCCGAAGGGTTTCCATTGGGAGCCCGACGCGTTCCACAAGGCGATGACGAAGATGACCAACGCGCTCCGCCCCTGGACGATCGATTTCCACGTCGCGCAAAACGACGGCACGACTTACGGCTCCGGCAGCCACGAGCAGACCGGCAAGCACTGCGTCGCCACCGATCCGAAGGGCAAGCTCAACATCCCGCGCGACGCCGGTTACTGGCTCCGTGACAACAAGGGCAAGGTCACGAAAAAGATGAAGCACATCTGCTGGGACGGCTGCATGTTCCCCAATGCCGTGCTCACTCAGCAGCAGACGTGGAACGACATCCTCGCCGCCATGATCGAGGTCCGCAACAACCACGGCTGGGTCGGCTGAAATCTCAAACCTCATTCACCACGGATTACACGGATTATCACGGATGGATTCGCGCGTCGCTTCTCTGAATCCGTGTTCATCTGCGTAATCCGTGGTTAAAAAATTCTCTTCTCCCCATGTCCAAAAAACCACTTCGCATCGGCCTCATCGGCTACAGCTTCATGGGCCGCGCTCACTCGAACGCGTTCCACCAGGTCAACCACTTCTTCCCCTCCAGCTACGAGCTCGTCCCGCAGGCCGTCTGCGGTCGCAACGAAGCCGCCGCAAAGGAATTCGCCGAGAAGTGGGGCTACAAATCCGTCGAAACCGACTGGAAAAAACTCATCGCCCGCGACGACATCGATGTGATCGACGTCGCCACACCGAACAACCTCCACGCCGAGCAGGTCATCGCCGCTGCCAAGGCCGGCAAGATGATCCTCTGCGAAAAGCCCCTCGGCCTCAATGGCGCCGAGGCGAAGAAGATGGTCGACGCCGTCAAGAAGGCCGGCGTCCCCAACATGGTCTGGTATAACTACCGCCGCTGCCCCGCCGTCGTCCTCGCGAAACAGCTCATCGACGCCGGCAAGCTCGGCAAAGTGTTCCACTACCGCGCGAACTTTCTCCAGGACTGGACCATCAGCCCCGAACTCCCGCAGGGCGGCACCGGCCTCTGGCGCCTCGACGTGAAAGTCGCCGGCTCCGGCGTCACGGGCGATTTGCTCGCGCATTGCATCGATACCGCGCTCTGGCTCAACGGCGGCATCAAGGACGTGAGCGCGATGACCGAAACCTTCATCAAGGAGCGCAAACACAACCTCACCGGCAAAGTGGAAAAAGTCGGCATCGACGATGCATGCCTCTTCCACTGCCACTTCAACAACGGCTCGCTCGGCCTTTTCGAGTCGACCCGCTACGCCCGCGGCCACAAGGCGCTCTACACCTTCGAAATCAACGGCGAGAAGATGAGTCTCAAGTGGGACCTCCACGATCTGCACCGTCTCCAGATCTTCGACCACAGCGACGACGGTCAGGAGCGCGGCTGGAAGAGTGTGCATGTCTCCGACGGCGACCATCCCTACTGCGGCAAGTGGTGGGTGCCCGGCCTCCAGCTCGGCTACGAGCACAGCTTCGTGCACGCGATGGTCGAGTTCATCCAGGGCCTCGAGAGCGGCAAGGGCTGCACCCCGAACTTCAAGGACGGCCTCGCCACCGACTACGTCGTCGACGCCGTGCTCGCCTCCGCGAAGGCGCGGAAGTGGGTCAAGGTCAAACAGGCCTGAGTGACGGTGATTCTCGAACGGGGCGAGACGCCCCGTCCAGGTGGCTGGGGCGTTTTGCCTCAGCCATTTTTTTCATCCGACACCGACTCTCACCGTTCGCCACCGTCGCGGGGCTGCGTTGCGCCGTTCAGTTTTTTCCGCGTTGCGCCACGAGCCACCAGAGGCCCCACGATGCCGCCAGCGCCGCCGCAAAGGCGATGCACGCGGTCGCAAACGAGTCGTCCGCCGCCACTGAATAGATCGCAGCCACGAGGAAATTGGGCACCAGCGTCACCGCAAATATCCTCCGCACCGGCACGCCGGCCGCCGCGGCGAGAATCACCGTTGTCTCCGCCATCACCGGCACGCTGCGCCAGCACGCGAGTGTCAGCGCAAGGCGTTTCTGCAGATTGTCCCGCAGCCGGGCCAGCTCCGCATCGGGAAAAAACTTCGGCGCGATGCGGCCCACTGCTGCCCGTCCGATCCACGCGGAAGCGAGCACGCCGGCTGACAGCCCCGCCGTGCCTCCCACGATGCCGGCCAGCCGGCCGGCCTTGGCGGCAAGAAACATGATCACCAGGGTCGACGGCACCGGCGCGACCGAATCGGCGGCCAGCAGCGCAATCGCGATGAGCGTAAGCGCGCCGGCCTGCTGCTCGCGCGACTTGAGCAGTGGCAGCACAAAATCCTCGCCGAAGATCGCGAAGGGCAGGCACACCACCGCGATCACCACGCAGATGAAGCAGGTGGCCTTGACCGTGGTTGAGGCAGGTTGTTTCACGCGGAGGCGGGGCGGCACTTACTCAGGTTTTCTCCCCGAGAGTCGTTCGATGAATTTGGTCGCATAAATGTAAACCCGCTCACGCACCAGCATCGGGTCGCCCGCGCCCCCCGGAATGCCCAGATCGGATATATCGTCGATCACCCTGCCCTCCTCCGGATGCAGCACGATCCATGTGAGCAGCTTGATCAACTTTTCCTTCGGGTAACTATCGGTGAGGTGCTGCAGCACCACGCGCGGAAGATAACGCTCCACCGGCATCTGGATCGCGTCGGGCACCGCGCAGACGTAGAGGAGATTGCGCACACACTGCACCTCGTCGGGCTCGCTCGCGGGCGGCCAGGCGAGCAGCTTGGTGCGCACCCCCTCGACCTGGTCGCGCACGAACTCATCCGGTTCCTCGTCGATCGGGGCGATGGGCGACACGACTCCGTGGTCCGGCGGCATGCGAAAATCGAGCGCGGCCACATCCTTGTCCGTGATCGTCATCCACGGTGGCTCCGGCGGCTTGGCGACGACTGGCGGTGGCGGGGTGGAAGCGACCACGGGAGGGGGCGGCGTGACGGCTGCGTCCGCCGGCGGCGGTGATGCGGGCTTGGTGATCACCCGTCCCCGTGTCTCCGCCGAAAATCCAATCGCGGCCCACGCGGCGAGCACGGCGATCAGCCAGGCCTTGCCACCACTCGCGAGAAACCGCTGCTGTCCATCCCAGCGGAACAGCTTTCCGCCCGCCAGAATTCCCGCACCGCCAATCACCGCGAGGGCCAGCAGCGGGAAGCGCACCGCGCCGAGGCCGCCGCCGTTCACGCAGCTTTGCAACGCCTCGACCGCGTAGCGCCCGGGGAAAAACGCCGAAAGGTGCTGCGCCCACTCCGGCAGACTCTCGAGTCGCACCGCCACGCCGCCGATGATCAGCATCGGCAGGAAAATGCACTGCCCCAGCGCCTGCACCGCCGGCACGGTGTCCGCCAGCGCCGCGATCACGAGCCCGAGCCCGATGAAGGCAAACGCCACGAGCGTGAACGCCGCCCACAGCCCGAGCGGATGCGCCGGCGCCGTCATCCCCACGGCAAGCGCCACGGCGAGTTGCAGCAGCCCCGCGCTCAACACGATCACGTAGCGCGCGACGGCGGTGCTCACGACCACCGTCCAGGTCGGCACCGGTGTGAGCCGGTAGCGCCGCCACACCCCGCGCTCGCGCTCGCTCACCAAGGTCGTCGGCAGCCCGAAGCAAGCGCCCCCGAGCACACTCACCGTCAGCAGCTCGCCCATGTGCCGCAGCAGCGGCACGCTTTCGTAGCGATACAGCACCCAGAAGGCGGCCAGGAAAATCAGGGGGAACAGATAGCCGTAGGCCAGGGCCATGGTGTTGCGCGCGTGCAGGCGCACAGTGGCCGCCAGATGGCGCCGCAGGCCGTTCATCGGCGGCCCTCCCCCGCCCCCGCGCGGTCGGTGCGCCGCGTGAGCTGCAGGAATGCATCTTCGAGCGAGGGTTGATCCACCGTCAGGCTGATCAGCCGGATGCCCTGTCCTCGCAGCACCACTGCCAGCTCGCCGAGCGCGGTCGTCGCATCCGTGGTGTGAAACATCGCCCGCGTGCCTTCGATCGCGATATCCGTGATCCCGCACCGCGCCGGCCAACCCGCCACATCGATGACGCGGTCGGTGGCCAAAATCACCACCTGGGTGCGGCTCATCTCCCCCAGGAGGCTCCCGGGCTCCCCCCGGGCCAGAATCCGGCCGTGGTCGATGATCGCGACCTGATCACATAGTTCCTCAGCTTCAGCCAGGTCGTGCGTCGTCAACAGCACGGTGCACCCCTCGGACTGCATTTTTCGGATCTCCGCACGCAATTCACGGCGCGCCTGGGTGTCGAGCCCCGCCGTCGGCTCGTCGAGCACCACCAGTTCGGGACGGTTCACGAACGCCAGGGCGAGCGCCAGTCGCTGCTTCTCTCCGCCCGACAACGTCGCAAAGCGCGCATCCGCTTTCGCGCGAAGGTCGAACCGCCGTAGCAAATCCGCCGTGTCCTCCCGCTGGCGATAAAAGGCCCCCAGCAACTCGATCGCTTCGCGGGGGGTGATCGCCTCTTGGAGTGCGGTGGCCTGCAGCGCCACCCCGATCCGCTGCTTCATCTCCCGCGGCTCACGACGGACATCGATGCCACAGACCTCGATATATCCTTCGTCGGGTTCGCGCAGACCGATGATGCACTCGACCGTGGTCGTCTTGCCGGCCCCGTTGGGGCCAAGCAGACCGAAGATCGTGCCGCGCGCCACCTCCAGGTTGATCCCATCGACCGCACGCGTCGCGCCATAGGCTTTGCGAAGGTCTCGGACGATGACTTGGGCGGGCATGGGCGACGGCGGAGTGTCGTCGATAGGCGGTGCCCCACGGTTGAACAAGCCGATTCCTGCGCACCCAACCCGGGCGCGGCCGGGCCGTCAGCGGCCCTTCACCGATCGGCGCGAGATTTTCGGCCGCGGCGTTTGGGCGGCGACCATGGTGGCGTCGTCGCTCATTCCCTTTTTGATGAAGTCGACGCCGGGCGACGGCGTCCGCACCTTGATATCCTTCGCCACCACGGAGTCTTTTCCGATCATCTCCACCGTAGCAGAGGCGATGATCGGAAGATATTTCCGGAGATCCTTGCTCTCATCCTCGGTGCTGCTGTGGATGCTCCACAATTGCGCCGGAGGTTTTCCCTCCGCGGCTGGTTTGTTGTCCCGTGCGGTGATGCGGAGGTATTTTTCGTAAACGACCACTTCGCGCGGCACTTCATCAAAGCCCACGAGTTCGGTGCGTGGTGGCTCGTAGACCGCCACGGTGCGGGTGCTCGTGACGCCCCGGCTGCTGGTGACGGGCACCTGTTCATAGCGCACGCCGCCTCCCACCTGGGCATAAACCGGCACGCTCACACGCTCGATCTTGGTGCGCGGAGCGGCCACACCATAATCGAGTTCGACAATCATGTCCGCCGTCTCAGCCGTGGGTGCCTCGTAAAGCCCGCGACCGGACAGCGCCGTCTTGATAAACTCCGCCGCTTCCTGGTGGCGCAGGCTGTCGTCGGCGAGCGCGGCCCCCTTGCTGTGCAGCTTGTAGGATTGGGCCTCCGCGCTTGCGACCGCATCAGCCTTGGAAACCGCGTCGACTTTCACGCGGTAGGTCGTTCCGGTGCACCCGGCGCACAGCACTGCCACGGCCATCGGACACCACGCCAGCGCACTACTGCCGGAGGGACTCGCTTTCATGGCACTTTTTGGGGTTGGGGTTCATGTGGGGTAATCTGGCGGTGCGCATCCGTGGCTCGGTGACGGCAGGAACCGTGCCGCTCGGCCGCTAGTTTCCTGGCTTCACCGCGGCCGATGGTGCCGGTGGCGATGCCTCGAGTTTCTTTTCGGCCGTCGTCGGGACCGCTGACGCCTTGGCCGTCGGGTCTTCACCTTTGAGGCGGGCGAGTTCCTCCTCCAATTGCGCGATCTTGGCCTCGGTCTGCAGCGTCTTCTCCTTCGCATCATCCAAGGCCAGTTTCTTGGCCTTCGCTGCGGCCCGTTCGTCCTCCAGCCGCTTCAGCCGGTCCTTCACGGACTCGAGTTTCTTCTGGGCGTCGTTCAGCTCGATGTCGGAGATGCGGAAGCCTTGGGCGATCGCGAGTTCCTCCTCCATCTCCGCTTTGCGGCGCGCTTCTTCACTCCGCTTTTTTGCGAGATCCTGCTGGTAGGCCCGCTCCTGCGCCAGCCGGTCCTGTTCTTTGCGGTCTTTCGCTTCCTGCACGAGACCGACGATGCCGCCGATCAATGCGCCGGCGCCGGCGCCGACCGCCGCACCGGTGCCCGTGCCCATGCTGCTGTTGCTGCCGACGACCGCACCGCCCAGGCCACCGATCACCGCGCCGGTGCCGGCGTTCGACGCGGTCTTTGACGGCGCCACGCCCGACGAACAGGCGCTGGTGAACAAAACCGCGCACGCGACGGCGGCGCAGCCGGTGTGTTTTAGTCTCGAATGGGGAACGGGGAACAGCGACATGACAAAAATGAGTGATTAAGTTGCCGGCGTTTGGACTCGCGCTATCCTAACAGGGTCCGCTTTTTTCTCAAACGAGCGTATGCGATTACCCCCGATGCCCACCCCTGCAACGCAGCACGTTGCATCTCACGCGGGCCGTTTCGTTTGAACATTTTGGACATACTCTTCGTCCCACTCGTCTTGCTGACCAAATCCTAGCCCTATGACTTCCAAAAACAAGGGGTTTCTTTCCCTCGAGTTCCTGGTGCCGATCTTCGCGTTCGTCACCTCGGTCGTCTCGATTCACTTTCTCTACAAGTTCGTGGTCACGCCACGGGCGCATGAGTTGGAGCTCCGGCGCAGTGTGTTGATGAAGCAAGGCGCCATCGACAGCAGTGAAGTCAAGGCCCGGTCGGTCTTCCTGGTGATCAAGGATCTCGAGCCCCAGTTCGAGATCGTGTTCACCTTCTGGGGGCTGATGATCCTCGGCTACAAAATGGCCCAGGTGCAGCGGGAGCGGGCGATGTTCAAGCACGACCTGCTCCGCCTCCATCCCGGCGAGCGCGTGATTCCGGAAGATGCGCTGGATCGATACAAGGAAATCAAAAATACGCTCGAGCGGCGGCCGGAATGGCGCGACCGCCTGCTGGCCGAGTGCCAGCTCGCCGCCCTGCACCGCTTTCACGCCACGTCCTCGATCCAGGACGCCGCCAACGCCGTGCGCGAACGCGCCGAACTTGCCGCCGACCACCTCGACTCGGGCCTCGGTCTGGTCCGCTACATCGCGTGGGCGATTCCGGCCATCGGGTTCATCGGCACGGTGCGCGGCATCGGCGATGCCCTGACGTTCGCCGAGCAGGCGATCAAGGGCGACATCTCAGCCGTCACGACGTGGCTGGGTCTCGCGTTCAACTCCACGTTCGTCGGCCTGGCTCTCTGCATCGTGTTGATGTTTGTGTTGCATCTGGTGCAGGGACTGCAGGAGTCGCTGGTCATCGATACCCAGACCCACTGCCGGGACAAACTCATCGACCTGATGAAGGTGCCCACGAAGGAAGAGTCCGCCACCTTTGCCTGAACCTTCCGCCCATGCCCAATACGCTCGGACTGGAACTCTGCGACGCCGGCTTCATCACCGCCAGTTGCGCCCAAGGTGAACCCGCCCTCCTCGGCATCCCCGATCGCACCGGCGCCACGGACTGGCCCGGATTCGTGTATCATGAGGGTGCGGACTACACCTTCGGGCGCGCCGCCGAGGACATGTGGTTCGTCCACCCCCGGAGGGTCGCGCACACCTTTTGGTCCAAGCTCGCCCATGAGCCCTCCGCGCTCACCGTCGCCGGCAAGCCGCCCTCGTTTTCCGAGCTCGCTTTCTTTTTTCTTCGCGAGTTCGCCCAGCGCCTCGCCGCGACCGCCGGTCCTTGCGAAAAGCTCGTTCTCGCGGTGCCCGGCGCTTATCTGAAGGATACCGCCACCGAGGACGAAAAGATCGGCCTGCTGCTCGGCATGGCGGATGAGTTGAAGCTTCCGCTGGCCGGCATCGTGGATCTGGGCTGTGCCGCGCTGTGCGATCCGCGCTCGCCGGGTTTCAACGTCGCCCTGCCCATTGTGGTGGTGGATGTGCAACAGGAGGGCACGGATTTTTCCCTGTTCGCCGTCGACGAACAACTCGAGCGCCAGCATTTCCTTCATCTGCCCAACTCCGGTTACGTGCCGCTGTTCAAGCATCTCACGGCGGCGATGGGAAATCGTTTCCTCCGGCACACGGCGTTCGACATCCTGGAGGATGGCCGGATCGAGCAGACCTTTTTTCGCCAGACCAAGAATTTCTTCCTCGGAGGCGCCGCGGAGCACCGGTATCAAATCAACACCGCCACGCGCAACTATGAGATGCTCGCCAAGCAGGACCAGCTGGCCGGCGATGCGCAGGCGTTCATCAACACCCTCGTCCAGGCCCTCCACTCATTCCTCGATCACGCCGCGCAGACTCCGGCCCTCTGCACGGTCGCGCTGACGGCGCGCACCTCCGCCCTGCCCGGAATCGATGCGCGCTTGAAGGCGGCGGGGTTCGGCCGCCAGTTGCGCCTCCACCCCGGTGCCGCCGCGTGCGGTGCCGCGCGAATCGGGTTTAACCGCCTGCAGGTGCCGGCCGACATCTCCGAAGTCTCGGTCGCCATTTCGGTTCCACTCAGTGACACCCGCCGGCTCGCCGCCGCGGCCTGCGAAACCAGACTGCACAAAGCCCGCCACGCGGGGGCGCCGCCGCTGCCGACCCATGCCATCGTCGACGGCATCGGCCACGACCTCGCGGGCCACGGCGCCTTCACGATCGGCGGCGCCGGTTCGGGTGCGCACCTCGTTTTGCCTGATTCGTTTTCCCACTCGGCCGACGCCTCGGTTGCCCTGGTCCGCGAAAATGGCCGCGTGTGGTTCGTCGAGCCGCCCGGGCCCGGCACAGGCGGCGCCGCCTCCCGCATCCCGCTCGGGGCGGGTGATCGGCTGGCGTTGCGCTGCGGAACGGCGGCGGCCGAAATTCTCTTCGCGCACTGCCCGTCGCCGGGGTCCAGCCGCTAGGCCGCCGGGGTTTCCCTCATGTCCGTCGCCGCCAAACGCCGCGAAACCGAGGTCTTCTCCCTCGCCTTCCTCGACTGCATCTGCTGCGGCTTCGGCGCCGTTCTGCTCGTTTTCATCCTCTCGATCAGCCAGAAGATCAACATCGACAAGACCGATGTCGACGAACTGAAGGCCCGCGTCGACCAGATGAAGCGCGACGTCAACCTCAGTCAGGCGGAAATCGATCGCCTGGCAAAAATCCTCGCGGCCGCACAGCTCGAGCTGGAAGACGAAAACTCGAAGAACAATCGCGACCAGCTCAAGCTGACCGATCGCCAGCGTGAACTGCTGCTCATGCTCCAGCAGACCGGAGCGATGAAGGATGCCCTCGACCGCCTGCTCGGCGAGAAAAAGGCCCTGCCGACGGAGGACCACGCACCGATTCCCATCCCCAATGTCGACCGGCGCCAATACCTCACCGGGGTGAAACTCCACGGCGAGTTTGTGGTTTTTCTGGTCCGCGCTTCCGGCTCCATGCTGGACGAGACCATCGAAGGCGCCACGAACCGTCTCACCGATCCCGATGTAAAAAAACGCGAAGCCCCGAAGTGGCGCCGCACCATTCATGCCCTGCAGTGGATGATCGCGTCGCTCGACCCGGCGACGCGTTTCCAGATTTTTTTCTACAACGACGAGACCACCTGTGTGCTCGAAAACCGCGCCGACGAGTGGTTCAGCACGACCGACAAGAAGACCGTCGGGGAGATCGTGAAGCGACTCGACACGGTCGTCCCGCAGGGAGGCGCCAATCTCGAGCGGGCCTTCACCACCGTGCGGTATCTCCCGAAACTGCCCGACAGCATCGTGCTGTTTACCGATGGTCTCCCCACCAGGAGCGATTCCCTGCCCTTCGACGGCGACGTGGGCCCCGAGCAGCGGATCCGATTCTTCGAGGTCGCGAAAACGCAACTGCCGCCGCATATCCCGGTCAGCACGATCCTGTTTCCCTTCTCCGGCGACCCCGCCGGCCCGGCCATTTTCTGGGAACTCGCCAACGCCACCCGCGGCGCCCTCGTCAGCCCGTCCAAATCCTGGCCCGACACATGATCCGCCGCCGTCCCACCCAGGTCTTCAGCCTCGCGTTCCTCGACTGCATTTGCTGCGGCTTCGGCGCGGTCATCCTCATCTTTGTCCTGAGCATCGACTCCAAGGAAAAGGAAAAACTGCACCTGCTCGAGGATCTGCGGAAGATCATGGCCGCCCAGCTCGCCCAGCTCGCCCAGCTCAAGGCCAACCGTGACGACCTCGATCGCAGCAACGCCCGGGTGGCCCAGCTGGTGATCGATGCCCGGCTGAAAAACGACACGATTCACGCCCTGCTCGCCGACCTGGATCGAAAAATCTCCAGCGAGAAAAAAGGCCAGGAGGCGTTGCTGGTCGATATCGACGAACTCAAAAAGGAAATCGCGGCCCGCCAGAAGAAGCCCGAGATGGTCCTGCCCGACGTGAAACCAGCGCCCGTCGGCCTCACGGTGGGCCAGAATTACATCGCGTTTGTGATCGATACTTCCGGCTCCATGCGCGACCCGAACACCGGCGGTCTCTGGAGCATCGCCATCCGCAAGATTGAAGAGGTGCTCGACGTCTATCCCCAGGTCTCCGGCATCCAGGTGCTCAACGCGGACGGCGGATTCGTGCTCGGCACGCGGGGGGGCACCGGCTGGCTTCCCGACAACCGCGAGGTGCGCGACCAGATCAAACGCACGCTCCGCCGCTACGATCAGGACACCATCTCCAATCCCGTCCCGGGGATCTACCGCGTCCTCCGTTCCCTCTACAACAAGGACGATCCCAACATGAAACTCGGCATCTACGTTTTCGGTGACGAGTTCACCGAGACCGCCGACGCGGTGATCAGGCGGCTCGACGAATTGAATCCCGAGGACGAGAACGGCAACCGCAAGGTCGTGATCAACGCCGTGGGTTTTCCGACGACCATTCGGTTTACCTTTTCGATGGGCAACACGGGCGTGAAGTTCGCCAATCTCATGCGTGAAGTCTGCTTCCGCCACGGGGGGGCCTTTATCGCCCTCCAGGATTTGTAGCGGAACGCTTCGCCGCGGCGCCCGTGGGCGGCTTACTCCATGATTGTCCTTTGGCGCCGCGCCGGCTCCACTCCCGGCGTCTCATGTCCTCGAAGCACGCTCCGCTCCTTGCTCCGTCCCTGCTCGCCGGCGACCATGCCAATCTCGCCGCCAGCGTCCGCCTCGTCGAAGACCTGCGCCTCCCCTGGCTGCACTGCGACATCATGGATGGACATTTCGTGCCGAATCTCACCTTCGGTCCCGAGACGCTCGCCGCCCTGCGTCGCGCCGGCTCGAAACTCTTCTTCGACACGCACCTCATGCTCAGCGAGCCGCACCGCTACGTCGAACCCTTCGCCAAGGCCGGCGCCAACCTCATCAGCATCCACATCGAGCCCGACTACGACCACACGGCCACGCTGACCCGCATCCGCGCCCTCGGCTGCCAGTGCGGCATCGTCCTCAACCCGGGCACGCCCGCCCGCGCCGTCGAGAAAGTCCTCCCCCTCGTTGACCTCGTGCTCGTGATGACCGTGCAGCCCGGCTTCGGCGGGCAGAGTTTCCGCCGGGATATGCTGCCGAAAATCGAGCAGCTCCGCGATTGGCGCGCGGCGCGCGGCCTGGCTTTTCGCCTCGAAGTCGACGGCGGGGTGGATCTGCACACCGGCCCCGAGTGCGCCGCGGCGGGGGCCGACACCTTTGTCGCCGGCTCCGCCTTCTTCCGTGCCGCCGACAAGCCGGCCTTTGCCACCGCCTTCTCGCGACTGTAGCGTGGCCCGCGCGCTGGCGGTCGACGGCCCGCCTCCCCTCTCATGCCCCACGAACTAAGCCACGGCGACTACCTCATCTCCGACGATCCCACCCGTCTCGACCCCGTGGCGGTGCAGGCCTACCTCACGCGCAGCTACTGGGCCGAAGGCATCTCGCTTGAGACCGTGGCGCGCTCGATGCAGCACTCGCTCTGCCTCGGGATCTACGCACCGGGCGGCGCCCAGATCGGCCTCGTTCGCGTGGTCACGGATTACACCACCTTTGCTTACCTGTGCGACGTCTACGTTCTCGAGTCCCATCGCGGGCAGGGTTTGTCGATCGCCGCGATGCACGCGATGGAGTCCCACCCACGCCTGCAAAATCTCCGGCGCCATCATCTGGTCACGCAGGACGCCCATGGTCTCTATGAAAAATTCGGCTTCAAGGTCGTAGCTCAGCCCGGGCGTCATATGGAAAAACGCAACCCGGAGGTCTACCGACCGTCGCGTTAGTGTCGCGACCCGGAGGCTTCGTGACAGGTAGTCGCGAACGCCCGCGAGCGGACCGCTCGCCACTCGCGACCGCTCGCCGCCGCCGGGCTGCGCCACGCCGCGTTTCTTTTGGTCGCTCCGCCGGCTCGGCTATTTCCCATCCCGCGCGATCGCCTCCGCCGCGCGATATTGCCGGCGGAATCGTCCGCCCAACTCGGTCGCCATCCGCACCTCCTCGACCTTGTTTTTCGCGCCCAAGGTTCGGCGGATGCTGCCGTTCACCTGCTCATAGTCGACCGCCGACAACTCGGCCAGGGCTGCGTTCGCGCGCGCGCGGCGGTCGGGCGGGGCCGCGGCGATCGCCGCACTGGCGGCCTGCAACTCCGCATGACTGTCGAGGCACATGACTCGCACCACGAAGGCCAGCTCGCGAAACAGGTGTGCCGTCCACTCCGGCCGGTAAACCAGCGGCGCCGGATCGTCGAACGGCGCCGCGTCGGGATCGCTGCGCCGCGGCTTCCACTCGGCGTGCGCGTAGAAATCGCGTCGCACCGGCAGCCGGCGCAGGGCGAAACGCTCCGGCCCGCCGGGCACGCCCGGCTGGAAATTCCACAGTTTCTGCGCGTCGAGCGTCAGCGTATATTCGACGAACAGCTCCGCGACCTCGCGGTGCGGCGCTCCGCGCAGGATCGCGATCGGATCGACCGAGTTCACCGTGCCGCCCTGCGGTGTCACGAAAACCAGACGCGAGGCGCCGCGATTCGCCACGACCCCGGCCTGGGCGCGGCCGTAAAAATCGATGCAGATTCCCGCCGCGCAATCGCCCTGCGCCACGTCGATCGGCGGCTTCTGCGAGGAGTCGGTGAAATAGCGCGCGTTCGCCGCCAGTCGCTGGATGAGGCGCAGTCCATCGCGCCAGCCCGCGCGCACCGCCTGTGCTTCATCGGCCCCGCCGGCCGCCGCGAGGTGCGCGTGGATTTGCTGCTGGATCATGTTTTCGAACGCCTTTGCCATCGAGCTGCTCTTTGTCGGGTCAGCCAGCGCGAGCGACCCGGCGTAGCGCGGATCGGCGAGATCGCTCCAGGCCTGCGGTGCGGGCAGGCCCAGCCGCGCGAGCGCATCAACATTATAGAGGATCCCGTAGCTGCTGATCACGTTGCCGAACCAGCGGTCCGCCTCGTCCCGGTATTGCTCGCCGGTGAAACGCGCCGGGATCACGGCATCGTCGAACCACTCGGGGTGCGCCCGACGCACGCGCGCCGGCACGATGCGCCCGGCCGCGGCCTCGCGCACGTAGTCGTAACTGCCCCCGCCAAAAAATACGTCGATCCCGCAGCTCACCTCCGAAGCGAGGAACGCTGCCCGGGCCTCGCGCGCCTCCGGTGCCGCCTGCGGGGCGAGGCGGTTGTCGGTAAACCCCGCCTGCACCTCGGTGCTCCAGGGCTTCCCGGGTTGGCGCGTCCAATGCAGCCGGAACGCCGCCAGATACTCCGACTCCAGGAACCGTGTGATCTCACTCGTCCCGCCGAGCACGCGCCAGTCCACCCGGGCCGTGCGGCCCGTGCGCGCGCGATACCATCCGGCAAACCCCCGCGCGAATTCCGAGCGGATCGCCTCGTTGTGCGGAGTGATGACGACCACCGTGTCGTCCGCGGGGGCCAGCGCGGGTTTGGCCGGCCGCACGGCAAACGGCAGTGCCACCACGGCGAGCAACGCCACCCCGAGGCCCAGTCTCGCGAGCATGCCGGTTTACTCCGCCAGCACCACCACGTCATCCGGCGCGGCACTCGCAAACAGCTCGCCGCGCAACGCATCGTCGATGAACCGCGGATTCAGCTCGAGAATCTTCAGGGTCTGCCCGCCCGCCACAAAACCGTATTGGGCGACCTCGCCCAGATAAACCGCTTCGCCAACCCGGCCCTTCACGGCGTTCGTGTCCGGTGCCTCGCGGCTTAGTTTCCAGCACTCGGGCCGCACCGACAGCGTCACGATGGCGCCGGCGGCCGGCGGCTGCGCGGGATTGCCCAGCACCCCTTCGAAACGCCCGCATGGAGTCTCCACCTGCGCGCGGCCGGCCTCGAGGGCCGTCAGTTTCCCCGTGATAAAATCGGTCTCCCCGATGAAGTTGGCCACCGTCCGGCACACTGGTTGCCGGTAAACCTCCCGGGGCGCCCCCACCTGCAGCACGCGCCCATGCTCCAGAATCGCCATGCGATCGGCGATCGAGAGCGCCTCTTTCTGGTCGTGCGTGACATAGACCGTCGTCAGCCCCGACTCCTTGCACACGCGCCGGATTTCGGCCCGCATTTCGAGCCGCAGCCTGGCGTCGAGATTCGACAGCGGCTCGTCGAGCAGCAGACAGCGCGGCCGGATCACGAGCGCCCGCGCGAGCGCCACGCGCTGTTGTTGGCCACCCGACAGTTCGTTCGGCTTGCGGGCCGCATACGTGCCCATGCGCACCGATTCCAGCGCCTCGCCCACGCGCCGCGTGATCTCGTCGCGCGGCACGCGCCGCTCTTCCAGACCGAAGGCGACGTTCTCCGCCACCGTCATGTGCGGCCAGAGCGCGTAACTCTGAAACATCATTCCCGTGTTCCGCTTGTGCGGTTCGAGGCGCGTCACGTCCTCCTCGCCGAACCGAATCCGGCCTTCGTCCGGGACGTGAAAACCGGCGAGACTGCGCAGCAGGGTCGTCTTGCCGCAGCCACTCGGCCCGAGGAGGAAAAACAGCTCCCCCGGCGCGATCGCGAGGTCGAGACCGTGCAGCGCCAACGTGGAGCCGAAGCGCTTGGTGAGTTTCTCGACGCGGATGGCAATCATCAGGTTTTTGCTCTGCAAAAAACTAAGAGAGCCGGATTCTGGCGAGCGATCTCAAAAGCACGCCGCCTCCCCGGCCACGCGTGACGCCGCTCACCCCTCGGACGAAAAAACAAGTGACATCAGGTTTTCGCGCGGCGAAAACCTCCCCGATGCCCACGAAGAAAATCCACCCCGATCTCGCGAGTGTTTTGCTCACCGAAACGCAGATTGCGCGGCGCGTGAACGCGCTCGGCCGCGAACTCAAGAAACTCTACGGCGACGAGGAGATCACCATTGTCACGATCATGAACGGCGCGCTGCTCTTCACCGCCGACCTCATCCGCGCGATCGACAACCCCGTCCGCATCGACTGCATCCGCACCACGAGTTACGGCGCCGGCACCGAATCGCACGGCGCCCCCAAGCTCGTCCACGGCCTGACGCTCGACATGAACGGCCGCCACGTGCTGCTGCTCGACGACATCCTCGACACCGGCAAGACCCTCTCGCTCATCTCGGACATGATCCGCGGCGTGCACCCCGCGAGTCTGCGCGTGTGCGTGTTGCTCGACAAAAAGGCGCGCCGCGTGGTGCCGTTCGAAGCGGACCTCGTGGGTTTCCAGATTCCCGACAAATTCGTCGTCGGCTACGGCCTCGATTTCGCCGAGCGCTACCGCAACTTGAAGATGATCGGCGTGCTGAAGCCCGAGACGCAAAAGGCCTGACCGGCGCCCGCGACTCCGCCCGGTTTGGGGTGGAGCGCGTTGAGCTCAACGCGCTTTTTGTGGGAGGGGCTTTACGCCCCGACGAGTCGCGGGATAAACCCGCCTCCACATTCAAAACCAGCGCGTTGGGGTCAACGCGCTCCATCGCTGCACCGCGCGGTCACGAATAAGCGCGAGTTCAACTGCACGGTTCCGGCTCAGACTCGCTTCATCCGCGTCCGCCGGGCGTTGCCTTCAGGATAGACGCTGCGCGCGGAGGGCTGACGCGTCGGCTTCTTGTAGTCGCCGCTTTTCAGCGCATTGACCTGATCGCGCAGCACGGCGGCGCGCTCGAACTCCAGACGACCCGCGGCCAGCTGCATCTCCTCCTCCAACTCCGCGATCACCGCGGCCACATCGTCCACGCCCTCGGCGACCATCGGCTCCTCCTCGCGCTCGCCCGAGCCGTCGTAGACGTGGAGGCTCGCCTGCGCCGCCCGTTTCACGCTGCGTGGCGTGATGCCGTGGGCCGTGTTGTAGGCGAGCTGTTTTTCGCGCCGGTAATTGACCGTCGCCATCGTGCGTTTGATCGAGTCGGTGATCTGGTCGGCGTAGAAAATCACGCGCCCCTTTTCGTGGCGTGCGGCACGGCCGGCGGTCTGGATCAGCGACGTCTCGCTGCGGAGAAAACCTTCCTTGTCCGCATCGAGAATCGCCACGAGCGCGACCTCGGGCAGGTCGAGGCCCTCGCGGAGCAGGTTGATGCCGATGAGCACATCGAAGTTCCCAAGCCGCAGATTGCGGAGAATCTCGACGCGCTCGATGGCGTCGATGTCGGAGTGCAGATATTCGACCCGGATTTTCGCCTCGCGCAGGTAGCTCGTGAGATCCTCCGAGAGGCGCTTGGTGAGCGTGGTCACCAGCACGCGCTCGCCGGCCGCCGCGGCTTTTTTGATTTCGCCGATCAAATCCTCCACCTGCCCCTTCGTCGGGCGCAGCGTGATCTCCGGATCGAGCAGGCCGGTGGGACGGATGAGTTGCTCGGCGACCACCGCCGAACGCTCCAACTCGTATTTGGCCGGGGTCGCCGAAACGTAGAGCGCCTGGCCGGTGATGCGCTCGAACTCGGCGAAGCTCTGGGGCCGGTTGTCGAGCGCCGAGGGCAGCCGGAAGCCGAAGTTCACCAAGGTCTGCTTGCGTGCGATGTCGCCGTTATACATCCCGCCGATCTGCGAGACCGTCGCGTGGCTCTCGTCGATCATCAGCAGAAAATCCTTCGGAAAAAAATCGATCAGGCAGAACGGCCGCTCGCCGGGTTTCCGGCCGGTGAGATGCGCCGAGTAGTTTTCGATGCCGCTGCAAAATCCCATCTCCTGCAGCATTTCGAGATCGTAGTTCGTGCGCATGCGGACGCGCTGGGCCTCGAGATATTGGCCGCTTTTTTCGAAGAAGGCCACGCGCTCCTCCAGCTCCCGTTTGATCCCTACGATCGCGGGCTCCAGCTTGCCGCGCGTCGTCACGTATTGGTTGGCCGGGTAGAGATCGAAGCGATCGAGCGTGCGCAGGACCTTGCCGGTGAGCGGATCGAACTCGCTGATGGCATCGACCTCGTCGCCGAAAAACTCCACCCGCAATCCCTGCTCGGAATACGCCGGCATCACGTCCACCACGTCACCGCGCACGCGGAAGCAGCCACGCTTCAGATCGAGGTCGTTTCGCTCGTAGAGATTGTCGACGAGGCGTTCGAGCAGCTTGTTGCGCCCGAACGGCGCGCCCTTCCGGAGCTCGATGCGCATCTCGGTGAAGTCGTCCGGCGAACCGAGGCCGTAGATGCACGACACGCTCGCGACCACGATCACATCGCGCCGGCTCACCAGCGAGCTGGTGGTCGCGATGCGCAGCCGCTCGATCTCCTCGTTGATCGACGAATCCTTCTCGATGAACGTGTCGCTCGACGGGATGTAGGCCTCCGGCTGGTAGTAATCGTAGTAGCTGACGAAGTATTCGACCGCGTTCTGCGGAAAGAAATTCTTGAACTCCGAGTAAAGTTGCGCGGCGAGCGTCTTGTTGTGCGAGATGATCAGCGTGGGGCGCTCGCACTGCGCGATGACGTTGGCCATCGTGAACGTCTTGCCCGAGCCCGTGACGCCGAGGAGCGTCTGGTGCTTGTGGCCCGCCCGGATCGACGCCACGAGCTTTTCAATGGCCTGCGGCTGATCGCCGGTGGGCTGGTAGTCGGAGGCGAGCTGGAAAAGCATCGCCCACCGAAAACCACCCGCCGTGAGTTCGCAACTCCGCCCTGCGCCGTGATCGCGCGGGCTAGAAGCTGTCATGCACTCTGTCCGAGAAGACGGAGACGGACTCCGAGGTAGGGCAGGTCTGTGACCTGCTCTTTCACGCGGTGAGTGCTCGCGGGGCGGGTCACAGGCCCGCCCTACTCCCAGCCACCGCTCCGCGCAAAGTTCATGACAGGCTCTAGAACGCGCCCTTCACGCCGAAGGTCCAGAGGCCGCCAAAGGTGTTGCGCCGGCTGAACTTCGCCCAGCCGGGCGTATTCGGGCCGTAGTGCAGCGTGTCCTCGGCCTGGGCGCCGATGTTGCGGATCGAGAAGAAGACGCCGAATTCGGGGCGCAGGTAGTATTCGCCGCTCACGTCGATGTAGCGGCGCGCGGCGAAATACGCGAAACTGCCCGGCTCGATGCTCCGGTTCGAGCCGATCGGACCACGGCGCTGGAGGCCGCGGTAGTTCCAGTTGGCGCGAAGGTTGAATTTCGTCCGCGTGAGGCTGAGGCCCCAGTTGGTGGTGAGCGGCGTGAGATCCTGAAACGTCTCCACCGGGCCCGTCGCATGCTGCATGGAAGTGTTGAAGAAGACCTGCACGCCGCGCGCCCAGTTGGGCAGGAACGTGAGCGCCTGCTTGTAATCGAGCTCGGCCCCGGCCGTGTGGATCATGTCCGCGATGTTATACTGCGTGTTGACCTCGAACGGCCCATAGACGGTGGCATCCAGATCGTAGAGCGCGAGGAACTCCGGCGTCGCCGCAAACACGGTGTTGCCGAAAAAGTTTTTGAAATCGCGCTTGAAGCCGCCGATCGAAATCTGGCCGACCTTCTCGAAGTAGTATTCGAGGCGGACCTTGTAGGTCTGCGCGGACCAGGCCTTGAGGCCGACGTTGTTGACGCTGATCCGATTGCCGCTGCTCGCGCCCTGTTCGACGTCGGGCAGCGTGAGCGCGCCGGCATATTGATTGAAGTTGGGCCGCCCGACCGAGGTGTAATACGAGCCGCGGAGAATCACGTTCTCCCGCAGGTTGTAGCTCGCGTTGAGACTCGGGAAGAGCCGGAGGTATTCCTTCTCGGGTTTCAGCGCGCGGTCGAGGAACGTGAGCTGCGAAATCGCGAGCGCGTTGGCCGCCGTGTTGGGAATGATCAGCAGCGGGCTGCCGCTGCTGCCGCGGACGAACTTGCCCGCCGCGTCACGCTGGTAGTTCAGCGTGTTGTCCTGGAGCGAGCCCTGCGCCTTGACGTTGGTCTGCTCGGCGCGGAGACCGCCGACGAGCTTGAGCCGGCTGTCGAAGAACGAGGCATCGGCGCGAAGGAAAACCGAGGAGATGATTTCAGAGGCGAGCTTGGAGTTGGCGACGTTCGAACGGTAGCCGTTGTTGGTGTCGACGCTGAAGTAGGCCGGGGTGTCGCGGTAGAGCTGGTAGTATTTTTCGTTGTTGATCCATTGGATCGACGGGAAGCCGAACCCCGCCGGGCGCGCCGAGAAGCTCTCGTCGAGCACCGCGCTGGCGGCATCGTCGTTGCCGACGGGCGTCGTGCTGCCGCGACCGTCGCGGCCGAGGAAGCTGTAGTGTGTCGTGCCGCTGCGCACGTCGCGCCGCGTGGTGCGCACGTCGAAGCCGGTCTTGAGGGCGATGGGCACGCCCTGCACTTCGAGGTCGCGGCGGACGTTGCCATAGGCGGTGATCTTCTCGTCGTAGGCCTTGGCCTGGACCGAGGTCGCGCTCGCGAGCGAGTAGGTGCCGAGGTTGTAGATGTCGACAGGGGCGCCGGCCGCATCGAACGCCGTGATCGCGCCGGGACGCAGGGCGTTGATGTTGTCGAAGTTGATCGTGAGTCCGGTGCGGGTCGACGTGCCGTTGTTGAACTGGCCCTTGTCGACGTCCATGTAGTGAATGCGCGAGTTGGAGTAGCCGAGCCCGGCGTCGATCTTCCACTGGCGGCCATCGTGACGATAGCTGAGCGTGGGCATGACCGTGCGGCCGGGACGGAGCCGGGAATCGTTGATGACGTTGGTGAGCGTGCTCTGGCCGACGGCGCCGTGCGTGAAGGTCGGTCCCCAGTTGCCGGGCAGCACGCGCGTGATGCCGATGCGCAGCTCGCGGTTGGCGAAGGCCTCGCCGAGGTAGGCGTATTGCAGCGAGAACGAGAGGCGGTCGTTGGGGCCGAGCCGGTAGTCGAGCGTCGTGCCGAGGGAGTAACGCGTGGTGGTCTTCGCGCCGTTGCGGAGCGTGTAGTCGGTGAGGTAGGGATTGTCGGCCGTGGTGTCGGGGAAGGCGCCCGGCGTGCCGTTGGCCGCGGGCGTGCTCGTGCCGCTCGAGACGCCCCGGCGGCTGTTCACGGAGGAGCCCTGCGGGGTGTATTGCAGCGAGTAGCCGCCGGACACGGTGAAGCCGAATTTCCGGTTCACCGGCACGATGGCGGAGAAATCGAAACCGGGGAGCACTTTGTGCGATGGCTTCCACATCGGGCCCGGCGTTTCCCGCAGCGAGCGTTCCGTGTTCCGCATGAGCAGCGACACGCTGTAGCGGTAGACGGGACGCGAGCGCTCGAACGCGCTGCGCGGAACGAAGTTCACCGAGCCCGCCAGCGCCGAACCGGTGGACTCCGGCGTGGGCGACTGCATCACCTCGATCCGTGCGATGCTGTTGATGGAAACCTGATCGAGTTCGACCGTGCGCGCGGTGCTCGCCGCCGAAGCGCTCGCGAGGTCGAATCCGCCGAATGTGATCGGGATGTTGCCAGCGGGGACGCCGTTGATCGACACGCGGCGGGCGTCGCCGCCCGTGTAGTCGCTGGTCATGCCCGGCAGGAACTTCATGAACTCGCCCACGCTGCCGTCGGCGATGCTGCCGAATTCGTCCGCGGACACGACATTGACCAGATTCGGCGCGAAGCGCTGCTCGTTGATCGCGATCGCGGCGCCATCCATCTGGCGTGACGAGGAGACCACGAACTGGTCGAGCTTCACCGTTTCGTCCGCGCCGCCGGCCCGGGCTCCGACGCCGCCCAGCGTGATGTCCCGCTGCACCGTTGCGCCCGCCGCGACCGGCACGACCTCGACGTGCCCCGCCGTGCCGGTGAAGAACACCCGCAGCTTCACGCTGCCGGCGGGCACATTGGCCAGGCGATATTGGCCGGTCGCGTCGGTCAGTGTCTCGAGCTTGGTGCCCTCGATGCTCAGATGCGCCTTGTCGACGTATTCTCCGCGCCGGGCGTCGAAGACACGGCCCTCGATTGTGCCGGAGCTGGAACTCTGCGCCTGCAGTCCGACGCACAGCGCGAGCAGTCCGGCAATGGTGAAACCAAGGCGGGTGAAAAATGACAGCGAAGGTAGGTAGTTCATGACGGTTCTCTTGGTGCGGTCTGATCCGTAGCGGCGGCGTGGCGGTGATGAGATGCCGCGCCGATGGGGCGAACACCCCTGACCTACGCCCGCCCCGGCGGCGCGTAAAGTGGCGCAGCAGGTAAATCGTTACCTAAACCCGCCCGCCGTGCGGGACTGGCACCGGTGACACTACCGCGTCGGCGTCCGTCGCATCTCGCGTTTTGCCGGTTTTCCCTGCGGCCCGCGCACAGTTCGTCCTTCGTTCCACACGCCCTCGATGGTCAGCGTGACCGGCTCACCGGGGATGCCGGTTTCGTGTCGTTCGACCATGTTGATGAGCTGATCCACCGCGACCGCGCCCATCGCCGCGGGATTCTGGCGGATGCCCGAAAGCGGACTGCCGGCATGCGCCACCGACAGACTGAGCAACCCGATGCCGGATGATCCGCCGATTCCCCGGCGCGCCAGGTCGGCGATCTGCTCCTCCAGAAAGAGCCCGATCACCACATCCACCCGTTCGCGCCGCGCCCAGCGGACAATGTCGTCGGGGCGCCAGCGCGTCGGAAGCAGCAGCGGATTGATCAACTCAAAGCCGAGCTTCGCACACGCCACCATATATGCGCCCTCCCAGCGGTATTCGAGGCGGACGGTGGTCGGCTCATCCAACGTGAAACCGGGCCGGCGATACCCGCGGCGCCGGCACTCCTGCATCGCCAGCATCATCGACTGGTGGTGATCGTTGCTCGTGCGGTGAAAGATCGGACTCGCGAGGCTGAGGCCGTGGGCCACGACCGAGAAGCCCGCCCACGGCAAGTCGAGTTTGGCGCCATGGGCCGGAAACGGATTGAACAACATGCCGCTGATCCCGCGCGCACACAGGACTTCGCAGAAACGTTCGCCGCTCATGCCGTCGCGATGGAGCCAGAAGGGCGAAAGCAGATAGCCACGCTGTTCCGCCCGCGTCCGGGCGCCCGTGTAGAGCGCGCGAAAGAACGCCTCGATCTGCCAGCCGCGCTCCGTGGGATACGCGGTCACGTAGGCGAGGGTCGGTTGCGCTGCGACCGCGGCCCGGCGCTTCCGGCGGTTACGCATGAGCGCCGAGATGAAGGGATGCAGGCGATAGCCCATCTGTTCCGCGATGCGCCGCACCCGCTCGCGCGTGCTGGCGGGAATCGTGGGCACGCCGTGCAGACATTTTGACACGGTCGCCACCGACGTCCGGGCCCGCACCGCCACATCGCGCATCGTGATCGGCATGGGAACGTCCTCGCGGTGCTCAGGAAACGACGGCCGGCGGCTTCACAGGCCGAAAATCTTCATCACGCCGCTTGCGACGCCGGCCCAGAAACGACGGGCACCGGCGGCGTCACCCGCGGCGGACACCTGTTGGCAGAGAAAGATGCCCCGCCCCTCGAAGAGATCGTCGAACAGCGGATTCATGCCGCGGAAATAACTCCAAAACGTCTCCGCACGGGCGGGCCGGTAGGCGAGATTCGGCGTGAAGCCGATCGTCGCATCCTGATTCGCCCGGCGGGCCGGCACGGTGCCGTCGTCGCGCTCCGCGAGTCGCTCGACGCGCACGCCGCGGGTGCCCGCGACGACGAGCCGGCACGGGCCGACGAACTCAAAGTAACGGAACTGCAGCGTCACCCACGCCTGCCAGCGGAAGAGCTGCCACCGCCGGCGCACGCGCAGGTGGCCCGCAGCCGGCAAGGCCACGCCCGCCAGGAAGCTTGGCCGCAGCACCAGCGACGCGCCGTCCGGGATCGTCACCACGGCGAGTTCGCTGTGCGGGTCTCCTTGGTTGGACAACGTCACGCGTTGCTCGCCGCCGCCGCCATGGCGCATTTCGATCAGTTCGACGAGTCGCGTGGCCATGCACGTGAGCGGCATCCGCCAGTCGAGCAGCGCGCGCGTTTGCTTGGCCAGCCCCTCGTCGGAGGCCTGCAAAAACTGTTCCCGGACCCACAGCCGCTCGCCGTCGCCCAGGACGAGATCGGCCGACACACCCTGCGCCCCCACGTCCGGCAGCGTCGCAGCCGATCCGCCGAGTTGCACGGGCCGGCCGCGCGCGATGCGCGGCGCGACGAGGTAGAACATCGTGAGTTTCCCCACGGTCGGCCCCAGGAAATAGACCGCCAGCGTCACATAGACCCACCATTTCACCGGCAGCGTCAGCCAGCCGCGGCCGACCGGATGCTCCCACGCGCGTTCGAGATAGTGCAGCACCCGCGACTGCTTTTCCTCGGCCTCCTTCAGCCGCACCTCGACCTTGCCGAGCGCGATTTCGAGACCGTCGCGCTCCCAGGTCGTGCGCGTGAACTCCTGCTGCAACGCCTGGACCTTCGCCGTGATACCCAGCCGCAGCTCGGTCATCTTCGCCAACTGTTCGGCGTTAGACCTCTGCTGCTCCCGGTTGCCGACGAGCTTGTCCCACGTGCTCTCCAACTCCCGCAATTGCCCGATCACTTTGTCCGCCTGCTTGCCCCGGTCCTGTTCCGCCGTGATCTCCGCGGAGATGCGGTCCATGCGCTTGTGCACGTCGGCCAGCGCCTCCTTCACCTTCGTGCGCTCGCCGTTGATGCTACGGACGACATCGCGGCGCCATTCGTCGAAATCGACGTTATCCTTCAGGAACAGCCACAACGCGCACGCGGCCAGCGCCAGCGCGACGATGACCGTCGCGGCGGCGCACTTGTCGAACACCCAGCGCAAGAATCTGACGATGACTTCGAGCATGTTATCACGATCGCGTTTCCGCGGAATAAGAGCGGGTCATTGAAGGCACCGGCCCACCGGAAGCCAATTGCTAATCCACCTCCCACAACCCACGCTCCGCCCCAACAAAAAATCCTCCGGCCCCGGCGCCGGACTCAATCCAAACCCTGTCCGTCTCATGTCCAAAGCGATCGTTTCCTCCCTCTACGACTCGGATGTCTTCCGCATGGCCTGCCGCCAGTTCGACAAGGCCGCCGACGCCATCAGCCTCCCCGAGGCCATCCGCGACCGCACCAAATACCCGCGCCGCTGCCTCGCCGTCTCGCTCCCCGTCAAGCGCCGCGACGGCTCGGTGACCGTCTTCGAAGGCTACCGCGTGCAGCACAACCTCTCCACCGGCCCGTCAAAGGGTGGCATCCGGTTTCACCAACACGTCACGCTCGGCGAAGTCGCCGCGCTCGCGATGTGGATGAGTTGGAAGACCTCCCTCGTCGGCCTGCCCTACGGCGGAGCCAAGGGCGGCGTCATCGTCAACCCGAGCGAGCTCACCGAATCCGAACTCGAGCACCTCTCGCGCCGCTACATGCAGGAGATGGTCAACTTCGTCGGCCCGCACGTCGACGTCCCCGCACCCGACGTCGGCACCAACGAAAAGATCATGGCGTGGATGATGGACACCTACTCCAACCACGTCGGCCACGTGGCAAGCGCCGTCGTCACCGGCAAACCGATCGCACTCGGCGGCTCGCAGGGCCGCCGCGAGGCCACGGGGGCCGGCGTCGCTTACCTCACAAAGAAATACCTCGAGGACCTCAAGCTCCCGGTCAACAAAGCCACCGCCGTCATCCAGGGCTTCGGCAACGTCGGCAGCGAAACCGCCCTCGCCCTCTCGAACTACGGCGCGAAGATCATCGCGATCTCCGACTACACCGGCGCCGTCTACAACCCCAAGGGCATCGACCTCAACAAGGCCCTCACCTACGTCCGCTACCAGAAGACGCTCCACGATTTCGACGGCGGCGAACCGATCTCCAACGACGCGCTGCTCGAGCTGAAATGCACCGTGCTCGCGCCGTGCGCCCTCGAACGCGTGATCACCGACAAGAACGCCGCCAAGCTCAAGTGCCGCGTGCTCGCCGAGGGTGCCAACGGCCCGACCACCAACGCCGCCGACAAAATCATCGAGGAGCGCGGCGACATCGAACTCATCCCCGACGTGCTGTGCAATTCCGGCGGCGTCATCGTCTCTTACTTCGAGTGGCTGCAAAACCTCTCGAACTACTACTGGGGCCGCGACGAAGTCCTCCAGAAACTTTTCGGCATGTTGGACAAGGCGAAAGACGCGGTCGACGCGCAGAAGCGCAAATTCAAGTTCAGCCGCCGCCTCGCCGCGCTCACGCTGGGCATCCAGCGCGTGGCCGACGCGAAGCAAAGCCGGGGGCTCTTCCCGTGATCGCCGGGCGCAACGTGCTTCGCCACACCGTGGGCCTCGTGCTGTCCGCGGTCGCCGTCTCCTTTGCTCTCGGCGCAGAAAAGGCGAAATCGAAGGAACCACCCGTCGTCCGCGCCGCCGCGCGCTCTGCCGCCGATGTTGCGGCGGTGCTGAAGCTTGCCGAGCCCGCTCCGGCCGACCCGCGCCCGCTGCGCATCCTCCTCGTCGCCGGTCCAAAGGATCACGGCGCCGGCCAGCACGACTACCCGGCATGGCAGAAGGCCTGGGCGCCCTACCTCGCCCAATCGCCACGCGTCACGGTCGACACCGCGTTTCCGTGGCCCCAGCCGGAGCAACTCGCCGCGGCCGACCTGCTGGTGCTCTACCGACGCAACAAGTGGGACGCCGCGCAGCTCGCTGAATTGGAGGCATTCCAAAAACGCGGCGGCGGCTTCGTCACGATCCACTGGGCCATCGGCGCGGATGAGTTGCCCGAGCGTTTCGCCGCGCGCACCGGCCTCGCCTACCCGTCCGCGAAATACCGCCACGGCATCGTCGATCTCAGGCTCGTCACCACGCACCCGATCACACGCGGCTTCCCCGCGACCGTGCGCTTCACCGACGAGTCCTACTGGCCGCTCGTCGGCGATGCCGCACGCGTGCGCCTCCTCGGCACATCCGACGAACAGGCCGGGCTCGGCGACGCCATCCTCCCGATTCCGATCTTCTGGACGCACGAACCGGCCGGCGGCGGGCGCACCTTCGTCTGCGTCTTCGGCCACTACATGTGGACGTTCGACGATCCGCTGTTCCGCCTGCTGCTGCTTCGCGGCATGGCCTGGGCTGCGGGCGAAACCGCCTCGCGCTTCGACGCCCTGGCCGTCAGCCCGAACCGCCACTTCGACTGAGCGGTTACGCTCCGGTCCCGGCTAAATATTCCCTGCAACGCCCTCACCGGGGCATCGTCTCTCCGTGAACCCATGAATGTTCGACGCCACCTCCCCCGCTTTGCCCGCGGCGCGGCCGCGCTGTTGTCGCTGGCTGTTTGCAGCATTTTCGCCGCTCCGCAGACGACGACGCGCGCGCCCGACGAAGACGTCAACTCGCCGTCGTTCCGCACGCGCCAAAGCCTCGTGCCGAGCAAGGATCTCCTCCACACCGGCTGGGGCGTCACGCCCGCCGGCCAGCACGTCCGCGTGAGCGATATGGTGCTGAAGATGATCGTCGCACCCGACAAGAAGACGCTCGTCGCCGTGAGCGGCGGCTTCAGCGACACGGGCCTCACGCTCCTCGATCTCGCAACGCAAAAGGTCACGCAGTTTCTCCCGCTCAAGGAGTCGTTCAACGGCGTGGCCTTCAGTCGCGACGGCCGCCGCATCTACGTCGCGGGGGGCGATCTCGGTGTCGTGCATGTCTTCGACTACGCCGCCGGCAAGGCCACGCCTGCCCCCGCGGTGAAACCGCAGGTCGAGTCGCGCCCGCTGTTCCTCGCCGGCCTCGCCGTGCATCCGGGCACTGGCCGGGTCTACGTCTGCAACGAGGCCAATCACGAAATCTGGGTGCTCCGCCCCGACACGCTGGCGCTCGATGGCATCATCCCCGTCGGGTTGCACCCGCACTCCTGCCTCTTCGGCGCCGACCAGCGCCACCTCTACGTGACCAACTGGGGCAGCCGCACCGTCAGCGTCGTCGACACCCAGACCCAGCGCCGCGTGCGCGACATCACCGTCGGCCTCCGCCCCAACGATCTCGCGCTCTCCTCCGACGGCCGCCTCTTCGTCGCCTGCTCCGGCGACAACACCGTGCACGTCATCGCCACGCGCCGCCTCGAGTCCCTCGGCGAAGCCGCGAGCCCCGCGCGGCGCCTTTGGGAGGGCACCCGCGAAGTCATCTCCACGTCGCTCTACCCGCAGTCGCTCGAAGGCAGCACGCCCAGCGGCGTCGCCGTTTCGCCCGACGGCCGCACGCTCTTCGTCGTCAACGCCGACAACAACAACGTGATGGTCGTCGATGTTTCCAACCGCCTCGTCGAGGAGGCCGCCGCGCGCGGCGACATGCTGTCGCTCGTCAACGGCTTCATCCCCGTCGGCTGGTATCCCACCGCGGTCGCCGTCAGCCCCGACAACCAGACGCTCTTCGTCGCCAACGGCAAAGGTCTCATGTCGCGCGAGAGTTTCCCCGCCCGCACCAGCGATCCGCGCAAGGCCAACTCCCTCCTCCCCTACGACTACACCGCGCGCATCTTCGAGGGCCACATCTCCGCCATCGCCCGCCCCGACACCGCGCAGATGGTCGCCTACACCAACCAGGTTCGCAAAAACTCCCCCTACACGCCGGCCTCGCTCACCCACGCCCCCATCGCGAGCGAGAGCATCATTCCCGCCAAAGTCGGCGACCCGTGCCTGATCAAGCACGTGCTCTACATCATCAAGGAAAACCGCACCTACGACCAGGTGCTCGGCGACCTCAAGGACCGCAACGGCCAGCCCCTCGGCAACGGCGAGCCGCGTCTCGCCATCTTCGGCGAGAAGGTCACGCCCAACCACCACCAGCTCGCCCGCGACTACGTGCTGCTCGACAACCTTTACTCCAACTCCGAAGTGAGCATCGACGGTCACAGTTGGTGCGACGCCGCGATCGCGACCGATTTCAACCAGCGCTCGTGGATCGTGAGCTACTCGAAACACGGCAAGCTTCCCGGCAACGAGGAGATGGAGAATCCCGCCAACGGCTACCTCTGGGATCTCTGCCGCCGCCACGGCGTCAGCTACAAGAATTACGGCGAAGGCGCCCAGCGCGTTCCTTCCGCCAACCGCGGCAAATGGGGTCGCCGCACCAACAACGACCGCGACATGGACCTCGTCGACTTCTGGATCGACGATCTCAGGCAAGCCGAGAAAACCGGCGCCCTCCCCGCCTTCACCATCATGTCGCTCGGCGAAAATCACACGAGCGGCACCACGCCCGGGGCGTTCACGCCCAACGCCGCCGTCGCCAGCAACGACATCGGCCTCGGCAAGATCGTCGCCGCCGCCACGCGCAGCAAATTCTGGAAGGAGATGGCCATTTTCGTGATCGAGGACGACACGCAGAACGGTCCCGATCACGTCGACGCCCACCGCACGGTCGGTTTCGTCATCAGCCCCTATGTGAAACGCGGCACGGTCGACTCCACGCTCTACACCACCGCGAGCCTGCTGCGCACCATCGAGCTCATCCTCGGTCTGCCACCGCTCACGCAATACGACGCCGGCGCCACGCCCATGTTCAACAGCTTCGGTCGCGAAGCCGTGGTCGTGCCCTACGACGTGCTCAAGCCGCAGATCGACCTCCAGGAGCGCAACACCAAGAAATCGGTCTACTGGCAGGAGTCGTCGAAGATGAATTTCAAGGACTACGACCGCGCCCCCGAAGACGCGCTCAACCGGATTCTCTGGGCCTACGCCAAGGGGCCCGACGAACCCTACCCCACGCCGATCCACGGCGCGCTCTTCACGCGGTAGGGACGCCTCTCCGAGGCGTCCTGAGTTCCAGGCGGGACACCACCCTGCAGCCAGGACGGCTCGGAGAGCCGTCCCTACCTGGGCTCACGCCTGCTTCCCCTGCCGCAGCCGGTCGAGGAACACGGCCACGATGATCACGAGGCCGATGATGATCTCCTGAAAATACGTCGGCCAGCCCATCTGCTGCGAACCGTTGCGCAGCACCGCCATGATCAGCGCGCCGATCATCGAGCCGAGGATCGTGCCGACGCCGCCGTTGAGGCTCGCCCCGCCGATGATCACCGACGCGATGATGTCGAGTTCCAGCCCGATCGCCACCGTCGGATCGCCTTGCCGCAGCCGCGAGAGCTGAAACAGGCCCGCGAGCCCGAAGAAGCACCCGGCGAGCGCGTAGATCGCGATCTTCAGCCGCTGCGTCGGCACGCCGCAGAGACGCGCGGTCTGCTCATTCGAGCCGATGGAGAAAATATGCCGCCCGAACACCGTGTTGTTCAGCACGAGCGACGTGATCACGGCCAGCACGATGGCCACCCACACGCCCGCGGGCAGCGCGTAGCTGAACGGATCCGGGGTCGTCATCCAGCCGTTGATCGGCGAGGAGTCGTAGTTGACCGTCTGGTTGTCGCCGAGCCACTTCGCCGAACCCCGCGCGACCCCGAGCGTGCCGAGGGTGATGATGAACGGCGTCATGCGCAGCCGCGCGATCGCCGTGCCGTTGAGCAAGCCGATCACGCCACCCGTGAGAATGGTCGCGAGACACGTCGGCGCCGTGCTCCAGCCGTGCTTCACCAGCAACGCGCCCACGACACTCGTGAACGCGATGCTCGAGCCCACCGAGAGATCGATGCCACCGCTCACGATGATCATCGTCATCCCGAGCGCGCCGATCGCGACGATCACGGTCTGCGTGAGGATGATCTTGAAGTTGTGGTAGCTGAGAAACGCCTCGCGCGATTCGCCCGGGATCGCAAACAGCGCGATCACCAGGATGAGCCCGAAAAACGGCCCGGCTTTGCCCAGCATGCGCTTCGCGGTGTCGTTCATCGAAAAGTCAGGCGTGCCACCGACAGGAGTTTGTCATTCTGAGCGGAGCGAAGAATCCAGCCGGAGAATCGCGCCCGGCGCAGAGTTCCGGGGCTCCAATTGGATTCTTCGCTCCGCTCAGAATGACACCGCGGGACCATGGTTGAGTTCAATTCATGCACTGCCCGTGGCCACGCGCATGATCTCCGCCTCGGTCCACTGCGGGCGCGGGCGCACCGCGGCGAGTTCGCCCCGACACATGACCCCGACCGTGTCGCACAAGCCGAGCAACTCGGGCAGGTAACTGCTCACCACGATCACCGCCTTGCCGGCCGCCGCGAGTTCGCCGATCAGCTGATAGATCTGCGCCTTGCTCCCGACGTCGATGCCGCGCGTGGGTTCATCGAGCAGGAAGATCCGCGCCGGGTGCTCCAGCAGGCGCGCGAGCGCGATCTTCTGCTGGTTGCCGCCGGACAGCTCGCCGACGCGTTGGGTGCCGTCGCGGCATTTCACCCGCAACTCGCCGATCCAACGCTCCGCGGTCTCGCGCTGCCGCCGGCCGTTGATCCAGCCGAAGCGCCCGAAGGTCTCGTGCTTGGTGAGCGTGATGTTGTCGGCCAACGACTGCGTGAGCATGAGCCCCTCCTCCTTGCGGTTCTCGCTCAGAAACCCCACGCCCTGCGCCCAGCGATGGTGCGGCGTCGCCGCCTCAGCCGGCGCGCCGACGATGCACACCTCGCCGCTTTCGAGTTCGTCGAGGGCGAAAATCACGCGAACCAGATCCGTGCGCCCCGCACCGATCAGTCCCGCCAGCCCGAAGATTTCCCCGGCCCGGACGCGCAGGCTCGCCCCTTTCAACCGGAGCGGGCTCACGGCTGCTTTTACTTCGAGCACGGGTTCGCCGAGCGCATGGGCTGTGCGCGGGTAAAGATCTTTCACCTCGCGGCCGGTCATCAACGTAACGATGTGGTCGAGCGACGCCTCCTTCATCTGCCCCGCGCCCACCGTCTCCCCGTCCTTCAGCACCGTGAACCGGTCCGCGATGCGCCGGCACTCTTCGAGAAAGTGGCTGATGTAGATGATGCTCACGCCCTGCGCGCGCAGCCGCGCGATGGTCGCGAACAACCGCTCGGTGTCGGCCTGCGTGAGGCTGCTCGTGGGCTCGTCCATGATGAGCACCTGCGGCTTGGTCAGCAGCGCCCGCGCAATCTCGATCACCTGTTGCTCCGCGATGCTGAAACGTCCCGCCGGCTGGTCGAGGTCGAGCGTCTCGTGTCCGAGCAGCGCCAGCGCGGCGCGCGCACGCTCCCGCGAGGCTGTCCGGTCGATCCAGCCGCCGCGGGCCGACTCGGCGCCGAGCAGGATGTTCTCCTGCGCGGAGAGGTGCAGCGCGAGGTTGAGTTCCTGGTAGATCATCGCGACGCCTTTGAGCCGCGCGTCGTGCGGATCGGTCGGCTGGTAAGGTGCGCCGCCGAGCTCCATGGTGCCCTCGTCGGCGGCGTGCGCCCCGCTGAGGATTTTCATGAGCGTGCTCTTGCCCGCGCCGTTCTCGCCGATGAGCGCATGGACCTCCCCGGGGGCGATTTCGAGCGACACGCCACGCAGCGCCTGCGTGGCGCCGAACGACTTCTTGATCCCTGTCAGCCGCAGAGCCGCGGCGATCGTGGTCATCACTTCAAATATTTGTCCAGCGGCGGGCGGACCATGTCGGCCATGTCGGGCGAGTTGAAATTCTCCTTCGTCACGAAGCCGACGCCCGTGTCGACCACGGCCTCGACCTTTTCGCCGCGCAGGACCGCGACGGCGTTCTTCACGCCGAGGTAGCCCATCTTCATCGGATTCTGCACCACGAGGCCCTGGATGTCGCCGGCGAGCAGCGCGGCGTTGAGGGTCTCGCCGGAATCGAAGCCCACAAGTTTCACCTTGCCCTTCGCCAGCCCCGCATCGCGCAACGCCAGCAGCATGCCCGCGGTGCCCGACTCGTTGCAGGTGAAGATGCCGTTCACCTGCTTGCCGAAGCGGTTGAGCAAATTCTCACTGACCGCCTTCGCCGTGTCGCGCGTCGCGCCCGCGTGCTGGTCGGTCGAGAGCAGTTTGATGTTCGGAAAATCCTTCTTCATCACCTCAAGGAAGCCCTCCTCGCGTGCCTCGGTGCTGGCGGAGCCGACCTGCAGGCGGAGCATGATCGCGTTGCCTTTGCCGCCGAGCAGCTTGCCGAGTTCACGCGCGGCGATGCGTCCGCCCTCGCGGTTGTCCGTGGCGATGTAGCTCGCCGGCGCCTTCGATTCGAGGCCCGAGTCGATCACGATCACGGGGATCTTGCCGCGCACGGCGGACTCGACCGGGGCCACGAGCCCGCGCTTGTCGAGCGGCGCCAGCACGATGGCGCTGACGCGCTGGCCGACGAAATTCTCCACCACCTGGATCTGCTGCTCGCGGTCGTCCTCCTTGAGCGGGCCCTTCCAGATGATCGACACGTTCACGCCCTGCGCTTTCAGCTCGCGCTCGGCCTTCACGGCGCCGGCGTGGATCGATTTCCAGAACTCGTGCGTCGTGCCTTTCGGAATCACAGCGATCCGGTAGGCATCGGCGCCGGTGAGCGGCGCAATCACGGCGAGGAACAGGGCAACGAGGGTTTGCTTCATGGGAAACGCAGAGGGGACGACGGCGATTCGGGGACGCGCAGTTAGCCAAACCCGCCTTCCGCTTGGCGAGCGCAAACATGCGGAGATTTCGGACCGCCCGGCGCCACCGCGTGCCTGGACGAAACCACGCTGGCGAAGTCACGAAGCGGGGTAGCAGCCGAGGTGACGAGGCTGTTTCGCGGCGTTAACCTGATCCCAGCCTCCTCACGTCGGCTGCTACGGCCGAACGCGTGGCTGCGCGTCAGTGTCCCTTGCGCGCGTCGAGGCCGACCACGCCGTCGGAGCGGCTGAGCTTCGACCACGCGAACCCGTAGAGCGCGATGAGGAGGAAGCACACGAGCGGCATCAGAAAACTCACCGACATGTTGTAGAGGTCGCCCAGCCGGCCCATGAGTTTCGGCATCAGCGCGCCGCCGGTGATCGACATCACGATGAACGCCGACGCCTTCTTTTTCGAATCCGGCCCGAGTCCGAAGATGCCCAGCGCAAAGATCGTCGGGAACATGATCGACATGAAGAAGAACGTCCCGAACACCGCCGCGACCGAGAGCCAGCCGAGCTTTAGCACCACGATGCCGCACAGCACGAGGTTGATGAACGCATACGTGCCGAGCGCATGGTGTGCGGACGTTTTTCGCAGGATCGCCGCGCCGATGACGCGGCCGATGAAAAACAGGAAGAACCCGACGCTCAGCATCCGGCTCGCGCCCACATCGGTGAGGTGCCACGTGCCGCTCGTTTGGGCGAAACCATCCTTCAGGAACCACGCGACGAGTCCGTTGGTGCGCAATCCCTCGGAAATGGCGGGCAACTCGGAGATCATGTAGTTGATGAAGAAACTGAAGATGCCGGCCTGTGCCGCCACATAGAGAAACTGCGCGAGGGTCGCGCCGGAGAAATGCGGATGCGCCCAGATGTTATGCGTCGTGAGCCGCTGCGAGTAGCTCCAGAGCCACACCGCGCCGACGGCCAGCGGCACGAGGAACGCCCACCCGGGCACCGCGATCTCCATCACGTAGGTGAGGATCGCATAGAGGGAAAACACGATGACGCCCGCGCCGGCGAGCATGAGGGCAAACGCGAGACCCTTGTGCGTCGCGTGATCCGCCGGCGCGGCGGGCCCGGACTCGTCGGTATGATAAGCGTCCTCCGGCTTGATCTCCGGCAACTTGGCCCGCCAGAAGAACACCACCAGCACGAGCACGGAGATCGCGATGATGAGATACGGAATGTAGAGTGTCTTGTTCGCCGCCTCGGCGCCGCCGGTGGTCGCGTAGAAAAAGTGCGACGCGATGATCGGCCCGGTGATCCAGCCGAAGCCGTTGAACGATTGCGCGAGGTTGATGCGGAACGTGCCGTATTCCTTCGGACCGAGCACGGTCGTGTAGGGATTGGCCACGGTTTCGAGCACCGTGAGGCCCATCGCGACGAGACACACGCCGAGGAGGAAGGCCCAGAACTGCGCGATGTGTGTGGCCGGCACGAACCAGAAGCCGCCGAGCGCGACGAGGAACAAGCCGAAGATGATGCCGCCCTTGTAGCCGATCTTCCGCGTGAGCAGTCCGGCCGGCAGCGCCATGAGCGTGTAGCCGAAGTAGTGGGCGAACTGCACCCAGGCCGACTGCGCCTTGCTCAGGTGCAGCAGGTCCTGGAAATGCTTGTCCATCGTGTCGATCAGGCTGTTGAGGATCGCCCACAGCATGAACAAGGTGGCGACGAGGAAGAACGTGGCCGTGTGGTTCTGGCCGTCGTCGGTTTTGAAATAGCTCTTTTCAGACATGGCGCGAACGGATGAGAGGGGCGGTTGAGCGGACGCGGAAGAGGGGAAATTCAGGCTTGGCCGAACGCAGGCGAGGTCAACGGACCGCACGGCGCATCTCTTGCGAAACACCGCGCATCCCTCACCCGCGCCGGACGCGGGGCGCGATCAGCGCTCGACCTAGTCGCCTTCGATTTCGACGACGACGACCGCGCCCATCGTGTCGAGCACGGCCATGCGCGGGACGTTGATGAGGCGCACGCCGTCCTTGTTGGTCGTGACCTTCAGCTCCTTGCGGCGGCCCATCTCGTCGATCTGGGTGACCGACTTGATCTTGTTCTTGAACGCCGGCAGCGCGAAACCGTCGCGACCGATCTTGAAGATCGAAAAGTAGAGTTTGCCGGGCTTGGCCGTGCAGCGCCACTCGTTGCGCGCAAGGAACACCGGCTTGCCGTCGAGCCCCTTCTGCGTCGCCGCGTAGTCACCGAACTCTTCGCCGAACGGCGAGCGGCCCGCGCCGTAGACGGCCTCGCCGTTCGTTTTCAACCATTCGCCGACGGCGCGCAGGTTGTCCTGGCTCGGCTGCGGAACGACACCTTCGGCGGTCGGGCCGACGTTGAGCAGGTAGTTGCCGCCTTTGCTGACGATGTCGACGAGTTTGAAGACAAGGTCGCCGGGCGACTTCCAGTCGTGGTCGTCGGTGCGGTAGCCCCATGTGCGGTTGAGCGTCGCGGGCACCTCCCAGGCGCCATCGAGATGGGAGTTGGGGATGGCGTTGTCGCCGGTGGAAACATAATCGCCCACGGCGCCGAGACGCCCGTCGATGAGGCAGGAGGGCTGCAGCGTGCGCACGATGTCGGTGAGGCGCTTCGGGCGATCGCCGGTCATCATCTGCGGCGTGTCGAACCAGATCAGGCACATCGGGCCGTAGTTGGTGAGAAGTTCGCGGAGCTGCGGCTCGGCTTTGTTGCGCAGGTAGGCGTCGTAGGAACCGTCCTTGTCCTTCACGGCGTTCTCCGGGAAGTCCCAGTTGTTGCCGGTGCCGCCGCGCTCATGCCAGTCCTGCGACTGCGAGTAGTAGACGCCGAAGCGGAGCCCGCGCTTGGCGCAGGCGGCGGCGAGTTCCTTGATCACATCACGCTTGAACGGCGTCGCGTCGAAGACGTTGTAGGGACTCGCGGCGGACTTGAAGAGCGCGAAGCCGTCGTGGTGCTTCGAGGTGATGACGACGTATTTCATGCCGGCGTCGGCGGCCATCTGCGCCCACGCGTCGGCGTTGAACTTCACCGGATTGAACTTCTTCGCGAGCTGCTCGTATTCCCCGACGGGGATCTTCATGCGGTTCATGATCCACTCGCCGATGCCGGGCGAGCGCCCGCCCTTCCAGTAGCCGGCCGGGATGGCGTAGAGACCCCAGTGGATGAACAGGCCGAACTTCGCCTCCTTGAACCACGCGAGCCGCGCCTCTTTGGCCGCGGGCGATTCGGGATCGGCGGCGGGCGTCTGGGCGGGGAGCGTCGACGCGAGACTGAGACAGCCGAGTGCGCACAGCGCGCCGCGGCGGAAGGAGGAGACGGGGTTGAGCATGATGAAAATTGGGGAGGCTTCTCCGATGCTACCGAGCCAGGCACGCCGCCGAAATGGATAATCTTGGCAAAAGCATGTTCATTCTCGCCTCGCCCTTCGGCGGGGCGTTTTTTCCGGCGATGCTGTTTGCGCTGAAAAAATTCGTCGCGTTCTGGCTGCTGCCACTGCCGGCATGCCTGACGCTGCTGGTCGCCGGGCTGGTCCTCACCTACTCGGCCCGGCGCGCCAGACTCGGCCGCGCGCTGCTCATCACCGCCACCGGACTGCTCCTGCTCTTCAGCAACAAGTTGGTCAGCGTCTGGTTGATTCGGCCGCTCGAAGCGCGCTATCCGGTTGTGCCGGAGCTGCGCGAGGGCACGCCGCTTCCGGCGGCGCTGGCCGCGTGCCGTTATGTGGTCGTGCTGGGTGGCGGCCACGGTGACACCCCGTGGATGCCCGCCACGCTCAAGCTCTCGGCGTCGTCGTTGGGTCGCATCACCGAGGCGGCGCGTCTGCTGCGGCAGCTGCCCGAGGCGACGTTGCTCCTGAGCGGACCACCCGCCGGCCACCAGCCCGGCCACGCCACGGTGTTTGCCCAGGCCGCCCAGACCGTGGGGATCGCCCGCGACCGCATCCGCTACATCGACAACGCACGCGACACCGAGGACGAATCGAACGCGGTCAAGCGGCTCGTGGGCGATGCTCCGGTCGCCCTCGTCACCTCGGCCTGGCACATGCCGCGCTCGGCAGCGCTATTCCGCCATGCAGGAGTCAACGCCCTGCCGTGCCCGGCCGATTTCAAGGCGAAGCCCAGCCCCGGGTTCCGTTGGAGCGATTGCGTCTGGGACACCGAGTCGCTCGACCGCAGCACGGCGGCCGTCCGCGAACGCATCGGCTATCTCTGGATCTGGCTGCGGGGAAAAACCTGAGTCACCCGCGAGATTTGTTTCGCAATCGTGACGCTCGCCGCCAGAGCTTTCGGGTTCCATGTTTTCGCTCAAAAAACTGCTCGGAAAAGAGGACAAGTTTTTCGATCTGCTCGAAGCGGGTGCGGAGGAAGCCAAGGCCGCCGTTTACCTTTTCAGCGGCTACCTCGAAGCCGTCGCCGCGGGGAGCTCCTCCGCCAAGCTCGACGAGTTCATCCAGACGCGGCGCAAGGAAAAGCGCATCCGGCACCAGATGACCGAGGAGTTGAGCAAGACCTTCGTCACGCCACTCGAGCGCGAGGACATCGAGGCCCTCTCCTTCGCGCTTTACCGCATTCCCAAGCAGGTCGAAAAAATCGTCGAACGGCTCTCGATCTATCCCGGCCGCGTGCCGCACGAGGCGTTCAAGCGCCAGGCCGAGCTCATGCTGCAGGCCGCCGAAGCCGTCGTCTTCATGGTGAAACAGCTCCGCGGCGGCACCCACATCGAAAAGATCCGCGAGGCCAACGACCGCCTGCAATTCGCCGAGGGCGAAGCCGACAAGGTCATGCTCGGCCTGCTCAAAGAACTCTACCACGGCCCCTACGACGCCAAGGAACTCGTCATCCTCCAGGAGCTCTTCGAGATGGTGGAGCAGGCCGTCGACCGCTGCCGCAACGCCGGCAACATCGTCGTCCAGATCGTCCTCAAGCACTCGTGAAGATGGCCTCGCGTGCTGCGTTGTGCGTGTCGCGGGTGGAGCGCGTTGCCCCCAACGCGCTTTTCAACTCCGCCGCGGGCCAGCGCGTTGAGGACAACGCGCTCCACCTCCACCCATGACGCTGTTCCTCCTGGTCCTGCTGGCCGCGCTGGTGTTCGAATACATCAACGGCTTCCACGACACCGCCAACGCGATCGCCACGGTGGTGTCGACCAAGGTGCTCACGCCGCGCCAGGCCGTCATCTGGGCCGCGTTCTGGAATCTCGTCGGCGCCATGGCCGGCACCGCCGTCGCCAAGACGATCAGCGGTGGCCTCGTGGAAAGCGGCGTCGTGACGATGACCACGATCCTCGCCGCGCTGCTGAGCGCGATCGTCTGGAACCTGATCACGTGGTGGCTCGGCCTGCCGTCCAGTTCGAGCCATGCGCTCATCGGTGGACTCTGCGGCTCCGCGCTCGCCACGGCGCAAGGCAACTGGGGCGTGCTGATATGGTCGCAGGTCGACAAAAAGGGCAGCGCCGTCGGCCTCTGGCCCAAAGTTGTGCTGCCGATGTTTACCTCACCGCTCATCGGTTTCTTTGCCGGGGCGTTGCTGATGTGGTTTCTGACGATTTGTCTGCGGAAAACCACGCCCCGGCTGGTCGGCATGATCTTCGGCAAAGCCCAGCTCCTCAGCGCCGGCTTCATGGGCTATGGCCACGGCCACAACGACGCGCAAAAGACCATGGGCATCATCACGCTCTCGCTGGCCACCGGCACGGCGTCGGGCGCGTTCGCCAATCTCCCGGACGCGCTGGGCTTCCTGCGCCTCAGCAGTTCCGCCGACATTCCGGTCTGGGTGAAGGTCACGTGCGCTCTCATCATGGCCGCGGGCACCGCGGCCGGCGGCTGGCGCATCATCCGGACGATGGGCCACAAGATGGTGAAGCTGCAGCCGGTGCACGGTTTCGCCGCCGAGACGACCGCGGCCGCCGTGATCCACGGGGCCTCCGAAATCGGCGTGCCCTTGTCGACGACCCACATCATTTCCACCTCCATCATGGGCGTGGGCGCCACCAAGCGCCTGAGTGCGCTCAAGTGGGGCGTGGTCGAGCGCATTCTCTGGGCGTGGGTGTTGACGCTGCCCGTGACCGGACTGCTGGGCTATGCGCTCGAGCGGCTGCTGCACTCCAGCGCAAAGTAAACGCCGTCAGTCGATCGGCGCCGCCGGCAGCGTCAGGAAAAACACCGTCCCCTCGCCCGGGGCGCTTTCCACGCGCACCTCGCCGCCATGCGCCTGCACGACGTTTTTCACGATCGCGAGGCCGAGGCCCGTGCCGCCCTGCTCGCGTGAGCGCGCCTTGTCCACGCGGAAGAACCGCTCGAACACCCGCACTTTCGCCTCGGGCGGAATGCCCGGCCCGTCGTCGCGCACGCACAGTTCCACGCGGCCGGCGTCGAGCGCGCGGCCGGACACCGTCACGCGGCCGTTCTCGCGGCCGTATTTGATCGCGTTGTCGACGAGGTTGGAGAGCACCTGCCGCAGGCGCTCGGCGTCGGCACGCGCCGCGAGGCCCGGCGGCACCGCGTTCTCCAGCACGACGCCGCGCGCCGCCGCCTTCAACTGGTAGTCGTCCACCGTGTCCTGCACCGCGGCTCGCAGCGGCACCGCCTCGAAGCGCAGTTCGATCCGTCCGGAATCGAGTCGCGCCAGCAGCAGCAAATCGTCGATCAGCAGTGTCAGGCGGTTCGCGTGCTTGTCGATGATCTCCAGAAACCGCGTGAGCGCCGCCGGGTCGTCCTTGCCGCCGTCGATCAGGGTCTCGGCCGCGCTCTTGATCAGCGACAACGGCGTGCGCAACTCGTAGCTCACGTTGGCCACGAAATCCTGCCGCACGCCCTCCAGTTCGCGCAGCTGCGTGACGTCATGGGCCACCAACACGGCGCCCGCCGGGGCGTCGTTGGCATCGTGCAGCGCGACGGCACTGATCTGAAGCACCCGCGCGGCCGGACTTTCGAGCCGCAGTTCGTGCTGAACGACCGAGCCCTCGGCGTTTACCCGCGCGGCGAGGGCCGCGACTTCGTGGTGCCGGATCGCCTCGAGCAGTGTGCCTCCGGCCATCATGCGCGAAAATCCGAAAATCCGCTCCGCCGCCCGGTTCACGAGCGTGATCCGCCCGCGGGCATCGAGCACGATCAAGCCCTCGATCATGCTGTCGAGCATCGCCTCCATCCGCGCGGTGTGGGCGTGCAGGGTGTCGGCATGGCGCTGCTTCAGCTCGTCGAACTCGCGCTTGTGCGCCGCTGCGTCGGCCTTCCATCGCCGCCACAGCCACCACGCGGCGCCGGCGAGCGCCACGAGGGTGGCGAGGAGCGCGGTGTTGAACGTGGTCATGCGATCGAGGTGGAGCGCGTTGACCTCAACACGCCATGACTTATCGGCAGCGCAAAAACGCGCTGAGGTCAACGCGCTCCACCCGCGGACAGATTTCCTTGAGGGACGGAAAGGGGCAACCGTGACGATCACGCGGCTCCCCGGTCCGGGTGGCTCCTGCTCGGAGGGAGGGAGGAACCCACCCGAAAGGCGAACAGGGCAGGCCGGCATTGGCAGCGGACAGCGTGGCGTTGCGCGATCCGGTGGACGACGGCGCACACCCGGCCGCGATGCACGCCGGCGAACAGCGTTTCGAGAATCAGGCGAACCTTGGCGCGCTCCCGGTCTTGCGGCGAACCTCGCAGGCCCACCCGCGGGCACGCCGCCTTTCCGGTCGATTGGTGGGGCGGATTGCGCTCCGGTTGCAGGCGCTTGCGGCGGGCGGTGCCGGTGGGTCGGGCCGATCGGCCATGCTCCGCCTACGCCGCCTCATCACCAGCCTGCACCCGGGCCGCGCGCGCGACGTCGCGCTTCGCGCACCAGAAGTAGCCGGCCAAAAGCGACGCCGCCGCGAGCACGAATACCACCGACAGCAGCCCGAACACGGCGCCCAGTCCGATGGTCCCTTTGAGGAGACCCGCGATCCACACGGCCGTGCCCCCCACCGCCGTCGCACCGGTGTTCATCAATCCGACCGCCGTGGATCGATAAGCGGCGGGCACGATATCGCAGACGATCGGTTGCTCGTTCGCGTTGCCGACGCCGCGGAAAAACGAGAAGCACGCCACCATCGCCACGGTCAGCGCGAGGCCCGGATGAAACAGAAACGCGAGCAGGAACGGGGCCGCGAGCAGATAGCCGTGCCCGTGCATCAGCATCCGCCGGCGGGTATCGCGGACCGCCGCCTGGTCGGACACCCACCCGCCGGCCATCGTGCCGAGCACGCCGGTGAACTGCAGCATCACCGCGCCCATCAAGCCCGCCATGCCCAGGCTGAGGTCAAACGTCTCTTTGAAGTAGAGCGGCAGCCAGCTCAGAAAAATCCAGACGGCGACGCCGGACAGCGCCGCCTTCGCCAGCAGGATGTGGTAGCTGGGCGTGCGCACCAGGTAGTGGAGCACCTCGCTCAGCCGGGGCTTGGCCGGCTCCGGTGCTCCCGCGCACACGGGGGCGTCGACCAACAGGGGCTGGCACAGCAATCCGAACCCGATCCCGCCCAGTCCGAGCATCCAGAAGCCGGCGCGCCAGCCAAAGTGATCCGCCATGAATCCGGCGCCGAATCCGCCCAGCACGACGCCGAGGTTCATGCCGGTCAGCAGCAGGCTGATCGCCTTGCCGCGCGTCCCGGTGCCGTGATGGGAGGCCGTGAGCGCGATCGCCGCCGGGAGGTAAAAACTCTCGGAAACCCCCAGGGCCACGCGCAGCACGAGCAGCGAGACCAACCCGTCCGCCAGGCCGGTGAGCGCGGTGACAAGGCTCCATAGCAGGAGGCTGACGAGCGCGATTCGCCGCCGCGAGCAGCGGTCCGCCAGGCTGCCAGCGACGGGCGAAACCAGCGCATAGCTCCATAAGAACAGCGAACCCACGAGGCCGAGTTGCTCGTCCGTCAGCCGCAGATCGGTCTGGAGCGCCGGCAGCACCGACGAAATCGCGGCCCGGTCGCCGTAATTCAACGCCGATCCCACCATCAGGAAAATGACGACCTGCCAGCGCGGCTGGACTTTGGTGAGGAGCGTTTTCATCGCCGGGTCCGCTTCGGACGTCCGATACGGATCGAGGCGCGCCGCGTATTCCCGGCCCGCGCATGACGCCGCCACCACCCGTCATCCGCCCCTCGTGCCCGGCCCCTCCGGAAGGAATTGTCGCCGAAGGTGAGCTCGGCGGCGGCCGGATCGTCGGCCCCGGCTTTGTCGATTTCCATCGCCGTGGCGACGGCGGAAGATTCCTCCACCACGAGCCGAACGCCGCTGTTCGTCCGCTGCGTCGCCGCAACACGCCCGGTGCGCGGCCGACCGTCGGCCAGCCGGACCAGATCGAGGCGGGGATCGGCGAATAGTTGCGGCGCTTTGGCGGCCATCACAGCTGGATCGGTTGCAGCCAGATATTGCGGAAGCGCACCGGGCTGCCGCCGGCGCGCAGGCGGATCGGCGCGACGCCCCCGTCGTCGAGCCGGCGGCGCTCGTGCAGCGTGTGGCCGTTCAACACCACCGTCACCTCCGGGCCGGCGCCGGCCTCCGGCCGCCGGACGGTGATGTCGAAGCTCTGCCACTGGAGCGGCGGGAGGCAGGCCTCCGTCCGCGGCGCCGCGATACCGAATATCGCGCCGCAACTCCCCTTCGTCGGCTCCTGGGCGAATGAGTCGAGAATGTGAATCCGGCAGTTGCCGCCGACGACGATGCCGCTTGGGGCCCGCGCCGGCCCGCGCGCGTCCGGCTCGAATGGCAGCAGAAATTCGACGTGGAGCCGGAAGCTCCCATAGCTCGCCGTCGTGACCAGATCCGTCGCGCCCGCCTGCATGGAGCCGTCCGCGAGTTGCGGCCAGTCCGCCGCCTTTTCGTCGGCGCGGCGCCAGTGTTCCGCCGCCGAGCGCCCGGAGAGCGTGACCGCTCCGGCGGGCGCGGTGACCGGCGCGACGTCCTGCCGCTCGCGCGCGAGTTCGATCGTGCCGCTCAGTTCCGAACTGGTGAACGTGCCCGTGGCGCGATCGCCGGCCATTTCGCCGACGAGTTCGTAGGAGGCTTCATCGGTGCCCGAGGCGTATTGGTAGCGCCCGCGGAAACCGAGCCGTCCGCTCCCGCCGGCGCCCTTGATTTCGAAACGCGAACCCTGCCCGCCCATCCGCACCCACAGCGAATAGGCGCCGGCCCCGAGCGGCACCACTTGCAGCTGAAACAGGCCGGTCTCGCCACTGTCCGCGCGAAACGTCCCGGTCCACCGCCCCATGAACGGATCGCCGGCTTCGGCACCGGCGAGGAGCGCCGCGCACGCGAACGCGACTCCGGCCGACACCCACCTGCGGGCGATGGCAACGAACCGTTTCACTCGCGATCGGCCCGACACCGCGAAGCTTGCTTCGCCCTGGTTGAGGCAGCCGGGAGCCTGAGCGACGGGCGGCGCGTCCACTCGCTCACGCTCGCGGCTGCTCGAATCGGAAAATGTGGGGAGGGCATGATGGGCGGTTTTACCCCGGAGCTTGCTCTGGCGCGGCTTTACTTCGCGTAGAACCACGCGATGGGCAGCACACGGACCCGGTTGGCGCGAGCCTCCGGGCCGAGGCCGAGTTTTTTCAGGAACTCCTCGTAGTCCATGCCGTAGGTTCCGGTGATCACGTCCTTGTCGCCCGGGGTCGAGACGCCGTAGGTGATCACGGCTTTGCCATCGGCAAACGTGCAGCTCGGGTAGCTGATGCGCAGCGGTCCGGGTGCCCGGAAATAACGTTTCCGGTCGAGCGGCTGGCGGACCGGCCCCATCAGGCGGGCGCGCGGCGGATCGTCGTCGAGGCGCGTGGTGTCGTCCAGCGACTCGAGGTTCTTGAAATTCCGCCACGTGACACCGCCGTCACTGCTGATCGCGCAACTGAGGCGGTGGCGGTAGAGCCCCTCCTGGTCCTCGAGCGCGGAAATCTGGTTCCAGATCACGAGCAAATCCGCGCTGTCCGGGAGGCGGCGAAGGCTGCACGGCGCGGCCGAGGCGATGAGCGGCGTGGGCGCCACCTCGAGCCAGGTCTTTCCGCGGTCCTCCGAGTGACAACGGTAGAACCGCCCGAGATTCGTGCGCACCAGCATCAGGAGCCGCCCGTCGGCCAGCTCGGCCACGGCGGGCTCGAAGGCCGGGTAGTTGCCCTGCATGCCCTGTTCGAGCGAGACGAACACCTCGTTGTCACTGCGCTGCCAGGTGCGGCCCTCGTCGTCGGAGAAGAACACGTAGCTCACCGAGTGCCAATGCACCCAGCCGTTGGCATACTCGCCGCCGCCGCGCTTCACGACGGGCTTGCGGACGGCGAGCTTCGGGCCCTCGAGCTGCGTGTAAACGGGCATCACGATCCGGCCGCTGCCGAGCACGAGGGCGCGGTCGTTGGTGCAGGCGACGCGCTCGTTGTCGGCGTGGATCTTCACGGGCGGCGACCACGTCTTCCCCTCGTTCCGCGAAACCGTGAAGAACACCTCGGCCACGCCCGCGACCGTCTGACCGAGCGCGCCGGATTTGAGCCGCACGAAATTCGGCGAGGCCATGCCGCCGGTCAACGGCTGGCCGTTGTCGAGCTTCAACTCGAACGGCTCGCCCCACGTCCGGCCGCCGTCGGCGGAAAGATTGCCGAGGATCGGCTTGTAGGGTTTGGCGCGCGTGCCCGGGCCCCACGTCCACAGGAGTTTCCCGTCGTTCAATGCGATCACGCTGCCGTCGCTCGGGCTGCGGGATATCTTCGTGAGCGGCACGAGGGTTTCGATCGGCTCGGCCGCGGCCACCGCGAGCGATGCCAGGCAACTCAACGCGAGCCCGCTCAGGGCGGGCCTCGCGCCCGGGGGGCGGGCAAGGTGCGGGGTCATGGTTTCGCGGGTTCGAGCGCTTCCTTGAGCTGCGGATTCGCCGCGGGCTCCTTGCCGCCGTAAAACCACGTCAGCGGCAGCACCCGCAGCACCTGGTTGTAGGACTCGGCGCTCGCGAGCTGGGCCTTCGCCGGATCCTCCTCGAAGCGCGAGTAGGTGTGCGCCACCAGCACGCGGTCCTTCGTCACGAGCACGGAGGGATAGGAAGTGCGGATCCACCCGTCGGAATCGCCGAGGTGCCGGCCATCGCGTTCGGGCGCGGGCTGCCCCGGGCTGAAGTGTAATTGCACGGGGCGCGCCGGACGCACCGGGCCGGGCTCGACGCGCGTGCCGGGCAGGAGCGAGGTGATGTTCTGGAAAAACTCCCACACGCTGCCCCCGTTGCGGCTGATCGCGGCGGATATGCGGGTGCGGTTGAAGCCGCGCATCACTTCCTCGTCGCTCTCCTGGTTCCAGACGATGAGCAGGTGGCCGTTGGGGAGCCGGCGGATCTGGCCCGGCGTCTCGGTCGCGGCGAGCGACATCGGGGTCGGGCGCGTCCACGTGACGCCGTTGTCGTTGGACCACGCCTGGTAGAGCCGGTTGAGCGAGCTGCGCATGATCATCAGGAGGCGGCCGGGGCCCACCTCGGCGACGGAGGGCTCGTTGACCTTGTCGAAGTTGGTGCTCCAGTCGTGGAGGATATAGAGCAGGCCGTCCTTGTTGCGCTTCCAGGTGCGGCCGTCGTCGTCGGAGTAGACGACATAGACGCCCATGAAGCGCGGATCGTGGAAGTGGGCGTTGGTGCTGACCCATTGGTTTTTCACGAGCCGGCCGACCGCGGGGATTTCGTTGTTGTCGGGGCCGGCGCGCTGGCCGAACGCCGCGTAAACCGGCAGCACGATGCGGCCGGTCGAAGTGCGCAACGCCACGTCCTGCAGCAAATGCGTCTGCAGGCCGGCGGGGGTGGCGCGCACCGGCTCCTGCCACGTCTGGCCGCCGTCCTCCGAGCGCCAGAAGACGATGTGGCCGCTCCACTGCCGCTCCTCGAGCGTGGGCAGACCGGTGTCCTGTTTCATCGCGGCGAGACCGACGCCGCGGCCGGCGAGCCGCACGAGGCTGGCGCCGCCACCGCCGACCGGGTTGCCCTTCACGTCCTTGCGCTGCGTGGCCTTCGACCACGTGAGCCCGCCGTCATCGGAGGTGGTGAACGACGTGCCGGCCGCGTGCAGGATGCGCCCGCCCTCGAGTTCGACAAAGCTCGAGGCGTGGCCGAATTTCGTGAAATGCGTGGCGAGCACCTCCTGCGGGCGCGTCATGGAAACGAGCGGCGGGTTTTGAGTCTGGGCGGCGCGGGCGCAACCCAGCGAAAGGGCGAGCAGGGCGAGCGGGGAGCGGAGTCGGTTCATGAAATTTGGGGTCGGGGGGCGCCAGCAAACTGGCAGCGGGCGCGGCGGAGCGCCATCCAAAGCGGGCATCGAATTCGATGCGGTGGCCGCGCGATCAGGCGCCGAAAAAACGGGCCCGGCGCCAGCCGTCGGCGCGCTCCGGATCGCTGCCGCCACGCGCCCCGCATCAGAATTCGCCCCGCACGCCCGCAACCATCTTCGGGCCGGTCTTGAGCGTCTGCCGGTCGGCCGCCCAGTCGGGCGTGGTGTCGTTGTGCCGGCGCAGGCCGAGGAGGTTATACTTGTCGTTGAAGTCGACGAGCGTGCCGTAGATCTCGAACCGGCGCGTGAGGCGGTATTGCAGGCTGGCCTGGTAGCTGAGGCTCGCGCGCGACCAGTCGTAGGTGTTGGCGGGTATCGTGGCGCTGGCGGCGATCAGATTGCCGCGGATTTCCTCACGGTAGGTGCTGCTGAATTTGGCGGCGAAGCGTCCGCGCGTGAAATTCACGCCCCAACTCAGGTTCGACGGGAAGAAGCCGGAGAAATCGCCCTTGTTCGGGCCGGTGACGGTGCGGCGCGTCCAGTTGGCGAACACCTGGAGGCCGCGCGCCCAGTCGGGCAGGAAGGTGAGGTTCTGCTTGTAGGCGAGTTCGATGCCGCGCAACTGCGCGTCGCCGCCGTTGCGCACGGTCGCGATCGTGTAAACGCCGGCGGCGTCGCCACCGACCACGCCATACTGATCGAGCAGGTCGGGCGTGGCCGCGGTGTTGGTCGCGACGAAGAAGCCCTTGATGTCCTTTTGGAACATGTTGATCGAGGCGGTGACGTTTTTCAGGAGATAGGACTCGAGCGAGACATCGTAGCTGTTGGCCGACCACGGCTTCAGGCTGGTGTTGGTCACGGTGATGGTGCCGGTGGTCGCGGTGGCGTCGGGCAGCGTGACGGAGGGGACGATGTTGGCGATGGGCGGGCGGCCGACGGACTGCGCGAAACCGAAGCGCAGCACGAGATCGTCGCGGATCGTGTAGTTGGCATTGAGCGAGGGGTAGTAGCCGGAATACGTGCGCTTCACGTGGATACCGCGCTCCTTGTAGCGCAGCAGCGCGCGCTGGATCGGATCGGTCGAGATCAGGGTGGGCTGGCCGGCGGCGTTGCGCACGACGTTGCCGCGGGCGTCCTTCACGTATTGCGCGGTGGGATCGTTGAGCGGGCCCCAGCCTTCGTCATCGGTCTGCTCGTAACGCACGCCGCCCACGAGCCAGAGGCGGTTCTTGAGCAGGCGCGCGTCGAGCCGCAGGAAACCGGCCGTGATGTCCTCCGCCAGCTTGCGGGAACCGTTCACCTGCGTGGTGTAGGAGGTGGCGATGTCGGGCACGAAATACTCCGGACGCTGCTGGAAAAGCCGGTAGGTGAGCAGCGGGCTGACCCAGCGCACGCGGCCGCCGGCCCAGACCGGGCCGCTGGCGGAGTAGGCTTCGTCGACGATGCCGTATTGGCCGACGATGCGGTCGGCCGCGGTGCCGGTGGGGCGGAAATTCCACGTGTAGGCGCCGGTGTTGCGGCCCTTGCTCTTGAACGGCTGGAACATGCCGCCGATTTTCACGCTGAACGGGATCGCGGTGTCCCAGTCGCGCCCGAGGTCGACCTTGAACTCGCTCTTGTTGGAGTAGTAGGCCGGGTAGGTCGAGGTGGCCGAGGTGAGCGTCATCAGATTGCCGTCGCGCGGATCGACGACGCGGCCGGCGCGGTCGACGACGGTGTAGGCTTGCGGGCGGGTCGCCTCGACGGAGTCGCCCGAGGTGTTGATGCCGGCGGCGTTGATGACGAGGCCGCTGATGGCGGTGTTCATCACGTAGAAGAAGCCGTTGTTGGTGTTGCCGTAGAACGAGCGCGAATCGGAGTCGCTGAGGCTGGCGTTGAGGCGCCAGATGTCGCCGCGGTGCTCGTATTTCACGAGCGCCTGGCGGGTGTTGCTGTTGATGCGCAGAGGCGACTGCGTCTGCGTGATCGCGCCGTTGCCGGCGGCCGCGCCGGTGACGGAGTTCTGGTTGCCGGTGGCGCCGGCGTTGAAATCGACGCGCAGGCCCTCCTCGTATTGGACGGAGTCGCGGTTGCGGTATTGGAGGCTGGCGCTGAGCACGTCCTGCGGGCCGATCTTCCAATCGACGCCGATGCGGCCGGACTTGGTGCGCAGGCGCACGGGTGTCCAAGTCGAGTTGATATTGGTCATATACAACCGGGTGAGATCCCAGGTGGAAATGGTGCCGATCTGGGCGCGGTAGGTGTCGTTCCATGCGGCGTTGGCGGTGACCGCGAGCGACTTGTTGATCGGGCGCAGGTAATTCAGCTCGAGCGACGGCATCAGGTTGCGCGAATCGAGCCCGGGGAGCATGCCGGGCATCTTTTTGAAACTGGTGCCGAGGTCCGTATACCAGCCCGAGTAGAGGTTGTAGGTGAACTGCGGCTTGGAGCGCTCGAAACCGCTGCGGCTGATCACGTTGATACCGCCGCCGAGGTTGGCGGGCATGTCGGGCGTGGGCACCTTGGTGACCTCGATGCGCGAGACGTTGTTGACCGGCACGACGTTGAGTCCGGCCGCGCGAGTCTGGCCCGTGAGCACCCCGGTGACCTCGGTGCCGTCGATCGTGATGATGCCCTGATCGCCGGGAAGGCCGCGCACACTCGTGCCCGACACACCCGGGATGAAGCGCATGAAATAGGTCAGCGTGTCGTCGAAGCCGGTCGGGTATTCATCGAAGGCAACGACGTTCTTGATGCTCGGCGCCTGGCGCTGCTCGTTCAGCGCAAGGGTCTGTGCGCTGATCTCGCGATCCGCGACGACGCTGAACGCCTCCATCCGCACGGTGTCGCGATCGGCCCCGGGGCGGTCGAGGGAGAAGTCGCGCGCGACGCTCCGGCCGGCCAACACGGTGACCGCCTCGACCTTGTCCGCCAACCCGAGGTAGCTCACCCGCACGCGCACGGTGCCCGGCGGGACGTTGGCGAGCAGAAACTCGCCGCGCGCATCGGTCACCGTCGTGCGCACGGAATCTTCGATGGAGATGGCGACGTTGGGCAGGAAGGCCCCGGTGGCGGCATTCGACACGCGGCCGTGGATCGAGCCGGACGATGCCGTCTGCGCGCCGAGCGGAAGGAGCAAAAATCCGCCCGCGACCAACAGGATCGAGCCCGGGCGACACCACGCGGTGAGAGACGAGGGCCAACGGGCCGGGTGGGCCCGGCCGCGGGTGATGCCGCAGAGCGCAATCCAAAGCCGGATGACGAAATTCGAATTCATGGGCTGCTGGGGTGTGAGGTTTGACGGCGCTCAAGGCCGCGCATCGGGGTCAGGGACGGCAAACGTGGTCTGCGGATTGAAATTCGTCCGGCCCACGGGGCCTCCGCTAGCGGAAACTGCTGGTAACTTGCCTTGCCCACACATCCGCCCGGTGCCTCCGGTCGGCCCCGTGCCGGCGGCCCTTCAACCCGCCTTCGCGGCGGGCCGCGCGGTGTGGCCCGCCAGCACGTCCCACTTCGCGCGCACCGGCCGATCGAGCATTCGCGCAGCCTCGTCGTCTCCGCTGATCGTTTCGGTGACCGGATCCCAACGCACGGCCCGGCCGCCGCGGATCGCGATGTCGGTGAGCAGGCTGACGGTGTCGGAGCGGATCGCCGCTTCGAGCGGGCTGATGGGCGCCTGCCGGCTGCGGACACAGTCGATGAAGTTGCGGGCATGCGACGCGGTGCGGGTGAGGCGGATCTCGTTCTCCCCCACTTCATGGTTCTGCAGATTGCGGTCGCTCGTGTAGAGCGCGGTGCGGTCGACCGACAGCCAGCCCTTGGAGCCGGCGAACAGCACGCCCTCTTCGCGGTAGAACCTCCGCCGGGCGCGGATGACCGGCTCGGCGATGCGCCCGCCCATGAAGCGCACGCGCACGTTGTTCGGGTAATCGAGCCGCATGTCCCACGACTCGATGGTGTCCCACAGGCTGCCGGCCGGCGGAAGGATGCCGGAACCTTCGAGGCGCGACGGCCCGCTGCGATCGCAATCGAGCGCCCAGTGCACGATGTCGATCGGGTGCGCGCCCCACCCGGCGATGAAGCCCAGCGCGTAGTCGTGGATGTGGTAGCCGCCGTATTTCGTGCAACGGTCGGCGGTGTAGGGCTGCATCGGCGCCGGGCCGATCCACATGTCGTAATCGAAATCCGGCGGCGGCGGGAGCGGCTCGTTCGATCCGTAGGGCTGCGAGGCCTGCCGCAGCTGCGAGCCCATGTCGGGACACCACGCGAGCACCTCCTGGATTTCACCGAGGTAGCCGTTGCGCACCAGTTCGCAGGCGCGGCGGAACTGGTGCATCGAACCGCGCTGCTGCGTGCCGTATTGCACGACGGTCTTCTTCTGCGCCACGAGCGCCCGCAGCTTCTGCGACCACGTCAGCGCCAGGCTCAGCGGCTTCTCGACATACACATCCTTGCCCGCGAGCGCCGCGGCGTAGGTGAGCGGCACGTGCCAGTGGTCCTGCGTGCTGATGACCACGCCGTCGATGTCGGACCGCGCGAGCACGTCGCGGAAATCCCCGACCGCCTCGCAGACCGTCTGCCCGTGCGCTTGGTTGATCAACCCGGCCACCTGCTCGCGGCGCTGCCGGAAGCAATCGCAGGTGACGACCACGCGCGCATCGTCGAGCTTGCCCGCGAAATCGCTCATGAGGTTGGAGCGCCCCCGCGAGCCGCAGCCGATGGCGGCGAGGCGCACCTGGTTGCTGGGCGCGTTCTGGCCGCGCAGGCCGCCCGGCAGAATCAACGGCGCGACCGCCGCGGTCGCGGCGTGCGCCAGAAAACGGCGGCGGGTGAGATCGGTCGGTTTCATGATCGTGATCGGGAGTTCGTTTCGCCCAGCGGCGCGCTCGCGGCGAAGTGTGCCCACTCGGACTCGAGCGCGGCGTCGGCCGGCGGCTCGTTGTCCACGCGCAGGAGGTAGCGCAGCGTCAGCGGCTGGCCGGGTGCGAGAGGCAGTGGCTCGTTCTGGAGCAGGGCCGCGTTGAGATACCAGAACGGCGACGGCGGCGCACCGCCGCGGCTCCGCCGCAGCACCTGATACCACGGCGTGGGGTGGCGCGGATTCGCCGGATGATCGAACATCGCCAGACCCGCCGCGCGACCGTCCACGGTTCCGGTGAGCGCCGCCCATTTCGCCGGCTGGCGCTGGGCCTCGGCATCACGCCGGCCCGCGCTCGTGCGCAACGCGACCTCGGTCAGAAAGCGATCGCCGCGAAACGACAGGCCGGTGTAGCCGCCCCAGTCCTTGCCGTCGGGGTGGCCCGGCGGCGGCGTGCGATCAAGCACGACCGGCCGGCGCGCGCGCGCCGTTTGCTCCCACCCGATCCGGTAGCTGCCGTCCTCGCGCGGCAACTCGATGGCAAGGTCGATGGTGTCGTCCATGACCACCGCATCGTCGCGGTCGGCCGGATGGTATTCCAGCCGGAGGCGCACGCGCGCGCCGGTGTCGCCGGTGTGCAGCACGCGGCGCTCGGCGATCCGCGTGACGCCCTCCGGCCGGCCGCCGGGCCGGTCCTCCTCCCAATAGTTCACCCGATCGATGAACTTCCACGAGTGCCAGAGCCCGTGGTGCCAGCGGTGGTCGGGCGGCGCCACCTGCGTGAGGCAGCGGCCGTCGGCGGTCTGCAACGGATGAAAATGCGGCTTCGCCAGCCCGGCCGCGAAATTGAGCCGCCACACCAGCCCGCACGGACCGACGAGCCCGACGGACTCCGGGCCGCCGACTTCCCAGCGATAGCGTTGCGTCGCGACCCTCGCCTTGGGCCGGGGAACCACGTCCGGCCGGACGGCGGGTGCGGCGCCAGCTCTCTCATCGGTGCGGGTTGTTTGCATGGGGATGTCCTGCCGGCAACACTGGCTCCATGGCCCGGCCACTATCACCGGGTTCGTTCCGCGTGCGACCGAAAATGACTGGTCACTTCGAGTGAGCAGTGTTGGAAACTGGAACTCCACCCCGGCGAGTCCAAACTCCGCTTCGCTCCGCAACCCGCCCGGCCGGAGCCGCCGCCCGCCCCGCGCGATCTCCTCCATGCCGCCCTCACCTTCCTATCGCAGCCCGCCCGCCGCGCTCCCCTTCCGCGCCCCCGGCCGCCGGACTGAAATGTCCCTGCGCCGCCGCACCCGCCGCCACCTGCCAGCCGCCGTCCGCTTCCCTCCCCTGGTCGCAACCGCGATTCTCTCGCTCGCCGTCGCCATCCCCGCCGCGCAGACGGCCGGGACCGGCGGCGCCGACTTCGACACTTTTCGCGTTTCCCGGCTGGAGTGCGTGATCGGCAACAACGCCGCGGCGGGCGAACACCGCACCGGCTACAACGGGCTTTTTCGTCTGACCGCGCCGGGGGGCGCCCCCACCGCGTTTGTGCCGACTTTCGCCGGACTCAACCTCGAACACTACTTCGACGGCCGGCTGACACGCGGCAACGCGCCGGTGACGTTCGAGCCGCGCCACGCTCCCATGCAATTCCGGCGTCTCGGGCCGACCACCGCGGAACTCGTCCAGCCGGCGACGCCGGTCTACGGCGTCGAGAGCCGCACGGTGTTTGAGTTGCGCGAGCCCTACTACATTGACGTGACGTATCGCGCGAAGCCGCGGGCCGGCGGATTTCAGGGCGGTTTCCTCGGCGTTTTCTGGGCCTCCTATATGAACGGCCCGCACGACAAGAGCATCTACTTTCTCGACGGCAGTTCCACGCTCGCGGCGCCGCGGTGGGTGCAGTTCGCGTCGCAGGTGCACGGCCGCGACGCCACGGTCCGCGCCGCCGCCGACCAACTCGAATTCGTGATGGAGGCCGATCCCCGGAATCTCACGCGCAACTTCTCGCCGCTGCGCTACGGCGCGCCCTTTTTCTACGGGCGCTTTCACGACATGGTGCTGATCTACATTTTCCGGCCGAATCCCTACCTCCGCTTTGCCCATTCCCCGTCCGGCGGATCGCGCAACGCCGCCGGCGACGACACGAATCCGGCGTGGGACTTCCAACTCGTGATGCCCGAAGCCGAGGCGCTGAAAGGCCTGCAACTCGACCTGCGCCTCGTCTACAAACCGTGGGTCGGGCGCGACGACGTGCTGCGCGAAGTGCGGAGCTGGCTCGGCACCGCGGGCGACTCACTCAAACCAAAATGAGTGGAGCTTGGCGCGGTTGAGCCAGAAGTGCAGCCGCACGGCGCGGTCCTTCAGCACCGTCAAATCGGCGCCGCTCTTCCAGGCGAACGTGGCGTCGACCGCATCGCCGCGAAAATCCTGCGCCTGCTCGTAATTCCAGCCCTCGATCCAGTCGCCGTCGTTGACGCCGTCGCCGCGCCGCAGCGCCACCCGGATGAAGCCACCCGGCTCCGTCTGCGCGTTGAGGTGCAGTCTCCCGCCCGGCAGCGCGAGCGGTTTCGTGAGCACGTAGCCTTCCTTCGGTGCGTCGAGCGACACGAAGCCATCCTGCCGCAGCGTCGCCAGGCCCAGGCCCGAGCCGCGACCGGCCTTGACCTGTTGGGTGACGTGGCGCGCCTCGTGGCCGGAGTAGAGCAGCGAAATCGTCCCGTCTTTCTCGTAGAGCCCCTGGTGCACATAGACCATGCCCGCGTCGAACTCGCCCGGCACTCCAGTCTCGAGAAAAATCGGCCGGCGCGGATGCCGTTCCCAGTGGCGGCCGTCACGACTCCAGGCCAGCTCGATGTCGAGTTGGTGCGACTTCGGTCCGTTGCGGACGGGGCCGGCATAGCTGGGGTCGTCCATGTAGAGATAGAAATTCTGGAGGAAACCGACATACATCCCCTGATAGGGCACGACGACGAGCGAGTAGAACATGTTCGCGGTGTCGGCCTCGTCCGGGAAGATGATCGTCTCGGGCTGCGTCCATGTGATCAGGTCTTTGCTCTCCGCGTAGGCCACGCGGCGGATCTGGCCCGCGTTGATCGACGGGCGGCGATACATCATGAACACGTCGCGCTGCGAATTATAGACGAGGTTGTTATGGGTGTCGGTGCGGCCGCGGATGACAGGGTTCTCCGGCTGGTCCTTCCAGCGCACGCCGTCGTCGCTCCACATGATGCGCACCTCCATGCCGTGCGTGGTGCCCGGCAGCGGCGGGTTCTGCGTGACGGAACACAACATGGCAAACCGCCCCCGCGCGCGCAGCCGCTCCGGCACCTCGATCACGCTCACGGCCTCGTGGGTCATGCCCTTGACCGCGTTGACCACGTTGTTGGCGCGACTGCCATCGTAATCCACCACGCCCAGCGACGGCGCGGTCCAGCGCCGCAAATCGTCCGATTCGTAGTAGGTCTGGAAGATCGACAGGTTCTCCTTGGGCCGCTTCGTGTCCCACGAGCAGGCCCAGAGGCGGAATTTGCGGCTCGCCTCGTCGTGGAGAAAGCAGCTCCCGAAATGCACCCTGGCCAACTGCGGCTCGCCCGGCAGCACGGGATTCTTCGCAAACTTCACCGGCGCGTGGACCGTTCGCTCGACGCCCCACGCATCGTCGATCACCGCGCGGTCGAACATCAACTGCCGCACGCGGCCCACGCGGATCGGCTCGGTCGGCGTGATCGAGTAGGAGCCTTCGATCAGGAACTGGCGCGCCGTGAAATTGAAATACGGCGGATGACTCCCGCCCGCCTCCGCACGCGGCGGCGGCTCCGCCGCGACCGCGACAGACGCCATCACGAAAAACCAACGCAACGGAGCGTCGAAAAAAGAAGCCTTGGGCCGGACCTCCGGGCCGGCCGCTGGCGACGCCGGCCACGGCGACGATTGCGGCCCGCCCCGAGGTCGGGCCCGGCCTTTCGCGACGTTCTCGAATATGAATCGATGATGCCACATGGTCCGGCCTCAGCGCACGATCACTTCGAGTTCCTCCAGGTAGGGCACCGCCGCGCGTTTCACCGCGCGGTGGACGATGATGCCGAGGACGTTGTCGCCCCGGAAGTGCCGCCAATCGGCCAGCTGGATTTCATAGTGCATTCCCGGCAGCCCCGCCGCGGCGACGTCCAACTGTGTCGGCCGCACGGCCGGGAGGGGCACCGGCCGGCAGTTCAAATCGAATTCGACCTGATCCGCCGGCTCCAGGTGGAAGATGCGGAAGCGCACGAGTGCGTTTACCGCGCGACCGTCGCGACCGTCCGCCATGCGGAACCGATAGGTCTGGCGCACGCCCGTGTCTTCCGGGGGGAACCGTAAAATCTGCGTTGTGAGCGTGCCGAGCGGGCTCTGCCCCTGGCCATACCACGCATAGTTGCGACTCGGTGGCGCGGGAATCGCCGCCCATTTGAACAGCGGCAGAAAATGGTAGCAGCGCTCCTCGCGCTCCATCGCCGGGCGGTCGAGCGCCGCGTTCATCCACGACCACAGCCGCTCGTGCTGCGCCCGCGCGAGTTCGGGCGTCGCCCCGAGCTTGCCGGCGTTCACGCCCATTTTCGTGCCCACGTTCCAGAAACCGATGCCATCGGCGCCCCACGCGTAAAAGTTGCCCGCGATCGCGCGCGCCTCCGCCGGCGTCATCAGCATGCCGCTGTAGCTGTCGCGGACCTGCGCCAGGCCGCGCCCGGTGATTTTCGGCGGCCCGCTCCACGTCCCGCCGATCATGTCGCCCATCGACACGAGCAATTGCGTGCGGCCCGTGGTGAACCGCGCAAACTCCTCCACGGCGAGTTGCGGAGTCGATTCGTTGAACGGGCTCGCGATCACGTAGTCGATCCAGCCGTCCCGCACCCACGTCTCCACGTCGACGCCCGCGAGCCAGCATTCGCGGAGCCCCTCGGGCACGCGCACGCCCAGCACCGGCCGCTTCGCCCCGCGGCCCGCGGCGGCCCGGTCAAGCTCGGCGCGCACGCGGCCGACGAATTCCGTCATGACCGGCGCCTTCACCGCGCCCTGGTCGCGCGGAAAATGTTTCGCCCAGCGCACGAAGTTCAATTCCACCCCGTCGAGTTCGGGCCGCCCGGCGAGTTCCCGGATGATCGCCATGCGGTGCTCGCGCACCGCGGGGATCGAGTAGTCCAGCGCGGTCTCGTTCTCCCGCAGGTCCGGCTGCCGGATCACCCACTCGGGATGCTCCAGCGTCACGCGCGGGCAGAGCGGTTCGTCGAACGCGATGCGCCGGTGGTGGGTGTCCGACATTCGCACCCCCGCCAGCACTTCGAGGCCGCGCGGCCGCAACGCCGCGGAAACCACGCGCAACACATCCGTGCCCTCCTGCCGCAGCGCCCGGATCGCGCGCGTCATGTTGCGGTCGATTTCCAGTTTCATCTTCGACAGGTCGTCGCCGAAGCGCTCGCCGTAAACTTCGCCGGCCTTCGAATCATACAGACAGATGTCGGGCAGCGCCGCGTCCTGCACGTAGGTGGTGATCGGCACGTGCGTGGTTTCGCGGGTGACCCACTCGCGCAGGAAGGAAACGGTGCCCGTCGCGGGCGCTTCATACAGGCTCTGCGTGTCGGCCGCGTAGGCGGTGCGCCCCCGCTCTGGTGCCGCCACCAGCGCGCAGCCGCTCAGCAGCAGCGCGGGCGCGAGCCGGCGTAACAACGCGAACCGGTCCGGTGGACGCAGGCGCCAAGCGTGATTTTCGGCCAAGGGGCCCATGGGCGGATTGCCAAAACACATTCCATCATCCGGAACCAATTCAATCCACTGGTCACCCGCGCTGCCCAGCGCCGCGAGGGCGTCGGGAAAGGCAGGGCCCGACCTGCGGGCGGGCCGAACGCCGTGCCGCGATCCGAGCACAGAACGGCCGGCCCGGAGGTCCAGCCCTGCTTTCGAACAATCTGGTCGACGCCCGCTGAAACCCGGTGCGGCGACCTCGCGATTGCGCGCCCATCGCACCGAGCTTGGCGATTTCATGCAAGTTGCCCAAGCTCGCCGCCGCCCCAAGCATTGCGACCCCGAACCACCGGTAACTTTTCATGAGCAGCAAGCCAGGCCATCTCGTCATCCCGGAGCGCACCTACCTGTCGACGCAGGCCGCCACCACACTGCGCCGGGCGATCGAAGAGGGCCGCTGGCGCGAGTTCCTGCCGAGCGAGCGGCGACTGTGCAGCCTGCTGCGCGTCAGCCGCCCGACGATTCGCGCCGCGGTCCACCTGCTCGCCGAGGAGGGCTGGCTGAAAGTCCAGCAGGGCCGGCGCAGCCGGTTGCTGGCCGGCCGGAAAAGTCGCCGCGCCCAGCGGAGCCGGCTCGTGGTGCTCGTCTCCACCCAGCCGGTGTCGCGCTGGCCTCAGTCGATCTACCACAGCATCACCGAAATGCGGGTCCACTTGACCGAGCAGGGCTTCGCCACGGAATTCCTGCTCTGCCAGGCGCGCAGCACCACTGCGCAATGCCAGAAAATCGAGACCTTCCTGGGCGAAAATCCCGTGCTTTGCTGGGTCCTCCTGTCGGTGCCGAAGGACTTGCAGCTGTGGTTTTCCGCCCAGCGCCTGCCCGCACTGGTGGTCGGCACCTGCCATCCAGGAGTAAGCCTGCCATCGCTCGACATCGACTACCGCGCCGTATGCCGCCACGCCGCGGGCCTGTTTCTTTCCAAAGGACACCGGCGTCTCGCGTTGATCGTGCGGGACTCGGACAGGGCGGGCGACCTCGCCAGCGAGGAGGGATTCTGCGATGCCGTGGCGCATCATGATGCCTGCGACCAAGCGCGCGCGCGGGTCGTCCGCCACAATGGCACCGTGCAGCACCTCCACCTCCGGCTCGACGATCTGTTCAACGGCCCCCAGCCACCCACGGCGCTGCTGGTGGCCCAGCCGCAGCACACCATCCGCGTCCTCACCTATCTGGCCAGACGTGGGCTCACGGTGCCGGGCCAGGTTTCGCTGATCGGTCGCGACCGGGAACTGCTCTTCGACGACGCGATCGCCCAATACAAATACGACGGAGATGCGTTCGGCCGCCAGCTTTCGCACCTGATGCTCCAGATGGTCGGTCAGGGCTGCCTTGCGCCGGTGCCGACGCTGGTCTTCCCGACCTACCACCCCGCCGATACGGTCCGGGCGCTCCGCTGAGACTCTTCCAGCTCCCCGGCCACGGCGGCGGTCCGGAGTTCCGGCGCGAGCCTTCGAGGCCTGCTCTCCACCAGGATCGCGGCCGTGGCGCTTGAGGCGGCAGACGCACGATACCCCCACACCGCCAGCGCCACGATCACGAAGTCCAGCACCGCCGTCAGCAGCATCCCGACGATGGCCTGCCATTCGCCGTAGCGCTCCGCGTAGAAGTAGATCCCGAGGTTCGCAAAGCCGAACAGCAACCAAGTCGACACACTCACGCCCGCCGCCGAACGCTGGCGCACGATGCGCACGAGTTGGACCAGGGTGGCCGCGGGAAACACGACGGCGGGAAGGATGCCGGCAATTTGATTGATGGTCATGAGGGGTCGCGATCCACGCCACCGCCGTGCGGCCCGCCGGTGGTGGCAGCACGAGGGATCGAACCTCAGCGGGGCTATCATCCCGCGTCGCACAAGACGCTGCCAGAACCGGCGGGGCGCGCCACGGGAGCGGCGACGTTCCGTCGTGCCCTCATCCTAGCCGCGGCCGACGGCGCGCTCTGCGCACGCCTTGGCAATTCGCACGCGTGCCTTGCTCCGCCTCACGCCTTCGCCGCACGGATCATCGCCGCCGCACTGCGCTCCACATCGCCGTCGGTCGTCGCCCATGACGACACGCTGATGCGCATCGCCGTCCGCCCCTGCCACACGGTCACACCCGCCCAGCACGTGCCCTCCGCCTGGATCGCTTCGATCACCTGCCTGGTCCGGTCCGCCTCGCCAAACGCCACCAGCACTTGATTCAGCACCACCTCGTTCAATATCTCGCAACCCGCCGCCGACAGCCTGGCCGCGAACCGCCGCGCTTGCGCGCAATTCCGCTCCACCAACTCCGCCACGCCCGCCCGCCCGAGCGTGCGCAGCGCCGCCCACACCTCCACGCCGCGCGCACGTCGCGAGAGCTCCGGCGTGAAGTCCGCCGGATTGCGCTGCGCGCTCTGCGTCGGCAGATATTCGGCCGTGATCGCCATCGCCGCCTGCAACGCGTGCGGATCGCGGACAAACGCGAGGCCGGAATCATAGGGCACATTGAGCCATTTGTGGGCGTCAGTTGCCCATGAGTCGGCGTCCGCGATGCCGGCTGCGAGGTGCGCACGCGACGGCGCCGCCGCCGCCCACAATCCGAATGCACCGTCGACATGCACCCACGCGCCCGCCGCCTGGACGCGCCGGCAGATCTCTCCCGTCGGATCGAACGCCCCCGTGTTCACATTCCCCGCCTGCACGCACACGATCGTCGGGCCGGCGATGGCCGGCAGGCAGTCCGCGCGCAGGCGACCCTGCTCGTCCACCGGCACCTTGACGACGCGGGTCCGGCCGAGGCCGAGCAGCCCGAGCGACTTCGTCACCGACGGGTGCGCCTCCGCGCCCACGATGACCGTGATGGGCGGGGCACCGAAGAGGCCGTCGGCCTCGACGTTCCAACCCACGCGCTTCAGCACGGCGTGTCGCGCCGCCGCCAACGCGCAAAAATTCGCCACCGTCGCACCGGTCACAAACGCCGCGCCGCGTCCCGCCGGCAGCCCCAGCAAGTCGACCAGCCATCGCAAGGCGACCGCCTCGACGTGCGCCGTCCCGGGCGTCGCACGATAGAGCGCGCTGTTCTGGTCCCACGCGCCGGCGATCCAGTTGGCTCCGAGTGCCACGGGGAGCGAACCGCCGATGACAAAGCCGAAGAAGCGCGATCCCGCCATCGCCATCGTCGCCGGCGAACCCACTTCGTCGAGCAGCCGCAGGGTCTCCCGCGCGTCGCCCGGTCCTTCAGGCAACGGCTCGTCGAACCCGCACAGTCCAGCGATCGCCGCCTGCGACGGTGCGACGGCGCGCGTGGGCAGGCTTTCGAGATAACGGATGGCACGAGTCGCGGCGTCGGAGAGCGTGGAGTGCATGACGCGGTTTTGCCCTTACGCACCGCCGCCCGCAATGCCCGTGCGGCTGTGCCGGCGCGTTTGCCACGCCGCTGCGCGCGCGTCGTGCGCCTACGGCACTCGCTTCGAATCATAGGTCCGCGCGAGCCACGCCTTCGGCACCGGGATCACGCAGATGTTCATCGAACGATTGTCGTCCGCGAGCAGCGCGGACTGGATCTGAATCCTGGTGCCGTCGGCGTTGAAGGTCGGATGCGGGTGATCCTGCGCGCTCGGTTTGTGCCCCGTCGAAAGCAGGATCATCTCGCCGGTGTGCCGATCGATCAGGTAAACGCCCCGCGAAAAATCATCACCCACCGCCCAGCGGCCATCAGCCGACCCGTTGACATGCCACAACCCGCTGCCGGATTTGGTCTGTCCCGCAAGGTGCATTTCGCGGGTGCGGAGATTGACGATCGCAAGGCCGGTCGGGTGCTCGCGGGTGGCGGAATTGCCCCACCCTTGGTCGGGCGCGCCGGGCTTGCGGTGGCCCATGATCGCGAGCGCGACTTCGTCTTTCGTGATCACGGCCTCATGCGTGACCCACTCGTAGTCGGCCTCGGGATAGAGCGGACGGAGCCCCGTGCCGTCCGCCATCACGGTCCATGTGCGTTGCGGCGCCTTGCCGCCGGTCTCCCAGCAGAAAACAATTTCGCCCGGCACCCACGGATTCGTCTGCACGTGGCCGATCTGAAAACCAACCGCCACGATGAACTTAATCTCACCCGTCGTGAGGTTCATGCTCGCGAGCCCGGCCGGCCCGGCGCCCATCCCACGCGGACCGTAACGCTCGGCGATCTTCGTGCCCGCGGGCAGCTTCGACGCGAGGTCCGGCCCCGACACCCGAAAATACGCCACGTCCTCGCTGGCATCGAGCGCCATGTCGCCGCCCGCGCGCATCTCGGCCGGCACCGTGCCGCAGACGCGCTCATACGCCGCGCCGTCCTTCAGCGTGCCCACCTCGCTGTCGGCCAGCAGCGTCGCCAGATTGACCTCGACGATTTGCAACGGTCCGCGCGGTCCGCCCCGTCCGCCGCCGCCACCCCCACCCGCGCTGCCTCCGCGTGCGCCCTCCGGCACGCCGGCTGCCGCCTGCGCCGCGGCGGCGGCAGCGGCCTGCGCAGCCGTGGCCGCCGCATCGGCTTGTGGCGTCGGCGCGGCCCCACGTCCGCGTCCACCGCCGCTCGGATCGCGCATGACATAGAGTTTCATCGAGCGGCGCGCGATGCACAGCATGCCGGTGTAGCCCTTGTCGGTCACCTGCACCATCACGCCGGTCTCCTCGTTCACCGCCATCGCCTGGCCCGGCACGCGACTCGATCGAAAGATGATCCACCGGCCATCCGCCGTCCACTGGTTGTGCGTCTGGTAGATCTTCGAATCGCCGGCCGGCGTGCTGGTGAGAAAAGTCAGCGGCACGCCCGTCACCGGGTCGTGCACGATTTTCTTTTCGGACGGGAAACGTCGGCCGATCTGCGCGACCGCCGGCACACACATCACCAGCGCGACGACCGTCGCCGGGAACCACTTCAAGAGCGGGGATGGTTTCATGGGGTAAAATCACTGAACCGCCGACCGCACCGGCATAGCCGCAGCGTCGCGTCGTGAAAGCGGCGCGAATTCGGACGGTCATCCCGCCGCACTCGCTTCTCGCCGCCCGCCCGCGATTCCGCCATTTCACTCCCCATGCCCTCCCCCACCGATCCGCGCGTCGACGCCTACATTGCGAAGGCCGCTCCTTTCGCCCAGCCCATTCTCCGGCACCTTCGGAAACTCGTGCATCAAGCATGCCCCGAGGTGGCGGAAGACATCAAGTGGGGGATGCCCAGCTTCATTTACGCCGGCAAGATCCTCTGCGGCACGGCCGCCTTCAAGCAGCACGCCACCTTCGGCTTCTGGCATCAGGAAATGGCAAAGATCATCCAGCAAGACCGCGGCACCGTGGAGGGCGCGATGGGCTTGCTGGGTCGCATCACGAGCCTCGCCGATCTGCCCGCAGACAAACAGTTGCTCGCTTACATCAAAAAAGCCGCCGCGCTGACCGCCTCCGGCCAGCCCGCGCGCGTGCGCTCCGTCAAACCCAAGCCCGCACTCCCCGTCCCCGCCGATCTCGCCGCCGCGCTCAAGGGCAACAAAAAGGCCGCCGCCACCTGGGCGACCTTCCCACCCGGTTGCCGCCGCGAATACCTCGAGTGGGTCACCGAGGCGAAGCGCCCCGCGACGCGCGCCACACGCGTCGCCACCACGCTCGAGTGGCTGGCTGCGGGCAAACGTCGCAACTGGAAATACGAAAACTGCTGAATCCCTCTCATGCGCCGAAACTCCGTCACCGTCCTGCTCGCATTTTTCCTCGTCGCACGCCCCTGGCTGGCCGCCGCGGAACTCCCGTTCGCGCCCACCGCCGCCAACACCTTTCCGCCACCCGGCGCGACCAGCGTGTGCCCCGACACACCGCTGCGCCTCACGCTCTCCGCTCCCGCCAAAGCCGGCGCCGCGGGCAAACTCGTCGTGCACGACGCCGCCAACGGCACCGCGGTCGCCACCATCGACCTCGCCCAGCCCGTCGCGACCCAGTCCATCGGCGGACTCGCCAACTACAACTACTACACCGCGATTTTCGCCGACCGCCAGGTCTCACTCCACCTCCCCCACGGCGCCCTCGCCTACGGCAAAACCTACTACGTCACGCTCGACGCCGGCGCCATCACCGTCGGCGACGACACCATTGCCGCGCTGCGCGCGCCGACCGCGTGGCGCTTCACCACCAAGTCCGCCCCGCCCGCCCGCGGCACCACGCGCGTCACGATCGCCGCCGACGGCACCGGCGATTTTTGCACCGTGCAAGGCGCGATCGACTTCGTGCCCGACGGCAACGCCACGCCCACCACCCTCTTCGTGCGCCGCGGCACCTACACGGAGATCGTTTTCGTCACCAACAAGCACGCGCTCACCCTCCTCGGCGAGGACCGCAAGTCCACGGTCATCGCCTACCCCAACAACGACAAGTTCAACAACAACTCCGCCGGCAATCCCTTCGGCGGTCCCTCGCCCGATCCCGCCGCCGCCACCCTCGCCGCCGGTCCGATCTACCGCCGCGGCATGTTCACCGCCCACCGCTGCACCGACCTCACGATCGCCAACCTCACGCTCCGCAACACCACGCCGCACGGCGGCTCGCAGGCCGAGGCCATCATCCTCAACGGCACCACCACCGCCCGCGCCATCCTCAAGGAGGTCGATCTCTACAGCTTTCAGGACACGCTCCAGATCAACGGCCAGGCCTACCTCGCCCACTGCTACCTCGAGGGCGACGTCGATTTCATGTGGGGCACCGGCCCGTGCTTCTGGGAAGACTGCCACGCGCGCTCCCTCCGCACCGGCGCCTACTACACGCAGATCCGCAACCCGCCCACGAACCACGGCTACGTCTACCTGCGCTGCACGTTCGACGGCGCCCCGGGCGTGACGGGCAATTTCCTCACGCGCGTGGAGCCATCGCGCTTCCCCGCCAGCGAGGTCGTGTTGCTCGACTGCACGCTCACCGACGCCGTGAGCCCCATCGGCTGGCAACTGCAAGCCGCCCGCGGCGGCGCGATGGGCGACACCACGCGCCTGCATTTCTGGGAAGCCAACAGCCGCAACGCCGCCGCCCGCCCGATCGACGCCAGCCAGCGCCTCGCCGTCTCCCGTCAACTCAGCCCCGCCACCGGCGATACGAAGCTGATCGCCGACTACCGCGATCCGACCTTCGTGCTCGGCGGGAATTGGAATCCGCGCGCTGCGCCGATCTTCACGCGCCCGTAGGCCGCTCGTGCCAGGCCGGCTGAAGCCGTGGCGGTCGTAGCGGAAAGCGTGAGCTGTTCGCCCAAACGCGGGCCAAATCCCGCGAAAACCTCACGGTTTCCGCTACACTTCGCGCGGCTGCCTCCGGGACGCCGCCACCGTGGAAGCCACGGCAGGAGTTGATACGCCACCCTTGGCATCTTGAGTCGGAATGCCGCATCAACCCGCCACCGATGGCGCGGTATACCAGTTACGGCGCGCTTTGAGACTCCTGATCTTGTAGGCCCGCCCGGTGGGCGGGCTGCCCGGCCACCGGCCGGGCCTACAGTCTCAAAAGCGCACCGTAACTGGTATTGTTCATAACTAACAAAGCGTCACGAATGACGTTTTACATTGATATTGTCGCTTAAAACGCCACTTTAGGCGCATGAAGATCGCACCCAACATCACCGATGACGCGCTGCTCAGCCTGATCGGCGGGCGGCTGGCCCGGCTGCGGCTGGCGAGGAATCTGACGCAGGGGCAGCTCGCGGAGCAGGCGGGCTTGGGTCTGCGCACGGTGCAGCGGCTGGAACTGGGGGCGGCGGCGACGCAGTTGTCGGGCTTTGTGCGGGTCTGCCGGGTGCTGGGCTTGGTGGAGCGGTTCGAGGCGCTCATCCCGGAGGAGGCGGCCAGCCCGATGGCCCAACTGAGACAGCAGGGCCGCCAGCGGCGGCGTGCGACCGGAAAAAAGACGACGGCGGGCGAGCCCAAAAAATGGACATGGGGTGAGCCGGCGTGATCGCGAAGGTGCAACTCTGGGGGCGGACCATCGGCGCGGTGGCGCTCGACGAAGGACGGGACGCGGCGGCGTTTCAATACGACCCGGACTTCGCGCGCAGCGGGATCGAGCTTTCGCCGGTGACGATGCCGCTGAGCGACCGGGTGTATGAATTTCCCGCGCTGCCACGGAACACGTTTCGCGGACTGCCGGGGCTGCTGGCGGATTCGCTGCCGGACAAGTTCGGCAACGCGCTGATCGACGCCTGGCTGGCGACGCAGGGCCGGACGCCGGAGAGTTTCAACGCGGTGGAGCGGCTCTGCTACACCGGCACGCGCGGGATGGGCGCGCTGGAGTTCGCGCCGGTGCTCGGTCCGAAGGCGCGCAACGCATCGAAGCTCGAGGTCGACGCGCTGGTGCGGCTGGCGGGCGAGGTGCTGACGCACCGGGGCGATTTGCAGGGGCATTTTCACGAGGCGGGGAAGGCGCAGGTGTTGCGCGACATCCTGAGCGTGGGCACCTCGGCCGGCGGCGCGCGGGCGAAGGCGGTGATCGCGTGGAATCGCGTCACGAACGAGGTGCGCTCGGGGCAGATCGCGGCGGGCGACGGGTTCGAATACTGGCTGCTGAAATTCGACGGCGTGGCGGGCAACAAGGACAAGGAGCTGGAAGACCCGAAGGGCTACGGGGCCATCGAGTTTGCCTATCACCTGATGGCGAAGGCGGCGGGCGTCACGATGAGCGAGTGCCGGCTGCTCGAGGAAAACGGGCGGCGGCATTTCATGACGCGCCGCTTCGATCGCCGGGCGGGCGGGGCGAAGCTGCACATGCAGTCGCTGGGTGCGCTGGCGCATTTCGATTTCAACCAGGCCGGGGCCTATGCCTGCGAGCAGGCGCTGCTGACCATCCGCCAATTGAAGCTGCCGATGGCGGCGGTGGAGGAGCAGTTCCGGCGGATGGTTTTCAACCTCGTGGCGCGGAATCAGGATGACCACGTGAAGAACATCGCCTTCCTCATGAACCAGCAGGGCGAGTGGTCGCTCGCGCCGGCGTTCGACGTGACCTACAGCTACAATCCGTCCGGCGCATGGACGGCGACGCACCAGATGACGTTGAACGGAAAACGGGACGGATTCACGCGGGAGGATTTCGCGGCGTGCGCGAAAGCGGCGGGGATGAAGCGAGGCCGGGCCGCGACCATTGTCGAGGAGGTGCAGATGGCGGTGAAACGCTGGCCGGAGTTTGCGGCCGAGACGCGGATTGCGGATGAATGGCGCGAGAAGATCCAAATGACGCACCGGCGGTCATTCCCGGAAAAGTAAGCCTGAACGAGTCCATCGTCGAAGCCGCCGCGCTCGAATGATTCGGAGAGCTGGTGACCGGCCCGACCAACTGATGCCAGTGATTTGGAGCGGCGGTCCATGACCGCCGAACAAATCCCCTTGGCGCCACGACGGCGGTCACAGACCGCCGTTACAACCGAGGCATTCGAGCACTGACATCGCTTGAGTTACCCCCGTGCCGAGTGGGAGAACGGACTCCGCTGGTCGAGCGTCCCCGGATGGCGGCGGCTTGGCTTACGCCAGTTTCCGTGCCGCGGGAAAGACCTCGCGCAGCGCGAGGCTCAGCTTGTCCTGGACCGCCTGCGCCTCGCGGTAACGCGCGACGTTGGCTTTGTTCGGGGTGCAGCGCGTCGATTCGTTCAGCGCCACGGCGCCGCGGGCGAGGTCGGCGAGCTTCGCTTTCTTCCCCGCGCGCAGCGCCACGCACCACGCCGCCTGCAACGCCCCACCGAGCGCCGCGCCTTCGTCTTCCATCATGCCGACCACGGGCACGCCGAAGACGTCGGCCATGATCTGGCGCCACACGGGCGACTTGGCGCCGCCGCCGGTCACGCGGATTTCCTTCGCTTTCACCCCGAGGTCCGCGAGGCGGCGCAGGCCGTAGTTCATGCCGAGCGTGACGCCTTCCATCGCGGCGCGGGCGATATGGCCGGCGGAGAAATTCTGGTTGTTCAACCCGAGCAACACGCCCGAACCGGCGGGCACGTTGGGCGTGCGCTCGCCGGCGAGATACGGCAGCAGCACGAGTCCGCCGGCGCCCGCGGGTGCGCTGGCCACCGCGGCGTTAAGCGCGGCGTGATCGTGACCGAAGAGCGTGCGCACGTGCTCGGTCACCGTCGTGACGTTCATCGTGCAGAGCAGCGGCAGCCAGCCGCCGCTCGACGAGCAGAACGCCGCGATCTCGCCCGCGGGATCGACGACCGGCTTGGCGGCGTAGGCGTAAATCGTGCCGCTGGTGCCGAAGCTCGCGGTCACCACCCCCGGCGCGACATTGCCCGTGCCGATCGCGCCCATCATGTTGTCGCCGCCACCGGCGCTCACCACGACCTCCGGCGACAACCCGTAGCTCGCCGCAAGTTCGGGTCGCAGCGTGCCCGCCGCGGCGTGCGACTCACTGAGCGGCGGCAGCCAGTCGACGAGGCTTCGGTCGATCGCATTGATCGCGTCGCGTGACCACGTGCGCTTGCGCACATCCATCAGCGCGGTGCCCGACGCGTCGCCGAACTCCATGAAGTAATTTCCGGTGAGGTGGAAATTCAGATAATCGTGTGGCAGCAGCACGTGGCGCAGGCGCCGGTAGTTCGCCGGCTCGTGGCGTTTCAGCCACAGGATCTTTGGCGCGGTGAAACCCGGCAGAAACAGCAAACCGCCCTTGCGCAGCGCCGCCTTGTCGCCGCCGATCTTCTTCGTGAGCAACGCGCATTCGGGGGCCGTGCTCGTATCGCACCACAGCTTGGCGGGACGGATCACTTCACCGCGGGCGTCGAGCGGCACGAAACCGTGCTGCTGGCCGGACACGCCGATACCGCGCACGCGCGCGCGGTCGACCTTGGCCGTGACGTCCTTGATCACGGTGTCCATCGCCGCCGTCCACTCCCGCGGATGCTGCTCCATGTGACCCACCGGCAACCCGGCGATCAACGTATGCGGCGCCCGCGCCTCGGCGATGGTCCGGCCGGTCTCCAAGTCGAGGACGACCGCTTTTACGCTCTGGGTGCCTGAATCGATACCAATGAAGAGGGACATGGGGGTGATGATTGAAAATGGCTGCGCGCGCGTTCGTGCCGCGGAAAACGGCCGCCTTTCAAGGCATTTGCCCGCACCGCTTCAAAATGAAAATCCGTCCAACGTTTGCGCGACTCACGCGGTGCGCTCCCGCCGGCCGAGTCCAAGCAGGAAAATGATGGTGGCCGTGAGCAGCATCGAGCCGGCGAGGCACCACACGCCGCCGGCGAACGTGCCGGTTTGAGTCTTGATGTAGCCCATGATGCGCGGGCCGAAGAAGCCCCCGAGATTGCCGACCGAGTTGATGAGCCCGATGCTGCCGGCCGCGGCCGCCTCGGTCAGAAACAGGCTGGGCAGCGACCAGAACGCCGGCTGGTAGGACTTGAGCCCGGCGGCCGCGACCATGAAGCAACCGATCGTGAGCCACATGTGGCCCTGCGTGAAGGGCGCCGCGCCCATCGCGATCGCGCCGATCACGATCGGGACCACGGCGTGAAAACGCCGCTCCTTCGTGCGATCCGAGTTCCACCCGACGAACAACTGGCCGCACAGGGCCAGAATCGGCGGCAGCACGATGAGCCACGTGATCGTGTTGAGATTAAGTTTATACCAATCCTTGAGGATGCTCGGCAGGAAAAATTCGACGCCGTAGTTCGCCGTGGTGCAGCCGAAATACGCCAGCGCAAGCAGCAGCACCTTCGGATTCCGAAACGCCTCCAGCACCGTCAGGCGCCTGCCGCCCGCGCGTTTCGCCTTGTCGCCCGCCAGCTCCGCCTCGAGTGCCTCGCGTTCCTCCGGCGTGAGCCACTTCGCCTGCGCGGGCCGGTCGGTGAGCGTGAGAAGCACGATGACGCCGAGCACGAGCGCCGGCACACCCCACGCGATGTAGACCCACTGCCAGCCCTTCAGGCCCCACACCTCGGGGTGTTGCACGAGCACGCCGTTGACCATCTCGCTCGTGCCGATCGGCAGCATCAGGTTGGTGATCTTCGGGCTGATGATTTGCGCCGACGGCGTGGCGACCACGAACAGCGCGAGCGCCCGGGCGCGGTCCCGCCCCGTGAACCAATGGGTCAGAAACACGAGCACGCCGGGAAAGAACCCGGCTTCGGCCAGCCCGAGCAGGAAGCGCACGACGTAAAATTGCGTGGGCGTCTTCACCGCGGCCGTGACCGCCGCCATCAGGCCCCACGTGATCATGATGCGGAAAATCCACCGCCGCGCGCCCCATTTCTCGACGATCAGCGAGCCGGGGATTTCGAGGAGGAAGTAGCCGATGAAAAAGATGCCGGCCCCGATGCTGATGACATTGTCGTCGAACGCCGGCATGTCTTTCGACATCGTGAGCTTCGCCAGCGACACATTGGCCCGGTCGACGTAGGCGATCACATAACACAGAAACAGGAGCGGCATCAGCCGCAGGTAGGCCTTGCGCCGCGCGCGATCGAGCGGACTGGGCGCGGACGCCGGGGACGGGGAAGACGACATGGGGGGGGCGACGCTCGAAGGAGCGCGAGCGAGCGTCGCGGGCGCCGGCGGCGCGTCAATGCCCGAAAGCCGTGGTGCCGCTGATTTCGGCGCGCCCGTTGTCTCGCGGCGCCGGAAGGCGCGGCCTATTTGTTCTTCGTGTTGTTGGTCTTCATCGCGTCGAGAAACTCGACGGGCGCGAAGTCGTCGCTCAGAATCTTGCCCCTGGCGATCGCCTGTTCCGGCAGCGCCCAGTGCTCGTCCCGCACCGTGTTGAGATCGAGCCGGCCGGCAAACGGCGCCCGCGCGAGCGATTCCGCCGTCGGCCACTTCGCCGCGTCGGTGATGACCGGCGTGCGATATTTGACCGCGCAGGCGATCACGTTCCCGCGCCCGGCGGTCTCGAAGATCACCACCTGGGGAAACACTTCGCGGATCGTCTTGAGATCGGAGTAATAGAGTTCGGACGTCGCGTGGAGATTGCTGACGAACACGCCCCGGTCATTCAGGCGCGCGGCGCACTCGCGGTAAAACTCCACCGTCTTCAGGTGCGGCGGCACGAAGCCGCCGCGAAACGCGTCGAGGATCAACCAGTCCCACCTGCCCTTGTCACGTTTCACGAAGAGGCGGCCGTCCAGCACCGCGACCGGCGTCTGCGCCGTGGGCTTGAATCCGAGGTGCGACTGGCAGAGCTCATGGACCTTCGGGTCCAGTTCGACCGTCTGGAGCAGCGCCGTGGGATAGGCCGCGGTGAAGAGCCGGTGAAAACCCGCGCCACCGAGCCCGATCATCAGCACGCGCTCCGGCTTCGGCTGGAGGAACAGCGCGCCAAACAGCGAACGCGTGTAAGGCACGACCAGCTTCAACGGATCGCTCAGATCGACCGCCGATTCGAGGGCCTCGCCGCCATGCGCCCGCGCGCGCATCTCGACGACGGTGCCGGTGCGTTCGATCGTGAGGCTGTTGTAGATCGTGTCGTAGCGTTCGATGTAGTTGCCGGCCTCGGCCGCGACGGCCGCCGAGGCAAGCACGCAGAAAGTCAGCAGGATCTTCATGAATTCGAGGGCAGTCGCAGCAAACCGATCAAGGCCAGCAAACCCGCCGCCGCGACGCCGAGCCACACCGACAGCAGCGTCGACACCCGGAAGTTGGGGATGAGCACGAACGCCGTGAGCATCACCCCGGCAATGTTGCCCAGCGTGCTCACGCCGTAGACCAGCCCCGAGGCCTTGCCCGGCGGCGTGCCGCGCGTCGCGAGGAACTGCACGCACTGCGGCCCGAAGCACGAGAGCGCCGTCACCGGCACGAAGAACAGGCTCACGCACGCGGTGAACAACCCGACGCCTTCGGACGACATGCCGAGTTCGATCTGGTTGAGCGTCGCCCGCCCGCCAAACGCCGTGAACGCGAGCGAAGCCACCGCCACCGCCGCCGCGATCCACCGGCCGCGACCGCGCCGCTCCTCCGACAGGTTGCTGATCCAACCGCCGAGCATCGAGCCGGAGCTGAACGCCGCGAGGAAAGTCGAGATGAGCCACGACCACACGATGATCGACGAACCAAAGTGCGGGCTCAGCAGCCGCGAGCCGAGCAGTTGGAAACCCATGCTCAGCACGCCGAGGGTCACGACGACGAGGTAGAAGGCAAAATTGACCACAGTGGGCTGCGACGCTGCGCAGCGCCGTGGCGCTTGTCACCTGGAAATTCCGCCGCGTGCATCCGGGGGCACGCTTTCCGGTTTGGTTTCGCAACTGTGGGTAACTCGCTTGCGAACGCGGTTTGGCGCGCGCCAGCGCGCTGGCCTGCGCGGGAACAATTGGTGCATTCACACCGGAAAGCCGTGCATTCGGCCGGCACCTCAGCCTCCTGCCGTCCCGTGAGCGCAACGGAGCGCGGTTTTCAACCGCCGAGCTTGCGCGCTCGGGAAAGCGCCCCTCCGCAGGGCAAGAAAGTGAGCTGCGCCCGCATCCGGTTCGTAGCCCCGGCTTCAGCCGGAACGGTTGGCGTGCGAGGTTTCCGGGCTCCGGCTGAAGCCGGGGCTACGAACTCGCGGCAACCACTCGCCGCTTGCCGCGGCCGCGCAACTCCGGCCGACTCGGCGCGTCTCGCTCCGCCTTCGCCTTTCATGAAAACCGCCGCCACCGGCTTTCTCCTCGCCACCCTCGCCTCCACCGCCGCACTCGGCGCCGCCGCGCTCCACGTGATTGAGCTCTGGCCCGAGGGCGTGCCCGGACTCCGGGCCGACGCCACGCCGCAAAAACTCGAAAACGCGCGCGTCTCCAACGTCCACCGGCCGACCCTCACGATCTTCCCGGCCCCCGCCACCACGGCCAACGGCACCGCGGTCATCATCTGCCCCGGTGGCGGCTACGTCCGGCTCTCGGTCGAGAACGAGGGCTCGCTCATGGCGGAGCGCTTCAACCAGATGGGGGTCGCGGCCTTCGTGCTCTACTACCGGATGCAGGAATACGGCCACCCCGCCCCGCTGCGTGACGCACTGCGCGCCATCCGGCTGGTGCGTTCACGCGCGGCCGAGTTCAACGTGAAGCCCGACCGCATCGGCATCATCGGCTCCTCCGCGGGCGGCCACCTCGCGGCGAGCGCTTCGAATCTCTTCGACGCGCCCGAGGGTCGCACCGGCGCCGACCTCGACCAGGTCAGCGCCCGGCCCGACTTCTCGATTCTCCTCTACCCGGTCATCACGTTGAAAGCCCCGCACGCCCACGCCGGCTCGCGCACCGCCCTCCTCGGCGCCACCGCCTCGCCCGAATTGATCGCCGCGATGTCGCTGGAGACACGCGTGACCAAGGCCACGCCGCCCACGTTTCTTATCCACACTGAAAACGACCGCACCGTGCCCGTCGAAAACGCCCTGATGTATTACCAGGCGCTGCGCACTGCGGGCGTGCCCGCCGAGATGCACCTCTGGCCCAACGGCCCGCACGGCTTCGGCATGCGCCAGGATCTCGGCGCCCCCTCGACCTGGACGCTGCGGTGTGAAGAGTGGATGCGCGCCAGCGGCTGGCTGAAGCCGTAGCCTGCGAAAAGCGCGCTTCCCCACGCTGAAATCGGAGCAGCGATAGCCGGCCGAGATGCCTTTGGCCCACGCGCGTCGACCACTCCCTCACGCCACAAAACTGTAGTCGTAGGGTGCGCGCATCTCGCGTTGGAGATACTGGTTCGCCTCGGCCGCATACTCGCCGATGAACCTCTCCGCGACGCCATCCCAGTTCAATTTGCGGCCCGTCCGCAGCGAAATCGCCCCGAGGTGGCACATCGACGCTGAGCGGTGCCCGGTCTCGACATCGCAGATCGGCGCCTTCCGCGAACGCACACAGTCGAAGAAATTTTCCATGTGGTTCTTGCTCTCGTAGAGCCGCACGGCGTTCGCCGGCAGCGGCGCCTTCAGGATGTCGGGATCGCTCGCGACGATGCGGTCGCGATTCACCCAGATCCAACCCTCGGTGCCCTCGAACCGGATACCGTTGCGCTGGCCATCCGGCGTCACCTTGCCGCCGAAAATCGTGTCGTCGCGCGTCGTGTAGACGTTCAGCCGCACGCCGTTCGCGTAGGTATAATTGATCTCGTAGTCGCTGAACGCATCGTAACCGCCCGCGATCGGGCGGGTCGACGGCCGCGACTCGACCCGGATCGGGTAATCGAGGCCGATCGCCCAGCACGCGATGTCCACGTGATGCGCGCCCCAGTCCGTCATCGTGCCGCCCGAGTAGTCATACCAGAAGCGAAACGTGCGGTGACAGCGCTCCTTCACGTAGTCGACGCGCGGCGCCTGCCCGAGCCAGTAGTCCCAGTTCAGCTCCGGCGGCACGGCCGACTTTGCGAACGGCCCCTCGCGCAATCCCGCCGGCAGCCAGACGCTCGCCGTGTGCAGCCGACCGATCCGCTGATTGCGAATCAACTCGCACGCCTGCCGGAAACGCTGCGAGCTGCGCTGCTGTGTGCCCGTCTGCAACACGATGCCGCTCTTCTTCACCGCGTCCACCAGGCGGCGGCCTTCGTCGACCGTGAGCGTCAGCGGCTTCTCCCCGTAGACATCCTTGCGCGCGCGCGCGCACCCCAGATTCACCAGCGTGTGCCAGTGGTCCGGCGTGCCGTTGACGATCACCTGCACGTCGTCGCGCGCCAGCACCTCGCGGAAGTCCGCGTAGATTTTCGGTTCCTTCCCGTCGACCGCGAGAGTCTTGGCTGCCTTGGCCGCCTGCGAGGAGTCGACATCGCACACGGCCACCACATGGCCGTAGTTGGCGGCATTGCGGGCGTCGCCCGTGCCCATCCCGCCGCACCCGATGAGCGCGACGCCCGGCCGGTCGTTCGCCGCGAGCTTGCGCGGCCCCGGCGCGGCCGGCGCCGCCGCCGGCGGGCTCACGGTCTGGCACGCGGGAAAACCCGCGAGCACGACCGCGGCACCGGTGCCTTGGAGAAAAACACGACGCGAAAGCGGGGTCTGCTTCATGCCCCGAGCAAGGCGCGCTCAACGTCGCACCGCAACTGTTGTGTTGTTCGGGTGTGACTCGAACTGATGTCAGTGATTTGTCGCGGTGGTCCATGACCGCCGGACGAATCCCCCTGGCGCAACGACAGCGGTCATCGACCACCGCTACAACCGAGACATTCGAGAACTGGCATCAGTTTGAGTTACCCCGTGTTGTTCTACCGCGCGCCGGACTTTCCCCACTCCGCCGGCCCCGGCCCTCCCACGCAAAATCCGCGTGCAATCGGTCAACCGGTGCGCAGACGCCCGCGGCCGTTTGCGGAAAAATAACGACGTCTCCGCCGCACTGTTCTTCCCCTGGTCGCAGTGCGGAGGGAGTTGTATGCGCCACCCCCACGCTCCCCGCCGTCTCATGCCCCGCTTCGAGCGAAATCTTCCTGCGAAACACGCGCCGGTGTGTTTCCAAAAAGGCGCGACGCCGTCACATCGCCCATGAAATCCAACCGGCTCTGCACGCTTCTGTTTCTGTTCGCCGCGTTCGTCCTGCGGGCGGAGAGCGAGCCGAAGCGCGAGGTATTCGAGAGCCCGACCCCGCCCGTCGCGTCGACCGAAATCGACCGGCTTGTTTTCCAACAACTCGCGGCGCTCGGTCTCCGCCCCGTGCTGTGCTCCGACGCGGTGTTCGTGCGCCGCGTCTATCTCGATGTCACCGGCACGCTGCCGACGGCCCAGGAAGCGCGCGACTTCATCCAAAACCCTGACAGCGCCAACAAACGCCGCGCACTGATCGAACGCCTGCTCACCCACGACCAGTTTGCCGACTACTGGGCGATGAAGTGGGCCGACATCCTGCGCATCAAGGCCGAGTTTCCGGTCAACCTCTGGCCCAATGCCGCGCAGGCCTATCATCGCTGGGTGCGCGCCTCGCTCGCCACCAACAAACCCTACGACCAGTTCGCCCGCGAACTCCTCACCGCAAGTGGCAGCAACTTCCGCGTCGGCCCCGCCAATTTCTACCGCGCGATTCAAAATCGGAAACCCGACGGCATCGCCGGCGCCGTGGCGCTGGCGTTCCTCGGCGAACGCGCCGATGCGTGGCCCGCCGAAAAACTCGCCGGCATGGCCGCGTTTTTCGCGCAGGTCGGTTTCAAGCCCACCGGGGAGTGGAAGGAAGAGCACGTCTTCTGGGATCCGCTCGGCACGAGTGCCGCCGCGGGCAACACCGCTCCGGGCCGCCCCGCCGTCGCGAACATCGGCCAACCTCCCGCGCCCGCTCCGGCGCCGGCCGCCGCGCCCGCCGCTCCTCCACCGCCTCCGCCCACCGCGGGCATTTTCCCCGACGGCACCAAGGTCGACTTCCCGTCCAATCGCGACCCGCGCGAACTCTTCGCCGACTGGTTGATCACGCCGAAAAATCCCTGGTTCGCCCGCGCCATCTCCAATCGCGTGTGGGCCTGGCTCGTCGGTCGCGGCATCGTGCATGAGCCGGACGATTTTCGCGCTGACAACCCGCCGAGCAATCCCGCCCTCCTCGCCTACCTCCAGGCCGAACTCGTCTCGCACCAGTTCGATCTCCGCCACCTCTACCGCCTCATCCTGAACTCCGCGACCTACCAGCTCTCGTCCGTGCCGCGCGACACCTCGCCGGCCGCCGTCGCTCACTTCGCCAGCTATCCGCTCCGCCGGCTCGATGCGGAGGTGTTGATCGACGCGATCAACAAGATCACCGGCACCACCGATCTCTACACGAGCCCGATTCCCGAACCCTTCACCTACATCCCCGCCGACATGCCCGCGGTCGCCATCGCCGATGGCAGCATCACGAGTCCGTTCCTCGCCCTCTTCGGCCGCTCCGCCCGCGCGACCGGTTTCGAGAACGAGCGCGACAACAAGCCCGTGCCCGCCCAATGGCTGCACCTGCTCAACTCGAGCCACATCCAGCGCAAGCTCGACGAGAGCACCAAGCTCCGCGCGATTTTCGATTCCGGCCGCGGCCCTGCGCGCATCATCGAGGATCTCTACCTCACGATCCTCTCCCGCCTGCCGTCGCCCGACGAAGTCAAGGCCCTCGAAAACATCGGCCAGTTCCAACCAGCCCGCCCGCCGCAAGCCGCGGCCAAGGGCAAACAGACTCCTCCGGCTCCTACGCGCCCCGTCGTCTTCAAACGCCGCGAGGACTGGATCGATATTTCCTGGGCGCTGTTCAACAGCTCCGAATTCGTTTTCCGCCACTAAGCCTCCGCCGCACCCAAAGGTCCCCATGCACGCCAAGTCACACCCCGGTTTCACCTCCGCCAATCCGATGGGCGTCAGCCTCAGCCTGCCGATGACCCGCCGCGACGCCCTGCGCGTCGGCCTCTTCAGCACCGCGGGCCTCCTGCTCGCCGACGGCACGATGCTTCGTGCCGGCGAAGTCCCCGCCGCCCCGCGTGCCGCGCCCGCGATCAAACCGAAGGCCCGGTCCGTCATCCAGATTTTCCTCTGGGGCGGCATGTCGCACATCGACACGTGGGACCCCAAACCCGACGCCGGCTACGACTACATGGGCGAGTTCGCCAAGGCCATTCCGACCAACGTCGACGGCATCCAGATCGGCGAACTTTTCCCGCAGCTCGCGAAACAGGCCGACAAATACGCGCTCATCCGCAGCATGACGCATCGCAACAACGGCCACGAGACCGCCGCCTACCTCATGCAGACGGCGCACGCGCCCGGCGAGCGGCTGGCCTACCCGAGCGTCGGCGCCGTGTTTTCGCACTTCAAGAGCGTCGGCTACAAGGGCCTCATCCCGCCCTACGTCGTGCTCACCCAGCCGCAGGGCCGCTTCTCCGAGGAGGGTTTCCTCGGTCCGAGGATGAAACCCTTCGCCACGGGCGGCGACCCGAGCGCGCCGCGCTTTGAAGTCGAGGGCGTCGTCTCCCGCGGCGTCGCGGATGCGCGCCAGAAGAGCCGCCGCGAACTCCTCGGCAAGATGGACACGATGGGCCACGCGATGGCCGCCAGCCCGCAACTCGTCGCCTCCGAGGAGGCGAAGAAGCAGGCTTACGAACTCATCCTCGGCCCGGGCCGCGAGGTGTTCGACTTGTCGAAGGAAAAACCCGAACTGCGCGACCGCTACGGCCGCCACACCTTCGGACAAGACTGTCTCGCCGCGCGCCGCCTCGTCGAAGCCGGCGTGCCTTATATCGTCATCAACTATCCCGGTGGCTGGGACACCCATAGCAACCATTTCGCCACGATGCGCCGCCAGTGCCCGCAACTCGACCAGGGCCTCGCGATGCTGCTCCAGGATCTGCAGGATCACGGTCTGCTCGAAAGCACCATCGTCTGGTGCTGCGGCGAGTTTGGCCGCGGACCGAAAGTCGACTGGCAGCCACCGTGGAATGGCGGTCGCAACCACTACGGCAACGTCTTCACGTCACTCGTCGCCGGTGGCGGTTTCAAGGGCGGCCACCTCGTCGGCGCCTCCGACAGACGCGCCGAGGAAGTGAAGGATCGTCCGGTCTATCCCACCGATCTGCTCGGTAGCATCTACGCGCTCGGCGGCATCGATGCGACCGCCAAACTCCCGCACCCGATGGGCGCCGAGGCCCACGTCCTGCCTGCCGCCGCCGAAGGCGCCAAGTCCGGCGGACTGCTCACGGAGATCATGTGATGAACAACTCAGCCTCCTCGCACCCTCCTGTGGGGCGGGTCTTTGACCCGCCCTCGTCCACCCGCGGCCCGCGCCGAGCGGGTCACAGACCCGCCCTGCTCACCTACGCCACCGTCGCGCTCACCCTCGCGTTTGTCACCGCGGCCCACGCCCAGAGCCGTCCCTACATCGGCTACGCCTACCCCGCCGGCGGTCAGGTCGGCACCACGGTCAGCGTCCGCATCGGCGGCCAGGAACTCGACGAAGCCTCCGCCGTGCTCGTGACGGGCAGCGGCGTCACCGGCACGATCACCGCGTGTTTCCGCCGCCTCAACAACCAGGAGATCCAGTTGCTGCGCGAACAACTCACGGAGTTGCGCCGCAACAAGACGCCCGACGATGCCACCAAGGCGCACATCGCCCGGATCGAACGGCGCATCGGCGAATGGGTCCAGCAGCCCGCCTGCGCCTCGATCGCGAGCCTCGTGATGGTTGATCTCACGATTTCGCCTGACGCCGAGCCCGGTCCGCGCGAACTCCGCGTGCTCACCCCGCGCGGCGTTTCCTGCCCGCTGGTTTTTCAGATCGGCCAGCTCCCTGAAACCGCCCGCAAGCCGATGCTCACCGCGCCGATTCAAATCCTCGGCAAGGAGGCGCAGGCCCTGCGCAAGCGCCCGCCGGCCGAGGGCGAGGTCCGCCTCACGCTGCCCGGCACGGCCAACGGCCAGATCGCGTCCGGTGAAATCAACCGCTACCGCTTCGCGGCGAGCCAGGGCCAGCGCCTGGTGGTCGCCGTGCAGGCCCGCGCCCTCGTGCCGTTCATCGCCGACGCCGTGCCGGGCTGGTTCCAACCCGTCTTGAAAATCCTCGATGCCCAGGGCCGCGAGGTCGCCTACAACGACGACTTCCGTTTCAAACCCGATCCCGTGATCGTGTTTGAGGTGCCGCAGGACGGCGACTACGTGATCGCCATCCACGACAGCCTGTTCCGCGGACGCGAGGATTTCGTCTACCGCCTCACCGCCGGTGAACTGCCCTTCGTGACGAGCGTCTTCCCGCTCGGCGGCCAGATCGGCACCGCGCTGCCGCCCAGCATCGGCGGCATCAACGTCTCCGACGCCGACCTCGCCGGCATGACCAACCTCACGCAGCCCGGCGTCCGCTGGCTCGCGGCCAGCCGCCTCGGCGTCGAGTCGAACCGCGTGCCCTTCGCGCTCGAGCCGCTGCCCGACACTTCCGAGCGCGAATCCAACGACACGCCGGCAACCGCCCAGCCGATCACGCTGCCCGTCGTCGTCAACGGCCGCATCGACCGCACGGATGACTGGGACGTCTATCAATTCACCGGCCGTGCCGGCCAGAGTGTCGTCGTCGAAGTCGAGGCGCGCCGGCTCGATTCGCCGCTCGATTCGATCGTGAAACTCACGGATGCGACCGGAAAGGTGATCGCCTTCAACGACGATCGCGAAGATCCGGTCGCCGGCCTCAACACCCATCACGCCGATTCCTACTTCCTGACCAAACTGCCGGCGGACGGCGCGTATTTCGTCCATATCGGCGACACCGCGCGCAAAGGCGGCGGGGAATACGGCTACCGCCTGCGCATCAGCGGGCCGCGCCCGGATTTCGCCCTGCGGGTCGTGCCTTCCAGCCTCACCGTCCCGGTCAACGGCACCGGCGCCGTCACCGTCTACGTCGACCGCCGCGACGGCTTCGCCGGCCCGGTGAAACTCGCGCTCGCGAACCCTCCGGCGGGTTTCTCCGCCCAGCCCGCGACCATCCCCGCGAACCAAAACAACGTGCGCCTCGCCCTCCGTGGCGCGCCCAAGGCCACCACCGCTCCGGTCACGCTGGCCATCACCGGCAGCGCCCGGATCGCCGACAAGGACCTCGTGCGCGACGCCGTCGCCGCCGAAGATCGGATGCAGGCGTTTCTCTGGCGCCAGTTGGTGCCCGCACGGGACTTCCAGATGGTGGTCTTTGATCGCAACAACCCGCCCGCGCCAAAACGCGTGCCGCCGGAACGTCCCGCCGTCGCCGCCTCACCGGCCGATGCCTCCGCTCCGGCCGCCAACGCCGCCGCGAAGCAAAAATTCACCAAGCAGCAAATCGCCGGCCGCCTGCGCCAGCTTCGGTTGCTCTACGAAGAGGGGCTGCTCAGCGACCCGTTCTACCTCGCCAAGGTTGCCGAATGCGACGCCGCGTCCTGACCCCAGGCCCGACACTCCGCCCTCCCAAGCAGACGAATCCAGCGCGTGTAAGACAAACCGGGGACAACGGGAGCCGAGGTGGGCGGGCACGTCCCCGTGCCCGCATGGGACGGAGCGATTATGACCGCCGAAATGCCGGCAGAGGGACGTGCCCGCCCACCCCACGCCCACCGTGCGACCCGGCCGCGCGAGGACTGCCGTCGGTTTGTGTTGCCCCCGAATCCAGCAACCTGACGAAAAAAACCTTGCGGACCGCCAGCCGAGCCGAGAATTTCCGCCCTCTTTCGGTCGGTAGGATACTCAAGTGGCCAACGAGGGCAGACTGTAAATCTGCTGGCTTTACGCCTACGAAGGTTCGAATCCTTCTCCTACCACCATTCCGGAACTCGCCTTTACCTCTGTAACCAGCTCCGTAACGAGCGCTTTAAGGCGGCCCATCAAATCAGCCAGTGCGAAGCCTTTTCCGGCCTTTTGTGCGTTGCTGAGTGCGTCGGCGGTCAGATCAGGCAGCTTGAGCACTTCCGGCCGCAACGTCAGCGCCGCCGCATCAGTGTATGCCTTGGCGGTCAAATTCGCGTCCGAATGCCCAAGCAACTCCTGCGCGCTGCGCTGATTCAGCCCATGCCGTGCGCCCAGCGTCTGGAAGGTCTTGCGGAACGCCTGAAAATTGACGACCCGCCCGGCCGCGTCCCGCCGCTCGATCCCCGCCGACGACAGATCCCGCTTGAACGCTTCCCACGTCGGAAAGATTCCGTCAAAAACCCGCTCCTTTCGCTCCGCCCCCACCGCGTCACGCACCGCGACGAACGCCGCCACCGCGACCGGATGCAGCGGAACCACACGGTCCGCCCGGTCTTTTGTGCCGGACTCGCGCAGGCGCACGTGCGGCGCGTCCCCGGTCAGTTCCACGTCCGACCAGAGCAGCCCCTTCAACTCCCCTTTCCGCAGCCCCGTATAGGTCAATACCTGATACGCGCAGACGCGCTGTGTCCGCAAGGCGAACAGGCGCCGCAAATCCCCTTCCGTATACGCCCGCGTCGGTTTCAGCTGCCGGCCCCGGGCGTTGATCTTGCCGATCTTGGCCAGTGGATTCGCCTCGATGACCTCTGCGCGCACCAGCCAGTTCAGGAACGCGTGGACTGAGGTCTCGTATTCCTTCCGCGTTTTAACCGCACCCTTCAGACCCGCCCGCCACGCAACGAAACCCTGCGGCTTCATGTCGCCCGTCACGGTCCAACCCGTAACGTCAAAACAGTTACGGATTCGGCGCAACGTTGCCTTCACATGCTTTTCCCGGCACCCCTGCGCCGTCAGGTCGCACCGGTAAGTCACAAGCAACCCCGACAGTTTCGCCCGCTCATCTTCCCTTTTCGTCGCCAGCCCCGCCGCTTCACGCTGCGCTTGCACGATCAGCTCGCGAAGCTTCACCCGCGCCACCGCCGCGTCCGTCGTCTGTAGTCCCACCGTCACCACGCGACCACCACGCCCCAACGAGTATCGCCCGGAATACAGTTTCGACCGGTTCCGCTTCCCGTTGACTCGCCGCGAGGCTCTGAAAATATACTCCGTCATTGGCAACTACCAAGCAGCACACCGCTAATCGACCTGCAAGCTTAAAACATCAATGAATGCTAAAAAGCGACTTACAATATCGCTGCCGGAACATATCGCCGAAGAGATAGCCGCACGCTGTGCACACATCGACAGCAATCCGACCGAATACGCGACCGATGTTATACGGTGGTGGTATGGCGAAGGCTGCCCCTCAATATCCCGGGAAGAAGAACAGCTCCGAAAAACCAACGTCGCTAAACGTGCGTCTTGAGCTTCCCCGACGGCGCCCCTTTGGTTACGACGTTGTAACTAGACGGCCAAAACAAGCCGCGCTTACCTTCCAAACAGTAGCACCCTAATGAACCACTACGCAATTACCCCTGCCGAACTCCCAGCCTACGGTCATTTCGTCCTGTGGCTCTACAGTAACGCAGGAATAGTGCTGACACTGTCCTTACTTTACTTCGCGTTCTACGTCTTTTTCGTCTACCTCTGCCTAACAACCGAACAAGGCATTGACCGCCTCACATGGCTACACGTCATTATTTTCGTGCCGTTTTTCGGCATCGTGCTCTTTCTCGCACACTCCTTGCGCCGTCTGAGTCGCCAGACTTGAGCGCAGTTACGACGTTGTAACTTTACCGGTCAGCGCTTCACCTGACCATGCACCCCGCGCCCGGAGGTCCCGGGCGGCCGCGTCACCGGTCCCGGCACCCCGACCCGCGGCTTCCGCACCGTCTCACCCGAAATCGGTTCCGCCCGTTTCACCGGCCGGAATCCTTCCGCGTTTCCGGTCGTCTCCGCCGTCGCGATCTCCGTTTTCTCTGGCAGCGCCGCGACGTTGCCGGCCCGCGCAGGACTGGCCGTCTCACCCGACATTTCCGGGACCGGAACGACCGGCCGCACCGCGACCGATGGCGCAATGCGCCGCATTGCGAGAATCCGACCGTCCGCCAGCGCGACCACCCCGGGACCAAACGCCACCACCCCGCCCGTCGCGTCCGTCATCACCGTGCCGTCCGTCAGCTCGACCCGATACCTGGCACCGCCGCGAACGACCGATTGCACGAAAACCTTCTCACCGGACCCCGCCACCGCCGCAGGCATCGGCCGATCCGTCGCGACTTCCCGCCTGCCCGCCACGGCCGTAACAACCGAGGCCCCTTCCTTCGCCGCCGCTTTCACTCCCGATCCGAGCGCGCCGAACGCCGACTTGCCGGCCGCCTCGATGACCTTTGGCGACTGCCACGCGAGCACGCCAAACAGCGCCACGGCCGCGACCACCGCCGCCGGCAACGTCCAGAACGGCAGCTTTTTCGTCGGCTTCGCTTGCTCCGGCGCCAGTCGATCGTTGCCGAGTGCGCCGCGCGTCGAATACAGGCGCCCGAACTTTTCCGGTTCGAGACGGACCACGCCTTTGTCAAATTCGCCGCGCGTCGCCATCATGTCCGCACAACTGTAATACGCGTGCCACTCAAATCCGCCCGGCTTCTTCCAGTAAAGAAACGACTGCCGGTAACGGTTCGTATACAGCCGGCACTCCTGCACCAGCCGACGCAGCGGAGACGCGATTTGCTCCGGCGCCTGCGAAAGCAGATAGACGTTGTCGTCGAGATGACGATGCTGCGTGAAATAGAACATCAGGACGGGACCAAGCTCCGCCCATTCCGTCGCCGGAAAATGCCGGTGCGCTTCGTCAATGAAGTAGGTCACGCCGACGCCCGCCCGCGCGGCTTCGGCTCCAAAATAGACTTCCAGCGCCTTATCCCGCGCACCCGGTGCCGCCGTTTTCGCGGTCAGTTGCGGGTCCAACACTTCCAAGTCCACCGGCCCGCGAAAACGGTAGAAGTGACGCGAAGCGTCTTTCTGAATCACGCGCACACGTTTCGTCACGTCCACACCCAGCGCGGGAAAGTCGCGGTCAAGCATCTCCTGCAACCGCCCAAGGTCCAGCTCCGTCAGATTCGTGACGACGATGCGCTTGGTGGTCACCAATTCCGCGACCATCTCACGGCAGGCGTTATAGCTTTTCCCCGCCCCGGGCCGGCCTGCCCATAGATAGATCATGCGATCAATCCCCCACCTGCAGGCCGGCCCGACTCGCCGCCAGAATTAACCAGCAAAACCAGCCCATCACCGGCAGCCCGAACCCCGCCAAAAACGCCGCCCACATGCTGTCAGCTGCGAACGTCTCCCCCTTCTCACGCAAAAAGCCAACACCTTCCCAAGCGAAGTTTCCGCCGTTGTAGACGTGCAGATGAATCACCGTTCCAACGCCGAGCGGCCCCCACGAGCCGAAGCTCGAGATAAAGTTCATGTTCGAGTCATACTCTTGCAGGTAATACAGCGCCCCCGCCCGCACGTCCAAAGAAGCCGTTTCCCCACCGCGAACCGAGAGCACACGGGAATACTCTTCCCCGTTATTATAGATGAGCACATGCGCGGCGGTTGTCCGCATGTTCGTCACCATCACCACGGCGCCGCCCCCGCTAACCTCTTGAACACCGTATGTCATCACCGACGTATCAGCGGAGACAGGCGCAGACGGCTTTTGCGCCAGCAGCGGCGCGAGGAACAGGACTACCACCGGGATATACTTAAAAGCGGACATATTTAGCGAAAAACATAGCGATGGCGAACACGGCAGGCATTCCCCACGCGAACACCAACGCCGTCAGTTGCAGCTGGATATACGCCCCAATCGGAATGAACTGGTTCAGAAACGCGACCGCAGGACCGAACGCACCCAACGCGCTCCCGGTTATGCCCGAAACCAATTCAGCCGCTCCGCCAATCCCACCGGTGAAAAGACCCGGCGCAATGACACCTAATTGAGTGTTCGCCGCCCCAACGCCGACAGCCACCGCGGTTGCAAACGCCCCGATCAGCATCGCCGCTAGAATCCCTTGCTTACTGGCCACTATAACATCACCCACCACAGGAACGGTCGACGGCGCAGCCGCCGCCTGTGCAGTCTGAAAAACAGACCTGATATACGTATCCACCTCCCGCCGAACGAACCAGATAAAGACCAGACAGATACCCAGCAGCAACAGCTCCCGAATGATCGCCGCCCACCCGAGCAACTGCGGAAAGAACGTAAACGGCTTGATCTCGATCGTTGACCCCAGCACCGCCAGCGTCCCAAAGGAAATCTCCCCGGATGCCGCCGGCATCGCTGGCGCCTGCGCCACCTGCATCGCCGGCAGATTCTCCACGAATCCTTGCGCCGCCGCCGTGATCGCCGTCACCTGCGTGCTACGCTCCGCCTGCGCCGCCGCCGTGTCACTATCGACGGTGTGACCGTCAAACCGCCCATAAAACCGCGCCGCCGTCTCCGTCGCGGTCTTGATCGCCGCAAGGTCATTCTTGACCCCCGTTATCTCCGCTTTCACCTCCCCGACTTTCACCGACACCTCCCCAAGCTTCGTCACCGATTCCGTCGCTTGCGCCGAGGTCCACCCGGCCGACGATGAACCCGACCCGCCGCCGGCCTTGAGTTGCGCAACAATCTTGTCGACGCCCTCCCGATACACCCCCGCGTCCAGCGTGTTACCCGTCAACTCCCAGACCGTTTTGGAGGAATCCGGCGTGATCTCTTTCGGCACCGCCACCGACATTGTCACCAGCGACCGCGTCCCGTCGTTCAAATAATCTGGCGTAAAAATCGCCAGAATCGCTTCCGTTCCGCCCCCGGTGAAAAACGACGAGCCCACCCGGTCCAGCGTCGACACCGAAAATTTCGCGGTCACAACCGACGCCGCCGAGAAATCAATATCCTGCTCCGTCAACGCCCCCGCGCACTGAATCGAAGCGACCTGAATACCGCCCTGATAGAATTTAACCCAGATTGGCGTGCCCGCCGTGGCCCCGGTCGCCGCGATCCGCACCCGGACACCATAACCGGCAGACGGCTTTGTCACGGTCAGATTGCCGCTGTCCACTATCGTCATGGTCGAGGTATCGAAAATCTTGATGTAAAACGTCACCGATTCCTCCGCCGGTTCCAGTTCCCAGCTTTGCGCATTATTCACCCCGAAATCCGACCCGATATAATTCTGGTTTTGATCTACGTTATCCCCCCACGCCGAGGAGGCGACGCGATTGATCATAAGCACCTGATTCTGCGCCGCGCCCCAGTTGATAGAGGTGAACGTGAAGTTGGTTTCCCAAAAACCATCCCCGAGTGCCCGCGTGGACCACGCGCCGCCGACGATCCGCCCGCCGATGTTCCATGTCCCGACCGCCGCCCGCAGCGGGCCGAAACTCAGCAGCAGGATCAGCAGAAGGAACCGCAGCGCTTTCATCGTGTGATTCTCGACAGCCAGTAAACCAGCACGGCCCCGGTAAGGAGTCCGACCAGAAACCACAACGCCACCGCCAGCGATTCAGAAATTGTTATGACGCTCAGCATACGGAAAGCGGCCCATTTGCACGGGCCGCTCGCGGTAGGCTCAGGACACCCCAAGACCCTTTTTCACCATGCGGATGCACATCCGCGCAGCGAAAACGCCCACCCCGATCGTCAGACCGGTGAGAAACAGGCCCTGCGCCGTCGTCACCTTGGAGCTCACGTCAGTGAGAGCCGCCGCAACATCAGCGTAGTCGGCCGCATTCGCCACGGCACCGGTGGCCACCGACGCACCCGCGCCAGCGATGTATTTGCTCTTGCTCTTGATCCAGTTCATTTTCGATTCCCTTTCATTTGCCGGTGTTGAAGTTCGACAGCGCACCGGCAAACGCTCCCGAGTCCTTGCGGACGTTAAAAATCGCCTGTCCCGCTCCCACCCGCCCCGCAGTTACGACGTTGTAACTGTTACCGCCAATCTCTGGCACTTGAGTTACAACGTCGTAACTCCCCGCGCAGATTTCGTCGATTTCACGCTGCCGCGCCCATTGCCGCGCCATGCAAATCCGTTTCCAATTGTTCTGAATATGCGAATAGCGCGTTCGGAATGCCGCCCGCGTCAGCGTCGCAAGGTCGCTTTGCACTTCTATCCGGTTTGCCGGAATATGGCTCCACCCGCCGAACTTCGCCCACATCCGGCAGCCGTCCGGCAGTTTCCATTGGCTCTTGTGCATGTATTTAGCCAGATAGTGCGCGTCCGACGGCTTCGCCCGTCGCACATGTATCCGGCCAATACCAGTCCCCGCGCTGACCCGTCGCATCGCCTGCACGGCGAAGCGTTCGTTGATCAGCGCATGGCAATGCAGCCGGCCCGACTGGAAGGGCTCAAACACCCGCAGTCCCTTGAACCCTTCGCCCATCCCCCACCCGTTCCACCGCGTCAAATACCGGTTCCACGCCTGCGCAAATTGCCGGTCCGACATCAGGCAATGCGGCGTAAACGTCCAAAAATAACAGCGCGGCGCACTGTTCCAAATGTCCTCAAAACACCAGTAAAACGCGAGTTCGCGTTTACTATATAGGCGGTCAAGAATCATGTTTATAGCCTCTAAATCGCTCGCCTATAGTCAAGCATATTCATCCTTGAATTGTTTGATATAGAACAAGGTTAGGCGCGCGCTCCGGTCGCCGCACGCGCTCCGCGCGTTGCGGCGACCGGTGCGACGCGCGCGCCTCTTCGCTATACAACATCTCAGGGCGTTATATCATGCTTGTATTTGGAGGCCGCGGGGCTCCGCCCCCCAGCAACTGACCCCCGGATGCGCCTACGGCGCGCGCTTCGCTTCATGGTCACCGCCGCTTCGCGGCAGCCCTTTCCCCTGCCCCGCCCTACGAGGGTAGCACGCGCGTCAAGGTGTTCTCGCCGGCAATGTCCTGCGGCAATGTCCGGCTGCGCTCCACCTTGACGCGCGTGCTGCCCTCTCCTGTCGGGGCAGGGGAAAAAATCCCTTGGCTTCGCACTCTTGAGCATGAAATTACAACGTCGTAACTCCAAGGTTCGCCGCACCCGCCGCCCCCCGGGCTATCAGCACGTCATGCGCCTCTGGGGCTCCCGCACCCTCTGGACGTTCCGTCTCACTTTCCGCAAGCGCATTCTCGCGCTTGCGTTTCCTCCCGTTCAGTTAACCTTCGACTTCATCTAACGATGCCCGATCCCACCGCCATAATCACCGGCCAACTCATCCGCCACCTAGAGCGGCCCCATTTCAAACCTTTCGTCATTGTCACCTCTGACGGCGGCAAGCACCGCGTGCCCACCCGCGACCATCTCACCATCACCCGCTTGCTCCGCCTTATCGTGCTGGAACACGACGACGGCACCATTGAGGAGATCAATCCGCTCCACATCACACGCATAACCGCGGCGCGCGACCCTGCCCGCGCCGCTTAAGCCCCCTCCCCATCAGCCCCGGCTCTCCGCCGGGGCTTTTTCGTGCCTCAATACGGCGGCTCCATTCCGGTTTCGCTGACCGCCCGCATTGCTCCGGTTTCCATCACCCCAGCCAGCCGCCATTCATTCGGCTTGTATCCCAGCGCACCCGCGGTCTCGCGTGCAGCTCTCACCGCCTCAGCCAGGTATTCCGCCTCCACCACCCCCTCGCACAGCGTCCGGCTGTCGCAGGTGTTCGTCACGATCAGATACACATACCGCCGTTTCCTAAGCGCAAAATGCCCCGACGGTTTCCCGTCGGGGCTTTGGGCTTGAGCGTTGCTCCGAGTTTTCACGCAACGGCAGCGGAGCTCATCCCGCATCACGTCACGCCTCGACCGCGAACAGGTTCCCGGTCGCACGCAGGAACCCTTCAACGCGCTCGAAACTTTCACACTGGAGAAGGACTTTCGCGCCCTTCTTAAACGGCTGCCGGAATTGCGCCACCGCTTCCGCCGTCGACCGTTCCTGAACCGTCACTTGATCGTTGCCCGTCTCGACCACGTGCTTGATTACCGAAAACTCGGCAGGTTTCCCCGTCACCTTGTCACGATACTTGATCGTTTCAGGTTTGGAGGCCCGATACTCGCCGAGCATATAGACGCCGCCCCGTTCCATGAGGCCCGTGATTTCAGTTACTTTCATGTTTGTCTTTCTTGCCTCGCTTGATCGGTTTCACGATGAATTCAAAACGGCAGTCGAGGCGCTCCGCATTGAACTTGAACCGCTTTTTGGCCTGCGGTCCGTTATAGCCATTTACCATCTTGGTAAAAAACTCACGGAGTGCCGGCACACTATAGGCCCGACCCTCCGATTCCGGCAGCGTTTGCCGCGCCTCCGCCAGCGCGAGCCGAACGCCAATCAGCGACTTCGCGAAGCGCTTGAAGGTTTTTTCGTCGGCTTCGATGATGCGCTTGGCCTCGCTGATGCGGACTTTTGTCCACCCCGCCCGCGCCAGCACCGATTGGCACTCGCGCCCAATGATCGCCGCGTCCCGCATCGTCACAACGACCCGACGAAACGCACCAATGTAACCTTCCGTTGCGTGCGAGAATTCGCGCAGGGCTTCGCCCACCTCCGGATTTTTCGCCAGCAGTTCGTCTGCTTTCTCGCGGTCCGTTTCCGTCAGGAAGCTCGCTTGCGTTTCCGCCACGGCGTCCGGTGGTTCTCCGATCAGTTCCAATTGCACCGCGTTTCTTTCGGGCGGGAGTGCAACCGCCAGTTCTGTGCTCATGTTTTTAGAGTTACGACGTTGTAACTGCACCGGGACCGCCGGGCTTCGGGGCTTGCGCCAAAAGCGTTAACTCATATCCGTCAAAAGCCGCCGCCTCGGCTTCCTCCAATGCGTTCAACAGTGCGTTCCACTCCGCGACACTGGGTAAACCGGCCGGTTCGAATCCTTCTCCTACCACCATTCGACTCGCGCCTTTCCAGGCGCTCGCTCATGGCAGGCGAGCCGGTCCGGCATCCGACCAATCGGACCTCTCGCCGGCACGGAGCGCCAGTCGAATGGTGCCCTGAGCTTGTCGAAGGGCCGGCAATTCGGCACTCTGCTTCGCCGATGCCATGGTTCGTCTATATCATCGAATGCGAGAACGGCTCGCTGTATGTGGGCATTACCGAAGATCTTGATTCACGCTTCACCCGCCATCGCCAAGGTGACGGAGCTGACCACACCGGCAAGTTCCCGCCAAAACGCCTGATCTATCGCGAAGCCCACGACTCGCTCGAATCGGCGTCGGTGCGCGAGCGCCAGCTCAAAGGTTGGTCGCGCGCGAAAAAACATGCTCTGGCCGCTGGGCGTCTCCGGGAGTTACGCGACCTCGCCAAGTGCCCCGTCGCCCGGCCCGTCCGGTCTCCCCAATGAAAAGTATTCCGTCCACGACCTCGCCGGCTGAGTCGTCCGCGTGAACCCTCCAGCGCCCACCACAACTCCCGTGCCAACCTCCATGACTTGTTTGGCGCCCGGGCACGATGTGCAAATGCGTCGGCCGAATGTGTGTTCCGCAGCGCTCAATTCTGCTGCGTCGGCCTGCCCGCCGGCTATCACCCAAACCGGCGCAGGAGCCGTTGCCTGTGCGCCCCAAAACTGAACCTCGTTCGTTTTTCGCCATGCCTCCCGTCGCGCTTCTTCGCCTGCTCCCGTTTCGCCTGCTCCTCGCGGGTCTCGCGCTCCTCCCACTGCTCCGCGGCGCCGAGAGTGTCACCCTTCCGGCCGGAGTCGCTCCCGCGATGTCGCGCGCCGAGATCGAGCGCGGCCTGAAATCCCGCGATCGCGCGCTCTACCTCAAGCAAGGCTGGATCCGCGACCCCTACCTCATGCTCGGGCCGGACAACCTCTACTACCTCACCGGCACGACACCCAACCCCGGCGACCCGCGCGAGCAGTCCGATCCCTACAACATCGGACTCGGCCGCGAGTCCATCGTCGGCGGCACGGTGCAAGTCTGGCGCAGCAAGGACCTCGTCGACTGGGAATACCTCGGCACGCCCTTCACGCTTGAGAAGGACAGTTGGCACCAGCAACCCGGCAAACTCGTCTGGGCGCCCGAACTGCACTGGACCGGCGAGCGCTGGGCGCTCGTGCATTGCCCGAAACTCAAGGCCAACCTCTCGCTCTCCGCCGGCCCCGATCTGAAGGGCCCATGGACTCACCCGCTGGGCGCCAAGCTCGGCGAGAAACACGATCCTTCGCTCTTTCAGGACGGCGACGCGTGGTGGCTCCTGTGGGAAAACACGATGATCGCGCCGATCAAAAAGGACTTCTCCGACTTCGCCGCCGCCCCCGTCCGCATCGATCCCGCCGGCAGCCGCACCAACAAGGCCGGCGTCACCAAATCCGTCATCGGTCACGAGGGCGCGACGATGATGAAGGTCGGCAGGAAATACGTGCACGTCGGCACCGCGTGGTCCACCGACGAGGGCCGCAAGGGCTCCTACAACCTCTACTATTGCACGTCCGACAAAATCACCGGCCCCTACGGCCCGCGGAAATTCCTCGGCCGCTTTCTTGGTCACGGCACGCCGTTCCAGACCCGCGACGGCCAGTGGTGGTGCACCGCGTTTTTCAACGCCAACGTCCCGCCGCTCCCCCGCGCCGGCATCGAGACGCGCGACCTCTCCGCCAACGCGCACACGATCAACCAGCGCGGCACCACCATCGTGCCGCTCGACGTCCGCGTGCTGCCCGACGGCGACATCTTCATCCGCGCCCTCGACCCGGCCTACGCCACGCCCGGCCCCGACGAGGTGCAGCAATTCAAACCGTAAATCCCTCTTTTCTCATCCATGAAACGTCTCCTCTGCACGCTGCTCTTCGCCGCTGGCTCCGTCTTCGCCTGGCAACCTGTTGCCGGCGTCATGCTCACCCCTTGGGGCGAGAAACTCACGCCTGACACCGCGTGGCGCGAGTATCCCCGTCCCGCGCTCGCCCGCACCAACTGGACGAACCTGAACGGCCTCTGGCAATACGCCATCACCACGCAGGACGCCGCCGCCGCGCCCGCGACGTGGCAGGGCGAGATCCTCGTGCCGTTCGCAATCGAGTCCGCGCTCTCCGGCGTCGGCAAACGCATCACCCCGAAGGACGCACTCTGGTATCGCCGCACCTTCGAGGCGCCCAAGGCCGCCTCGGGCAACCGCACCGTGCTCAACTTCGAGGCCGTCGACTATCAGGCCACCGTCTGGGTCAACGACACCCAGGTCGGCACCCACACCGGCGGCAACCTGCCCTTCTCGTTCGACATCACGTCCGCCCTGCGCGCCGGCGCCAACACGCTCACCCTGCGCGTAACCGACGCCACCGACGCGCTCGGCGCCTACCAACTCCACGGCAAACAGACCGAAAATCCGCGCGGCATCTGGTATACGCCCGTCTCCGGCATTTGGCAGACGGTGTGGCTCGAGACCGTGCCCGCTACGCACATCGCCGCGCTCAAGATCACGCCGCACACCGACGGCCGCGTTTCCATCGAAATCAATCCTGGCGCCTCGCCCGCGCCGTCCGCCGCCGCCAAGGTCACCGCCTCGCTTGCCGGCCGCTCCGTGGCCACCGGCGAGAGCAAGAGCGGCCGCCTCGAGCTGCGCATCCCCACCCCGCAACTCTGGTCGCCTGAATCCCCCACGCTTTACGATTTGTCCGTCACCTACGGCGCCGACACGGTCACGTCTTACGTCGGCCTCCGCGAGACCAGCATCATCAAGGATCAAGCCGGCCACCTCCGCCTGGGCCTCAACGGCAAGATTCTTTTCCACTTCGGCCCGCTCGATCAGGGCTGGTGGCCGGATGGCTTGCTCACGCCGCCGTCCGATGCGGGCATGCGCTCCGACCTCGAATTTCTGAAGGCCGCCGGATTCAACGGCCTTCGCAAACACATCAAGGTCGAGCCCCGCCGCTATTACTACCACTGCGACAAACTCGGCCTCATCGTCTGGCAGGACCAGGTCAGCCACGGCCACGGGAAACCGAAGGACGCTCCCGCCGACAATCCGAGTCCCGCGTGGACGCGCCTCGCGCCGAATCCCGTCGACGCCACCTGGCCCGACGCCGCGCACGCGCAATACATGGCCGAGTTCAAAGGCATGATCGATTCGCTCTACAATCACCCGTGCATCGTCATCTGGGTGCCGTTCAACGAAGCCTGGGGCCAGCATCGCACCGTGGAGGTTGGCCAATGGGCCGCAGCTTACGACGCAACCCGTCAGATCAACGTCGCCTCCGGCGGCAATTTCCTCCCGGCCGGCCACATCGTCGACGCGCACAATTACCCGCACCCGGCTTTTCCCTTCAATCAAGACATCAACGGCCGCTTCAACGGCTACGTGAAGGTCATGGGCGAATACGGCGGCCACGGCTATCCCGTGGCGGGCCACCAGTGGAATGTGAACATGCGCAACTGGGGCTACGGCACCCTCCCAAAGGACAAGGACGAGTGGCTCGAGCGCTACAAAACCTCCACCGCCAAGCTCGCCGAGTTGAAGGCGCAGGGTATCGCCGCCGGCATCTACACGCAGACCACCGACGTCGAAGGCGAGATCAACGGCCTCATCACCTACGACCGCAAGGTCCAGAAGCTCGCCCCCGCCGCTCTCGCCGAGATCCATCGCGCCGCGGGGATTCCGGGGAAATAGTTCACGCCGCTCGTTCGTAGCGGCCGACGTAAGGAGGCCGGCGACTTCACGCCACGGCCAATCCTGCCTCGTCACCTCGGCAGCTACGCGCGGGCTTGTCGCGTCGCCGTGGACCGGCCACCCTGCTGACGGCGGCGCCATGCTCGAAACCATCCGCAATCTGCCCGAACGCTTTTTTACCCGCGGCCTGCTGGTTGAGGCCGTCGCCGTGGCTGGCTTCGTGCTCGCGGTGCTCCTCGTCGCGCGGCTGATGAGCGAACGGCGCGCGCCCGCCAACACCCTCGCGTGGTTGCTCGGCATCGTGCTCGTGCCGTGGATCGGCGTGCCGCTCTACCTCGTTTTCGGCGGCCGTAAACTCCGCCGCCTCGCCCGCAAGAAGACGCCGGTGCACCCGCTCGTGCCCGGCGCCAACCTCCCCCACGGTCACTCCCTCAATCGGCCCGTCGCCCAGACCATCATTGCGTCCGGCGCCCCTCCACCGGTCGGCGGCAACACCCTTCAGCTTCTGACCGACGGGCAGGAAACGTGGGCCGCCCTCGAATCGCACATTCGCGCTGCGCGTCACTCGATCCACCTCACGACGTTCATCCTCGGACGCGACGACACCGGCCGCCGCCTCGTCAAACTGCTCGCCGCCCGCGCCCGGGAGGGCGTGAAGGTCCGCCTGCTCCTCGACTCGGTGGGCTGCATGTTCCTGAGCCGCGCCTTTCTGCGCCGCCTCACCCGCGCCGGCGGTGAGGTCGCGTGGTTCATGCCGGTATTTCACCTCGCCAGCCGCGGCTCCGCCAACCTGCGCAGCCACCGCAAAATCGCCGTCTTCGATCACTGCACCGCCATTGCCGGCGGGCATAATCTCGCGCGCGAATACATGGGTCCCACACCATGGCGGAAACGCTGGCGTGACTTCAGCGCCGTCGTCACCGGTCCGGCCGCCGTCGAGCTGAACGAGGTGTTCATCGCCGACTGGTGTTTCACCACCGGTCAACCGCCCGAGTCGGTGCGCGGCGCATTCGACGCGGCCGCCGTGTGCGCCCCGCGCGGCAACGCCGAACTCCAGGTCGTTGCCAGCGGCCCCGACGTGCCGGGCGATCCGCTCTACGAGGGCATCCTCACGATGATCCAGGAGGCCAGGCACAGCCTCTGCATCGTCACGCCCTACTTCATCCCCGACGAGGTGCTGATGCGCTCGCTCATCGTGAAAGCCCGCGCCGGCCGCCGTGTGACCGTGCTCGTGCCCGCCAAACCCGACCACCTCATCACTGAGCTCGCCCGCCGCCACTCGCTGCGCGAACTCGCCGCCGCGGGCGCCGACGTGCGCCTCGTCGGCCCCGGCATGATGCACAGCAAGGCGCTGCTGGTCGACGACCGCCTCGCCCTCTTCGGCTCCGCCAACTTCGATCCGCGCAGCCTGTTCGTGAATTTCGAGATCGGCGTCTTCGTCCACTCGCACCCCGACGTGCTCGCGATGAAAGCATGGACGGAAAACCTCCACGCCCACTCACACGCCTTCCGCCCCGAGCGCAAGCGCCGCTACGTTCCCTTCCGTAACCTTGCCGAGGAAGTCAGCCGCCTGCTCGCGCCACTGCTGTGAACTGTAGGGCGGGGTCGCCGAACCCCGCCGCGTTGCTTCACAGATTCTCGATCGGCGGGGTGCGGCGACCTCGCCCTACAGCTTCCGCTTTCTCAGCCGCAACCGCACGCGCGCCCTCACCCGCTTCACGAGCCGGCGCACCTTGCTCTCGGGCACCGCTGCCCGCAGCAGCAGCCACTTGGTGTGCGGCACCTCGGTGCGCGCGATGTGTTCGGGCGCCGTGTTCTTCTCCGCGATCCCCACCACCAAATCGACGCCGACGGCCGCGAAAACGTGGCGCACAAACGCCGAACAGAAGTATGCCTGCTCGCGGGCCAGCACGTTTTCCCGCGGCTGCCACTCGGGGTGCCGCATCGCCCACACCGTGCCGGCCAGCTCACGCAACGAATACCGCGCCCGCTGCGCCACCTGCTCCAACGCGGTCACGATCACGCGGTCGGTTTGCTCCGGCGTCAGACCGAAATCGATGACCGCCAGCGCCGTCGTCCTGGCATCGTCGTGGTATTTGCTGATGCGATTCTCCTGCGCGCCCAGGCGGATGTGCTTCCGATGGATGTCCAGATCGGACTCGATCACCCAGTGGTGCCCGTCGGCGCGCCGGCCCTCGAACAGGAACGCATGCGACCACCGGCTCCACACATGGTCCTCATCGAGGTGCCGCTGCGCCCGGTTGATCATCCGGTTGATCAGCTCCGGTCCGCCATAAAGTCCGATCCTGCCGGGAGCGGCATAGCGCTCGAAAAACTCGGCGTTGGTGAGACCTTCGACTTGGATGGTTTGGGGCATGGAGTGACTGAATGAATGGAATTGGGGCGGTGGACGGCGAGCTTGCTCGCGGCGGGATCAGCGCCGCAAGCCGGCGGCCTACGTGAGCGACAGCTTGAACTCCACTGACTCGCGCAACGCCTCCCAGCTCGCGTCGATGATGTTGTCGCTCACGCCCACGGTGCCCCAGATCGTCTTGCCGTCGCCGCTTTCGATCAACACCCGCGTGCGGGAGCCGGCGCCGGCGTTGCCCTCGAGGATGCGCACCTTGTAGTCGCGCAGCACCATCGTCCGGAGCGCCGGGTAGGATTTCTCCAGCGCGAGGCGCAGCGCCTTGTCGAGCGCGCCCACGGGGCCGGCCTCCTCCGCAACCGTGTGCACCGACTCGCCGTTGACCTTCACCTTCACGGTGGCCTCGGCCCACAACTCGCCGCGGTGGCGCTCGATGATTACGCGATAACCTTCGACTTCGAAAAACGTTTTCCGCTGCGAGAGGTGCTTCGCGACGAGCAACTTGAACGACGCGTCCGCCGCCTCGTATTCGTAACCGCGGAATTCGCGATCCTTCAGCTCCTCGATGAGGTCCTTCATCGCGGGGTGTTTCTCGTCGAGGGCGACACCCATCTCCTTCGCCTTGATCGCGAGGCTGGAGCGGCCGGCCATGTCGGAGACGAGCACGCGCGTGCGGTTGCCGACGAGCGCCGGATCGATGTGCTCGTAGCTGCGCGCGACCTTGCTCGCGGCATTGGCGTGGAGCCCGCCCTTGTGCGCGAAGGCCGACTGGCCGACGAACGGCGCCTTGGGATCGGGGCGGAGGTTGGCGAGTTCGTCGAAGAACAGCGAGAGGTCGCGGAGCTGCGCGAGATTGGCCGCGCAATGCGCGGTGCGGCCCATCTTCAGCACAAGATTCGGCAGGATCGTCGTCATGTTGGCGTTGCCGACGCGTTCGCCGTAGCCGTTGGCGGTGCCCTGCACGAGCGAGGCGCCCGCGGCCACGCCGGCGAGCGAGAGCGCGACGCCGAGGCCGGCGTCATTGTGGCAGTGCACGCCGACTTTGCCGGAGCCGAACTCCTGCACGGCGCGGGCGACGATCGCCTTGAAATCGTCGACGAGCGTGCCGCCGTTGGTGTCGCACAGCGTGAGGTTGCTCGCGCCGCCCCGCAGTGCGGCGGCGAGCGTCCTGAGCGCGTAGTCGGGATCGGCCTTGAAGCCGTCGAAGAAGTGCTCGGCGTCGTAGATGACCTCGCGACCCTGCGCGACGAGGTGGCGCGTGGAGTCCTCGATCATGGCAAGGTTTTCCTCGAGGGTGGTCTTGAGGATCTCGGTCACGTGGAGCGTCCACGTTTTGCCGACGATGGTCAGCACCGGCATCTCGCTGTCGAGGAGCGTGCGAAGCTGGGCGTCTTCGGACGGTTTCACGCCGGCGCGGCGCGTGGCGCCGAAGGCCGCGAGGCGGGCGTGTTTGAGTTTCAGTTTCTTCGCCTCGGCGAAAAACGTGATGTCGCGGGGATTGGAGCCGGGGAAACCGCCCTCGATGTAGTCCACGCCAAACTGGTCGAGCCGCTCGGCGATGAGGAGCTTGTCGGCGACGGAAAAGCTGATGCCCTCGCCCTGCGTGCCATCACGGAGCGTGGTATCGTAGATTTTGACGGTGGAGTTGCTCATGGGTGGAAAAAACAAAACCCCGGGCGGTCGGCCCGGGGTTCAGAGAATCGGCGATTGGGTTAAACTCACGCCATTTCTCCGCGCCCGGGCGCGCAGCCGATAATAATGCTGCGAATCGCGATCGAGTTGGCGCGGGTGATGGTCATGAAGTGCAACGCGGAGAAAAAGCGCCCCCGGCGCGGCTGTCGATCACGATTTTCGACCTCGGCAGCGCGGGGCGCATCTCAGTTTTCTGCAATGTGTCCGCACCGCAGGGGTGGGCCGGGCGCTCCGCGCACGGCCAGCGCGTGGCGATGCCCGCTCGTTCCTGGCCGCCCGCGGAGCGGCCGGCCCACCTTTCGGCTTGCTGCAAGAAAGCGAGACGCGCCCGCGGCGCGCCGAGTGTGACTCGAACAGAGGTCAGCGATTTGTAGCGGCGGTCTATGACCGCCAAACGAATCCCCTTGGCTCAACGCCGGCGGTCATAGAGCGCCGCTACAGCCAAGGCATTCGGAAACTGACCTCAGTTTGAGCGATACCGCGGCGAGCCTGCGACCTTGCCCCGGGCGCCGCAATGCGTCAGGGCATTCCAGTGCATTACAACCGCCCCTCGGAAGCTGCGGCCGGCGACGACGCCGGCACGTTCCGCTACTGGGCTTTCATCAGCTACAGCCACGCGGATGAATCGTGGGCGCGCTGGTTGCACCACGCCTTGGAGACCTATCGGATTCCGCCGCACCTTGCCGGCCGGACGACCCGCCAGGGCACCGTCCCCGGCCGGCTGCGCCCGGTCTTCCGGGACCGCGATGAACTGGCGGCCGCGTCCGAGCTGGGACCGGCGCTGCAAGCGGCCCTGCGTGAGTCCTCCGCGCTCATCGTGCTCTGCTCCCCCCAGGCCGCGAAGTCCCGCTGGGTCAACGACGAGGTGTTGTTTTTCAAGCGTCTCGGGCGCAGCAAGCGGGTCTTCCCCTTGATCGTGGCCGCCGAGGGCCCGCAGCAACTGGAACGGCGGAGATGTTTCCCCCCGGCCGTCCTCGCCGCCTTGAACGCCGACGGCACGGTCGCCCCGATGGAGATCGAGCCGCTCGCCGCCGACGCCCATCCGGCGCAGGATGGCAAACCACTCGCGCTCCAGAAAATCATCGCGGCCATCACCGGCCTGCCGCTCGACGAGCTGAGGCAGCGGGACCAGCAACGGCGCAACCGCCGCCTCGCCGTCCTCTCCACGCTGGCGCTCACGCTCACGCTCGCGATGTCGGTGCTCGCGCTCGTCGCCTGGCAACAACGCCACGCCGCGGTCCGGAGCGCCGAGCTCGCCCAAGCCAGTGAAGCCAAGGCGATTTCCTCCGAGCAGCTCGCCCGCGCCGAGGCCGCGCGGGCCGTCGCCGCCGAGTCAGACGCGCTCAAGGAAAAGGAACTCACGCGGCGTGCGCTCGCCCGCTCCCAGGTCGCCCTCGCCGAAGCGGCGTTCCGGCGCGCCGACCTGACCGACATGGTGCAGGCGCTCGAATCGGTGCCGGAGGATCTGCGGGACCAACGCTGGGACTATCTGGCGGCAAAACGCGACAGCTCGCTGGGCGATTTCCGCCTGCCGGGTATCGGAGCGGTGGCCGTATCGGCGGCCCTGCCCGGCAAGCGCGGACAGTTCGCGGTGCTCGCGCCCAACGGCAACCTCGCGATCGTCGACGTGGCGGCCGGCCGCCGCATCGTCGGCGAAGCGACCGGGATCCGCGGCGGCCCCGCGATGACGGTGAACCGGGACGGCACGCGCATCGCGGTCACCCATCGAGGCGCCGCCGAGATCCGCATTCTGCTCGTGGCCGATCTGAAAGCGGATGCCACGGTGCCGAATCCCGCGACGGCGGTCACCCGCCTCGCGTTTTCTCCCGATGGCACGTCGCTGGTCGTGCTCGATGGCGGCGGCGAAGCGCCGGCGCTTTCGGTGGTCGATCTCCGCGACGGCAAGGTCCGCTGGCAGCAACCCGGGGCCTACGACAACGCGATTTTCAGTCCCGACGGCACGCGGCTTTACGCGGTTTCGCAGCGGCTGCGGCGCTTCGTCATGCTCGGCACCGCCAGTGGCGAAGTCCTCGTCAGTCAACCCGTGCAAGCCACCACGTTGTCGTTGAGCCGGGATGGCCGGCGGCTCGCGATGGGGCTGCACAACGGCGAGGTGGTCCTGCTCGAGGCCAGCACCGGCATCGAACGCCGCCGGGCGCGCCTGCATCTGGGCACCGTCGAGCGCCTGACGTGGACCGCCGGCGATCACCTGCTCACCCTGGGCGGCGAAGCCACCTTTGACAGCGGACGGCGGGTGATGCGGTTGTGGGATCCGACGAACTTTTCGGCGCGCGGCACCTTCTTCGGCATCAAGGAAGGACTCGCCCCCGGCGAGTGGTCGTTCAACGCCGTGAGCGGCCATCTGCTCGTGGCCGGCAATCCGGCCCGCCTCTGGCGCATCCCGGCCGACATGGAATCCGCGCGCCTGGTCAGCACCACCGAGCAGGGCACGACCGCCGCGTTCCTCAACGACACGACGCTCATGGCGCGAAAGGAAACGTCGCTCTCGCGTTACGATGTGACCGATCCGCGCACGATTCGCGAAATCGCGACTCCGCCACTCGGCGCGCTCACGGTCGTCGCCCCGTTCTGGCCGGGCGGATGGTTCGCCCTGGCGCCGCGCACCGGCCCCCCGCCCTACCCGCTCAAGTTGTATTCCGGCCCGGCCGGTGCGCTGGCGCTCAAACAGGACCTCCCCGCCGGCGGCTGGGTGACACGCCTCGACTTCGACGAGGCCGGGAAACAGGTGCTGGCCGTGATGCACAATGGCGGGGCCAAAATCTTCGCCGCGGATGGCGGCGCCGCCGGGTTTGTTTTCACGCAGAAATTTGAGCGCGCCGTCTTCGCCGGCGGCGCGAACCGCCTCGTCGCCATCGTCCCGAAGAAACGCACGGCGGAGGACGTGGACGACGAGGTGGCGCTGTTCGACACCAGGACCGGTGACCTGCTCAAACGCGTGGTGTATCAGTCGCGCCTCAACGAACTCGTCGCCTCGCCGGACCGGCGGCTGGTGGCCGTCGGCGGGGAGGAGCAGGTCGTGCGCGTGCTCGACGCGGAGACCCTGGAGGAGAGGTGGAGTTTCCGGGCCCACGACGCGGAAATCTCGGCGATGGCCTTTCACCCCCGGGAACCGGCGATCGCGACCGCCTCGCCCGACGGCTCGGTCAAACTGTGGGACTACGAAAGCGCGCGACTGCGCGAGACGTTTCTCGGAATCGACGCGACACCCGTGATGCTCGCGTTCAGCCCCAACGGACGGCTGCTCGTCGTCGAAAGCCAGGAGGACACGACGCGCCTCTATGATTTGAGCGGTGAATCGGCTCCGGCGGCGGTCACGTCCGCGGGCGAGTTGCTGCCGCCCGATGCCGAGGGCTGGCAGGATGTGCTGGGGGCGCTCAACAGCGCCGACATCATCCGCGACGGCAACGGCTGGCGCCTCGACCGCGGCGTGTTGCGCAGCCCGCCGTTGCGCAATGCGAAACTGCCGCTCACCGGCGCCGCCGAAGGCCTGAGCTACCAGCTGCGCCTGAAAGTCCGCCGCACGGCCGGGCGCGATCTGCTCCACGTGATGCTCCCCATCGGCGACAGCATGGCCGGATTCGAATTGGACGGCTCGTCCCAGGAAGGCACCTACACCGGCCTGGCCCGGGTGAACGACAAGTTCGGCAAAAGCCTCCCGGGCGCGGTGCCGGGCCCGCAGGTGCGCAGTCGCCAGCCGCATGTGCTCGAGCTGAACGTGCGGGTCGGCGGTTCGCGCGCCCAATTCAGCAGCACACTCGACGGCCGACGGCTGTTCGACTGGTCCGGCCCTCTCTCGGCCCTCAGCCCGCACGGCCTGTGGAAGGCGCGCCCCGGCATGTTGACCCTCGGCACCAACGGTGCCGGCTGGGATGTGTCCGAGGTCAAACCCAAGCGACTCTAAGCCGGAACATTGCAGTCGGGGTGGAGCGCGTTGACCTCAACGCGCTTGTGCAACGACGTGAATCCTGAAAAGCG
>JACRKC010000076.1 GCA_016235555.1 Verrucomicrobiota bacterium
ACTTCCGCCCGCGTCCAGACCAGCGCGTTGAGGGCAACGCGCTCCTCCTCGGACTCCTCCCGTCCGCAGCCGCCGAGGTGACGCGGCTTGCCTTCCTGCGCTTCGCCATCCTGACCGGCCTCCTCACGTCGGCCGCTACCCGCGCCGCCGAACTCCCACCCGAGCACGTCGAATTCTTCGAAACGAAGATCCGCCCGCTCCTCGTCGAGCACTGTTACAAGTGCCACAGCACCGAGTCCGGCAAATCCAAGGGCGGTCTCCAGCTCGACACCCGCGACGCGCTCCGGAAAGGCGGCGGCACCGGCCCCGCGCTCGTCGCCGGCGAGCCCGGGAAAAGCCTCCTCATCGAAGCGGTCCGCTACCAATCCGACGACCTCCAGATGCCGCCGCCCGACGAGGGCGGAAAACTCTCCACGGAAAAAATCGCCGCGCTCGAACAGTGGATCCGCCTCGGTGCGCCCGACCCGCGCGACACCGTCGCCAAGCCATCGCCCGTCGACATGGCTGCGGCCCGCCGCCACTGGGCGTTTCAGCCCGTCGTGAGGCCCGCGGCGCCCAAGGTGAAAAACGCGCGCTGGGTGCAGACGCCCGTCGACGCCTTCGTGCTCGCGAAACTTGAGGCGAAAAACCTCCCGCCCTCGCCACCCGCCGACGCGCGCACGCTCCTCCGCCGTCTGACCTACGATCTCACCGGCCTTCCGCCGACGCCGGAGGAGGTCGATGCCTTCGTCGCCGACCGCTCGCCTGATGCCTACGCCCGCGCCGTCGACCGGTTGCTCGCCTCGCCGCGCTACGGCGAACGCTGGGGCCGCTTCTGGCTCGATGTCGCGCGCTACGCCGACACCAAGGGCTACCTCGCCGGCAACGAAGAGCGCCGCTACGCGTTCTCGCACACCTACCGCGACTGGGTCATCCGCGCTTTCAACGACGACAAGCCCTTCGACCGCTTCCTCGTCGAGCAGCTCGCCGGCGACCGCGTCGCGACCGACGCCGACAAATCTCCGCTCGCCGCGCTCGGCTTCCTCACCCTCGGCCGCCGGTTTCTCAACAACCCGAACGACATCATCGACGATCGCATCGACGTCACCACACGCGGCCTCATGGGCCTCACCGTCGGCTGCGCGCGCTGCCACGACCACAAGTTCGACCCGGTCCCGATGGCCGACTACTACGGCCTGCACGGCGTGTTCGCGTCGTCCGACGAGCCGAAGGAGAAACCGTTGCTCGCTCCGCTCGCCGACACGCCCGCCTACCAAACCTTCCGGAACAAACAGGCCGGCATCGAGCGCCGCATCGTCGAACGCGAGCACAGCGAGGTGGAAAAAGTCCTGAGCGCCGCGCGCGAGAAGACCGGCGATTATCTGCTCGGCGCGCACGACGCGGGCAGACTTCCCGCCGGCGAGAAACTCGAACTCTTCGCCGGCCCGCGAAAACTCAACGTCGACATCCTGAAGCGCTGGCAGGCATTCGCCCCGGAGCGCGCCAGACAACACGATCCCGTGCTCGCGCCGTGGTTCGCGCTGGCCGCGTTGCCCGCTGACGGGTTCGCGCCCAAGGCGGCCGAATTGGCCGCTCGTTGGAAGGAGAACGCGGACACGGAAAAGCCGCTGCACCCGCTCATCGCCGCCGCCTTCGCCACCGCTCCCGCGTCCCTCAAGGAGGCCGCCGCCATCTACGACCGCGTCATCGCCCGCGTCGAAAAAAACTGGCAGGACGAGGTGGCCAAAGCGGAGAAAAACAAATCGACCCCGCCCCTCGCGCTGGCCGGCGCCGACGACGAATCGCTCCGCCAGTGGCTGCACGCCGAGGGCGCGCCGCCCAACCTCCCGTTCGACACCGCGGCCGTGATGCTCCGCCGTCAGCTCAACGACAAGACCTCCGGCCTGCGCCGCGAGATCGAGGCCCTGAACTGGACCGAGCCCGGCGCCCCCCTGCGCGCGATGGCGATGGTCGACAAACCCGCCCCGGCCAACACGCGCATCTTCCTGCGCGGCAATCCCGCGAACCGCGGCCCCGAGGCCCCGCGCCAGTTCCTCGAAGTGCTCGCCGGCGGGTCGCGCCAGCCGTTCCGCGACGGCAGCGGCCGCCTCGAACTCGCCCGCGCCATCGCGAGCCCCGACAATCCGCTCACGGCGCGCGTGTTCGTGAATCGCGTCTGGGGCTGGCATTTCGGCGCCCCGCTCGTGCGCACCACGAGCGATTTCGGCCTGCGCACCGAGCCGCCCGTGCAGCGCGAACTGCTCGACTGGCTCGCCGCCTCGTTCGTCGAGGGCGGGTGGTCGCTCAAACAACTCCACCGCGCCATCGTGCTGTCCGCAACCTACCGGCAGTCGAGCGACGCGCGCGCGGAACTCGCCACGCTTGATCCGGACAACCAGCTCCTGCATCGCGCGAACCGCCGCCGCCTCGAACTCGAGGCCATGCGCGACACGCTGCTCGCCGCGGCCGGCACGCTCGATCTCACGCCCGGCGGATTCTCCGTCGATCTCACCACGGAGCCGTTCACGCGCCGCCGCACGATCTACGGTTTCATCGACCGGCAGAACCTGCCCGGCGTGTTCCGCGTATTCGACTACCCCAATCCCGACGCCAGCAGCCCGGGCCGCTTCGCCACCACCGTGCCGCAACAGGCGCTTTTCATGATGAACAGCCCGTTCGTGCAGGAACAGGCGCGGCAAGTGATGAAGCGGCCGGAATTCATAGCCGACGCGACCGAGGACAACAAAATCCGCACCCTCTACCGCGCGATCTTCCAGCGCGCGCCCGACAAAACCGAGCTGAAACTCGCGAAAGATTTTCTCACCCTCGCTGTCACGCCGCTACCCGTCGAACCGCCGGCGCCACCCACCGCCGAACCCACCGACGCGATGGCCAAGAAGGGCAAAAAGAAAGCCGCCGAGATAAAAAAGGTCCCCGCCATTCAGCTCACCCGCTGGGAAGAACTCGCCCAAGTGCTCCTGCTCTCGAACGAGGTCGCGTTCGTGGATTGAGCCGCTGGAGGTGGAGCGCGTTGCCTTCAACGCGCTGCCCTAGCCAACAAAACAGTCGATCACGATCGTCGGACAATTACTGTTGAAGCAAAGATGAAACTCTTAGCAGTCGCAGTTGTGGTCATTGTGTTCGGTGGCTGCTCTCGCGTTGCGAAGGAAAAGCCCGCGGTTAATGAGATCGTTGGAATGTGGATGATGACGAAGCTCGATCCTAGCTCCTACTCTTATCTCGCAAGCAGTGGAGCGTCGGTCGACGAATCCAAGAAGCCGACATTCGAAATTCGCAAGGATGGCTCTGTGTCGGTCAGCCGACTTCCGCTTGATATCGCAGCGGGCAAGGCGATCACCGTTGATGCTATCGGTAAGTGGCACTTACTGCGTCCGACTTCGGAAGATCAGGGATGGACATTTCATTTCATTTTGTCGGAGCCGAAGCGGGGATTCCACTACGATTTTCGCCATGATTCTCGCGGGTTGTTGCTTCGCGGTAGTTTCGATCCCGAAGATCCCGGCTGCATCGAATTTCGGCGCAACCCGTGAACTCGCCGGACATCTGGTCAGGTCGTTTCAACCCGCGAGCGATGGGTAAGCGCCCTGCCGATCGCTTAACCATATAAGCCCCGCCCCGCTTTCGCGTGTGCATCCGCCGACGCTACGTTTTCAGTCCGCCGCCACCCCACCCCGATGAAACGTTTCCTTTTGCTCGTCTTCGCCGTCGCCGCCGCTTGCGCCCAGACTACCCCACCCGCGACGCCGAAAGCCCCCGACGTCCCCTACCCCGATCCGCCCGCGACGCTCCCGGGCCGTGGGCTCGCGCAGCACGATTTCCTCTACAGCGGCGAGTGGGACACCCGCAAAGACCAGTGCACGATGTTCCTGATCCGCGGCGGCCGGGTCGTGTGGACCTACCAGATCCCGCGCAAGGATCCGACCAACGGCCAGGAGAGCGAATACTCCGACCTGCACCGCCTCTCCAACGGCGACATCGTCTTCGCTTACAAAACCGGCTGGCGCAAAATCACGGCCACCGGCGAGACCATCTACGATTACAAGTGTCCCGCCGTCGGCACCACGCCCGAGGGCAAACCGATCTGGTCCGAGTGCCACTCCGCCCAGCCGATTGGGCCCGACAAGGTGCTATTCATGCAGAACGGCCTGCCGGCGAAGCTCCACCTCTACAATCTCGCGACGGGAAAAATCGAGATGGAGCACGTGATGCGCACGAAGGAGCCCGTCGACGCCCGCTCGATCCACGGCCAGTTCCGCAACGTGCGTTTCACGAAAGCCGGCACCTACCTCATCGCGCACATGAACCTCGGCAAGGTGATCGAATACGATCGCGACTGGAAAGAAATCTGGTCGGCCGACGCTCCGTCCGTGTGGCACGCCGTGCGCCTGCCCAACGGAAACACGCTCACCTCCGGTAACCAGCACGGCTTCGCCCGCGAGCTCGACGCCAGGGGCGAAGTCGTCTGGGAAGTGAAGAAGGGCGATCTCCCCGGCATCACTCTCAACGGCGTGCACCAGGCCATCCGCCTCGCCAACGGCAACACGATCATCTGCAACTGGACCGCCGGCGTAAAAAAACCCGACTGGCCGAAGATCGTCCAAATCGTCGAAGTCACGCCGGACAAGAAAGTCGTCTGGGCCGTCAATGAGTGGACCAATCCCGACCTCGGCCCCGCCTCCTGCATCCAGCTCCTCGACGAACCCGGCCGCAGCGAGTGGCAGGAGCTGTTGCGATAATTCTCCGCCATGCAATCACCTCACCGCGTCTTACTACCGCTAATCCTGCTCTACACGGCTTCATCCGCCGCCGAGTTTCGCGCCACCAACGCCGCCGAACTCGGCGCGCTGCACGCCCGCCTCCAGCCCGGCGATACCATCACGCTCGCGGACGGCACGTGGGCCGACCAAGCCGTTGTGCTCCGCACCCGCGGCACCGCGGAAAAGCCCATCACGCTCCGCGCCGCAACGCCGGGAGCAGTCGTGCTCACGGGCAAATCCACGCTCGTGATCGACGGCGAATGGCTCGTCGTCAGCAGCCTCGTCGTGAAGGGCGGCGATGGACCGGCCGAAGGCATCGCGATCAAGGGCGCGCACAACCGCCTCACCGAGTCCGCGATGATCGGCGGCACCTACAAGCATTTCCTCCGGATGTGGGGCACCGACAGCCGCGTCGACCACTGCTACTTTGCCGGCAAGACGAGCGGCGAGCCGACGTTTCAGGTCGAGGTCGACCAAGCCACCCCCAACCGCCATCGCATCGACCACAATCATTTCGGCCCGCGCCCGCCGCTCGGCCGCAACGGCGGCGAGACGATGCGCCTCGGCTACAGCGGGCAATCGATGTGGAACTCGCGCACGCTCGTGGAGCAAAACCTCTTCGACCGCTGCGACGGCGAGATCGAGATCATCTCCAGCAAGTCGTGCGAAAACATCTACCGGGCGAACACCTTTCTCGATTGCGCCGGCATGCTCACGCTCCGCCACGGCAACCGCTGCGTGATCGAAGGCAATTTCTTCCTCGGCCGCGGCAAGAAGGGCTCCGGCGGTGTGCGCGTGATCGGCGAAGACCATGTGATCGTGAACAACTACATCGAGGGCGTGATGCAGGGCGCGTTCTGGATCACGTGCGGTGTGCCGCATTCCCAGCTCGTGCAATATTTCCAGGCGCGCCGCTGCACGATCGCGTTCAACACCGTCGTCGATTCGCAGGGTCCGTATCTCGAACTCGATGCCGGCATCAACGGCTCCGGCCGCCTCCTGCGTCCGGCCGAAATCACCGTCGCCAACAACCTCTTCGCCGTGCCGCCGCAGGGCACGCTGCTCAAGGGCACCGAAGGCGAGTATTGGCGCTGGGCGGGCAATTTCGTGGCGGGTGCGACCACCGACCACACCGGCCTGACGATCGCCGAGTTGAAGCTGGTCCGCGGCGCCGACCACCTGTGGCGGCCCGCGGCCGACAGCCCGGCGCGTGGCGCGGCCGATGAGAAACCCGGCCTCGTCAAAACCGACATCGATGGTCAGCCGCGCACGGGTAAACTGGATGCCGGTTGCGATCAGGCGGCGGATGCGCCGGTCGTGAATCGTCCGCTCACGGCGGCGGACGTCGGACCGGCGTGGTTGAAACGGTGAGCCACCTGCGCCGCGGCACTCGCGACCGTCAACGAGGCGGGACGCCTCGCCCACGACGCGGCGGCAAGGCCTCGCTGCGGTCGGTGGGCGCATCTCACTTTCTTGCACTGCGGAGGGGCGCTTTTCCAAGCGCCCAAGCTCGGCGGTTGAAAACCGCCGCTCCTCTGCTCTTTCCGGACTGCAAGAAACTGAGATGCGCCCGCGGTCGGTTCAGTTGCACCTCGAAACTCGACACGTGCCGATGGGCATCGCATAAAACCCACCCCCATGAAAAAACTGCTCCTCGTTTCCCTCTTCAGTCTCGGCACCAGCCTCGCCGCCACCGCGGCGGAGAATGCCTGGACCAGCATGTTCAACGGCAAGGACCTCACCGGTTGGAAATCGAACGACGAGACCCCGAACTCGTTCTACGTGATGAACGGCGTGCTCAAGGTCGCCACCGGACGCGCCCACCTGTTTTACGTCGGCGCCGATGGCAAGGCCTCCTTCAAGAACTTCGAGTTCAAGGCCAAGGTGCTGACGACGCCCGGCTCGAACTCCGGCCTCTATTTCCACACCAAATTCGAGGAGAAGGGCTGGCCGGCCGCCGGCTACGAATGCCAGGTGAACTCCACGCACACCGACCGCAAGAAGACCGGCGGACTCTACGGCGTGTCCGACGTGAACGACAATGCGCCGAGCAAGGACTTCGAGTGGTTCGACTACTACATCAAGGTCGAGGGCAAACGCGTGCTGATCCAGATCAACGGCAAGACGACGGTCGACTGGACACAACCGGCCGACTGGGATCCGGTGAAAACCAAGAACTCGGCCGGGCGGAAGATCTCCGAGGGTTTGATCGCGATCCAAGGCCACGATCCGAAGAGCACCACCTACTACAAGGAGCTCTTCATCCGCGCGCTGCCCTGAGCAAGCCTTGGAAAAGGGCACTTGGGACGGAGCGTGGGTGACGGCTGACGGCCAGCCGCGACACCAAGTCATCGCTACGGCAGGCTTGGTTGGCGCCATCCGACGATTGTAGGGCGGGGTCGCCGAACCCCGCCGCTTCGCTTCCCGCGACGGACTC